>CAIUDH010000074.1 GCA_903897855.1 uncultured Bacteroidota bacterium | reverse complement strand
CATTAGTGAAATCTGTATTGGGAGAAATTTCCAAACGAAAGGTGGTACCCGCATGCCATTCACCCACTTTCTTATACGCTAACTTCAAGGTATCACCAACACAATAATTTGTCTTTTCTGGCAAAAATGTTTCAAGCCATTGATCGGAATTTAAGCTTACAATATTTGGACTTCTCCATGGATAGGACGAAGGAGCTAAAATATTGTCGGTATTACCCCTTCTCATTTTACCAATAGGATATTTATGTCTATTTAAATAAAACTGGAATAGAGTATCTATCGTTGAAATTTGTTCTGAACCAATCATTAATGAAATTTGTTTACTGGAGGAGAAGTTTATATTTGAATAGAGCCCCCAATTGTTATAATCTAAATTTGAAATTTGTATATTATTTAGGCAGTTTAGGTTGGTATCAAGTGTGTTTATGAAAACATTTGTTGCTGTTTTGCCTATAGTATTACAACCGATGGCTGAATCCTTAGATAGTGCCGTGACAAAACAAAAAGTAATTTTATTGTTTATTATATTCAAATGTTTAAAATAATTTACCCCAGAGGTAACATAACTGTAAGTATTATCACTCCTTAAACCCCATTTTGTTTCCTTGATAATATTTAACCCGGTATCAACGATACTCAAGAAAACTTTGTTCTTATCTTCATATCCGGGGTAAATATCTCCGGCATGTGCCGCAAATAATATATTACCATTTAAAGCCATCGGTTGAAAGGTTTCACTTCCATAATTTATTCTTTTGATCACATTAAAGTTGGTATCAAACTTTATTATAATACCAGAACTCTGAAGTGGTGAAAAACCAAGATAACTACCCAAAAGATACAAATTGTTATTTAAAAACAAAAGACCGTTATTGTAGGTGATGTCGTTAGGAATGTTTTTCGCAAAAATGAAATTAACATTCGTATCATAAACGGCAACAAAGTTTCCTGCATTGATTGGTGTAGAATAATAGTTTAAGTTTGCCCCTGCTGTAAGGAATAAGTAAACTTTATGGTTGGCAATAAAAAAGTTATACGCCTGGTTTGTTGCTGCGTCAAAAGGAAGTACGAACCTATTTAATAGCGCGCCATTAGCAGGGTTTATTTTTAGTATTACTACGTTTTTATTAGTATTTATAATCGTGTTATCATAAATACAAAGCGTGTTAGAAATTGCCATTATATAAATACAATTTTCATAATAAATCATTCTAGGCGTGTAATAAAACATAGGGGACCCGATGGAAACAAGTTTTTTGTAGTATTTAATGTTATTTAACGAATCATACTTAATTAATAAACTATTATCGGTTTGGGCACCAGTAGTCACGTTGAAGTAAAATTTTGATGAAGAATAATCTACTGGTACGGCTGTTCTCAGTGTGTATTTGTTTTCGAGAGAATCTGTCCAGATGTTTCCCCTATTTTGAAGATACCAGCTATGATAATCATACGGCGTGGAATTAAAATTCTGAAAATTTTGGCCATAAAGCACCTTACTAATTATAAGAAAAATAAGTACGGTGATATTTTTCATGGCTTAATTATACTGCCTGTCTTCAAATTAAAGTGGCCTATTTCACAGTGTAATGGATCATTTTCGCCCATCGTGCCGAAGGTTTTTCAATTAACAGATAAATTAGCCACGCTGCAAAAATGGCGATGGCCTGAATAAGTAAATACGTGATCAACGACCCGCTGGCCGACTTTTTAAATTCGGACAGATAATAAATTACCGTGTAAATAACCACGCCATGAATCAAATAAAAAGAATAGGAGATTTTACCAATGAAGCTAAGCCAGTTGGGAGGTGATTTTACAAATAAAATACCCAGGCAAGTAAGTGTAGCGGCAATCAGAATATGATAACCCATACCATAGATATAACCGGTTAAGAATGCACAGGTGGCCATGGCAAGAATAAACTCCACAACAAATTCGCTAACGGTAATAATTTTTTTATAATAAAGGAATAATAAATGCCCCATGCTAAAAATAGGCAGATGAAAAAAAAGTACGATTTTGATGTCTCTGTATTCGGGGAAAAATAACGTCGGGATAAATGTCATCGCTAATGTAATCAGGAAAGAAACACGCCGTATGAGGTGATTGGCATGGGCTAAAAAAGGATACGCAAGGGCCTGAAATAGATAGAACTGAAACAAAACAAAAATCGTCCAATACAAATTATTAATCCAGAGCGACCCTTTGAAAGGAACTATCATGAGTGCACTGTCGAATGCTTTGATAAGCACTTCCTGACTGATGCTACCATTGCCCATTTGAAAATAAAGCAGCCACAACCCAATCGATAATAGCAAAGGCGGATATAATCGGGTAAAACGCTTGAGTAAAAATTTACCTATAAACCTCCACTGATACTGGCCTTGGGCCATCGACCAGGAGAGCACCAGAGCGCTTATTACAAAAAAGGCATAAACACCTTCCTGCCCCCAGTCGAGCACTGGCATCACACCTGGGTAGTGTTCGCTTAGTATAAATGCCGCATGATACAAACAAACCACCCAACAGGCTATGGCTCGAAAGGCGTTTAAGTTATTTAAAGTATTGTCTTGATTCATTTTATTTGGGGCTTTGCCTTCAAAGGTAAAGATTCCATCATGAACTCCACATGGTCTACTTTGTCTTTTTCTTAAATATACTTGCTATTGCTTATTTTCGCATTTTTATAATATGGAAAATCAACAATCGTATTCATTCAATTTTATTAACTTATTGAAGTTCTTGGTTCGCTGGTACAGGCATTTGCTCATTATCACATTAATAGCCGGCATACTCACTTTTGTGATATGCAAATTTGTGATTCGTCCGGAGTATCAAAGCACTGTGGTGTTTTACCCGAGTACCAACAACTCCATCTCCAACGCTTTACTGCCGGGCATTACAGGTAAGGAACGCGACGTGCTGGCTTTTGGTGCCGAGGAAGAAGCAGAGCAGTTACTTCAACTCCTGAAATCAGAGAAGCTGAAATGGGATATCATCGGAAGGTTCGATTTGATGACACATTATGAACTCAATCCGCAGGAAAAAAGTGTGTATACTAAACTGAGTAAAACTTTTGATGCCAACGTAAGCTACCGTCGTACTGAATATGCTTCTCTGGAAATAGCGGTAACCGACAGAAGCTCCCAAATGGCCGCCGATATGGCCAATGGCATCGCCAATATGCTCGATACCGTTAAAATGAATATCCAGCGCGAATGGGCGGTTAAAGCCTTAAAAATTGTTGAAGAACAGTATGAGAATAAGAAGAAACAAATTCAAATTATACAGGATTCGATGAAGTCGCTGGCTGCCTTAGGCGTATATAATTTTGATGAGCAGAGCCGTGGGTTAGCAGAAAAAGGGGCCAACGCCGACCCTAAGACCGTGGAGGCCTTGCAAAAATATGGTTCTGTTCAATCGTCCTTTCAAACCCGTTTAACCTTTGAAAGCGAGGCTCTCGGCGATTTGCAAACAAAATACGAAAAAATAAAAATCGACGCCGAGCAGTTTCTGCCTTGTAAATTTGTGGTGAACACCGCTGGAAAATCGGAAGAAAAAGTATACCCTCGTACCATTATAACCACCTTGGCCATGATGCTGACCACCTTCTTTATGTGTTTATTGGTACTAGTTGCATTCGATTATTTCAAAAAAAATAACATCATCGCACAGGTAAACTCTAATGAGTAGAAGTTCGTTTTTACCCTCCTCACTAAACTTAAAATGGTTCTATGGCTTAGGTCTTGCCTTCATCCTTTTAAGTCTTGGGTTATTGCTCTACTTTGAGTTTGAGGTGGGATTTATTTTCCCCGTTGTGCTTGCCATAATTTTAGTGGGTGTGCTTCGAAGCGATTTGTTGATTTTAGTAATCACTTTTTTGGTGCCCCTGTCAGTAAGCATAAAGGATATTGGTGAAGGTACGGGCTTTGGAATGAACTTCCCCTCCGAACCCATCACCTTTGTTTTAATGGTAGGGACCTGGATTAAATTTTTTATCGACGGACAAATCGATAAAAGAATTTTAAGACATCCTCTAACGAAAGGCATTCTATTCTATCTATTCTGGATTTTTTTCACCGCGATTTTTAGTACACGATTCGAGGTTAGTATAAAATTTTTTATCAATAAGCTCTGGATCATCACCGTATTCTACTTCTTAGCGGCACAACTTTTTTCAAATACAAAAAACATCAAACGCTTTTTATGGTGCTATATGGTGCCGATGATTGGCATTGTGGTCTATACGGTGATCAACCATAGCCAATTTGATTTTCTACAAAAAGATGCTTACTGGGTATCTAAACCTTTTTATATTGATCACGGCGTATATGCTGCTTCACTTGCCTTTTTTGTTCCGGTTTTAGTCTGTTTTTTATCGTATAGTGCCACCTTCAAGTTCAGTAATTTCATGCGTTTTGTGATCCTGCTTTTTTTGGTGATCCTACTCACTGGGGTGGTTTTTTCTTTTACACGTGCCACTTGGGTTAGTTTGGCCGCCGCCGCCGTATTCTTGGGTGCTTTGCTTTTACGATTGAAACTTCGAACCATTTTGATTGTCGGGGCTTTTAGCGCCTTTATTTATCTTAATTATAAAGAACAAATTAGTATGGCGCTACGCTCCAATAAGCAAGACAGTGCCAACGATTTTGGAGGTCATATTAAAAGTATCTATAATGTAAGCACCGACGACAGCAATTTAGAACGTATTAACCGATGGCACGCTGCCCTGCGTATGTGGAAAGAGAAACCAATACTCGGCTGGGGTCCTGGCGTATATAAGTTTGAGTATGCACCTTATCAAATCTCGTTTGAGAAAACAAAAATAAGCACCAATTTTGGTATCGGAGGCAACAGTCATAGTGAATACGTAGGCCCCTTATGTGAAACAGGGTTCATTGGTTTAGGCTCCTTGCTGGTGGTGCTGCTGCTATTTGTATCAACCGGCATGCGCTTCATTTATAGTACCCAAAACAAAGAACATAAAATACTCGCCACCTGTTTATTATTAGGTCTTTCGACCTATTATGTACATGGTTTCCTCAACAATTATAGCGACAGCGATAAAGTAGGAGTCATGATCTGGGGCTTTATGGCAGGCTTGGTGGCGTTAGAGTTGCAAGAAAATAAAGTCCTAATTCAAGAGGAGGATATGGATACTGCTGAGCTAAAATAAACCAGACGAGGCTGCTTAAGATAATAATGTAGCGGTTTTTGAACCACCATAAAGCCTGGCATCGAAGGGTAAATTCACCCCGCATTAATTATTCTCAAAATTACCTAACTTACTTTTATCTTTGCCGTTCTCAAAAAAAATAAATTAAGCAATGGCTGTAGTTATAAGAATGCCCAAAATGAGTGATACCATGACCGAAGGTGTTATTGTTGCATGGCATAAAAAAGTAGGCGATACCGTGAAAACTGGTGATATTTTGGCTGATGTAGAAACAGATAAGGCCACCATGGAATTAGAAAACTTTGAAAAGGGGGTACTGCTTTATATCGGTATAAAAGAAGGACAATCGGTGCCCATTGATGCGGTAATTGCCATTATTGGTGCTGCCGGTGAAGATTATAAGACGTTGTTGGAAACACCGAAAACAGTAGCCGTCGTGCTTGAAGCGCCGAAAGCAGAAACGGCCAAAATTGCAGATGCTACGGTTGAATCTATCTCTACAAATACTGACCATTCACATATTAAAGCATCCCCACTGGCCAAATCAATTGCCAAGGAGAAAGGCATTACACTCTCTAACTTAATAGGTACGGGAGAAAATGGAAGAATCGTAAAACGCGATTTGGATAATATGCTACCCTTATCGCAGCATAAATCATTGTCAATCCCGAATAGCTTTATGGTTGAGAGCTATGAAGAGATACCGGTATCGCAGATGCGTAAAACAATCGCAAGGCGTTTATTAGAGAGTAAAAACGGGGCACCTCACTTTTATTTAACCATCGATATTAATATGGATAAGGTTATTGAAAGCAGAAAAAGCATTAATGCCAATGGTGATTTTAAAATATCAATGAACGACTTTATTGTGAAAGCCAGTGCTGAGGCGCTAACCCGCCATCCGATGGTGAATAGCAGTTGGTTGGGCGATAAAATTAGAGTTAATCATCATGTTAATATTGGTGTGGCGGTAGCTGTTGAAGACGGACTTTTAGTGCCTGTAGTTCGTTTTGCCAACACCAAGAAACTATCTCAGATAAGCAAAGAGGTGAAGGAATTTGCTCAAAAGGCAAAGGACAAAAAATTACAACCAACCGACTGGGAAGGCAATACTTTTAGTATTTCTAATTTAGGGATGTTGGGCATCGAAGAATTCACTGCCATTATTAACCCGCCCGATGCCTGTATCTTGGCGGTAGGAGCAACACGCGAAGTGGTGATTGTAAAGAACGGAGCATTTGTAGCGGCCCATATGATGAAAGTTACCATGAGTTGCGACCACCGAGTGGTAGATGGGGCCACGGGTGCTGCTTTCTTAAAAACGTTGAGAGAATTACTTGAAGATCCCATACGTATTATTCTATAGATTTATAACTCACCAAGACTTAACCTGAATTTATAGACGGCCATCTTTAAACGGGCAGCAACGAGCCATAGATAATACATGGTCTTTTGCGTGAGTTTATTGGCAAGAAAAAGATGTATCGTAGGAACTTACTATCCAAATAATTGAGAGAATAACGCATCAAGCTTACTCACTGTATTTATTTCAATTTTATATTTATTGAGGCTCAGGCCTTTGGTATTATATCTGGAAATAAATATTTGCTCAAATCCAAGTTTCTCTGCCTCGGCAATACGCTGTTCTATTCTGTTTACACTTCGAATCTCTCCACTCAGGCCAATTTCTCCGGTAAAACAAATTTTGCTGTCGATGACCATTTCCTGGTTTGACGATACCAAAGCCGCTACCACACTCAGGTCTACGGCAGGATCTTCAATACGCAATCCGCCCGCAATATTTAAAAATACATCCTGAGTGCCAAAACGAAATCCACATTTTTTTTCAAGTACCGCCAGCAACATACTCATGCGCCGCAAATCAAACCCGGTGGCGGTGCGTTGAGGCATCCCGTAAGCGGTGGCGCTTACAAGGGCTTGTATTTCTATGAGCATCGGTCGTAAGCCCTCTAATGCAGCACTAATAGCCACGCCGGTAACAGCTTCATCACGCTGAGAGATTAATATTTCCGACGGGTTACTTACCTGACGCAGGCCGCTGCCTTGCATCTCATAAATACCTAATTCTGCAGTGGATCCAAATCGGTTTTTGATGGTTCGTAATATTCTATAGCTATAGTGCCTGTCGCCTTCAAATTGCAATACCGTATCTACCATGTGTTCGAGTAGTTTCGGGCCGGCAATACTTCCGTCTTTGGTGATATGACCGATTAAAAAAACAGGAGTATTGCTTTCTTTGGCAAACCGCAGCAGCTCACCGGCGCATTCTCTAATCTGAGTGATACTTCCAGCCGTGCTATCAATGTTCTCACTAAATAAAGTTTGAATAGAATCAACAATAACAATATCCGGCTTCAGTTGTTTTAACTGTTGTGAAATAATTTTTGTGTTCGTCTCCGTGAGTATATAGCAATGTTCGGGTATCGTGCCAATGCGGTCGGCACGCATTTTTATCTGTGCTTCACTTTCTTCCCCACTTATATAAAGAATATTTTGATGTTGGAGCGATAAGGCAATCTGCAGCATGAGGGTCGATTTCCCAATACCTGGCTCACCCCCAATGAGTACCACACTTCCTGCTACGATGCCACCGCCAAGCACTCGGTTCAACTCTGCATCCGAAGTCACTAAACGCTGTTCATTACCGGCCTCTACCTCGCTCAGGGGTCTTACTTTGGGCGTTGATTTTTTTCCCGTGGTGGACTCTTTCCAGTCGGTACGTTCATTTTTTTCTTTCACCACCACCTCTTCCACGAGCGTATTCCATTGCCCACAGCTATTGCATTTACCCATCCATTTCGGAGAAGAATAGCCACAATTTTTACAATAAAAAACGATTTGCTGTTTAGCCATTTGAAAATTCCATTCTCTTTTTAAGAAATAAAAAGGTCATGGTATTTATTATAAATTAATATTATTCGTACGCTATTTTAGAACCAGCTTTAGGCATCAATCAAATTGCCATCCTGTCGTTCTATCTTATTGTCTTTCCACAAATCAAGTAATATCGCAAGTTGCTTCTTTAAGTTTTTGCGATGTATGATGAAATCTAAAAATCCGTGTTCTACCAAAAATTCACTGCTTTGAAATCCCTTAGGCAAATCCTTGCCGATGGTTTCACGTATGACCCGCGGACCGGCAAAACCTATGAGAGCTTCGGGTTCAGCAATATTAAAATCGCCTAGCATGGCAAAAGAGGCGGTAACACCACCGGTGGTTGGATCGGTTAATAACGAAATATAAGGTATTTTATCTTGAGCCAACAAAGCCAGTTTAGCACTTGTTTTGGCCATCTGCATCAAAGAGAAGGCCGCTTCCATCATTCGAGCCCCGCCCGATTTTGAGATCATCAGGAACGGTATTTTATGCTCTCGGCAATAGTCGATGCTACGGGCAATTTTTTCACCCACCACACTTCCCATACTTCCTCCAATAAAACCGAAATCCATGCAGGTAATGACGAGGTCGTGGTTCTCAATTTTACCCACAGCACTGCGGGCAGCATCTTTCAAACCCGTTTTAATAATGGTTTCTTCTATACGATTGGTATACGGCTTAGTGTCAACAAAATGAAGCGGGTCGCCACTAATAATATTGTCGAAAAGCTCTGTAAATTTTCCTCCATCGAAAAGGATATCAAAATATTCCTCACTGCCAATACGGGTATGGTATTCGCAATGTGGGCATACATAAAGATTTTGTTCTAAATCGGTTTGTAAGGTCACTTTCTTACACCGTCCACATTTATACCAAAGTCCATCTGGAGTTTGTTTCTTCTCTTTTGTGGAGGTCCGTATATTTTCTGTCAGTCGTTTGTACCAAGGTTCACCCATAACTGCAAAAGTAAAGTTTTTTTGCAGTAGAAAAAGAGTAAAATTTAGAGGGTCAAGGAGGGGCTAATTTCAGCCTGTTTAGTGCGTTGCTTACGTTCTCCTATTTGTTGCCTCCACATGGCATAATACAACCCTTTTTCTTCAATCAAATCGGCGTGTTTACCCGACTCAATAATGTTTCCTTGTTCCAATACAAAGATACGATCGGCATGCATAACGGTACTTAGCCGGTGGGCAATAATGATGGTGATAATGTTTCTATTTTCGTTGATCTCTTTAATCGTATCTGTAATTTCCTCTTCTGTGATGGAGTCCAGTGAAGAGGTAGCCTCGTCAAAAACGAGCAGTTTGGGATTACGCAGCAAGGAACGTGCAATACTCAGACGTTGCTTTTCGCCCCCGCTCACTTTCACACCTCCTTCCCCGATGATGGTATCCAAGCCATCCTCAGCACGTTCCAAAAGCTTGTCGCAACTAGCTTTTTTCAACACATCATAAATCTCTTGCTCAGTAGCTTTAGGAGCTACAAATAATAAGTTTTCCCTGATGGTGCCTGAAAATAACTGCGTATCCTGTGTTACGAAACCAATTTGTTCGCGAAGTTCATTTTTATCTATCTCCAACCCATCAATGCCATCGTATAAAATTTTACCTTCGTTGGGATGATATAATCCTACAAGTAGTTTTACCAAGGTCGTTTTACCGCTTCCACTCGGCCCCACAAACGCGATGGTTTCGCCTTTCCCTATCTTAAAATTAATATTCTCTAAGGCCGGATGTTTCGCTGTTTGGTGCTTGAAGGTGACATTTTGAAATTCAAAATTCTGTAGGTCGTTCAGCACCTTTGGCGTTTCGGGTCGAAACTCAATAGGGGTATCAAATATCTTTCCCAGGTTCTCAAAAGACACTTCTGTTTCTCGGTAAATTAAGATGATATTACCCAGTTCCTGCATGGGTGCAAAAATGAAAAAAGTAAAAAATATAAACGTAATATATTGACCTCCTGTTAGCGTTTGCTGAAAAACGAGAAACAGTAAAAATATAATCATCATACTACGTGTAAACTGTATCACCGTTCCCTGCACAAAACTAAGGCTCCGTATATACTTCACCTTTTTTAATTCCAACCCTAATATTTTATACGTCGTTTTATTTAAGCGTTCAATTTCTTGATTGGCCAGCCCTAAACTTTTCACCAGCTCTATATTACGCAAACTTTCTGTCGTGCTGCCTGCCAATGCCGTAGTTTCTTTGACAATAATCTTTTGCATGTTTTTTATTTTCTTGCTTAGAAACTGGCTCAGATAGCCCACGATGAAAGCTCCACCAAAGTAAATTAGAGTTACATGCCAGTTAATCGATATCGAATAAACAACCACAAACACAATACCTACAATACTTGTAAAGATGACGCTGATGATCGCGTTAATAAATTTTTCACTATCGATACGTGCTTTTTGCAAAATAGAAAGTGTTTCACCACTGCGTTGATCTTCGAAAACCTGAAAAGGCAATTCAAGCGAATGTTTCAAGCCATCGGCATAGACGTCGGCGCCCACTTTTTGAGTAATCACATTCACAAAATAATCTTGAATATTTTTTGAAATCCTGGAAAGCATGGCCACCCCAATGCTGCAACCCACCAAAAAGAGCACACTATTCCAGAACTGTTCCTTACTCAGTGTCGGCGCCTTGAGTATCACATTGTCCATTATTTTACCGGCAATAATGGAGTCGGCCATACTAAACATTTGGTTTAAGGCTGCCAGCACCAGCGCTAGAACTACCGTGTTACGATACTTTTTTAAATACTTGAATAATAACTTCATATAGCGTTTGAAAATGAGTTTGCAAAAATACATTAATATTCAATATTGTTCAGATAAATTAAATATTTTTTTAGGTTAAACTAAATTATATTTTTGCACTGTATAAAATTTAAATCCTATGCACGCACTAAGCATTTCCGAAGAAAACTACCTAAAAGCTATCTTTCATTTGTACACGGGTGAGGAGGGAATAGGCACCAATGCCATTGCCCATCACCTGCATACCAAGGCGGCTTCCGTGACGGAAATGGTGAAGAAGTTGGCAGAAAAAAAGCTGCTCACGTATGAAAAATACCAAGGGGTCATTCCCACCCGAAAAGGCTTTACCACAGCGCTCGCCATTATTAGAAAACATCGGCTCTGGGAGTACTTTTTAGTGGAAAAACTCAAATTAAGTTGGGACGAAGTACATGATATAGCAGAGCAGCTGGAACATATAAAATCGGATAAATTGATCGAAAAACTGGATCGTTTTTTAGACTTTCCTAAACTTGATCCTCACGGCGACCCTATTCCAGATAAAGCGGGAAAGATGTGTGTGACGAAATGTTGTTGTATGAGTGAGATAAAACCCAACTCCAATGCTAAAATTACGGGGGTTAAAAACCACAGTCCTGCCTTCCTAAAACATTTAGAAAAGATGCATTTAACGATTGGCAAAACCATAAAAATTGTTGAGCGTAACGACTTCGATCAATCGGTACAGCTGGTTTTGAACCATGAAACGATGCATATCAGTAAGGAGATCGCTGAAAATCTATTGGTCCATAAAATCAAGCGTTAAACGTTACGCCATGCAGAATTCGAGTTTAAGTGAAGTGAATCAAACGGTAGCTACCAATACCTCAACGCATTGGTGGAAAAGGCTGTTTGCTTTTATTGGCCCGGCCTACCTGGTGAGCGTAGGCTATATGGATCCAGGCAATTGGGCTACCGATATTGCCGCAGGAAGTAAATTTGGATACCAACTCATCTGGGTGCTTTTAATGAGTAACCTCATGGCCATCTTACTGCAATCGCTAAGTGCCCGTTTGGGGCTTATTCGCGGGGTCGATTTGGCTCAGGCTTCACGAGAAACATTTCCAAAGTTTATAAATATCCCTCTCTATATATTGGCAGAAATTGCCATTGCAGCCTGCGACTTGGCAGAAGTTATCGGGATGGCCATCGGACTCAACTTACTCTTTCATCTGCCTTTAATTTGGGGCATTGGCATCACCATTTTAGACACCTTTTTGTTGCTCTTCCTCCTCAACCGGGGCATTCGCAAGCTTGAAGCCTTTATTTTCTCACTGGTATTGATTATCGCTGTTTCTTTTTTTCTTGAAATACTCATCGTAAAACCGGTCGTCTCGGAAATAATATATGGTTTTATCCCAAGTACCATTAATGGAGAAGCCTTATATATTGCCATCGGCATCATCGGAGCTACGGTGATGCCTCATAACTTATACCTTCACTCTTCGCTGGTTCAAACGCGCATCATTATTCGCAACGAAAAAAACTTATGGCAAGCCTTAAAGTATAATTTAATCGATTCAACGATTGCACTCAACCTGGCATTTTTTGTGAATGCTTCCATCTTAATCGTAGCCTCTGCCGCCTTTTTTAAGGCCGGGTACAATAACATCGCCGAAATACAAGATGCCCATCAACTCTTACGTCACATTTTCGGAAAGGCAGCTCCTGCCCTATTTGCTATTGCTTTAATTGCCGCTGGCCAGAGCAGTACGGTAACGGGTACTTTAGCCGGACAAATTATCATGGAGGGCTACCTAAGCCTTAGAATTCGGCCTTGGCTGCGACGCATGCTTACACGCTTATTGGCGATTATACCGGCCGTGGTTTGTGTCCTTTTTTTCGGAGAAAACAATTTGGGGCGCTTGCTCATCTTCAGCCAAGTCATTCTTAGTATACAACTTGGATTTGCCATTGTGCCCTTAATCCATTTTGTGAGTGATAAAAAGCGGATGGGTGTATTTACCATTAAATTGTGGATGAAAATTCTCTCTTGGTTGGTAGCTATTATTATTCTAACTTTAAACATTAAATTAGTGCTAGAACAAATGCACGAATGGATTGTTACAGCAGGCGAATACACGCTTTATATTTACTGGATTGTAATCCCAGTGTTGGTTCTATGTGCTTTTGTTTTAGTATATATTGTTTTAGTGCCTCTGGTGAAAAGTTCTTTAGAGCGCGAAACACGAACCCCACATGAGTCCATTAAAGGTTTGGATTTCACTTCGGCCGTTCATTATCAAAAAATAGCAGTCACGGTCGATTTTGGGAAGATGGATCAGAAAACAATCAGTGGCGCTCTAAAACAAGGCGGGTTGCAGGCAAGCTACTATTTAATACATGTGGTTGAAAGTGCCAATGCCCGTATTTACGGCAAAGAAGCCGGCGATTTTGAAACCCAGGCCGACATTAGAAATCTGCAACGTTACGCCGATGAGCTGAACCTACAAGGGTTTCATACCGAAACAAAAATTGGATTTGGTAATCCACGTGAAACGATTGCTCAAATTGTGAACGAGCTCGAAACCGACCTGCTGGTGATGGGTGCTCATGGTCACTCGGGCTTATATGATTTGCTCCTTGGTGACACGGTAGATAAAGTAAGGCATGCCGTAAAAATTCCAGTATTGATTGTAAAATAAGAAAAATGGTATTTGCAAAAAAAGACAAGCTTTATCTCATCGGATTTATGGGTAGTGGAAAATCGACCTTAGGCAAAAAGATTGCCCGGTCGCTGAACTATGAATTTTTTGATTTGGATCAGGCCATCGAATCCTATGCAGGCGCGTCGGTTTCGTCGATATTCCAAACCCAAGGTGAGATTGGCTTTAGACTCCTTGAAAGCGAATGTTTAAGCCATTTCAACAACAACAAAAATATTGTCATCGCCACAGGAGGAGGAACACCTTGTTTTTATCATAATATGGAGATGATGCTCCAAAATGGCTGTTGTGTTTACATTAAAATGCCTGAAGGGGCCCTCTACCAAAGGCTTTATAAAGCTTCGCCCAAACGCCCGCTCCTGGTTGATAAAAACGAAGAAGAGTTACGTGATTATATCCATGAATTACTATTGCAGCGGGAAGAAACATACCTAAAATCGCACTTGATCATCGATGGCATGAGCGTAGATACAAACTCCTTAGTGGGCGTATTAAAGCATAAGATGATTCCCAATCCAGCCTTGAGATAGCTAAGTTGACTACGCTTTTTCAATATTACACGGCAGCCCCATAATCCTAAACACCGACGCCAGTAAGAGTTTATATCGATGCTCTGGCTGAAAAAAAAAAACGAAAAAAAACAAGTGCTCTAAAAACAGTCCTTCTACCTGCTAATAATTAATGTAAAAAATATTTGTATTTTCAATTAGAGCTACTACTTTTACCAGCCTAAGTTTTTATTATCACTAACCCTAAATTTATTTATTTATCATGAACAAAGGAGATTTAATTGATGCCATCGCAAAAGGCGCCGGTATCACAAAAGCACAAAGTCAGGAAGCCCTAGAAACCGTAACTAAATCGATTACTTCAGCGTTGAAAAAAGGCGACAAAGTGACCCTGGTGGGCTTTGGAACTTTTTCGGTGAGCAAACGTAATGCCCGTGTTGGACGCAATCCGCAAACCGGAAAAGCCATCCAAATAAAAGCCAAAAAAGTGGCGAAATTCAAAGCAGGTAAAGAGTTAGCTGCAAAAGTAAAATAATTATATTCTTAATTTTTAAAGGCCTCTCCACTTTTGGAGGGGCTTTTTTGTGCGTTTTTTGCGATTCCTTTCAATCTAGTATCTTTACCGCCCTTAAAATAGACCAACCCCTCGCATGAAAACCATCGACGATTTTAATTTTGCAGATAAGAAAGTTCTCCTACGTGTAGATTTTAATGTGCCCCTTAACAAAGATTATTCTATTGCCGACGATACGCGCATACAAGCTGTTATTCCAACCATTCAGAAAATAAGAAAAGACGGTGGCTCCGTGATCCTCATGAGCCACCTGGGAAGACCTAAAACTGGTCACGAAGAGAAATATTCATTGAAACATGTAGTAGCCCATTTAAGCGACCTGCTGAATTGCAAAGTGAATTTTGCCGACGACTGTATTGGCAATGACGCGAAAGAAATGTCGGAAGCGCTTCAAGCTAAAGAGTTGATGTTATTAGAGAATTTGCGCTTTTACCCCGAGGAAGAAAAAGGTGATCTTGAATTTGCTAAAAAATTAGCCTCGCTTGGCAACTTTTATGTGAATGACGCCTTTGGCACTGCACATCGTGCCCATGCAAGCACCGCTGTCATAGCTCAGTTTTTTTCTGACCATAAATGCTTCGGCTATGTTATGGCAAGAGAAATAGCGAATGCCGATAAAGTAATGAATAGTTTCGAACGTCCGTTTACCGCCATTATGGGAGGTGCTAAGGTGAGCGACAAATTATTAATCATTGAAAGTTTAATGGACAAAGTAGACAATCTCATCATTGGAGGGGGTATGGCTTATACTTTTTTTAAAGCCATGGGTGGCAAAGTGGGGAAATCTCTCGTTGAAGAGGATCGAGTGGAGTTATGTAAGGAAATCATGCTAAGAGCAAAAACTAAAAATATTCATTTTCTTCTACCCTACGACAGCATCACCGCCAATGCCTTTAGTAATGATGCCGTTATTAGTGAAGCCGACAACATGAACATTCCAGACGATGTGATGGGGTTAGATATTGGTGCGATGGCGCGTAAAACCTTCTATGACGTGATTGTTAAATCGAAAACGGTATTATGGAACGGTCCGATGGGTGTTTTTGAAATGAGTAATTTCGCAAATGGTACTAAAGCGGTGGCCGTAGCCGTGGTAGAAGCTACTGATAAAGGTGCTTTCACTTTGATTGGAGGTGGCGACTCGGCTGCCGCTATCGCAAAATTTGGTTTTGAGAATAAAGTGAGTTATGTGAGCACTGGTGGTGGGGCCTTGCTCGAATATTTTGAAGGAAAAGGACTGCCTGGCATTGATGCGATGAACTCCTAAAAACAATTTACTATAATTCGCAAAAACAGTTTGGGTTTTCAATAAAATACGGATATGTTTGTAGTGTTAAATAAAATTAATTTTTCAACCATGAAGAAATTATCATTAATCATTGCCTTTATCATCGCCCTTGGAAATGTAACCTTTGCTCAAAAAGGTAAAAAAGGTGCAGCCCCAGAGATTGACGTGCCCACCCCCGTACTCAAAACGTTCAATACGAAATATAAGATGGCAAAAAAAGTCGTATGGGTTCAGGAAGAGGATAATTATCGTGCTGACTTCAAAGTAGGTGACGGTAATGTGAGCACTGCGGCGGCATACAGTGGTGATGGAAAACTGCTATACACTGAAAAAGAAATAGCTAAAAACCAGTATAATAAATCGGCCCTTAAATATATTTCAAGCGAATACCCTGGTTATAAAATAACTAGCATGCGCAAACGTGACACCTACGACAAGAAAACGACTTACTTAACGATGCTTCGCAAAAGCAGAGAGCTTCTTGAAGTGGAGTTTGATAAAAAAGGTGGCTTTATTCGCGACACCGACAGGACCCCTGTTGTTGTGAGTAAAAAGAAACCAAAGAAAACAGAAGAAGATGAAGAAACTACCGATGAAGAAAAACCGGTAAAAAAAGAGGCCAAAGTAAAATCGAAAGTAAAAAAGGAAGAGGCAGAGGAAGAGGTAGATGAGGATACCAAAGCGGAACCAAAAACAGAAGAACCTGCTACTAAAAAAACAAAGGAGAAAAAGGAAGTGGTAAAACCAGAACCTAAAAAAGAGAAAGCCAAACCTGTTGAGAAAAAGAAAAAGAAAACCACAGAAGACGATGAGGATGAGGAGTAACTCATAAAAATGATAAAAAAACCGCTTACCGATGTAAGCGGTTTTTTTTTGACTAGACAGCACCCTCTGAAAGGGAATAAAAATTAATTCGATTTAATAAATATCTTCGCGCAACGAATCAATATCCCAAAACGACTCACCTTACATGAACAAAAGAAGAATCCTATTCCTTATCACCGTTTTAGTTTTTGCCGCAGTTTCGGTTGTCGTTTTCAGAAAAAAAGTATTCCCCAAAAACAATCTCAGCGACTTTGCTATTCAGGATACAGCCACCATTACACGAATTTTTTTAGCCGACAAAAACGGTCATCAATGCACCTTAGACAAGATACCTGGAGGGCAATGGCGTGTCAATGAAAAATTCGATGTACAAGAGAGTAAGATGCAAACCTTGATGGATGCTATTTATAGAGTTCGTGTAAAAAGCCCTGTGCCCCAAAAAGAAAGAGATGATGTTATAAAAATATTAGCCACCTCAGTAAAAGTAATGATTTATAAAGGAGATGAGCTCTTAAAAGTTTATTATGTAGGAAGTGAAACAGCCGATTATCTTGGAACCTACATGTGTATTGAAAATGCGGAGTCGCCGATGATTACCGAAATTCCGGGATTTAATGGTTTTCTTACGCCTCGTTTTCTCACCCGGGAGGAAGATTGGAAATCAAACACCGTCGTAAGTATTCATCCCTCTAATCTTTCTTCCCTGTCGTTAAATTTTGCTTCGCATCCTGAGGTCTCTTTCACCATCCATAAGGACGGCGAAATGTTTAAGGTATCCTGTAACGACCCGAAGATAAAAGACCAATATTCGAATCAACAAAAAATCGCTGAATATTTAAAATTATTCGCCAACCTCTCCATGGAGGGATTTGATAACCGTGCTTCTCATATCTTTAGCGATTCCTTGAAGACAGCCGTGCCTTTCGTCACCATAAATATTACAGAATCAGATGGAAAAGAAACTTGGTTAAAGGTGTTTTATAAACTACTCCCCAACAGTAGTGAGCGGCTCGACGATGACGGCAAAACGACCCCTACTGATCCTAACAGATACTATGCCATCAGTAATAAAGAAGACCGGGTGATGGTGGTTCAAATTGGAAATTTTGGAAGGGTGATTCAACCTTTTGATTTTTTCAGATAAGGTATTATGACTTGGAAGGATGCAGCTCACGCCATTGCTCATTAAAACTTTTCTCAGCAACGACGGGTGTTTCGCGCTTGTCACCCCAAACTTCTTTGAAAAAATACTTCATGAATTGGTTTTTTAAACCACTACTCTTATTCATTCTTCTGCGTTCCATCATGCCCCATCGCCACAATTTCCATCCCTTGTTTTCTGTCCATGAATTCAGTTTACCCTTCACCGCATCTCTTCTGTTAAATAAAAGCAAATTGTGAATATCAATCTTTACAGGGCATACTTCTGTGCAATTGCCGCATAGGGTAGATGCATAACTTAGATGTTTGTAGCCTTCCATTCCGCTCAAATGCGGTGTTATCACCGAGCCAATAGGTCCGGTATAGGTAGCATGATAACTATGTCCTCCAATGTTTTTATACACTGGGCAGGCATTCAAGCAAGCACCGCAACGGATGCAACCTAAAGCCTGACGTTGCTCATGCTGTGCCAACAACTCGGTTCGACCGTTATCGAGCAATAACACATACATTTCTTTGGGGCCATCCACTTCTTCCTTCGTGGCAGGTCCGCTTATGATGCTATTGTATGCAGTGATTTTTTGACCTGTACCTGCAGTAGCCAATAATGGCAAAAACAAATCAAGGTCGGTAAGATTCGGGATAATTTTTTCGATGCCTACAATGACAATATGTGCTTTCGGAAAAGCAGTGGTTAACCGGGCATTCCCCTCATTCTCGGTAATAGAAATGCTACCAGTATCGGCAATTAAAAAGTTAGCGCCGGTGATACCTACTTTAGCTTGTGTGTATTTTTCACGCAGCAACATACGCACATGCAGACTTAATTCTTCAGGAGTTAAATTGAGTGGGGTTCCTAATTTTTGATTAAAAAGCAGAGCAATATCTTCTTTGCTCTTATGCATTGCTGGCGTTACAATATGATACGCCTTTTCGCCATCAAGCTGTTGTATGTATTCGCCTAAATCAGTTTCAACGCTCTCGATGCCATTCCGTTTTAACAACTCATTTAAATCAATCTCCTCACTAGCCATCGATTTGGCTTTAACAATCATCTTCGCTTCATGCATCCTTAAAATGCTCATCACCTCCTTTTGAGCACTCTCCACATCTTCACACCATATCACTTTCGTGCCTTTACGTTGTGTATTAGCTTCAAACTCTAAAAGGTATTTGTCTAAATTTTCTAAGACTTTCCATTTCAGCATCGCTGCTCTGGTACGAGCCAATTCGTAGTTTTCATATTGCTTTCTGCCCTTGGATACAGAAGCGTTATACTTCCCGATATTATTATTAATAATTTGTCGGTGACGCGTATCAAATGCTTTCGCATCGGATGCTTCAAGGAAGGACTCTAGTTCTTTTTTTGACACGATAGGTTAATTTAGAACCATATTGTCTATCAATCTCACACCCCCTAAATTGGCGGCACAGAGTGCCACCGCGGGTTCATCTTCATGCTTCACAGGCAATAATGTTTCTGCATTCACAATATTAAAATATTCTACACTGTAAAGTGGTTCTTCGGCAAGGTGACTTTTGCACCATTGTTCAACCAATGTAATGTTTTGTGTACGGTAATTTAGTTTTGCATAGTTCAATGCTTCAACAATTTTGGATGCCACTTTTCGAGCTTCTACACTGAGTCGGGTATTACGCGAACTCATAGCCAATCCATCAGACTCACGTAAGGTAGGGCATAAATGTAACTTAATCGGGATTTTCAAATCGGCCACTAATTTTTTTATCAGCATACATTGTTGATAATCCTTTAATCCGAAATAAGCATTGGTGGGCTGAATAATCTGGAAAAATTTATTTACAACCACCGCCACACCCATAAAATGTCCGGGCCGAAAAGCACCTTCGAAAAGCTGATCCAAAAAGCCAACCTCAAACTGTAAACTTTTATCGTCCTCATGCTGATACATTTCATCTGCCTCAGGTGCAAAAAGAATATCGCATCCGCATTCAATCAATAAAGCCATATCAGCAGGTAAGGTACGTGGATACTTTTCCAAATCGCTGGCATTATTGAATTGCAATGGATTCACAAAAATACTACATACGGTAATCTCATTTTCACGTGCACTTTTTTCGAGAAGCGACAAATGCCCGGCATGCAATGCTCCCATGGTAGGCACATAACCAATGCTTCCGTTGGTTTTAGAAAGATATTTCGTTATCTCAGACCTCTTTTTAAAGACAATCATTCGTGTATATTTATTTGCGTTCAGCCCTTTATTCCACTTGGGAAAGTATCGGGCAAATTTACATTTTCTAATGTTTAGGGTATTAGAGAGAAACGTTTTCTATGTATTCCCGTGTCGATGAATATCACAGCTTTAGTGTTTCGATTCTGTTTTAAAGGCCCCCTCCCATTTACTCACGATAACAGTGGCAACCGCATTCCCAACAACATTGGTAGCACTTCTGCCCATATCCAGAATTTGATCTATACCGATGAATAATAAAATTCCTTCGGTTGGGATGCCAAAATTGCCTAACATGGCCGTAATCACTACCAAACTAGCCCGAGGCACCCCGGCAATTCCTTTACTCGTCACCATGAGCATGAGAAGCATCGACAGTTGTTGCTGAAAACTTAAATCAATACCATAGATATGACCAATACTGATGCTCGCAAAGGTCATATACATCATGCTTCCATCCAGATTAAAAGAATAACCCAAAGGCAATACGAATCCGGTGATATTTTCGGGGCAGCCAAAGCGATTCAACTGTTCGATGGTTTTAGGCATCGCAGCTTCACTGCTTGAAGTGCTGAAGGCTAAAATGATAGGCTGCCGAATATGCCGTAGTAAACTTATTACACGCTTCCCTACGGCTAAAAATCCAAAGAACAAAAGAACACCCCATAAGAGACCAAGCGAAGCATAAAAGGAGAGAATATAAACCGCAAATTTATTCAATACGTTAATCCCTAAAACTGCCACTGCTGCTGCCATTGCTCCAAATACCGCCAGTGGTGCCACATACATAATATAACTTGTTATTTTAAGCATTACATGTGCTGCAGTATCTAAGGCACTGACCAAATTTTTCCCTTTTTCCTTTAAAGCAGCCAAGGCAAATCCGAACAAAACAGCAAATATCACGATTTGTAAAATTTCGTTTTTTGCTAACGCATCAAAAATATTTTCCGGAAATATATGGGTGATGAAATCCTGCGCATTCATCGCACTCGCCCGAATCCCGGTTTCTGCACCCATGGCAGGTTTTTCCATCTTAATCAATTTGCCAGGATGAAAAACATTCACCAGGAGCATTCCTAAAAATAAGGATATAAGGGAAGCGAAAACAAACCATCCCAAGGCTTTGCCTCCAATACGTCCCACCTGTTTTACGTCGCCGAGTTTTGCGATGCCCACAATTAAAATACAAAACACCAAAGGGGCTATTATCATCTTTATTAATCGTAAAAAGATAGTGGATAGCATTTGATAGAAAAGAAGTGCGCTGTTTTTCTCTTTCTCAAATAGAGCTTTACTCTTTTTAAATGCTGCAATTTTAGGATGAAAAGCAAGTGCCCCTAAACTATCGGAGGCCGCACTATCTTTTAATAATACCTGGATATTTTGCTCTGTATCATCGATATTACGCACAATTGCTCCAACTTTACTGATGTTTAGCAGATAGCCCGTGAAAATGCCTAGAAACATGGCAACAAAAATTACTGTGGTAAGGTTCTTGAAACGCATGCTGCGAAAATAATGGTTTATGTGGTGGTCACTGCTATTTCTTTTGGTTTACTATTGACCAAATAAACCCCAGCAAAAATAATTAGCATGTAGGCCACTTTTTCAAATGAAACAGTATCCGTATTGTTTAAAATTGCAATAATAATAGCCAATACGGGCTGCAAATAAATATAACTCCCCACCATAGAGGCAGAGGCTTTGCTTAGGGCATAAGCATTTAACAAGTAAGCGATAAAGGTGGCCCCAATCAAAATAAAAATAATATACCCCCAAACATCAGAAGGGATCACCTCAAAATTAGTATGCCTTAGTTCGTTAAAACCAAAAGGCAAAACAAATATAAACCCAATGCCAAAGGTATATGCAGACAATGTTATTGGATGATATTTTTTCAATAATGGTTTCGCATAAACAAGATAGAAAGAGTAAATAATGGCATTCACGGCAACTGCAATATCGCCCCAGATATTCGTGGGGTTAAATGAAAAATGAGTGCCTCCCAAAAGAAGTATGGCGCCAACACAAGCAATACCGATACCGAAATATTTTATGAGTGTTAGCTTCTCGCGAATCAGAAGAGCGGCAAAAACGACTACAAAAACAGGCGTGCACGCCATTAAGATAGCACCGTTGATGGGTGTTGTAATGGATAACCCTTTAAAAAACAAAAGCATGTTAGCGCCGCAGCCAGTAATCGCACACAGAATAATCTTAAAAAGATCTTCTTTAAAATCTATTTTTTGCTTCACAAATAAGATACTGCAGAGCGCAAATAAAAGTCCGGCTGTACCTACACGGATCACAATAAAACCAAATGGTGAAAGATACGCTGGCATCACCATCTTGCTAAAACTAAACGTACATGCGTAAATAAAGGTTACACTAAAAAGAGCAAGATGTAGAACAAACGTTTTGATAATTCAAGGTTAATTAGATTTTAAATACCAATCAAATCCCAACCCATTCGGACCTTCCGTGAGCCGCATGGAATTATTTTTAAGTTTCTGTATTTTAAATCCATGTAAAATTTTATTAGCACCGTATCTCACTATAATAGAATCTTCATTCGTGCTGAGTTCCCAAACACCTTTAATGGTATTATAACCATTATACTCTGAGTATGATTTATCAGCCCCGTACTCAAAAGTGTATTTTGTATAAAAAGCGGTACTCTCCACATCACCTACCAGGGCCTTCTCACAA
Source organism: uncultured Bacteroidota bacterium (assembly GCA_903897855.1). Lineage (GTDB taxonomy): Bacteria > Bacteroidota > Bacteroidia > UKL13-3 > UKL13-3 > CAINMV01. Next base: position 4,493 of record CAIUDH010000074.1, on the reverse strand, counting down.
ACCCACGTGTTCGTAATACGAGCCTCACGAGAGCGAATGGAGAGCAAGGGGCCATCAGGATATTTTTTGCAGGATTGAAGTATGACAATGGTTAATAAAGTGATAATAAGGATGCGCATGATTTTTTTATAAGTGGCGAAGATAAATAAAGCGCCTTGTATTTTTCTTTCTAAAAAAGGTGGAAAAAATCACTTATTCTAAAAACTACACAATGAGTTGGGGTTGATATCAAATCAATTTCTATTTTTGCATCTATGCATCTTGTTCAACAGCTTTTATTTATAGGGGTTTTAGCAATCGCCGTTTTTTATTTCGTTAGAAATGTAACTCGCATTCGTCGCAATATACTCTTAGGCCGCGACTGGGAAATGCAGGGCACCGAAGCCATGCGATGGAAAAACATGTTTCGTGTGGCTCTCGGACAGAGCAAAATGGTAACCCGACCGGTGGCTGGATTCTTTCATATTATTGTGTATGCGGGCTTTATTCTAATCAATATCGAAGTGCTAGAAATTATGATCGACGGGCTTTTCGGCACGCATCGGGTATTTCATTTTTTAGGACCCTTGTACAATGTCGCCATTGGCTTTTTCGAGATACTGGCTTTCTTGGTTTTATCTTCCTGTGTCGTTTTTTTAATTCGACGTTATATTTTAAGACTGGGCCGTTTTACCCATCCCGATTTGAAAGGCTTTGCCAATAGAGATGCCGCTACCATTCTGTCCATTGAAATTATTTTAATGTCGGCACTTTTGTTTATGAATGCCGCCGACCAAAAACTACAGGGGCTCGGCAATACGCACTATCTGGCCGCTGGAAGTTTTCCGATCTCTCAATACCTAACAGCCTTTTATGGCAGTGCAAGCGAAAACACGTTAGTGCTGGCCGAACGTTTCATGTGGTGGGCACATTTAATTGGTATACTCTTGTTCTTAAATTATCTCCCTTTCAGCAAGCATTTTCATGTTATTCTTGCCTTTCCGAATACTTATTTTGCAAGATTTAAACCTAAAGGAGAGTTTACCAATCCAGAGAATGTGACGAAAGAAGTAAAGCTCGCTTTTTTTCCTGATGCTCAGGTAGATGAAACCAAAGAGTTGCCCAAAACATTTGGTGTGAAAGATGTTCAGGATCTTACATGGAAAAACCTGATGGATGCCTACACCTGCACCGAGTGCGGTAGATGCACCAGCCAATGCCCTGCCAACATCACCGGGAAGCTACTCTCGCCACGCAAAATAATGATGAGCACCCGCGACCGACTGGAAGAAGTAGGAAGGAATCTAGATTCCAAAATTACCGATGAGAAATCGTTACATGATACTATAAGTGCCGAAGAACTTTGGGCCTGTACGAGCTGCAATGCCTGTGTAGAGGCTTGTCCTGTAGATATTAACCCGTTAGAAATAATTATTGATATGCGGCGATATCTAGTAATGGAACTAAGCGCTGCGCCACAAGAACTCAATTTAATGACCAATAACATCGAAAATAACGGTGCCCCTTGGCAGTATGCGCAAAGTGAAAGACTCGGTTGGGTGAAGGAATAGGTGATTGTTATTTTATCATCAGGGAACTCCAAAACAAATTTTAGCCACGACCCACCTTTAAAAGTTTTTTATTTAGGCTGACCTGTTACGATTTAGAATCCCCCTTTTACAACTTCACTCTATTTATTACTCTCATCAAGTGGTCAACAGAATTTTGATGGACGCTGATTCATTGCATAGTTCATCATACACTTTTTACTTATTCACAATAAATAAAGGCGTTTCGCGTTTTCATTCATAATACCGTTCGTGTACTTTTACAGATTACTTACTACAACCCTAAAAAATTAAGAGTGGCTAAAAAAGCAGCAACAAAAGACGATTTCGAAAAAGAGAAATCTTCGAAAGAGAAACCAAGTGTAAAAGGATTCATCGGGTTTCTGCGCAGTGAAAAATTTCGACGTATTGTGGGTTTTCTATTTATCGCCTTTGCCTTGTCTTTGCCTATCGCTTTTACCTCCTTCCTTATCTCCTGGGAATTCGATCAGAGCGTGGTTTCAGGCTTATCGCTTGGCCGACTATTTGAAATTAACCCCGATGTAGCCCAGAACTGGTTAGGTATTGGTGGAGCCTGGATTTCACATGTGCTCATTTATAATGGCTTTGGTATTGCCTCTTACTCCTTTGCTCTGCTCTCCTTTTTAATTGGAGTGAAATTGTTTTCCGGCACCTCCTTATTACCCATCGGCAAATCATTTGCATACGCCTTCTTTGGGGTTATCTGGCTTAGTATATTATTGGGTTCCATTTTCAAAACACATTATTTTAATGCCGGTGGCTCGTTTGGCTATTTTGGTTATCTATGGCTTAAAAGCATCGCCGGAAACATCGGTGTGATCATCTTTCTCGCCGGCTATTTAGCCATTTTTAGCATTGTCGTTTTCAATACTGACTTTTCGTTTTTACTCACCCCTTTTAAAAAGCTCTCAACCTCAAGCAAAGATAAAACAAGCGTCCTTACCGACGATAACTTACAAACCACGTTCCAACCTGTTGCTCAAGATTATAACACCGGTAACGTGGTTACTTTTAGTCCCGACTCATTTGAAACAGAGGCTAATTCCTTTAAAGAAAACTTGGATGATTTACCTCCATTTGATGCTGACGACATTAGAGATGATGAGGTAGCACAGAGTATCTCATTGTCAAAAAAAACCGTTAAAGTTTTAAAGCAAGAGCTCACCTTCGAAGTAGAAGATACCACTCAACGAGAAGATGAAGTAGCGGAAATTGTAGAAGAGCGCACCCGTACTACCGCAGAAGAACTTGTGGCCGAGTTTGGCTTGTACGACCCTACTCTCGATCTAAGCAATTATGTGAAACCCACGCTCGATCTTTTAAGCGATTACCCGAACATTAAATCGCAGGTCGATGTGAAGGAGCTGGAAGAGAAGAAGAACATGATTTTAGATACACTGAAAAATTATAATATCGAGATTCAGAGTATCAAGGCAACCATCGGGCCAACCGTTACACTCTACGAAATTGTGCCTGCCGCCGGCGTGCGCATCGCAAAGATAAAAAACCTGGAAGACGATATTGCACTAAGCCTTGCCGCCTTAGGCATTCGTATTATCGCACCCATGCCAGGCAAAGGCACGGTGGGTATTGAGGTGCCCAACGCCCGCCCTGAGATGGTGCCTATGAAAACAGCCCTGATGAGTCCTAAGTTTCAATCTTCAGAGATGGATTTGCCCATAGTGTTGGGTAAAACAATTACCAATGAAGTGTATGTAACCGACTTGGCCAAGATGCCGCATCTGCTGATGGCCGGTGCTACGGGACAAGGAAAATCGGTGGGATTAAATGCATTGATTGTCTCCTTACTTTATAAAAAACATCCAGCCGAATTGAAGTTTGTGATGGTGGATCCAAAGAAGGTGGAGCTGAGTTTATACAAGCATATTGAGAATCATTTTCTGGCTAAACTTCCAGGTGATGCCGATGCCATACTTACCGATACCTCGTTGGTGGTAAATACCTTAAAAAGCTTATGCCTCGAAATGGATCAGCGTTATGAGCTCTTGAAGCATGCAGAAGTGCGTAACCTGAAAGAATACAATAAGAAATTTTTAGAACGTCGGCTCTCGCCTGTCGATGGGCATCGATTTCTTCCATATATCGTTTTAATCATCGATGAGCTAGCCGATTTGATGATGACTGCTGGCAAAGAAGTTGAACTCCCGATTGCCCGATTGGCGCAGCTTGCACGTGCCATTGGCATTCATCTGGTATTGGCTACACAACGCCCGAGTGTAAATATTATTACGGGTACGATTAAAGCCAATTTTCCGGCACGATTGGCCTTCAGGGTTATCAGCAAAATTGACTCACGCACCATCTTAGACTCAGGAGGTGCAGATCAACTCATTGGAAAAGGAGATATGTTGTTTAGTACCGGTAACGATTTAATTCGATTACAGTGCCCCTTCGTGGATACCCCAGAGGTGGAACGTATCGCTTCTTTCATAGGGCAACAACAAGGCTATGCACACCCCATGCACCTACCCGAGAATTTTGAAGGGGCAGAAAAAGAAAAAGAGACCTTCGACCCCAAGGAGCGCGACGCCTTATTTGAAGATGCAGCCCGTATTATTGTACAGATGCAGCAAGGTTCCACCTCATTATTACAACGTCGAATGAATCTTGGCTATAACAGAGCCGGCCGACTCATCGATCAGATGGAAGCCTGCGGAATCGTTGGACCAAACGTTGGTAGTAAAGCCCGCGATGTGCTTATAAAAGACACTGATACATTAGATCGAATATTGGAAAATATGATTTGATGGCTGTGATTGGTATGGTGAAAAACAAAATGCCGATGGCCCATAATACCGAAAAACTCAAGGTGTGATTTAGTGTATACAGAGTTTAATGAAACTACTATTCTCGTATCCTTGAGTTAAAATTTCAACACGATACATCCCTGCAGCAAAACTGCTG
>CAIUDH010000073.1 GCA_903897855.1 uncultured Bacteroidota bacterium | reverse complement strand
ATGGTATGGTAAATATGTCCTAGATCATCGAGTAGTACCAGATAATATAAGCCATCTTCTAAGTTATTACGTTCGAGGGTACAAATAAAATTGGAAGGCACGTTCGCACCTGGGCAGCCTGCCAATGGGCATCCGAAGCCAAAATGATTTTGATAACTTAGAATTTCAAACTGCGTATATTCATAGCGTTTACCTCCATTACTGGTAATGATCATCGCGGTATTCACACGGCCTTCAGTAGTTACAAAAAGTTGATTATGGCTCGGATTAGGAAATACTTTAAAGGTACTATCTTGATCCACGTTGTTTGTGGTTTGTGCATGGAGCGCAAAGAGTGAGAATATAAAAAAATAAAATAATATCAATCGGGGCATAACGAGAGCAAAGTTACTTTTTTTTACTCGGTTCAAAAATGACCGCATACATGCCCCCTGTTTTTAGAATTGATTGTGGTACTCTTTGTCGCGTACTGTGAGCAAATAATTTAGGGACATCACTAAATTACATCGTTATATTTTGGCATTTTGATTTGTGATTAATATTCATACTTTTGTAAAAACATCATCAAATTTTTAAATCCCATGATACAAAGCCCTTTTAATTTCAAGAAATGGATCGACGAGCATCGTCATTTGTTAAAACCCCCTGTTGGTAATCAATGTGTTTATGAAAATTCGGATTTCATTGTGATGGTAGTGGGTGGACCTAATAGCAGGAAGGATTACCATTTTAATGAAGGTGAAGAGTTTTATTACCAGCTTGAAGGTAATATGATCTTGAAAATTATTGATGACGGCAAACCCGTTGATATGCATATTAACGAAGGAGATATATTTCTCTTGCCACCTCGTACTCCTCATTCTCCTCAACGCCCCGTAAATACGGTGGGATTGGTGTTGGAACGGAAAAGAGAAACCAAAGAGCTCGATGGTTTTCTTTGGTATTGTGAAAAATGCGGAAGCAAAGTATATGAAGAATTTGAACATGTAACCGATATTGTAGCCCAACTTCCACCCATTTTTGAACGTTTTTATGAGAGTAAGGAAAACTGCACCTGCAAAAATTGTGGTCATATCATTACACGACCTGAAAAGATTGCTTAAGCAATGCGATATTTAGTTTCGACGGTCTGCTTAACACTTTTGTTATTTAGTTGTGGCATGCAAAGGCCCCTTCAAAAAGCATTAAAAAAACAACCGCTTTTACACGAAGTAGCCTTGAATAAGGATCAATATCGGCTTCAAATTATTTACACCCCAATAGAGAAGGATAAAAAAGGTAAAATTTATACTAAAGATTATAAATTCAATATCGATACCTCCATGTATTTTTATCCGGCGAGTACTGCAAAGTTGCTCGTTTCTGCCTTTGCTCTTGAAAAGTTAACCCAGGAGACCCAGGGCGAGTTATCCATAGCAACGCCTCTCAAAGCTTTTGCTATTGGGCCCTGTCAGACGGATGAAACGTATGATAGTTCTGCGGAAAATTTCGCGCCATCGATAGGGCATTATATTCATAAAATGCTTTTGGTAAGCGATAACAGTGCCTATAACAGGGTCTTCGATTTTTTAGGTCAAGATTATCCTCAACAACGACTCAAAGCATTGGGCTTCGATAACGCCAGAATCATTCAGCGATTCGATCCTGCTTGCAATGCCGATGCCAATCGATATCATAACCGCTTTGAATTTTACAATCCAGATTCCTCCTTTTTACTCTCTCATACGGCTGTAACCTCAGCGGTGTATTTTAACCCCTTGAAAAATGTGGGCGTTGGTAATGCGTATTATATCGGCGATAGCTTAGCAAAGAGTCCTAAACAGTTTCGTTTTAATAATAATTTACCCCTCGAAACGTTGCATCAATCGCTGATGCGAATTATTTTCCCGACTCTGTTTCCAGAAAATTTACAATTCCAATTGCAACAAAAGGATTATGGTTTTCTAAAAAAGCTCTTAGGACAGTATCCGAGCGAAAGTGAATACCCTAAATATGACTCCAGCTATTTTCAGGCATATAAAAAATATTTATATTATGGCAAGGAAAAAAATGCAGTCATCAACCACTCCCTTCGCATCTATAACATAGTGGGCCAAGCTTATGGATTTACCACGGATGTAGCCTATTTCGAAGATTCGGCTAATGCTGTTTCGTTTTTTCTCTCTGCTACTATTTACACGAATGCAGATGAAACCTTAAACGATGACAAATATGAATATGAAACCATTGCTTTCCCCTTTATGAAGACCTTAGGACAAGAAATTTATACTCAGGAGTTGAAAAGGAAACACCGGTCAAAGCATTTTCACTCCACCACGGCTAATGTTGATTAATTGTGTGTTTCCTTAAGTTATTTTCTGACACTTTTGTATGGTCATGGAGAATTTGTTGCAACCCGGTTTTGATGAGGAGGTAGAAGATACGCCCAAGAAATACTATTTCTCAATGGGGGAGGTATGCGAAATGTTTGATGTTGCCCCGTCCTTGGTAAGATATTGGCACAGTGAGTTCTCTGAAATTAGGCCCCTTAAAAACAAAAAAGGAAATCGGTTGTTTAGGCCTCAAGATATAGAAACGATTAAGGTGATTTATCATCTTTTGAAAGAAAGAGGATTTACGATACAAGGAGCCAAAGATTATTTAAAGAGTCAAAAAAAAATCTCTAAAGGTGATTTTGAATTGATCGAATCGCTTAAAAAAATTCGCTCCCAGTTGGTCGATTTAAAGGAATTTCTAAAATAAGGTTAGAACCAAACCTATCAATAGGTGCATTCTCATTCATATTTATGCCAATGATAATTTATGGAATTAAAAACTGCGATACCATGCAGAAGGCTTTAAAATATTTAGATGCTAAAAACATTAAATATGTCTTTCATAATTACAAAATGGAAGGACTTGACGAGAAAACGTTAGAATACTGGTTTAACTATTTACCGCTTGCAAAAATCATTAACACGAAGAGTAGCACTTATAAAAAGTTAAGCGATCAAGAAAAAGTAGCTGTTTTGAACAAGTCTGAAGCCATGAAACTAATCATAGCCAATACTTCCATGATAAAACGTCCGCTGTTTGAATTTGGAGAAGGCAAATTTCTAGTAGGTTTCAATTTGGACGAATGGGATTTAGCTTTGAATGGTTTTGAAAGCTAATTTAGACTAAACTAATAGTATTCGTATTTGTAGCTATCACTGTCAGATCATTAAAATCTATTTTGTAAGAAAGCTGCAATACAGAATCCCTCGTGTTACTTTAATTATTGGGCATGCCGTTATCAAACCACCTCTGAATTTTCCGAATATCACAAACAGGTAATTTTGCCCCACCTTTAGGCATGGTAGCAGCGTTAATGGTAGAAAGGATTTTGGCGTTATTTGCTTTTATTTGGTCGTAGGTCTCCAAAATAATGGCTCCTCCAGAGGTGGCTGCTGCCGTAGCCGAATGACACGACTTACAGCTTACATCCATCAAGGGCTTTACTTCCGTAGAAAACACCCCTTTTACACTGTCGCAAGCACTGTTGCTAGGGTATAAATAGTTTTCTGCATCATAATAACAACCTTGTGCTATAACAATAAGAATGAGAGTTGAAAGTTTAATTATTAAGCGCTCCATTGGCAATCCATTTATTAATGTTATCGATTTTACAGCTAGGTAATTTTTTTGACGGTGGCATATTTTTAACGCCTGTCCATGCAATGGTGTTTTGTAACCGATTGCCAACTAATGCAGTAGTGATTTCGGAATAGTTCGTGAGCATAACCCCGCCGGAGGTATTCCCTGAATTATGACAACCAGTGCAATTGTTTTGTATTATCGGAAGTATGTTCAAGTTAAATTTGAAAGCGGTCGAATCACAATCATAGCAATAGTTGTTTTGGGCTCCTTGCGCAATCCATTTGTATAGCTTCGTTTTTTGATCAGTGGTAAGTGCAGGGGACGGCGATGGAGGCATTCGATCTTGTGGGTTCGATTTAAGGGTTACTGTGTATAATTTGCTTGATGTCGGGCTCCCAGGTTTTACGCCACCAGTCGACATAATTTTTGAATATACCGAAAGGTTGACTCCCTCAGCATGAGTTGTGGCATCATGGCAGCCGCTCATGGCACAATTGGTGGCTAAGAGCGGTGCAATATCTCTATTAAAATAGATCGTATCAGCACTGCAAGGGATACCAATCAAGGTGCTATCGTTTACAGGCAAATCGCTCTGCAACCATTCAGGAATATGTTTGCAGCTGTTACTTAATATAAAAAGCCATATGATCGTAGCTAAAAATAAAAGTTTCATTTTTAATATTAGTTTCATTTTAATTATATGATTTAATGGTAAATACTCTGCTTATGTTAAATCCAAAATGAATTCCTCCTTTGAGCCATGATTCTGAGGTCTCT
>CAIUDH010000072.1 GCA_903897855.1 uncultured Bacteroidota bacterium | reverse complement strand
TTTGCCTCCATCCACTTTATTGCCAAACACAAACAAGGGAGCAGCCGAACCGTGATCGGTACCCCCTGAGGCATTCGATTTGATACGGCGTCCGAATTCAGAGAAAGTCATTCCCACCACCCTATCTCCAATCCCTAATCCTTGACAATCGTCCATAAAAGCCTTTATCGCATCACTTAATTGTAACATTAAATTTGCGTGCGCACCCTTTGAAAAATCGGTGGGGTCAACTTGTGCCGAATGCGTGTCGAAGCCCCCTAGTGTTACAACATACATCCTTGTTTTTAGTCCGCCTTTGATGAGTTGTGCTACAATTTTTAATTGGTCGCCCAATCGGTTATTGGTAGGGTATGCACCCTGAGTGGGCACGCTCGTAGCAGCGGCTTTGATTACGCTCAAATAAGATTCTGTTTGTTTGGCAACAGTACGCACATACGACAACTCTTTGCCGGAAGGAGTGGATAAATTAGGTGCTGCCTGCACATTATTGGCAATGGTGTAATACGATTGCGGATTACTGATAGCCATTCCCATACTCACCGCGGGACCCATGAAGGCAGGAGAAACCGATGAACCAATTTGTATTGCCAATGGATCGGGCATCGTAATATTGGGGTACCCTAGCGGGAAATTGGGGTACTCCGTACCTAAGTATCTCCCCATCCAACCACTACTGAGTGTTTGGTTTGAGTCGGAGGCCGAAGTCCAAATATCGGTGGCGCGAAAATGCGAAAAGCTTGGTGATGGATAACTTACCCCTTGAACAATTTTTAGCTTGCCATTATTGTACAAATTTTGCAGCCCCGTCATAGAAGGATGCAAACCTGTTAATGATGATCCACTGAGTGCTAAGACCTTATTTGATGGAATTAAAATATTGCTTCTGGCATTTGCTAAATTCGAATATTGATCGATAGGGATGACCATGTTTAAGCCATCATTGCCCCCACTCAACTGTATCATGACTACCACATGATCGGTAACGGCTGTTGCTGCGGTGAGTGCATCAAGAAAAGGCGAAGCGCCAAAAGCTTTAACAGTAAATCCATTTAATAATGCAGGGGCCACAATAGCGGGTGCTGCGTTGCGTATAAATTCTCTACGTTTCATGCGGGATGTTTTTTTTAACTTAGTTAATGCTACTTTAAATTCACTTATGAAATTTGAAATTCGGCTAAATCGACCATATACTTTATCATACCTTGTAGTCTCGATTTTATCACTCCTTTATTCGCTACATTCGTTCGGTCGAGATTAAATAAATTCCACGCCTGAGTCCAATACACATCATTGGTAAGCATGTTTAACAGATAGGTGGTTTTGATATAATCTATATTCACCTGATTTAAAGGTATTCGAAAAAGATATTTAAGCGCATCGGTCACCAATAAATTCGGGTCGGCCGGATTGCTCATCGCGTCGGCAAAAGCGATGACATCGATAGCCGGAATTAAACCATAATTACTAAGCACCAGTATATCCGCCACCTGTGCACGTTTTGGTAAAGTATCGGTGTTAATCCAAAGCTCGTTGTATTGTGGTTCCTGATAATAGGCCTGCCAACCGGCGACGTTAGGTGGATCGCCAAGCGATTGCTGAAGATTGGCCATCACTGCATAAACGGTATACCATGCATCGTAGGTGGCTGCAGGGTCAATGTTTTGAATCGGAATGTTAAATTCACGTAAAATGCCAATGGTGAAGTCGACCGGACTTTTAATTTGGCAACCCATATTTAAGGCATCGAAGAAATGTTCCGATTTCAGCAATAGTTTTAACGGTGCTTTAATATCCCAATTAGCCGTGTAGAAGGCCTGAGCCATTGGAGTAATTACATTTGTTTCGGTAGCCGCATCGATGGCCGAATAAACAAACCAACGATATAATTTACGACATATAAAATGAGCCGTTTCGGGCAATGACTGCGTGGCAGGCTTCCCTGCAAAGATCATCGTAATTAAAGCATCCAACTCATTAATTCCACTGGCACCTGCGAGACCGTTAATCACGGTGTTATTATAAAATGAAGAAAATGTTTTGTTGGTGGTGTCGTGATTCGTTGAGATAAAAGTATAACCCAGTACCGTATTGTTAATATTAATTCCAGTTAAAACTTTAGCGGCTGCTTTCACATCATCTTCAGTATATTGACTATTCGGACCTTTACCACAACAGAACAACTCTTGTAATTCTCTTCCGTAATTTTCATCAGGTGCATTTTTCGTGTTCACAAAACCGTTGAGATAACGAAGCATCATGGGGTCGAGTGTAATGGCTTTAGCAAAGGCTTTGAAGTCGCCGAGTGCATACTGACGAAGCAGCGAAAGGTAAGTATAATTATAGCGAACGTCGTTGTAGGCATTAATTTCGGTAGAGAAATGGTTATGCCAGAAAAGGGTCATTTTTTCCGTAATATTTCGTCCTTGATTATGAAGCAAACTCACCCACCATGCTTTGAGTGAATTTTCCCTAAATCCATTTGCATCGCCATCGTAAGGTGCATTTACCCAAGTAGCTCCTTTGGCAATACCATTAGGGTCGACAAAGGGAGTTCCATTAAAACTTTTGCCTTCATAATTATTAATTGGAGGCAATGGTGCTGCCAGAGGGGTTACCAATTCGTCGACCGCCTGAGACATTGTCTTGGTTTTAAAATAAGCGATGTCAGTAATTTTAGCACCGAACATGGTACGTTTTAAAAGATGAATTACTTCATTATCGCCCCAGACGCCCGAATACGGCGTAATGCCAGAATTGGTTCGAGCCAGCTTAGAGGTTTGTGCTGTACCTGCAGGCTTAGCTTTGGTATTGGTAGAGGTAAGGAATGATTTTCTATCCATTAGTGACATTAATTTATATTTTACAAATAATAAAAAAAAATCTGCTTTTGCAAATATTATTTCCAAAAAATTCATTCCAAAAGAATGAACCAAAATGCAAAATTGAAAAAAAAAATTAGAAAATTACAGCTTGAAAGCATGAACACTTTTCAGAGGCAAAATACCATCTTTATGTCTATTACCTTTAAAAAAAGTATATTTTTGCTAAGTGCTGAAAAGGATCAATCCCATATTTCAATCCACCCATAAGAATATATTTATTCTGAGCCTGTTGGTATATCTTATCACTGCTTATTTTAGTGAAGGATACCATCATCCGGATGAGCATTTTCAAATATTGGAAATGTGCAACTACAAATTAGGCAACTCCAGCGCAGCGGTTTTACCGTGGGAGTTTGCCGCTCAATCGAGGCAGGCCCTACCCGTCTTCATCGCATTCGTCGTCAGCAAAGTTTTATATTTTTTTCAAATCACGAACCCTTTTACGATTGCCTTTGTTTTAAGATTAATAACCGCCCTATTCGCATGGTATGTTCTTTTTAAACTATGCCTTACCCTTCTGCATCATATTAAAACAAAAGCAGGGAAGAATATTTTTGTTGCGATGACGATGCTCTTATGGTTCATGCCTTACCTGAGTGTTCGTTTTTCATCTGAAAACCTGGCAAGTATCACCTTTTTGTTTGCGATTCATTTACTCCTAAAGCCCCGAGAAGCGAGTTTCTCTAAGAAAGCTACCGTATTAGCCAGCGCCGGTATTTTATTGGGATTTTGTTTCTTCTTTCGGTTTCAGATGGGGTTTGCGATTCTGGGTTTAGGATTATGGCTGATTCTTATTCATAAGATGAATTGGAAAAGTATGCTGCTCCTGCTTGCGTCAAGTGTAATTGCAATGGCTCTTTGCGTGGTCATCGACTTTTGGTTTTATGGTAATTGGGTGCTTACCCCGGTAAACTATTTCGTTACCCAAATCATGCATAATGTAGTATCAAACTGGGGCGTAGAGCCATGGTGGTATTATTTTTATCTTTATAGTATTCAGGTATTCCCTCCCCTTAGTATTATTTTATTCTTATTTTTTGTTTTGGGCTTGTATAAAAACCCGAAGAACCTTTTTGTGTGGATATTAGTTCCATTCATCCTCGCCCATACGGCCATCGGTCATAAGGAGATGAGGTTTCTGTTTCCGATGCTCTTTGCGTTTCTTCACCTCGCCGCTCTTGGTATCGATTCCTTCATCATTCATCAGAAGTACCTTCGTACAGGACGTTTCTTGCTGGTGCTTTGCCTTATTATAAATACACCTCTCTTATTGGCCAAAATGATTATCCCGGCGCAGGAAGCTATCAGCTATTATAAATTTCTTTACACTTATGCTTCTAAACAAGAGATGGTTTTATTATGCAGAGAAAAAAGTGCTTACGAACTGGTAGGCAATACCGTAAGCTTCTATCAATCGCCGAATATTCGTTGTGCTATTTTCAAATCGGATGAAGAGATAACCGAATACTTGCAAAACAAAGCCCTCGATTCAGCTATTATCTTAGAGAGAGATTTGTTGCCGCAATCAAAATTTGCAGGCTATTCGCAAGAAAACATTTATTGTTTATTCCCAAAATGGATTCTACGTTATAATATCAATGGTTGGGAAAACAGAGCAAGGATATGGAATATAAAAGTATTGCGAAAAAGTGAGTAAAATGTCACTGCCCTATTTCATTATTGTAAATTAGTGAATACCTTTGGATGCTTAAGTCTAATATGATGCGTAATAAACTAATGCCCTTGAGTTTTTTGCTGATACTCGTTTTTCAACAAATAAATTCACAAACAAACAATACCAACCTCAGCAATGGGATTGCCTTTGATGGAGAACCCTACCTGACCATCAATCCTGTTAATAATCAAAATTTAGTGGTTGCCTGGATGGGTTTGAAATTAACTAACGGGCTGCTTCGAATTGCTATAAAAACACGCAGTAGTTTCGACGGAGGCAAATCGTGGAGCACCACGAATAGTCTCCCGCATTTAGGGAATGGGTATGGCTCTGCCGATGTATCGATGGCGTATAATAAGAATGGTTTACTTTATTTGTGTTATATCGATTGGAAAGAGGCTCCCGATAGTGGCGGTATCTATGTAGTGCGTTCAACGGATGGTGGTCTTACTTGGGATACCCCCTCGAAAGCCTTCGATATGTACGATGTCGCCAATAAAAGGCCTATCGATCGACCGTGGCTGGTGGTCGACAAGTCGAATACCTCCAATACCGGTAACGTATACATTACTTCAAAGCCCGCACCATGGATCGCTGCACCCAATCGTAATTACTTTAAATTTTCGACCGATCAAGGTCATAGTTGGAGTGCCATTGCGAATGTAGATGGAGGCACTCATTTGGTTGGCGATTTCATAGCACAGCCCATGGCAACTCCAGCAACCACCCGAAATGGAATTTTTTGTGCAGTATATCCAAGTTATGTCATCTCTCAAAATGTTTTGCCGGCCTACTATTTGGCTACCTCCAAAAACAATGGTCAAACATTTAATTATACCACCGTCATCGCTTCTATGCCGGCAGTGTTAGATACCAATTGCAAGAATGGCTATTTGCTTCTAACCAGTCCCATTGACAGCAATAAAATGATTTTCTTCTTACCCAATGCGGCAAGTGGGGATGAAGATATTTTGGCCATACATAGCAACGATGGAGGGCTCTCCTGGAGTAGTTCTATTCGTGTGAATGACGATGCCATTGCCAATGGCAAACTACAAGATATGGTATGGGCGTCGTATAACGAAAATGGGAAATTGGCTGTTACCTGGCGCGATCGACGAAATGCAGCTGGTGTGGGTTTTTGGCATGAAGGTTATGATTTTTATTATTCGACGAGCAGCGACAACGGACAAACATTTACAACAAACAAAAAACTTTCCAATCAAACTATTGCCTTCGATTCGATACTTACGGCCAACGGAAATGATTTTATGAGTTGTGTGTATTCGGGCGATACACTAAACACGGTATGGGGCGATTCTCGCAGTGGCAAAATGAATATCTATTATGCGAAAACAATTGCAGGAAGCAACACCAATATTGGCCTTACCTTACTTGAAGAGATGGATTCTAAAATTAAAATATTCCCCAACCCAAGCCAAGGGAATATCACCGTAGAAATTGCTCCCACCATGATAGGAAATGAAATATATTTATTTGATGCAAATGGGAATAAAGTTCGCAGCTTCCGGGCATCGCAAAAGCTCAATCAGCTTGACATAGCATTGCTTAGCCCAGGTGTTTGGTATTTAAGCATCAAAGATAATATGCAAGATTATAGCTTGAAGTTTATAAAGGAATGAGGATGGTCTAAATTATTATTTATTTCGTTAAAGTTAAGATTTCAAAGCGGTGGGGTGCTACTGTAATCATGATCCTTTTTGGGGTGTAGTTTACCAAACTCCCGAAACTAATTTTGCAATCAGCATAATTCAAGTCGTATCCTACGATTTGTGGTTTATCCGACTTATTCATGACCACTAAGGTAGCTTCATTAAAGTACCGACGGATATAAGCATACACCTTGGCATTGGCTTCCAGATCTTCAAAAGTACCATAGAGCAGGCTCATCTTATTTTTACGTAGTTCACATAATTGTGAAGCGATGGCTTTGGTTTTTAATTGGTATTTATTGAGATGATCGAAAATCATGGGACGGCGATTGTCGGGATCATTAGCCCCGGTCATCCCTATTTCATCACCATAATAAATTACAGGAGTTCCAGGAATCGTCGTAATCAATGCGGTCATCATCTGTAATTTATTATATCCGATGGTATCAATCACTTTCACTTCGCGTTGCCATCCTACTTCACGGTCATTCTCACTAAAACTCATACCCTTCCCGGCGTAGCCCATAAAACGAGTGATGTCGTGGTTGCCCGTGATATTACCCATGAGATGATGATATCCAAAGTAATTCAAGGAAGCATTGATGGCATTTTTTGCTTTCACAAAACTAATATTGTCTTCAATAATAGCGCTTCGGGCATCGAAATAAACATTAAAATCAAATTGAGCATCGAGCTGTCCACTGCCGATATAACTATTCATCAAGGCTCTACTTCCAAAGGTCTCTCCAATTTGTATCAAGTGTTTCTGATTCGGTATTTCCACTTCTTTTTTGAGTTTATAGGTGAGTGTTCTCCAAAAAATTTGAGGTACATGTTTCACGGCATCATGTCGAAATCCATCGAGGTTAAAACGTTTGATCCAGCCAACTGCACTATCGGTAAACAATTGTAATGGCGCCTCTTTGGTATAATCAATATCGGCCAAAAACTCATCGAACCAGGTGGTTAAATCATACTCGTTCCAACGACGCAGGTTTTTGGTACCATCGGGCAGATAAAGGCTATTGAACCATTCATCCTTATGTTGCTTGAAAAGAGGATTTTCCATGTGCACGTGGTTGCTCACGAAATCCAAAATCACATTAATTTTGTTTTTATGTGCTTCTGCCACCATTGATTTAAGTTCTTCCTCGGTACCAAAACGATGATCGATATTGCTAATGCTTACTACCCAATAGCCATGATAGCCGCTATATTTGCGTTTGGGGGCAATATACTCGTTATAGGCACCTTCAGGATTTTGATTGAGCGGTGAAACCCAGATTGTATTAATACCTACAGAGGCAAAATACCCTTCCTTGATTTTCTGTGTAATACCCGCCAAGTCGCCTCCAAAATAATTGGCTCGCTCGGCTAAAGCAGGGTCTTTCACTTTTTGCGTGTTACTCTTATTGCCATCCAGAAAACGATCCGCCATCATAAAATAATAGATATTGCCTTCTTTATCTTCACGCGTTAGGTCTTTTACATCCGTGATTACGTTTCCATCTTGCAAGGGGATCAACAAATCGTTAGAGGCCCCATTATCGTTATAGGCATATACCCGAATATAACTTCGATTTAATATTCCAGCGGCTTTCGGAATAATGATTCGATTCTCTTTGATAGTCAAACTTTGGTTCTGCCAAAATCCAATAATTTTATCTGCTTTTGTGGCGGTAATGATGATCGTATCTTTCAAGAAAGAGACGGTATTTAATGTTGGCTTAAGAGCATTGTCCATATCCACCATCAGCAGTGAATTATACCCACCACTCCCATTGCCAGAGCTATCGTTATTTGATTTATCGAGTTGGTCTTTGCCATCCACCTGAACGAGATACTGGTAAACCCCGGGTTCAAGGTATTTAGAGAAAGTCCAATCGTCGCCCGATTTAACAAAAGTATCCTGGTTTCCGTTCCAACTATTCATCTCACCTCTGATACTCACTTTTTTCGCGGTGTGTGAAGTATCGGCAAAATGAAAAGTCACCATTTTACTTAAGTTTTTCTTCACGAGTATCGCATAGGATCCTTTTTCAGTAGTGATATTCATTTCACTCAAAACAGGCACGGGTTCCGTATTCGCCCATATTTTTAAAAATTTCTTATCTGTACTAAGCACTGAATTTAAGGAAGCATCAACGGTAATCTTTTGGATTAAATTCACCTCCATAAAGTAATCATTGAGCACCACGGTTGTGGTATCGAGCGAAAGATTCACCGGAGAGGCCAATCCGAAAATTTCTTCATCATAGAAATAATTCACCGTATGGCACGATTCAACAACAAAAGCAATACATAAAAAGAATACTAATTTTTTCATGGTGTAAATATAGGGCAATTTAAAAAATTTACCTTACCTACTCCCGTGAAATTAATCAAGCCACAACACTTAAAATAGGTTGTAAAAATAATTACATAGCGAGTTCAAAGTCGGCTTGCCTTCTGATTGGATCGGCTGCCATAATTTTTATTTGGATTTTATCGCCAATTTTATACGATTTCTTAGTGCGATTGCCAATCACCATAAAGTGTTGTTCGTCATAGGTGTATTGATCGTCGTGAAGGCTGGATAGTCGAATCATTCCTTCACATTTATTGGCTACAATTTCTGCGTACATACCCCATTCGGTGGTACCGCTAATAATTGCTTCATGGGTAGAGCCAATGAGTTTTTGTAGAAACTGCATCTGCTTATATTTTTTACTGGCACGTTCCGCTTCGGCCGCACTCACTTCTTTTTCTGTGCTGTGTTTGCAAAGCTTTTCTAATAATTCGGCATCTGGGCTCTTGTGTTTAAGCAGATACTCCTGCAATAAACGATGGGTCATCATATCAGGATAACGACGTATTGGAGAGGTAAAATGAGAGTAATGCATATAACCCAATCCATAATGCCCCGTTTTTTTAGTTGAATAATAGGCTTTGGGCATACTGCGAATAGCGAAATGCGAAATAATATGTTGCTCCGGCTTCCCCTCGCTATCTTTTAACATGGCATTAATGCTGGCGGCGATGGTGCGATCACTTTTGGCATTTATTTCATAACCAAAACGTTTGGCGAAACTGGTTAAGGTGCTTAACTTGGTAGTTTCGGGTGCATCGTGAACTCTATTGACGGAAGTGAATTTGTGATTATTCAAAACCTCAGCCACCTTTTTATTGGCCAAGAGCATCAACTCTTCAATGAGTTTATGTGAGTCTTTTCGTTGGTATTGATAAATTTCAATGGGTTCGTTATTCTCATCGAGTTTGATTTTTATTTCATCTGAATCGAAGTTTATAGCGCCATGCTTGAAACGTTCTTGTTGCAAAAATTTAGCTAAGCTGTTAACCTTTAAAATTTCCTCGGCATGAATTCCTTGTTCAGTATCAATAATTTGTTGCACCTCATCGTAGGTGAAGCGTTTGTCGGAGTGAATGATCGTCTTTCCAAACCATGCCGATACCACTTTCGCTTCAGGGGTCATTTCGAGCACGGTACTAAATGTAAGTTTGTCTTCGTTGGGCCGCAGCGAGCAGAGCACATTACTTATTTTCTCAGGGAGCATGGGTACTACCCGATCGACCAAATAAACTGAGGTAGCTCGCTCCATGGCTGTTTTTTCGAGAGCGGTATGAGGCAAAACATAATGAGTGACATCGGCAATATGCACCCCAATTTCATAATTCCCATTGGCTAGAACCTCGTACGATATTGCATCATCAAAATCTTTTGCGTCATCAGGATCGATGGTAAAAGTCAAAACTTTACGAAAGTCTCGTCGTTTATTTATTTCGTCGCTGGAAATGAAATCAACAATTTTTTCCGACTCGACCATCGTCTCATCATTAAATTCCTGATCAATATTGAATTCATAGAGGATGCTATCAATTTCCGTATGGTGTTCTCCTGGTTTCCCCAATACTCGGATCACTTCGCCGATAGGAAGCTCATCCCGTTCTACCCATCGAGAAAATTTAACCACTACCTTTTCATCATGTTCAGCCTCTTTTAATTTACCAAAAGGTACCACAAAGTAATATGGAATCTTTTTGTTATCGGCAGCGAAAATAGCACGGTCTTTATCGATATCGATGATACCCGTATATTCATGATCGGCGCGTTTTACAATGTTCATCACCTGACCCGTCATTTTATTTTGCCTACTCTTAGAAGGCGTAACACGAAACAATACCTCATCGCCATTAAGGGCTCGATAGGTATAGCGACGTGGAATAAAAACATCTTTTTTAAAATCGTCACTTACTACATAGGCATTGCCATCGGCGACCATATCGATAACGCCTTTATATAATCTTTGCTTAGTCATACTATTTCTTGAATTGCGAAACTATTTATACTCTAAAACCAACCACTACCCAGAACTTTAATACCCTAATAACTTAATCATACTCTCTGCTTTCTGCTCAGCACTAAATAAGGACGTATTGTTTTTTTCATCAATCAGAATATGTTTCGGAGCAGGCAATAAGCAGTGTTGCAAACCACCAAAACCACCAATACTTTCCTGATAGGCACCTGTATGAAAGAATCCAAGATATAATTTTTCACCACTGCTAATTTTAGGCATAAATACCTGATTGGCTTGTAGCTCGCTATTATAATAATCCATTCCATCGCAGGTGATGCCACCGAGGTTTACACGTTCATAAGGGCGATCCCAGAAATTGAGCGCCAATAATATAAATTTCTGTCCAATACCCCAAGTATCGGGCAATGTGTTAATGAAGGAGCTATCGATCATATACCAGAGTTCATTATCATTCTGTTGCTTTATTCCAAGTACAGAATAGAGTGCCCCTCCACTCTCTCCTACGGTGAAAGAACCAAACTCAGTAAAGATATTGGGAACCTCAACGCCACGCTCATCACAAATTGATTTAATAGACGCTACTATTTGATCGACTAGATATTCATAGTCTATTTCCATTCCCAGCGTATTGTATATAGGTAACCCCCCACCGATATCAAGACTATCGAGCTCAGGACAAACCAATTTGAGCTCACAGTATTTTTCCACTTGCCTTGCTAATTCACTCCAATAGTAGGAAGTATCATGAATTCCTGTGTTGATAAAAAAATGAAGCATTTTAAGCTTGAATTTCGGATTGTCTTTTATCTCTTCATTATAAAAAGAGATGACATCGTTATAACGAATTCCAAGCCGGGAGTTATAAAGCAGAAAATTAGGGTCTTCATTGGTGGCCAATCGTAAGCCAATAGTACACGACTTTATATCCGCATTGTGAAGTTGCGTCAACTCTTCTTTATTATCTAAAATACAGATCGAATTTCTAAAATCGTCATTTACCAGGGCCGCAATTTTATCGATATAGTCTTGAGTTTTAAACCCATTATGAAGCAGGAAAGTATGCTTTGATATTTTGCCCTCTTGAAATAGAATTCGAATAATATCGATATCGAAGGAACTACTTGTTTCAATATGAATATCATTTTTCAACGCTTCATCTAAAACAAATTTAAAATGCGAGCTTTTGGTGCAATAAGAATAGGTATACGAGCCCTTATAGTCATTCTTCAAAAGTGCTTTTTCAAACCAACTTTTTGCATTTTGTATTTGCGATGAAATTTTGGGTAGATAGGTGTACTTTAAAGGTGAACTATACTCTTCAGCCAGATCCTTCAAGCAAATATTATGATAATAGAGTTCATTATTTCTCTCCTCAAAACCATGCCGAGGGAAGAAAAATGTTTGATTGATGAGATCCTTATATCTGTTTTTTAACATGACAATTTCAAAACGCAAAATTAATGAAAAATGAGTGAAGTTAAGCAGTCGGTCTTCGACCGTGTGATGTTCAAAATAGAGAGTATAAATTTAGTATCAATTGACACGCCCCTGAACTTTTCCTAGATAAAAGCTGAATAGAGATAGGGTGTTCCGGGGCAATCCGTGGACGACTTTAAATTCATTATCACAGCGTTTCCTTACCTGCGACATTTACCTGATGGTATCCACATCCAAACTTCTACCGGCAAAAATGCCTAACCCATTCGTGACGTTACTATAGATTGGAGTATTATTTAATGCATTTCCGATGGTTTCAGGTTTGGTATAAGCATAAAAGTAGGCCGCTTTACTCAACGAATAAAGTTTAAGTAAATAATTGGGAGTGGTATCATAATAACCGGAAGGTATTTTTAATAAAATATTTTTTTTCTTGCCGTTAAATAAGTTATCGGTAAACAGATATTCGCCATTTTGCAATCGTTTCGCCAAGTTTTGATTTAATGATTGGTCAGCACTTTCAAATAGTGAGAGATAAAGATACGATTGGGTTACCACATCCCAAAACTGAAAACTGAGGAGGTAATTATTTTCTTCCATCGGATCGTCGATGGTAAAAGTAAGGTCACCAAAATAGTCGCCATTAGAATCTTTAAACGTGGAATCGATATAAGCCCAATTCGAAATTTTCACTGGATTCGGCATTTTATTTTCAGCCACAGCATCGTCGAAACCTGCGTTACTTAACGAGATTTTGTAGGTGTTGCCAGCTGTGGGAAGGGTTGTAGCATTATACTTACCCTGACCTATGGAGGTTAACGTTTCGGTATAAGCCCCATTCACGTATAGCTTAACGGTAGCCGTACTCAAGTAAGAAGGCAAGATGGTATCATATACATTTGTTGATTTCGACACCACCACTTCAAAAGGGGCATTCTGTTGAAACAAATTATTCAAAACTAGTTTGGGTTTATAGTTGGTGTTATCAACTTGAAATTCCTTCTGACAAGAAGCTAAAAGGATAAAGCTACAACAGAAGAGCAGTATGTTTTTTATTTGCATAGAATTAGAATTTATAATTGATACTAAGTGCCGGAACCATAAAGGGAATAAAACTATTATAGTATGATTTGTAAGCACTGCCGCTTTGGTCAATAAAGGCCCCCGAAGGATTGGAAGCGAAGAGCACATTATAGAACGAAAGATCATAACTAAATTGGCCAGAACTTTTACTATTCGCTTTTTTACTGAAAGAAACATCCACCCGGCGCGTATTGGGTAGCCGCACATTATTTCGACCACTATACTCATAAACCACGCGCCCATCAACATCCAAATACTTGCCAGTAGCTAAGGTAAAAGGCTGACCAGTAGCGAAAACATAGGTGAGTGCCATGCTCCATTTTTTGCCGGGATTAAACAGCACCACCATGGTTAAATCGTGACGACGATCAAAATCGGTAGCGAAGTACTCATTAAAATTTACTGTCGGATATTTCTGAATCGATTTGGAGAGCGTATACCCTATCCATCCACTCCATCGATCGTCGAACTTTTTCTGAAGCAACATCTCAATTCCAAAATTATGCGAGAATCCTTGTTCAATATTCTCTTCCCAATTACTGAGCGAAACATTAAAAATATCAGAATTCGATTTCAGGACATTCACATTATTTGAATATTTATAATATGCTTCTGCAATTAATTCAAATCCTTTTTTCAAGCTGTGATTCGAAGAAAGCACAATTTGCTGCGACGACTGTGGTTTAATGTATTGCGTCGACGGTGCCCAGTAATCGAGTGGCAATCCAGCGTTCGAAATTAATATCCGTTGAAGGTATTGATGTACCATTGAGTAAGACGCCTTCATGGTCCATCGCTTATTTACGACATAGCGTGCAGAGAGCCTGGGCTCAGGAAACACATACACAGCGCCATCCACCAATAAAGAAGTAAGCCGCAAGCCATAGCTCATTTTCAGGTTCTTTTTAAGCAAAGCTTCATCTTCAATATAAAGTGCGATTTCATTACTTAAAATTTCACGTGAAGGATTTAGTATAGTATCAAATGGAATATATCCGGTTTGATAGTATTTAATATTGATTGTGCTCGGAGTAAATTTATGATTGATATAATTCGCTCCGAATTTTATATTATGTTGGGCATTGGGTACATATTCAAAATCGGCCTTCGCCCCTAGATCGCGAATTCCGTTAAACATCAAAAAATCCAATCCATATCCTTGTTGTTGTCCCGTAGAAAAGGTAGAAATATCTTCTAAATTTAAATATATTTTAGTTTTAAATCCAGTATAATCGACCATGAAATTCGCAAAAGTCTTATCATTAAAAACATGATTCCATCGCATGGTAGCCAAGGTATTACCCCATTTCATTCCAGCTTTTACAATAGATTGCTCGGTAGAGTTTAGGTCTTTATACGTTTCATCCAAGGAGGTATATAAATTATCAGACCCATTATAAAAACTAAAATAAACCCGATCTCTTTGAGAAATTCGATGGCTTAATTTAAAATTAACATCGTAAAAATAATACCCCAAAGATGATTTAGAAGTATCGTTGTTAATCAAAGTAAATATAGGTTGAATTAATTTATCAAGATAGGTTCGACGAAGCGAGAGCATAAAAGTAGTATTGCCAGTTTTACTCAGTGGACCTTCGAGCATCATACGAGCCGAGACCGTACCCAGCGAGAAGGATCCGGAAAATCTTTTTGCATTCCCTTCCTTCATTGTGATATCTAAAACACTCGATAAACGCTCGCCGAAACGAGCGGGGAAGCCTCCTTTATAAAAAGAGACATAGTTAATGGCATCCGCATTAAATACCGAAAAGAAATTGAAGGTATGCGACACATTGTATAATGGTGCTCCATCGAGCAAAATAAGATTTTGGTCATTACCTCCACCCCTTACATATAGTCCGGTACCAGCCTCACTCCCTTTCTGAACACCTGGCTGAAGTTGTATCACCTTTAACACATCAGGTTCGCCCAGGATAGAGGGAATTCGTTTTATGCGTGCAGCACTGATTTCTATTCTGCTTACTTGAGGGTTTTCGAGGATGTCGCTCCTGCGCTCAGCCACTATTTCAACCTGACCAATTTCGTTATTCACCTTCATACTCACATTGAGAGAAACAGAAGGTGCTAATTTTATTTTAAACGCCTCAGTTTTATAACCAATATAAGAAAAGTATAAATCAACACTGTCTTTTTTACTTGGAAACGTAAGTGTATAGTAGCCGTAATTATTGGTTACTCCACCAATTTTCTTATCGAAAGAATAGACACTGACACCAATGAGTACTTCTCCTGTTTTCGCATCGGTTACATAACCGTTGATAGTATAATCAGCTCTGCCTAAAAAAGAAATTACGACGAATAAAATCGATAAACCTGTTTGTTTGAAATTCATATAGATGGAAAGAATAACGATACGAAAATACGCTATTCAAAGTTACAACTTTTTACATTACGAATTATTAATGGAGAAGAATATAAAACAAAAGAGGTAGCAAGGCCTGCTAGGATAGCGATGATGAAATTGTTTAGCACTGTTGGCAACAAAAAAGAGGGCTTACGCCCTCTTTAATGAATAAAAACTTATGAAAAAAACAGTGTTAAGCTTGCGCTTAACGAAACAAATGTAAGACTATTTTTTAATTCACAAAAAAAATATTTACAGAATACCACAACTCTGTGAATTTCAAGGTATATCGATACGTTAGATTAAAAAAAGGGATAGTACAGCCACCCTACCCATTTAAAGCAAGAAAAAGCAGGTATTAGCGAATAAAGAGCATCTCCCTATATTTCGGAAGCTGCCAGTAATTGTCGGCGACGATAAACTCCAGCTTATCCACTTCCTCACGAATGAACTCAAAATGAGGTTTGATCTTCTCACAATAGGTGATTGCTTTCTTGTGATTATCAATCAACTTATTGGCTTTCACACGTTCCGCAATCATCTTGTCTACCTGCGTTTTGATGGTTGTTACACGGTCATTAATTTCATTAATGATGGCCATCTGAGAATTCATTTTAGCCTTAGGAATTCCAATGGAACGCATTCCAACCACACTGTCGATGAGTACTTTTTGATATTGTAATGCAGCAGGAATGATGGTACTGTAGGCCATTTCACCCATTACACGAGCCTCAATCTGCACTTTTTTAATATACGTTTCAAGCATAATGTCGTGCCTTGCATGTAGCTCTCGTTTATTAAAAACTTTGTTGTCAATAAATATTTTTTCAGATTTTATACTTACGTAGGCATCGAGGGCTTGAGGTGTTGTTTTAGTGTTATTTAAGCCCCGTTTTGCCGCTTCCTTCACCCACTCATCACTGTAGCCATTGCCTTCAAAAATAATATTTTTAGCCTTTTTAATATACCCCCTCAGTATTTCAATGATGGCTTCTTCTTTCGACTTCCGTTTTTTTATTAACCCATCGACATCCATTTTAAACTGTTTTAAAGTTTCCGCAACAATGGTATTAAGCACCGTCATGGCGTTGGCAGAATTGGCACTTGACCCTACCGCTCTAAACTCAAATTTGTTTCCTGTGAAAGCAAAAGGGGAGGTTCGATTTCTATCGGTATTGTCTAAAAGTATTTCAGGTATTTTATCAATTTTGATACTCCCTACACTGCGTGCATCTCTATTGGGTTTGTTTTTCTCGATATCATTTAAAACATTATGCAGCTGGGTGCCTACAAAAACACTCATGATGGCTGGGGGTGCCTCGTTGGCTCCGAGTCGGAAATCATTGCCTGCACTTGCGATACTGGCACGAAGCAAATCGGCATTATCGTGTACCGCTTTGATTACATTGATGAAGATGGTTAAAAACAATAAATTACTCTGAGGAGTAGCTCCTGGAGAAAGCAGATTCACACCAGTATTCGTTATTAGACTCCAGTTATTATGCTTGCCACTTCCGTTAATGCCGGCGAACGGTTTTTCATGCAGAAGCACTTTCAGTTTATGCTTACGGCTTATTTTCTCCATCAAATCCATCAGCAATTGATTGTGATCGACCGCTAAATTGATTTCTTCGAACATGGGTGCACATTCGTACTGTGAAGGTGCAACCTCATTATGGCGTGTCTTCAAAGGGATGCCCAATTTCATTGCTTCGTATTCAAAATCAACCATAAAACTGTGCACTCTCTCTGGAATGGCACCAAAATAATGATCTTCAAGCTGCTGACCTTTTGCCGGTGCGGCACCAAAAAGTGTTCGACCGCAAATCATCAAATCGGGGCGAGCATTATAAAAAGCTTCGTCGATGAGAAAATATTCTTGCTCAATACCCAACGAACTCCATGTTTTAGTGATTTTCTTATCAAAATACTGACAAACGGCCACGGTGGCATGGTCGACGGCATTCAACGCTTTGAGCAGGGGTGTTTTATAATCAAGGGCTTCACCGGTATAGGACACAAAAACAGTTGGTATACACAAGGTATTACCACTCTCATACTCCATAATAAAGGCAGGCGAAGAGGGGTCCCAAGCCGTATAACCACGTGCCTCAAAAGTATTACGAATGCCACCACTCGGAAAGGAAGAGGCGTCGGGTTCTTGTTGTACCAAGGCTTTACCATTAAATATCTCGATGGCATTGCCATTTTCATCAGGCTCGAAGAAAGCATCATGCTTTTCGGCCGTGGTTCCAGTAAGTGGTTGAAACCAATGGGTATAGTGGGTTACATTTTTGCTCAAAGCCCATTGTTTCATGCCTTCTGCCACAGCATCAGCCAACTTCCGATCGATCGGCGTGGCATGCTCCACCGCATTCTTTATCGCATTAAAAGCATCCGTTGTGCAAAATTTTTGAATGGAGGCATGGTTAAAAACATTCGAAGCAAAGTACTCCGTAACCTTTTGTTGCGGAAAAGCAACAGGTACTGTTCCCCTGCTTTGAATTGTAGAGATGATGGTTGAACGTGACATTTAGAATGGGATAATTGAGTAATGAATAACGAGTGCAAAATTATTTTTAATATTGGTAATAACTACCCTATAAAATCAACAAAAAGAATCATGTAATGTGGAAAAACTTTGAAAGCATTATTATTGCACCATTATTGCATGATCAAAATTTGCCATATAACCACCAAACACCGTGCTTTCGATACACGTATTTTTTACAAGGAGTGCAACGCCCTAAAATCTGTTTATAGTGTGGTATTGCTTGCTTCCAACGCAAGAAACGAGGTAGTCAATGATATCAAAATCGTTGGTTTTAAGTATGTCGAAGGCCTGATGGTTGGCAATTATTGGAATATTTTCTATGCTGCTTATCGACAAAAGGCCACACTATACCATATTCACGACCCCGAATTACTTCCAGTGGCTCGATTCTTAAAGTTACTGGGGAAAGAAATTATTTACGATATCCACGAGAATTATGCAGAAACTTTGAAAGAGCATCATTATCCATGGTTGGTGAGAAATGTTTTTTGCTTCTTCGAAAACTGGGCAACACGCAACTGTGCCTTGATTTTGGCAGAACGTAGTTATATCCGCATTTATCAGGAAAGAGCCGCGAACTTCTGCGTTGTAGAAAACTTTTGCGATGTGAAAGCACTCCAATCCTATGTTGTAGCCGACCGCACCAATTGCCGAAAGATGATCTATATTGGCACCCTCCACTCCCATAGAGGGGCACTCGTAATGATTGAAGTTTTGCATCTTTTGCGTGAACGGGGATTAGACATTTCTCTCGATTTAGTAGGTAAAATAACGGAAGCGGGCCTCATGAAAAAGCTAAACAGGCTCCCTTTTTATAACTCCCTAAAAGAGCATATTACTTGGTATGGCCCTTTAAGTTTATCGGAAAGTTATATGGTGGCCCAGCAGAGTTTTGCTGGATTATGTATGCTTGAGGGGTTTCCAAATCATACCGAAAGTTATCCGACTAAGATTTTCGAATATATGGCTGTTGGCTTACCTGTGGTGGCGTCCAACTTTAGCTTGTATCGTTCGGTGGTGGAGCGCCGCGAATGTGGTATCTGCGTACCTTTTGATGATGTGAATGCCCTTGCCGATGCACTCGAGCAGATTTATACCGATAAAAATTTAAGGTTGAAATACGCGGCCAACGGTCCTGTAAATGTGGCCCAAAATTACAATTGGAATTCAGAGAAAAATATTCTACTTGATTTTTACCATAAGATATTACGAAAAAAGAACTGACGGGGTTTATAGCGCCAATCCTTTCCCTTGTTCTTTCTGATTGGCCAATAAATAAAGTACGGCCATTCGAATGGCCACCCCATTCTCCACTTGTTGCAG
>CAIUDH010000071.1 GCA_903897855.1 uncultured Bacteroidota bacterium | reverse complement strand
TTTTTTGTTTAGAAACGGTTTCGGGTTGTACCGCACCAGCAATAACGAACAGGATTATGAATTTGTACGGATTGTAGACAATGTGGTTTACCCGGTTCAGATTCTCTCAATAAAAAAGTTTACTCAGGATTATGCCGAACGGGAAATAAAATACAAACGTGTACAATCGATGTTGGTGAAAGGTTCCAAGACCTATTTTAGTAAGGATTTATTGGAGGCACTTCCGTTTTTGAAGCTTATATTTCTGCGTGATACCGAAGACCGGGCACATATTTATTTTAAGAACTGTTTCGTGCAAATCACTCCTGATAAAATTGTTTCCAAACCTTACAGCGAGCTGGAAGGACATATCTGGAACTCTCAAAAGCTGGAACGCGAATTTAATTTACCGGAAGTAACCAGCGAAGATGATATCACTTGTCAGTTCTCTTTGTTTTTGGCATTGGCTTCGGTGGGAGAAAAAGTGAACAATAAAGATACCGAAGAAAAAGTAAAGACCGAGTACGGCGCAAAAATGCTGAGCCTGATGAGTACCGTGGGTTATTTATTACACGGGTATAAAAACCCGGCTATTGCGAAAGCGGTGGTGGCCGTAGATGCGAAGATTAGCAGTGCAAGCGAGGCGCACGGGGGTAGCGGCAAAAGTATCTTTAGCAAAGCAATAGGCATGATGGTGCGTGTTCACCGGATTGATGCGCAGAATTTCAAGTTCGATGGCTCCTTTCCTTATGACGGTTTGGCGCAGTCACACCGGATCATTGACTTTAACGATGCTGGGGAGCGTTTCGATTTTACCAAGGCTTTTTCCATTATTACCGAAGATATGCTGGTGGCCCGGAAGTATTTGGGTGCGATGTTGTTGGCTTACGAGGATTCACCCAAGGTATATGTTTCCACCAATTACACTTTAAAAGGCGATGGAGGAAGCCACGCCCGCAGGCAGCATATTATTGAGTTTGGCGATTTTTTTAACCCGAACAATACGGTGAAAGATTATTTCAAGACCACTTTCTTTAGCAAAGATTGGGATAGAAATGAATTTGAATTGTTCCATAAATTCATGTTGCTGTGTATACAAACGTATTTGAACGAAGGGCTGGTACCATACCCGGTATGCAATTATGCCGAGCGCAAATTATTGGCCTCTATGCCTTTGGAGTTCATTGACTATTTCGATGAAGTGATTCTGCAACGCTGCACCTATAATCCTGGAGAACGCAATAATGATAATCCTTTGGAAACGTTGTACAATGAATACAAGGAGGCAAATAAGAACTCAGATATTAAACAAGCCTCTTTCACTAAGTGGATCAGTAAAATTTCCGACCATCGGAAATTAATTTTGAACCCGCATACTTCCGGGGAGCGTGATCGGAGAGGCAATAAAACGTATTTGACGTTTTGGAGTTAGACGTCTTGTTTTTTTTACTCGTAAGGGGTTTAGAATATAAGTGGACAAAGTGGAAGCAACAGCTAAAAAGCAATAGATCTATACATTTTCGTTTGTCCGCTTTATGCTTTTTGAATTGGTTGAAATGAAAATAATGGATATTGTGATTAATAGAAAATTCATTACCCTAAATGCTTCAATTGCATTTACTCAGAATGGACTGCCCCAAACACCGATCTATATTCACTTTTGCTTGTTGTCCATTTTGTCCAGTCATTCTCGTCATTGATTTGAATAACTATTTATTAAAAGTATATTTGCTATTACGCATAAATAAATAATGACCAATAAAGAAGAATTTAAAATGGAAGAAGGATTCTATGAACAAATCATTACAACAGCCGTTGCAAAAAGAATTGCTGGACTAAATAATCCTAAATTGGTAATTGAGAAATTCAAGAAAGAGGATGGAGCGGTCTATCTAAATCGATTTTTTCAATCTATTATTCAACAAGCTTTTGCTCAAATAATTTCTAGTCGTGATGATATCGCAAAACCAAAGCTAATAGATCTTTCAAATCAACTTATTCAATTGATTTCAGAATTCACCAGCGATGGAGATTTCTTAGAAGATAAAGTGAATGAAAATGGCGAAATACTTAAAGCATTATTTCTTAGCGAAAATTATGATAGAGCTAATATTGATGATCACATCAAAGAAGTTTTCCCTCTATCGGGATTGAGCGAGTCCGAATTATTTTCCGGTAACAAAGCTGGAATCTCATTGGATAGTGAACTGAAGAAAGAAATGTTATCTTCTGATGAAATCTGTTGGTTAGTTTCATTTATTAAATTTGAAGGTATTCGACTATTTGAACAAGTATTCAAGACTTTAGAACAGCAAGGCAAAAAGATAAAAATTATTTGCACTGTTTATATGGGTGCCACCGATATCAAAGCCATCGACTTTTTAAGTGAGTTTAGCAATATTGAAATAAGAATATCATTTAACACGAAGCAAGAACGTTTGCATGCAAAATCTTACATTTTCAAAAGAAATACTGGATTTCATACTGCATATATTGGCTCTTCAAATTTGTCTCGTTCAGCTTTAACAAGTGGTTTAGAGTGGAATCTAAAAATAACGCAACAAGAAATTCCTCACATTATTACTAAATGCCAGGATACCTTTGATACATATTGGAATGACCCGAACTTCGTTCTCTACAATCCCTCAGTGCATCGACAAGATTTAGTAGAAGCTTTACAACAAGGAAAGAACCCTTCGAAACAAACGGATGGCACTATCCAGTTTTTTAATATTTCATTATTTGATTTTCAAAAACAGATATTAGATCAAATTGAAGCTTGCAGAAGCAGAGGTGAAAGAAAGAACCTTATCGTCGCGGCCACAGGCACAGGTAAAACTGTAATGGCTGCTTTTGATTTCAAGCGTTACCTAAAAGAAAAGCCAACTGCTAAATTTCTATTCGTAGCGCATCGTGAAAAAATACTAGAGCAGTCACGCATGACATTCAGGCAAATATTACGGGATCCGGAATTTGGGGAATTATGGGTCGGAGATCATAAACCAAATGGATATAATCAATTGTTTGTTTCAATACAAACTTTAAATAACCAGATTGATAAACTGCAATTAAATCAAGACTTCTACGATTATATTGTTATTGATGAAGTTCATCATAGTTCTGCAAGTTCCTACCAACGTTTACTTAACAAGTTTTCTCCTGATCTATTAATTGGACTTACTGCCACTCCTGAAAGGCATGATGGGAATGACATTACAAAATATTTCGGAAATGTTATTTCGGCAGAAATTAGATTACCTGAAGCATTAAACCGCAGGTTGCTTTCACCTTTTCAATATTTCGGTTTAAGTGATAATTCTGATATATCCTCCGTTTCATGGAGACGCGGTCGCTATGATATAGCGCAATTAGAAAAGGTGTATACTGAGGACCATCGGAGGGTTAATGAAATCTTAAGGAATTGCCAAAAATATTTGAAGGACATTCAAGATGTTAGAGCTCTTGGATTTTGTGTGTCTCAAAAACATGCAGTTTTTATGAACGACATGTTCAATAAAGCAAACCTGAAATCCGCGGTCTTAATATCTGACCAACATGAAGATCGAAATATTATAATTAAACAATTTGAACGAAAGGAAATCAATTACCTTTTTGTAGTCGATATATTTAATGAAGGGGTTGATATCCCTGAAATTGACACCTTATTGTTTTTGCGTCCAACTGAAAGCCTTACCATATTTCTACAGCAACTTGGTCGTGGATTACGAATTCATGAAGATAAAGAATACCTTACTGTATTAGATTTTGTCGGCCAATCCAATGCTGAATACAGTTTCGACCACAAATTTCGAGGTATGCTAGGTAAAACACATACCCGCATTAAAGATGAAATAGAAAATGGATTTCCACATCTTCCTTTGGGTTGCTCCATATACTTGGAAAAGAGTGCACAAGAAATTATTCTTAGCAATATTTCAAAAAACACAAAAAGTGGCAAGCAAAACATTATAAGAGCGATTCAAAGTTTTAAGGACGAATACAATATTGAATGCTCCTTAATGAATTTCTGTGAATACAAAGAAATTTCTATTCAGAAAATATACGACACAGGTAACTTATGGATCGAATTATTGGCAATTGCAGAAAACAGAGAAGTTTTAGTTGATGAGAAATGCAAAAATTTGGCAAAAATAATGAGTACGACCTGGCAAAGTACCGACAGTTATTCTTATTTCAAATTTATTCAAAAACAGGTGATACAAGGTTTTACAGAAGTCAAAAACAAAGAAAGTGAATACATGCTTATCATGTTGTATTACGATTTGTTCAACAACAAAGCCCCTGTTTTGCAAAGCATAGATGAGTTATTAACTTTTTTGAGAATCTATTTTTTGGATGAACAAATAAAGCAAGAAATCAATTCTTATTTTGAATTGAGAATTTCGTCGTTAGAATCCATTGAAAAGGAAATTCAACTTCCTTATATAATGTCTCTTAAACTTCATGGAAGATACAATAGAAGCCAAATTCTTGCAGGTATGGGTGTATCAAGTTTATTAAGAAGAGGAGAAAGCAGAGAGGGGGTTTTTCCAATTACAGACAAAAATACTGAACTACTATTTGTCACCTTGAATAAGAGCGAAGGGAAGTTCAACCCGACCACAATGTATCATGATTATTTTATCAGTGATGAATTATTTCATTGGCAAAGTCAGAATGCAACGTCAAGCGATAGCCCCAAAGGGAAGTCGTACATTAATCAAAAAGAAAACAAAAAAACAATATTATTATTTATTCGTGAAGCTGTAAAGGATGAAAACGGATTAGTAATGGCCTTTATCTTTTGTGGTACCTTAAATTATCTTTCACATACTGGAAATAAGCCGATGAATATTTTGTGGCGGTTAAATCAACTGCCACCAGCATTACTGTTGAATGAGGGTAAAAAGTTGGCTGTAGGATAATTTTTAAGAGAGCAAATTAATTCATACTCTCAAAACATTGTTTGTACCAACTTTAATCGCTTTCTAGTCAATAAATTTATTCTTCTAAATGCCTTTAATATTTAACGAGGCTATAATTGCCCTAAAACTCTCTAACCCCGCCTCCAGATTCTCAACAATATCCAAAGCCAATACATCCGGGTCGGGCAGGTTATCGAGGTCGGCAAGGGATTTGTCTTTGAGCCAGGTGATGTCGAGGGATGTTTTATCTCTGGCAATTATTTCATCGTAAGTGAATTTACGCCAGCGGCCTTCGGGGTTGGTTTTTGCATTGTAGGTTTCTTTACGCTTATGTCGGTTGCTTGGGTTGTAACTAGCAACGAAATCTTTCAGTACCTCAATGTTTAACGGGTTTTTCTTTAGGGTGTGATGAATGTTGGTACGATAATCATATACCCAGATCTCTTTCGTCCATGGATTTTTGCTTGCGGGTTTATTATCGAAGAATACCACATTGGCTTTTACACCTTGAGCATAAAATATTCCGGTGGGTAAGCGCAGAATGGTATGTAGATCGGTAGTTTCCAATAATTTTTTGCGAACTGTTTCACCTGCACCGCCTTCGAATAAAACATTATCGGGTAATACTACGGCTGCCATCCCGGTAGTTTTAAGCATGGAACGAATATGCTGCACAAAGTTCAATTGCTTGTTACTCGTGGTTGCCCAAAAGTCCTGTCGGTTATAAGTTAAATCGTCCTTCTCCTGTTCGCCTTCATCGTTGGTAAATGTTTGGGAGCTCTTTTTACCGAAAGGAGGATTGGCTAAAACATAATCGTAGGTAATTGGCGAAGCTGCAATCAACGCATCGGCAGGGGAAATAAAATTATCAGATTCAATGTCGCCAATATTGTGAAGAAACAAATTCATTAAAGCCAAACGCCTGGTTCCGGCAACAATTTCGTTTCCGAAAAATGTTTCTGGTTTTAAAAACTTGTATTGTGTTTTATCTAATTTGTTGTTGGCAACCATATAATCATAAGCCGCAAAAAAGAAACCACCGGTACCAAAAGCCGGGTCGGCAATGGTTTTCATGGGTTGTGGCTGTATGCATTCTACCATGGCGCGAATTAAAGGGCGAGGCGTAAAGTATTGACTCGCCCCGCTTTTAACATCCTGTGCTTTGCTCCAATAGCCTTTCGTAAATATCGCCCTTCACATCTGCACCCATTACCAGCCATTGTTCGCTGTTAATCATATCAATGATTTTTGCAAGCATGGCTGGGTCTTGTATTTTGTTCTGGCTCTTGGTAAATATTTGCCCTAAAATGCCTTTGGCGGTGCTTAACTCACGGAGCAAGGTGGCATAATGCAATTCCAGTTCTGCTCCTTTTTTATTGGTTAAGCTTTCCCAGTTGTATTCCTTTGGAATGTTAAGTTTACGGTTATGTGGTGGCTTGTTGTGTCGGAATTCTCACTATACTTTCACCTTTCTCACCTTTTTTCCTACTGCTCCATTAAATGCTTTAATATGTCTTAG
>CAIUDH010000070.1 GCA_903897855.1 uncultured Bacteroidota bacterium | reverse complement strand
TACAAAATGAAAATTATAATCGATGGTGGAGCTAAAATTTATCGTCGACTGCGAACAGCCGGAGTTCGCACTCGCCGTGGTTTTGCCTTTGATGCCACTCACGTGCAAGAAATTATTTTTGGTGATACTGTCTTTACAGTATATGCCATTATCGGCTGTATACGTTAAATGATAAATGCCGGGCACGGTCGGCTTCGCCCAAAACGGACTTCCCGAGCCTGTGATGGTGATATTACTACTATCGGCATGTTGTATTTTCCAGCGATGAAATAAAGTACTTATTCGGGGTTCCGTTTGCTGTATGAAAATGATTTGGGAGCCTGCGCAGATATTGGAGTCGCTAGCGCTGAAGTTGGCCACAGGGGTACCAATGGTAATAAATTTATATTTGATGGTCGTGTCGCCACAGCCGAAACGGTTCGACACCTGCAAGAGCACATTATATTGGCCTACGGTATCATATTTAACGGTCAAACTATTGAGGGTATCATACCCATTCAGCGAGTAGTCGAACGTATGTATGCTATCCAATGTATAAAACGTCCATTTGTATCGCGGGGTGGCTTTATTAGAAAAAAGAGGGGTCGAGTTGGTAAACAAAATAGGTTGACCAGGGCAGGCCACCAAGGGGTATGCGATGAAGTTGCCGGTGGCGGTATCTACCACAATATAATTATTCAACTTCAACGTGTCGGAACAACCGTTGCTGTTTGATACTATCAGACGTACGTCAAACCGGCCGAATTTATTGATGATGAAGGACGGATTTTGCAAGGTCGACACCGCCAGCACCGTTACTTTATTCACATCATACACTGTCCAGCTATAGGTGTTGGTACCTGTGGCCGGCAATAAACTGGTATTCGAAAACTGTACCGTATCGGGGAAAGTGCAGTTCACCCGATCAACGCTGGTAAAATTGGCCAAGGGCGGATTAAGGATGATATAATTTAAGGCTGTTTTATTGGAGCCGCAGCCGTTATATAAATACTGTAACTGAATGTCGTAAGAGCCAATGCCGCCAAATTTTACATAAACCGTGTCGGTAAAAGTATCGCCCTGAATAATGGATGCACCCACCGGCAAAACCCATCTAAATTTACCTGGTAAAGGCAATCCAACAGTTGTGTTTACTAAACGAACCACCTGACCTCGGCAAATAGAGGTACTATTGGCCTGAAAGTTAATGGTTAAAGTACTTCCTATATTGATATAGCCTGTTTTGGTAATGGAATAACTACAACCTAAACTTGTGGTGATGGTTAAGGTGACATCGAAAGAACCTTGGCTAGCATATACCACCGCAGGGCTTTGCGTAGCGGTGAGTGGGATGGAGCTTCCGGGCAAGGTCCAGCTGTAAGAGGTGATGGTTTGGCCCAAAAGCCCCGTTATGGTTGGGCTGAAGGTTACATTTTGTGGCGCGCAGCCATGGGTGCT
This sequence comes from uncultured Bacteroidota bacterium, assembly GCA_903897855.1. GTDB lineage: Bacteria > Bacteroidota > Bacteroidia > UKL13-3 > UKL13-3 > CAINMV01. The sequence goes on along the minus strand of CAIUDH010000070.1, from coordinate 6,909 downwards.
GTCGGCAGAAAAATTGAGTGTGGGCGAAGGAACTACATTCACCACCGAATCCATATTCACTAATCCAATGCATCCGATGGTGTCGCGCAATTGCAACAACACCGACTTATACCCCGGAAGCTTAAAATAATGTTTGATTGTTTTAGGCGCATTCAGATACTGCACCCCGTCGATAAGCCAATCTCTGCTCATCGATTTCGGAGTGATATCGGTGAACGTAACCGTATCTCCACCATTGCATAATAATACTTTGTTGGTGATGAACTGTGCCACCGGTTTATTGGTCACCATCACATTATTGTTTTTGGTGAAATTGCAAATGGTGCCACTCTGTAAATAAACGCGCAACTTCACGGTGTAGTTGCCCGCGGTATTAAATATATTTGTTTTCACCGAATCGCTCGACGAACGGCCGCTGTAGCCCGCCCCAAAATCCCAGGAGAAGTCGGAGCCCACAGGGTAGTTGATGGCCTGAAATTTGGCGATAAGTGGAGCGCATCCGAGGGTGTCTTTGGAACTGAAACGTATCCCTGCACATTGAGCCAACACCCCTTGGTAAGCGAATACTAAAAAAAGCAGAGGGGATAGTAGACGGAGGATTTTCATGAGGGCTGAAGTCGGCTGTAGGTTAGAAATGTGTAGTGGTTAGCGATGGATAGTGTGTTGACGGTGGGTGTTGAAAGCAATTCCAGTGTTAGATTATAAGCACTTCCCTGTATTTACGATTTTCGAATTATAGTTTCATTGATACCCTTTGCCCTGCACCCTGCCTCATTACTAATCGCCGACAAAGATAAAAATTACTGTCTTAATAATCAGCTTTATATCTAAAATAAAAGACTGGTTTTTTACGTAAAACAAATTCAGTCCCAGCTTTATCGGCATCACTTCATCAATATAGTACTGCTCCGGGTTGGAGGCCTTGGCCAGGAGCGCATTTTCGTTACGGTATTTGATTGAAGCATAGTCGGTGATACCCGGCTTCACCTGAAGCACCTGAAGTTGCTTTGGAGTGTAGAGTGCCACATACTTGGGCACCTCCGGACGAGGTCCTACGAAACTCATCTCACCCCAAAACACATTCACCAACTGAGGTAACTCATCGAGTTTAAATCGCCTCAATACCTTACCCAGCCTGGTGATCCTGCTATCATGGGTGCCTACCGTAATATTCAACACCCCATCCGACTGCATCTGCATCGTTCTAAATTTGAGCACCTTAAAATGACAGCCGTTTAAGCCTACCCTTACCTGTTGGTACAAAATGCTGCCCCTACTGTCGAGCATAATAGCCAAAGCGATAACGAGGAAAAAGGGTAGCAATACCATCAATCCCAGTAGGGAAAAAAAGATGTCAAACAAACGCTTACCCCAGAATCTCATGTACCGAATGAATCACTGTTTCTATCACCATTTTTATTTGCTCTTGCGTAAGGTCGTAATATACAGGCAGGCTGATTTCTCGCTCAAAATTATCTTTCGTCTGCGGGTAATTTAGGATATCGTAACCTTCCGCTTTATAAAAACTCAGCATCGGCAAAGGAATAAAATGCACATTCACACTCACCCCCTTAGCACTTATAGACGTAATAATGGCATCGCGTTGCATCTCTGTGCAGTTCTTGATGCGTAAAGGGTACAGATGATACGACGACTCCTTTTCATCGGTTTTAAACAAGGGCACCTGTGCCCAAGGCTGTGCTTTGAATGCCTCTTCGTAAAGCAGGCATATTTCCTTGCGCTTCGGCAGGGTTTCGGCATCATAACGTGAGAGCCCCACCAGTCCTATGCTCGCTAAGATATCGGGCATATTAAATTTATAACCCGCCTCCACAATATCGTATCGCCAGTTGCCCGGCACCGTCTTAGCCAAGGCATCTTTATTTTGTCCATGCAGCGTTTTTATACAGAGCTGCGAATAAATTTCATCATTATCAAAACCGGGTAAATTCAGGCATATCGCACCGCCTTCAGCCGTGGTTAAATTTTTCACCGCATGGAATGAAATCACGGAAACATCGGTGAGCGCTCCTACCCTCTTGCCTTGGTACCATGCCCCAATAGAATGGGCGGCATCGCTCAAGACCAAAATCCTTCCCAGCTTTTTTTGCACCTCACCCTGGGCCATAAATTTCGCTTTCACAGGCTCCGCCTTCACCATCGTGTTGATGGCCTCATAATCGCAAGGCATGCCCCCAAAATCGACGGGCATTATCACCTTTGTTTTTGGGGTGATGGCTTCTGCTATCCTCGCCAAGCTGATATTGAAATCGACCTCCTCCACATCCACGAAAACCGGGGTGGCCCCACAATGCATAATGACATTGGCCGTAGCGCTGTAGGTGTAGGCCGGCAGTATCACTTCATCGCCTTCCTTCACCCCAAACCAACGAAGCATAATTTCCAAGCCGGCGGTGGCCGAATTGAGGCAGAGCACACGCTTACATCCGGCATACTGCTGTAACTCGAGCTCAAAGCGCTTGGTTTTAGGCCCCGTGGTAATCCATCCCGATTTTAGGGTGTCGATTACCTCGTCGATAATTTTTTGATCTATATGTGGTGGAGAGAATGGGAGCATTTTAGGAATGGGGCAAAAAAGATTGGGAAATTACATATAAATAATTTGTTGGTTTTTGAATATATCATCAATTGCCACCAACCAGCTGTTCCGAGGGAACAGAATACAGATGGGAATTATATTCCTGCGAGCCACCAACCAGCTGTTCCGAGGGAACAGAATACAAATGGGAATTATAATTTGATATTAAAAAAAATTCAAGTGCGACCGACGAGCTGTTCCGAGGGAACAGAATACAAATGGGAATTATAATTTGAAATCAAAAAAAATTGTGGTTAACAAAAACAATTGAATTAAAATTCAAATAGACGGAATTGATAAACACAAGATTCCGCATAAAACATAAATACATCAGGCTTTACTTACCGCCTCCTGTATTTTGTTCCATCGGAACAACTCATCGCGTAGCCCCAGCGATGAAACGGTTTTTTCGTTCCATAGGAACGTTTGGTGCCACAAGATTGAATAGCAAAATTCATTTTGTTTTGATGAATAAATTTCCGAGATTGCATTATTAAAAATTTATTCTTATGCCTAACACATACACCCAAATCCACATTCAAATTGTATTTGCAGTAAAGTACCGCCAAGCCCTAATTCATAAAAGCTGGAATGCGAGACTCCATCAATTCATCACTGGAATCATTCAATCGAATCGCCATAAGGTGCTTCAAATAAATTCGATGCCCGACCATATTCATATTTTTATTGGACTTCGGCCTCATCAATCACTTTCTTCACTCGTTCAAAACGTAAAAACTGAAAGTAGTAAATGGATTAAGACAGAGAAGTTTTGCCCTTCGCCTTTTGCATGGCAGGAGGGTTTTGGTGCCTTCTCCTATACTAAAAAACTTGTGCCTATTGTGATTCGTTATATTCAGAATCAAGAAAATCATCACAGAAAAGAAAGTTTTTTAGAAGAATACAAACGAACTTTAACTCTGTTCGGCATTGATTGGGAGGAACCATACATCTTCCATCACTTGGATTAAGGGCACGACCCATTGTTCTGAGCCACCAACCAGCTGTTCCGAGGGAACAGAATACAGATGGGAATTATAATTCGAGTGCGACCAACCAGCTGTTCCGTGTTCAGAATCACAATTTCCCCATGACATTATTTCTCACGCCCGGCTGCATAGATACGTTCGATGATATCCACCACTTTTAAGCCTTCAAGGGCGTTGGTGGTAATGGTACTGCGACCTTCAAGGGTATCCACCACATTCTCAATCACAAAATGATGGTTGGCCGCCGAGCCTTTATAGGGGCCATAATCGTTGGGCGGATTGGTGTCGGACAATACGGGCATGGTATAGTTTCTTACATGACAGTATTCTACTTTATCCATGTACTGCCCCCCCACTTTCACCGCCCCATTTTCGGCGATCAGGGTCATGCTGCTTTCCAGGTTTTTATCCCATACACTGGTGCTGTAATTAATACAACCCATCCCGCCATTCACGAACTCAAAATTCACCATGCCACTGTCCTCAAATTCGGTGAGGGCGGCATGATTGAAATCGTTGAGACGGGCCTGAATGTTTTTTATGTCGCCGAAAAGCCAGTACATCAAATCGACAAAATGCGAGAATTGGGTAAACAAGGTGCCCCCATCTATGGCTTTGGTACCATGCCATCCCGTTTGTTTGTAGTAACGCTCATCGCGGTTCCAGTAGCAATTAATCTGTACCATAAAAAGCTTTCCTAGGATGCCTTGTTCAACCAGCTGTTTAAGCCATGTACTGGGCGGACTATACCTGTTTTGCATCACACAAAACACTTGCTTGTTTTTGCTCAAGGCCTTCAAAATCACTTCTTCTGCATGCGCTTTAGTAAGCCCCATGGGTTTTTCGATGACCACATGCATTCCCTGATCGAGGGCTTGCAGTGCCTGTGCGGTATGGTATCCGTTGGGGGTGGCTATGGTAAGCACCTCCGCGGCGATGCCCGACTCGAGAAAATTTTCCAAGGACGCAAACACAGGCAAGGCTGGATATTTTTCGGCTAAGAGGCTGCGTACGGTGGCATCGGTGTCGATGAGTGCAACCAAGGCACTGTCCTTATTTCTTTGTATCATCTCGGCATGTCGTTGGCCGATATGTCCGAGGCCGGTGATGGCGAATTTTATCATAGATGGTAGTTGGGGCGTGAGTACAGAGGTGATGGTTTAATGCTACGTATACAATGGTTGTTGGTGACGCTTCACCTGCGCCTTGGCCAACACCGAACAACGGCGAAGGGATACTATATTCCGGCTGGGGGCCGACTAAATACTTCGTTATAATACCTCATGAATTTCGTACCCCAGGCAATTTCCTTGGGCAGCAGCTCTTGCTCGAGGTCGAACTCTTGCATCACGGCTATGAAAGGCAAATTGATATTCAGGCCCATGGCCGCCACCGACGTGCCTTGGATGCGTGGGTTTATTTCGAGTAGCTTGAAGGTGCCGTCGGTGGCCTGTTTCACCTGCAAGCCAATAGGGCCGTGCAAAGGCAGGGTAGCCAAAATATTGCGACAGTACTCGATAATAGGCTGGTGGTTTACAAACTCGCCTTTGATGCTGATGCCTTCACGCATCTGCAAACGACGACGTGGAAGAATAAGTTGGGGCGTTCCATTTTTTATGATGGTATCGATGGTATATTCTTCGCCCGGCAAATACTCCGACACCAACAGCTCCGGGAAGGGCTGAGACGAGAGTATCTCGCAGGCCTTTTCAAAACGCATAAAAGTGCTGTTGGGCTTGGTGTTGAAGAGTAAATCAAATTCACTGATGGCGTTGGAAACCACCCGGAATCCTCGGCTACCATTGCTCACACTGGGTTTGAAACAGAAAGCTTGGGCCGGATAACCTAGTTTTTGTGCCGCCTCCCGAAATTCCTCTATCGTGTTTACCACAAAAAAGTCGGGTACCACAAGCTGGTTTTGCCGCAGATGCCGGTAGAGTTTGCTTTTGTTATTGGCCAGCTGCAAGAGGGCATCATCGCTCACCATCACCTTCACCCCCATCTCCAAAAATGCTGCTTTATGTTGTGCAAAAAGAAAAAGCTCTTTCGTTACCAACGGAAACACCAGCTGTATCTTATGTTTGAGGCAGAGCCGTTTTATTTCCGAAATAAACTGAGGGTCGTCGGCCATCGGAATCTGCTCAAACTCATCGTTCAGAAACCTTCCGGCTGCCATGGCATCGGCATCGGCCACCACCAGTTTCAGTTGTGCTGAGCCTTGCAATGCTTTGATGATTCCAGGGCCCCCGGGGGCACCGGCACCGGTGAGTAAAAGATTAAAATGCATCATGGATACTGAGTGATGAATAAAGAAGGACCTTCGGGGGAAACGAGAACAGAGGAACCTGCCTTTATCCACCCTCTTGTTTTATGTTTTACGACTTACACCACCTTACGCACTACCTCATAGGCTTCGGCGTAGTCGCAACCTATTTGTACGCCTCGGGTTTTGGCTAGGGCGAAAATAAATTCTTTGCTCATATAATCGCGGGCCGACTGCGATTTATACTCTTGCAGTGCCCGCACTTTCTGTTCTATATGCTGCTGTTGCAGCTTCACAAAACATTGGGTATTGAAACTTAAGTTATTCCAAATTAATTCATAGCATAATATATTCGTTTGCTTAAACGCCCGCAGCCCTTCTTCAGCCACCGTTTTATGATCCTGGTGCAGGTCGTTGAGGGAGGGCATGAGCACCAGATCGAAATTTATTTTTTTGCGTAAACTGATGAGTTCCTCTAAAATTTCCTGACGCACATAATTGAGTTTGCGTACCTGAAAATCGTACACAAATAAGTTCTTGGCATCGATGCCTAAGACGCTGGTGGCAGCACGTACTTCAGTCTTTAAAATATTACTGTCGTAACCCACAGGCACACTTTCTTTGGCGGTGGAGAAAGCGGCATAATAAACCTCAGCCCCTTCTTCAAGCAGCCTGGATATGTAACCCCCACAACCCAATTCACCATCGTCGGTATGGGGCGCTAACACAAGTACGTTTTTGTAATTCGACATAATTTATTTTTTAAATAATCCTACTATAAATCCTGCTCCATAACTCAGGTGAAGCGTGGGAAAAACAAGCAAAGCAAGAAATTTCTGCTTTACCGTTAAGCTGTTCTTAAACGAGAAATAAAGTGCCAGCGCCCCATACATCAAAAGTGGAAGCAGCAGCACCGGCACCGCATAGGCCAGCGGCAAACTTACGATATACAACACAAAAAAAGCAGGTACCAGATGCCTGAGCCGTATGGCCGATTTCACTTTCTTCAATACCAAGGGCTTGTATAAGCCATATTGAAAATATTGGGAGCCTAATTT
>CAIUDH010000069.1 GCA_903897855.1 uncultured Bacteroidota bacterium | reverse complement strand
ATTTTAGAAGTAAAGAGAAATTGTTTGACCTTATCATGCTCGAAAACATGCAACATTTTATGCATGGTATGAAAACCATTCTAAACAATGAGAACTCCACCTTGAGTCAAAAAACAGTTGAGTTCGTGGATAATTACATCAACTTACTAAAATCGCAACCTGACTTGCCACTTTTTATTTTGCACGAATTAAAGGCTAACCCGCAAAAATTTGCCGAGAATATAGGCGTAAAGAAAGTGCTTTTCGAGTCGCACTTTTTTAAACAGATAAATGAAGCCACCAAAGGCAAGATTAACCCTTTTCAACTCATCATTAACATGATGGCACTCACCGTATTTCCTTTTATTGCTTGTCCATTATTGAAAAGTATTGGCAACTTAAAACAAGTCGAATTTGATTCCCTTATGGACGAACGAAGGACGATGATACCACTATGGATTCATAGCATGCTGAAAATAAAATGAGTTGATTCCAGATGGCAAAAAAAATACAAAACACGTTTTTTATGAAATATATAATCTCTCTCTTTGCTTTATTTAGTGGCGCTTTTGTTACAATGGCACAGGCTCCTAAAACGCTTTCCATTGATGACTGTTATGCTCAGGCTCAACAAAATTATCCAATGGCAAAACAACGAGACCTCATTTTGAAGAGTGCTTCTTATTCCATTGAGAATGCCTCTAAGGGTTACCTACCACAGTTTAACCTGAATGCCCAGGCGACTTATCAGTCGGACGTGACTCAACTTCCAATAAAGTTGCCGAATGTTAACATTCCTTCGATTAGTAAGGACCAGTACAAAATTTACGGAGATGTAAATCAAGTTATTTATGATGCAGGAAATATAAAGAATCAAAAGCTTTCGGTGACCGCCAATGCGGCTATCGAAACTCAAAAACTGGAAATAGAACTGAAAAAGGTAAAGGAGAGAATTAATCAGCTCTATTTTGGGATCTTGATGCTTGATGAACAATTAGAGCAAACAGAAATCTTCAATAAAGATATACAATCGGCCATAAATAAAACAAAAGGTGCTATTACTAATGGGGTGGCATTGAAGAGTGCTGGCGATGTGTTACAGGTCGAACTCTTGAAAATGAATCAGCATGTTGTTGAATTAAAAGCCTCCCGACTCGCCTATTTAGAGATGCTTGGTTTGTTCATAAACCAAACTTTGGATGGAATAATTAAGTTACAAAAGCCGGTTGGAATTAGCATCCCTCAGACCATTCATCGCCCCGAACTTCTACTGATAGAGAAGCAAAAGAACTGGTTGCTTATTCAAAACAGATTCGTTGACTCTAAGAATCTACCTAAAGTTGGGTTGTTTGTACAAGGTGGTTTCGGTCGACCTGCATTGAATATGCTTAATAATGACTTTTCGGCCTATTATATTGGAGGCCTTCGGGTGAATTGGTCGTTAAATGGACTCTATACACGTAAAAATGAGAAGGCAATACTCAGTTTCAATGCCGCTGCGTTAGATATTCAAAAAGAAACTTTTTTATTCAATACCAATTTCATCTTAAAACAACAAAATATGGAGGTGGTGAAATTACAAGAGTTGATTAAAACCGATGATGAGATCGTGGCATTACGCACGAAGATTAAAAATACGGCATTTGCTCAATTAGAGAATGGGGTGCTTAACGCAACCGACTACTTACGTGAGTTGAATGCCGAAGATCAGGCGAAACAGAATAAGTCAATGCATGAGATACAGCTTTTGATGACCCGATATGCGATTCGATTTACGATGGAAAATTAAAAATCGTGTTTTAAACAGGTGAACTTCTGCAATATATGACCATACAAGAAATATTGTTTACCATTCTAAAATAAAATTATCAGATATGAATTTAAATAACCCCCAAACACTTACAACAAAGTTGAAATGGCCGAGAGTCGGCTCCTTGTCAATTCCTTATTTCTCCTTATTACTGATGCTTTTTTTTGTTTCTTGTAATGGAAACAAATCGAAGTATAATGCATCAGGCACCTTTGAATCTACCGAAACCATTATCTCGGCGGAGGCCAATGGTATCATAAAGCAGTTTGATATCAGCGAGGGGCAAACGTTAACTGCCGGACAAAGTATTGGTGCCATTGATTCGGTTGCACTCTACTTAAAAAAGAAGCAGCTTTTAGCGCAGGTAAGAACAACACTGAGTCAGAGACCTGATATTGCAAAGCAACTCGCGGCTTTAAATAGTCAATTAGTGTCGGCTCAAAAGGAGCAAAAAAGAGTTTATAATTTGGTGAAGGCTGATGCAGCCACGCCCAAACAATTAGATGATATTAATACACAGGTAGAGGTCATCAATAAACAAATAGAAGCTCAATATTCTACTTTAGGTATCACCTCTGAAAGTATTACTCAGCAAACGAATCCCTTACTTGTACAAATTGAACAGCTCGATGATCAACTCGCGAAATGCAATATTGTAAACGCT
>CAIUDH010000068.1 GCA_903897855.1 uncultured Bacteroidota bacterium | reverse complement strand
TAAGAAGTATCGGAGGCGCGATGACCAACTTCTTATATTGGAACCGATACGAAAAGTGGAGTTCGATTTCAGGATATAATGTGTTACGATTAATAGGTGCCAATTGGACCTTAGTAAAAACGCTTGCCGGCACCGATACCGCCTGGGCCGATACGGCAAGCTTAAAATGTAATCAGCCTAATAGCTATCGTATTTATGCTTTCAATGCTTCGCTCGACACGAGCTATAGCGATACTACAGTAGTTACGCCATACGATACGATACATCCGGCGATCCCATTTTTACGCAGTGTGAGTGTCGTAAATAATACAAGTGTAACCATCACATTAAATAAAGTGGCGGATCAAGATGTGAACCGATATCAAATATGGGTTGCTACCAATAACGGTGCATTTAGTTTATTAACGACCCTCGTATATCCCACCACCGATCCATTCTCGTTCACACAAACGGGATTAAATACCCTGTCGAACACCTATCGTTATTATGTAACAGCCATCGATAGTTGTAGTGATAATATTTCGCAGTGGTCAGAAATACATCGCACGATAAACCTAAGAAGTATCGGAGGCGCGATGACCAACTTCTTATATTGGAACCGATACGAAAAGTGGAGTGCGATTTCAGGTTATAATGTGTTACGTTTAATAAGCAACAACTGGACCTTAGTGAAGACGCTTGCCGGCACCGATACGGCCTGGGCCGATACGGTAAGCTTAAAATGTAATCAGCCTAATAGCTATCGTATTTATGCTTTCAATGCTTCGCTCGACACGAGCTATAGCGATACGACGGTAGTTACGCCATACGATACGATACGTCCAAAATCGCCAATCATCAGGTTTGTAAGTGTTACCTCTGCTTCTAGCATTCATATCGAATTTGATAGTGTGATGGATCAAGATGTGAATCGATATCAAATTTTCGAATCGGTGAATGGAGGCGCCTTTAGTTTAATTGCAATTTTGTCGGCCTACACTCCCAATCCGTTGACTTACGACCGCACCGGGATTAGTACGATGAACAACCATTATTATTACTATATCGTCGCTATCGATAGTTGTTCAAATAATATTTCTTTGAGTGGTCCACGTCATGGTGAAGTTGAAATTAAAGGAACGGCCGGAAACATGAGAAGTTTGCTGAAGTGGCATCCGTATAAAGGCTTCAGCTCGAAATTTTATAATGTTCAGCGACTCAATGCGGGGGCCTGGACCACCATAGGAAGTATCATAAACAACGATACCATTTTTACGGATACGGCTAATATTAGCTGTAACGTAAATTATTATTACCGAATTCAAACGGTTGATTTAAGTAATAATGCATACGTCTCTATTTCAGACAGTGTTATGGTAACACCTTATGACACCGTGAAACCGGTGGCGGCCTTGCTCAAATATGTGACTGTAACGTCGAGTAATTCGGTGAAAGTAAAATGGGATTTAAGTGCAAGTGGAGATGTGAAATTTTATGAAGTACATCGTATTTCTCCAGGCGGCTTCGATAGCTATGTAGGAACGGCTATTTATACCGACACATTTATTGACAATACGGTAATTGCCCAGCAAAACAGCTACTGCTATTATGTAATTGCTATCGACAGTTGCAATATCCTCAATCGATCGCCCAAATCGAACACCTTGTGCACCATCGATTTGCAAGTTATTATTACACCGGGCTGTGTTCCACTATCACATCTCAAATGGACGCCGTGTCAATCTTTTGATGAGCTGCCAGTGCCTAATTACGAAATATGGAGAACCATTAATGGTATTGTTTGGAATAAGATTAGGACCGTGCCTTCGAGCGACAGTGCCTATACCGATTCAACCGTGACATTAGCCAAGACTTACTGTTATGTTATTCGCGCCTTTAACACCTCTTTATCCTATGCTACGCTTAGCGATTCGGAATGCGTGATACCAGAACTTTATCCTCCTCTTAGAGCTCCCGAGTTGGATGTAGCCACCGTAACGAGTAGTAGTGTAACGGCAGGCAAAATCGTATTGCGTTGGAAGGCGTTGCCACTCACCGACACCTTAGCTCGTGGGTATCGAATTTATCATTCAACTTCTGGTGCAGTAGGCTCGTATACTTTGTTGGTGAATATTCCAAATAGAAACGCTTTCACCTATACGCATCTCAATATGAATAGCTATAGCAGTGAGAATTATTATTTTATTGTGGCGTATGATAAATGTAATTTTAACGGTGATACTTCAGTTGTTCATCACGCTGTAAATATTTCAATTTTGAATGGCAACTTGTCGGAAACGGTGAGTTGGAATAAATATTTGGGATATAAGGTGAAAGAATACGAGATATTTAAATCATATGATGGGGTAAATTATTTTACTTTAGCCAAGAACGATAGCCTTACCTTATTTATAACCGACACGCAAGTAAGTTGCGGCAAACGTTACTGGTATAGTGTAAAAGCGATAGAGGAGGCTGGCGACAATGAAATTGCATTTAGTGATATTGACTCTGTTTTAGCGTTTGATACGATACCTCCATTTCCTATTGTGATTAAGCAAGCCACGGTGAGTATCATTAGTAAGGTTGTGGGCGAAATTACTTTAACCTACAATTCTAATACGGAGCGCAATCGTAAAGGTTATAAAATATATAGAAGTATTAATGGCGCAGCCTATACGTTGCTTAGTGCAAATCTTATCACCTCAACAGGTCTTCATATATACAAAGATCAAGGTTTGAATACGCTTGAAAGCATCTATAGTTATTATATCCGTGTTATCGACAGCTGCGGCAATGAAGGTGCTCCAAGCGATATACATACTGCCGTGAACGTCACTGCGGTAGCCTATAATAGCTCAAACACGGTTTCCTGGACAGGATATGAAGGGTTTACCAATTGGCATTATATTATCGAAAGATATACCTCTACCAACCCTGTATGGGTAGCAGTAGGCGGTGGCATCTTTAATAAAAATGCGGTCACCTGGAACGATAGCGCTATTATTTGTGATGTGATGTATTATTATCGTCTGAAAACTTTTGATGATAATGATATCAGTGCAAATTCTATGAGTGACACTTCGGGATGTTTGGGCTTTGAAACTTACCCTCCGAATATTCCGGTTTTCCTTCGTGCTACGGTAACCAAGTCGAGCAAATCGAAAGGTGAAATTCAGCTCGACTGGATTCATTCGACCTCGAGTGATGCCATCAATTATTTTGTTTACAGAAGAACCAATGGTGTTGGAGCCTGGACGTTTGTGGCACAAACCGGATATGTGAACACCTTTACCGATGTAAATTTAAATACCTCGAAAAACGTGTATGACTATCGTATCGAATGCCTCGACAACTGTCGAAACATGAGTGCACCGACGCCTCCCCACGCGACTATTAATTTGACTACCGTGCCGGGCAACACACGAGTGTTCTTGTCGTGGACGAATTATTTGGGATTCATTGTTGACCAATACGAGATTTATGCCGATGGTGTTTTGATTGATAACGTACCCGCTACTCAACTCAATTACGAAGACAGTATGTTAAGCTGTGATACCGCTGTAGTATACCAAATTAAAGCGTTAGAGTTAAATGGGAATACTCAAGTTAGTTATAGCGATACCAGCATTGCCACGCCTTATGATATTATTCCACCGGTACCGGTTTATATTATTGCAGCCTCAGTAGAGCAGCCAGAGAATCTGGTTAAACTACAATGGACACCGATGCCTGAATGGGATGGCGACCATTATAATATCTATCGAAAAAGTGGAGGTAGCGGATGGCTTCGAATTTACACGGGTAAGTCGCCCTACGAAACCAGCTATACCGATAAAGGGGTGAATGCTGCGGATACGAATATTTACTATAAAATTTCACCTACCGACAACTGTTATAATACGGGTGATTACAGCAACGTAGCAAAAACAATTTTATTACGTGGGTCATCGGAGAAATTGATGCATAAACTCTGGTGGACAAACTATAGTGTTTGGAATGCAGGGGTGGCGGAGTATGATATTATTAGAACGGAAGACACTGGTTTTGCGTATGTTTTGGCCACGGTGAACAATACCGATACTATTTACATCGATAACGATTTCACCACAAGCATACATAATTATTGCTATTATATTAAAGCACACGAAAAGGTGGGTAGCTATGATGCGGAATCGAATTCGAATATTGTATGTTTATCACAGCATCCTGTGATCTGGATTCCGAATGCTTTCAGTCCGGGGTCATCACCAAATTTAAATGATGTATTTAAGCCTACGGGATTGTATTTTGATAAATATGAAGAGCGGATTTACAATCGCTGGGGCGAATTATTATTTAAATCCACCCCTCTACAGCCGGCGTGGGATGGAATGTCGAGAGGGAAGTTAGTGCCCGAAGACACGTATATTTATAGTATTAAAGTGACCGGATTCGATCATAAGGAATACGAGCAGAATGGTACAGTGACGATTGTGAAATAGGGTAGGGGAGGAATACCTTAATGCAATTTAAGTTTCGAGACTTAATGGGTTATTGCTCAGTGCTTTTAGGCAAATTTTAAAGTCCCAGTAGCGATTTTACAAAAGACTCGCGGTTAAATACCTGAAGGTCTTCAACTTTTTCGCCAACACCAATATATTTTACTGGAATTTTCAGTTCATCGCTAATGCCGATGACCACTCCGCCTTTAGCGGTGCCATCGAGTTTCGTTATGGCTAGTGAAGTAAGTTCGGTCGCTGCCGTGAACTGTTTCGCCTGTTCAAAAGCATTTTGTCCGGTGCTGCCATCAATTACAAGCATCACTTCATGAGGCGCTGCTTCAATACCTTTGCTCATCACACGTTTTATTTTGGTGAGCTCATTCATTAAATTTATTTTATTGTGCAAGCGCCCTGCGGTATCTATCAATACCACGTCGGCATTAATTTCGAGTGCTTTTTTAACCGCGTCGAAGGCCACCGAAGCCGGATCGGTATTCATACCATGGCTAATGAAAGTGGCGCCACTACGTTCGCTCCAAACTTTGAGCTGATCTACGGCTGCGGCACGGAAGGTGTCGGCGGCACCGATGACCACTTTCTTTCCACTTTTTTGAAACATATGGGCAAGTTTGCCAATGGTCGTAGTTTTACCCACTCCATTAACTCCCACCACCATTATTACATAAGGTTTTATCCCTTCTAAATCTTCGTAGGTGTTTAACGTTTTTGTTGAGTTTTCATTGAGAAGTTTAACAATCTCCTCGTTTAAAAGTTTGTTTAAATCGGAGGTAGTTACAAACTTATCAATTGCTACGCGAGCTTCGATACGTTTAATGATTTTGAGTGTGGTGGTTACACCCACGTCACTGCTAATAAGAATACCTTCCAGCTCATCAAGAAACTCGTCGTCGATGGTCGATTTTCCAGCTACCGCTTTCGCTAGTTTCGAAAAAATACCGTCACGCGATTTTTCTAACCCTTTATCGAGGTTGTCCTTTTTATCCTTATTAAAAAAATCAAATATTCCCAATATGAATTCGAATTAGTTGACTGTGTGAATCTAAGCTTACTGCTGCTAGCATTTTTATTAAGATAGAAGAGCTTACGCTGCACCATATTCCCAACGCTGTAGGCTCAACAAAACACAAAAAGCTTTTCGCAATAAACGAAAAGCTCTTGTTTGATATCTTTAAATAAACTACTTTTTAAATGCTTCTTTTACCTGTTCGGTAGGAACCATCTCCGATTTAAAAGTATAGGCTCCTGTTTTTTCAGAGCGTACTACACGAATCACTTTTGAGTAATCTTTACCGGTACCTTTCTTTAGTGTTGCAACAACTTTCTTAGCCATCTCTTTACTGTGTTAAAATGTTATTTAATTTCTTTATGAACGGTCATCTTTTTCAAGATGGGGTTAAATTTCTTCAACTCCAAACGGTCGGTGGTGTTCTTTTTGTTTTTTGTAGTGATGTAGCGAGAGGTTCCCGGCATGCCAGAATTTTTGTGCTCTGTACATTCCATGATTACCTGTATGCGGTTTCCTTTTTTTGCCATGATGCTTAACTCTTATTATATTTTACCGTATTTAATCACATCGTTGATACATGCACCAATCCCTTTCTTGCTGATGGTACGCATGGCAGCAGTAGATACTTTTAAAGTGATCCATTGCTTCTCTTCCGGAATCCAGAATTTTTTGGTGTGCAGGTTCACATGGAAACGTCGTAAACTCTTCTTATTGGAGAACGACACCTTGTTACCTACAATCGCTTTCTTTCCGGTTAAATCACAAACTTTTGACATGACTCTATTTTTTTTTGGAGTGCAAATATAGGCTTTTTCATGAAAAAATAAAAGTCAATATAAAATATTTTTAAAAAACCAGCAAAAACGAGCCGGTTTTTGCCCTTATAGGGTTGAAAATGAGTGCTTATTTGTGTATCCAAGAGGCCGATTTTTGCATTTCCTCCTTGTTTTTCATTTCCTTTGCACCGATGGCTCCCAATTTTCTTTTCACCGCTATTGAGTATCTTAAGGGGGTAGGGCCCCTGCGTGCCGATTTGTTGAAGAAAGAGCTTAACATATTTACTTTTGGCGATTTTATTCAACATTACCCCTTTCGTTATGTCGATAAAAGCAAAATTTACAAGGTCAAGGAAATCGTCTCTGATGGGGCCTATATCCAACTCAAAGGCCATATTGTGGATGTGCAGGTGGAAGGCGTGAAGCAGAAGAAACGAATTCGGGCCTGGTTTAAAGATGATACGGGAGGCATAGAACTTGTTTGGTTTCAAAGTCTGAAATGGGTGTTCGATATGCTTAAGCCGGAGGTCGAGTTTATCATCTTTGGGAAGCCGACCCTGTATAATAACACGTTCAACATAGTGCATCCGGAGTTGGAGCTGGCCACCGATACCTCAGTGAATAGTTTTGTGAAGTTTATGCCTGTTTATAATACCACCGAGTTGCTCAAGGCCCGTGGTTTAGAAAGCAAACAGCTGGGCAAAGCAATGCACACCCTCTTCACCGACCAGAAATACTTCTCGATCCCCGAAAACTTACCCGCTTCACTACTCAAACAATATCAATTAATTTCCCGTGAAGAGGCGTTACGGCGTATCCATTTCCCCTCAACGAATGAAGATATTATAACCGCTACCAAACGTTTAAAATTCGAGGAGTTGTTCTTTTTACAAATCCGGTTATCGTTACTTAAGCTCAATCGTACCAAAGCCAGTAAAGGATATGTTTTTGATAAGGTAGGCGATTTTTTTAATGTTTTTTTTAGTGAGAAGCTTCCTTTTGAGCTTACCAATGCGCAAAAGAAAGTGGTGAAAGAGATTCGAAATGATATGCGATTGGAGAAACAGATGAATCGACTGCTTCAAGGTGATGTAGGAAGCGGGAAAACACTGGTGGCTTTATTATGTATGCTTATTGCACTCGATAACGGTTGTCAGGCGGCTCTGATGGCGCCTACAGAAATTTTGGCGACCCAGCATTATCATTCGCTCACCCAGCTGTTGGAAGGGATGCCGGTGGAAGTAATGCTGCTCACGGGCAGCACCAAGCAAGCAGCACGTCGAAAAATATTAGCCGCTTTAGAAGAAGGTACTTTGCATATTTTAATTGGCACTCATGCACTCATCGAAGACGAAGTTAAGTTTAAGAAATTGGGTTTGGCTGTGATCGATGAGCAGCATCGTTTTGGGGTAGAACAACGTGGAAAACTCTGGAATAAATATGAAGGCATTAAGCCTCATGTACT
>CAIUDH010000067.1 GCA_903897855.1 uncultured Bacteroidota bacterium | reverse complement strand
TGGAGATTCCGCGCAAACAGACCCCCTTTTCCCTCTGCAAATAGACCCCTTTATTCCGCGGCAAAGAGACCCCCCTATTCCGCGGCAAACTGACCCCACCTGCAGTACTTGATTTTTCTGATTTAGCATTACGTTTTTTTGCTTGCTGAAGTTGTGTTTTTAACGCACTACGAAGTAAGTAAAAAAATGGCTAATCAATCAACAAGTATGAGTAAAGTACGACAAATCATCAAACTTCACCTGCAAAAGCATGGGAAGAAAAAAATCGGAGAACGACTTGGCATGTCCAAGAACACCGTAAAACTCTATGTGGATCAGTTTCTCTTATTAAAGAGCCCATGGGATGAACTCTCTAAGCTAACCGACTTTGAGTTGAATAAACTCTTTCACCCACCTAAATCAACGCCTATAAGCGAACGACTGAAGGAGCTTCATGCTTATTTTCCGATTATGGAAAAACAGTTGCGAAGACGTGGAATGACCGTTTTGCGCCAACATGAAGAATACCGAAAGCTACACCCCGAAGGCTATGGTGACACTGCATTTTATAAGCACTTCAGACATTGGAGTAAAAAAGTTAATCCTACAATGCACATCGTGCATAAGGTTGGCGATAAGATTTATGTTGACTTCACCGGTGCCAAACTTCCTTACGTAGACATCACTACTGGTGAAGTAAAGCAAGGGGAGGTTTTTGTAGCTATACTTGGTTGGAGCCAATATGCTTACGTAGAGGTGATGTTAAACCAAACCATTGAAGAATTTATCGCTGGTTGTGAAAATGCGCTTCGATATTTAAATGGAGTGCCTTTGGCTCTGGTTCCTGACAACTTAAAATCGGCAGTATTTAAAGCCAACAATTATGAACCTACGGTAAACGAAAACTTTGTTGCCTTTGCCGAACATTATGGGTTAGCGATACTCCCTGCACGTTCACGTAAGCCTCAGGATAAGGCACATGTAGAGAACATGGTAAAACTAACCTATCAGGAAATCTTCACCAATCTTTCCGAGCACCATACCTTTCCTATCATTGAACTAAACAATCAGGTATGGCAACATCTTACCAACTTCAACAACGAATTACTTACAGGCAAAGATTGCTCTAGGGCGGATCAATTGGTGATGGAACAGACTTCGCTTAGCCCATTACCGGAGACCGGTTATGAGATACGGAAGATTAAGCAACTTACCCTAGCCAAGAACGGACACGTATATCTCAGTGACGATCAGCACTATTACAGTGCCCCCTACGAGCTTATTGGCAAGAAACTGAAGATCCTCTACTCCAGGACAAAAGTTGAGCTATATCTAAACTATGAACTTGTAGCGAGCCACAAAAGGTTAAGAAGTCCTCATAATTACTCCACCATTGCATCGCACATGCCTGCATCACATCAGTATGTAACCGAGTGGAGCCCGACCTTTTTTATCGAAAAGGCAAGAGCCATCGATCCTATAGTTGAGTACTTTATAAGTCAGGTACTGGCTAAAAAACAACACCCCGAGCAAGGATATAAATCCTGCATGGGGATATTGTCTTTTGCAAAACGAGTTGGTCACGTAAGGCTTATCAAAGCTTGCAAACGCGCTCATGAGAGCAATTATTACAACTATAAAATCATCGATGATATCCTTACAAGAAATCTCGATCAATTTGAAGACGAGCCCCAAACTGGAACCATGCCAACGCATGAAAACATCCGAGGAACAGACTATTATCAATAAACTTAATACAAAGTAAACCAAACCCAAAAACCAACATCATGAAAGACATCGTCTCAAAAATGAAGCAAATGAAGCTTCTCGGAATGGCAAAAGCCTTCCACCAAACAGTTGAATCAGGTAAAAACGAAACGTTCACTCCTGACGAAATGATTACCCATCTTATCGAATCCGAATGGGATGAACGCTATAATAGGAAGCTTGAACGAACACTTCAGGCTGCCCGCTTCCGATACAAAGCCAGCGTTGAAGAAATCGGTTTTGAAGAAGGTCGTGTAAATAAAAATCAAGTGGTGCGCTTAGCCGACTGCGAGTTTATTAAACGAAATGAGAACATAATTATTACGGGAAGCACAGGTATAGGTAAAAGCTTCCTTGCCTCGGCTCTTGGCCACCAGGCCTGCTCATTAGGCTACCGCGTCCTTTACCAACACAGCACCAAGCTCTTCGGACGAATGAAGATAGCCAAGGCCGATGGTACTTATTTGAAGGAACTGGCTAAGATGGAAAAGCAACACCTACTACTTATCGATGATTTTGGCTTGCAGCCATTAGATGCCCTAAGCAGGTCAACCTTAATGGAAATTATTGAAGACAGGCATGGGAAAGCGTCTACCATAATCACTTCTCAAGCACCTATCAGCAAATGGCATGAAATTATTGGAGAACAAACTATTGCAGATGCTATCCTTGACAGAATTGTTCACGATGCACATCGTATTGAAATGAAAGGTGAATCTTTGAGAAAAAAAAGACAAATAAAATCAGAAGATATTGATTTAGCTAAATAATAAATTAACTTTGCCTTGTAACGCTAAAAAAAGAATTAGATCAAGCTGAAAATGGGAGTTAAAAAAGAGGGGTCTGTATAGTGAGGAATTGAGGGGTCTGTTTGCGCGGAATTTCCACTTTTATAATGGATTAAGTAAAAAATAAATTGAAATGTAATTATCAGAATACCTAACTTTGTACTTATTTGGGAATTCCGACACGATTGACCACCCATTTTCGGAAACCATTGACCATCTGAATCAGAATTTGCTAAACATTATAAATAAAGGGTTGCAGGGTGTAAAATAGCTTTTTTTCTTGGTGGTCAATTACGAATGAAAAAAGGTGACCAATGCCACCGCATTTTCCACCAAAGGTAAGATCACCAAAAATAATTGCTGTTAGGTCATTTAACGTCGATTTGCATGA
>CAIUDH010000066.1 GCA_903897855.1 uncultured Bacteroidota bacterium | reverse complement strand
CAAATCTCTGATTTGCGTTTTTGCTGAGAAAACAAATTCCATCCATGGCACAAATCGTCAAAAAAAAAGAGGCTACTTCGATGGAAGTAACCTCTATTATTTCGAACGTTGTCGATGGTTTATTTACATCCCTAAGATCTCCCAAGTCAATTCCTCCTTATCATCAACACCTACATTAATCGTACACCCTTTTTTCACAGTACCACTGATAATCATCCGTGAAATGGGACGACGAAGGTTGGTACGAATCACTCCTGAAATTTGACGTGCTCCATATTTTTGTGTGAAGCCAGTGAGCGCAATTTTCTTCTTCGCATCGGGCGAAACATTCAACACAATATTCATTTTATCCAAACTTTCGAGAAGACTCTTCATTTGAACATCTAATATTTTAATGAGGTTGGCCTCCATAATTGGGCCGAATGGAACAATCTCTGTTAAACGTGCCAGAAACTCCGGACGGAAAAACTTTGTCATCTTCTCCAACAAATCGGTACTTGATGGAACATTGCCGGCATTGAATTGTTCGATAATCATTTCCTGACCGATATTCGACGTAAACAGAATTAAGGCGTTGCTGAAATCACCTTCTTTCCCCAAACGGTCGTGCATTTTTCCTTCATCTAAAATTTGCAAGAATATATCAAACACGGATGGATGTGCTTTTTCAATTTCATCAAAAAGTACAATTGCATAAGGGTTCTCACGTATCTTGTTCACCAACATTCCACCTTCTTCATAGCCTACGTATCCCGGAGGCGCACCGTAGAGTAACGCGGCGGAGTGTTCTTCTTTAAATTCACTCATGTCAAAACGAATGATGGCCTTCTCATCATTAAACAAGAAGTCGGCAATGGCTTTAGCAGCTTCAGTTTTTCCCGTACCTGTGGGACCTAAGAAGAAGAATGATCCAATGGGTTGGCCAGGTTTGTTTAATCCCGAACGCGACTCTAAAACGGCCTCGCACACTTTTTTCAGGGCGTAATCCTGACCGATAACTCTTTTGGCTAGCGCCGCTTCCATATTTAAAAGTTTCTCCTTCTCCTGCGATTGAACCTTTCCAATTGGGATGCCCGACTTGAAAGAAATCACCGCAGCGATATCACTTTTATCGACTTCTGTTTTATGGGTACTTGCGATTTCTGATAGTTTCAATTCCGATTTTTCCAACCAATCCAACAGCACTTTCGGATCTTCAATTTTTTCTACTTGGGTCTCATCGTTAAGTTGTCCCACGAGTACCGGGCTCAAACGATGTTGCAGGCCTCTGTAATGCCATTGAAGTTCTTTCAGCATCTCCAAATCGGTGAGAGTGGTATTGGCTTTGATGGCATCCAGTTCTGTTTTTAAATTGGCTAGTTCGATATGAGAGGTATCGGCCATTAATTTGATCGACGACATTGTTCTATCAAGCAAATCGATGGCGGCATCCGGAAGTCTTCTGTCTTTAATATATCGTTTTGCCAGTCTAACACAATCGGCAATGGCATCGGGAGCTACTTTAATGTCGTGATGTTTTTCATAGATCGGAACTAAGGTCTGCATCATTTTTATCGCTGTGGTAATATCCGGCTCGTCAATACGCAAGGCTTCGAAGCGGCGATTAAAGGCTTGTTCTTTTTCAATAATGGTACGATATTCATCGTTGGTGGTGGCACCAATTACGGTGATTTCTCCGCGGGCCAATTCGGGTTTCAAAAGGTTCGCTGCTCCACCACCCATGGAGCCTTTCGGGTCGAGTAGCACATGGATTTCATCGATGAACAAGATCGCTTTATCAAATTTCTTAATTTCGGCAATGATACTTTTTAAACGATCTTCGATTTCCCCTTTATAAGATGCGCCTGCCACCAAAGAACCCAAATCGAGTTCAAAAAGCACTGCATCTTTTAAGTTAGCGGGCACATTATCGTTAATGATATTAATGGCGAAACCATCAACTAAGGCTGTTTTACCCACCCCTGGTTCTCCGATAATAATCACGTTGGGTTTGGTTCTACGGCCTAATATTTCCACCATCTGGCGTATCTCTTTATCTCTGCCTATAATGGGGTCTATTCTGCCTTCGCGGGCAATCGAAGTTTTGTCGATGCAATATTTAAATAACGCACCTGCACCCGATTTAGCACCTGCTACTCCACCCGCGGCACCTGCATTGGAGCCACCTGGCGCGACTGCAGCTTGCATGGAGTTTTCGGTAAGATATAAATCGAGTATTTCCTTTTCAAGGATAATAAATGATTTTAGTTGATCGCTCGTGAAGCCAATATTAGGCTTGCATAAAGCGCATAAAACACAAATCGGGGTGATGTCGAGTAATCCTAGTTTCACCCTTACGATGTCGGCTTGTTCGAAAACATTTGCGGCTCTTTCATCCGCTACGATAGTGTCGGGTACTTTAGCGATGCGAGGCGTTTGTTCGATAAACACATCGGCCCATTCGCGTATATAACCAATGTCTTTACCTAAGTTATCGAGAAAAGGTATTAACCCTACCTCTTTATGAAGGATGGCTTTGAGCAGATGTGCTGATGTGAACTTTTCGTTTTGATACTCGCGGGCCATGCTCTGCGCCACTTGTATAGCTTGTTTTAACGAGTCGGATAAAGAGAGAGTGGAATTCATTCGTAATTTAGTTTGGTTTATTTGTGATAGGTGTTAATTTGCGGAGGGTTGAATAATGTTTATTACAGCGGTGCCGATGGTGTTTAAAGAACCACTGCCAGAGCCGGTCCACGAAGAAGGTGTGGCACTCACCCCGATTCCAGCAACGGAAGAGATGATCCCCACAACTTGTGCGGTGATATTTCGAGCTATTTGTTCGCTAATGACATTGGATACAATGCTTCCGGTGCGTATGGTACCCGACGAGCCACCTGCACGGATCATCGAAGCGATATTGCGCTCTGGAAAAGCTTTCTGCAGGGCGGTGGTGAGTTCACGTCGTGTGCTTGGGTCTTGTGAAGCACGACGAAGCGCTTCCCGCATGGCGGCATCACGCTCAGGGCGTGTCATACGCTCTAGTTGTTGCGCGGCAGGGAGTGATGCTCTGCGTTCAAGTAAGGCAATCAGCGGTCCGCGTGCAGCGGCCAATCCGGCTACCCCAGAGGCCACCCCTAAGGCGTCAATCACAAAAAAGGTGCCTGAATACCAAGCGTTGTTGTCCAACTGCTCTAACGAGTCGGAGTTAGGATTGATAGAAGCCTCAGTAGTGCGGTAGATGCCATTTAAACACTGGGCATATCCAGCAACCATTCCTGTCCAGGCAGCTACCGCTAAAAAAGTAGAGGTGCCTAAGCTGGGGCCCTCAGCAGCCAAAGCGCCAACAAAGCCTACCCCGGAAACGATGGTAAGTCCGCAACTCAATCCTACTCCAATAAGTTCTCTTCCTACACGGCTGTCATTGGTAACCATTGCTGGAGTAGGGGTAGGGGGTGGCGAGGTGGGACTTTGAGAGGTGTAGGGGCGAATATTAAACTCGTCGATAATGATAATAATGGAGTAATTAGGGGAAGATGGGTTACCAGGGTGCAGCATCTCCGACATGCTTGAGCCGTAATGACCAATTTTACAACCCGAAAGTTCAGGAACGGTTTGTAAATAATTAGTAATGGCGCGTAATTGAGCTGGACTTAGCATAAAAGTATTTTAAAAAAACAAATATATATCTTAATCTAATAATTTATTTTAAGATTCACCCATAAATTAGGAAATGAAACTTCTATCGGTTATAAATTAAATCGCCTGGAGTCCTATTTAACATTTGAGTCGTAATGATCCATGAAACCACTCCAGAGGTAGTAAGGATAACACCCATAGTCACCCATGTATTCACGTCGAGCATTTTAAAATAACTGATTCCTTGTTCCACCACCAAATTTGCCGTGAGCGATTTATCGAGCACTAAACCCACGCCCCAGGCCATGGCAAAGGCAAGACTAACACTTAAAAACACAAACAAAACGATGATTCGGAAATAGATGTTTCGACTCTCATTATTACCCAATCCAATGGCTTTGAATGTGCCGATATTCATGCGCACTTTGCTTAAATGGGCTTTCAGCAAATTAATAATAAACAAACTTACCGCCACCATACTAAACAATACCAACAGAACGGAGATGATTTTTGTCACCTTACTCAAGAAATTAAAATTTTCTTTTTCTTTTATTTTGCTAATGTCTACTTCGATTTTCGCATTCTCTTCTTTCTTGTTAAAGTTATTATACACGAAATTACTAAATTCTCTTACATTATCTAGATTGTTAAAATAAATTGAGATGACATCAAAACTCACATCGCTATAATGCTCTCGATTGGTGGTATTATAGTCATAGCTCCGTTTTACTTTGGCCGCATCAGGCCCCAAAGCCAACATTACACTCTCTACTACGGCATCCGATTGTTTCAGATCGTCGAGCACGGGTAAAAAATCGGCCATATAATTATAACTTTCGGCATAGGGTTCAGTGGCTGGCACGGGGCCATTAAAATCGGGATTATGGGTGCTTAACGAGGTATTGCTTGTAATGGCAGATTTTATTTTTTCACTTATTTTCCCGGCTTCTTCTTTTCCTGCAAAAATTTGAAACACGATTTTTCGGTTAAATTTTCTTAGGTCAAAAACGTTGTCGGTACTCTCCCAAACTTTGATGAAATAGATGGGGTAAACCAGTACTGCTTTACCTGGCAATTCCTCCACCACGGCACGAATGGCGATCGGTATTTTTTGAAAAACAGATTGGCCTGTGGCAGTATCTTTTATCGTATATTGGAGCAAAATATAGGGTGTGTTAAGGTCGTAGTGATACTCTTCGAGCATACGTCGAGTGACGATCACGGAGAGGTCTTTTTCCTTAAAGCCTTCTTTGTCGCCAACCACTAAATTTTTTTCGCCTAAAATATCTTCACGCATCAGTTTTTTATCTTGTTCCACATCAATACTTCTCCCGCGGGCCCGGTAAAAATCTTTGCGGGTTTCGTCATAGATCCAGAGGGGTTCTTCCAAATAGGTACCGATGTTTTGGTACCCATATTGAGATTTAAGTTCTTTATCGTCCAACCGGTCTTTGAGGCGGTCAATAAAGTTATTATCACTTTTCTCAAAAGGAATATTTACAGTGAGCCAGTTCACGAAAGCGCTATTCATTTTTTTATCCAGATAATGGAGGCTGCCATTGGCAAATCCGATGGCTAGAAAAGTAAAAAATAAAATGGAAGTAAGGATGATGAAATTCACCCATCTTTTCCCCAACAGAGCTTCACGTTCTTTCTTAAAGAACAGGCTACTATAGGTGTTTTTTAAGTTGAGTTTTTGTGTTTGCTGCTGTGGCTGTAGGTTCTTATCAGCGTTGGAGGTGTATAATGCTCGTATTTTTAGTTTCAGGTCTGCGGTACTTTTCTCATCAAAGTTCTCAAATTCTGTTTTATAAAAAATATTTTCAGGTAATGATTCACCGTATCCTTTTTCTTTATTTTTTGTGATGACCACAATTTGATCCGCATGCTTTACGGCTAAATTGATATCGTGTGAAACAATAATGGCGGTAAGGTTCTCATTGATATTGCTTTTAATTACCTCAAAGAGTTCATTGGCATTCGCTTCATCGAGGTTGCCTGTTGGTTCATCGCCAAACAAGACGGTGAAACCGGCATTCAAAGCCCTCACAAAAGCAACTCTTTGTCTTTGGCCTCCTGAGAGATTTACGGCCAGAGAGCTAAGGCCTACTTCGTTTTCCGGCAACTTCACTTTCTGCATAAGCGCTTTTGCACTTTCCAGAACTTCTTCCTGCGTGGCATCTTCTTTAATCATTCGACTCAGACACACATTCTCGTAGGCGGTGAAATTTTCCATCAGGTTGGTATTCTGGAAAATAAAACTGAAATGTTTTTTACGCACCTCGGATAATTGCACTTGATTATTGGCTGCCCAGAGTTCAGGGAATGAAATTTTAATATCAGCGTTAAAATTTATTTCACCCTGAGCGATGGTATTATTCATCAAGCCTAAGGTTTCCAGTAAGGTGCTTTTGCCGCTGCCCGATGCCCCTAGAAGGAATATGATTTTTCCTTTAGGAATATCCAAACTGTCAATATGCAAAACTTGTTCTTCAATCTTGAGCGAATAAGAACAGCTTAAATTTCGGATCGAAAATATTGAATCCATTGAGCCCATTTTGTTTTCGTCAATATTAGCAAGAACTAATGTTATTGCCAAATTAATTCTTTAGTGGATGAATTTCTATTTCGTCTTGCCGTGTTTCAATGCGCAGGCTTCTTGTGTTTTAATCCTGCTTATGAAGCGTTATGCTGCGGCTTCAGCAAACTCCTTCTTTCGATTTTCAATATGGGACAGCGCCATGAACGAAAGAATAAAATATCGCGATTGATATTTTAAGCTCAAAGCAATCTGCGGTAGCTCATCCCTTATTAAACTTAAATAATGAAAATCATAATTACCTTTGCAAGTATTGGAATGAATCATAAAACCCCCACCATATTATTTGAAGACAACCATCTTATCGCGGTAAACAAGCCAGCAGGATGGCTTGTTCAAGCCGATGATACAGGCGATAAGCCATTGAGCGATTGGGTGAAACAATATATCAAGGCAAAACTAAATAAGCCAGGAGATGTTTATTTAGGCGTATTGCACCGGATTGATCGGCCCGTCAGTGGTATTGTTCTTTTTGCCAGAACCAGCAAGGCTGCCGAGAGAATGAGTAAAGCAATACAGTTGCATCAAATTAAGAAATACTATATCGCAGAAGTGAAGGGCACGCCAACAGTATTAAGTGGAGTTTTAGAGCATTATATCGCTCGAAATGAATCAAACAATACCTCCAAGGCCCACACCAGACCGGTA
This sequence comes from uncultured Bacteroidota bacterium, assembly GCA_903897855.1. Taxonomy (GTDB): domain Bacteria; phylum Bacteroidota; class Bacteroidia; order UKL13-3; family UKL13-3; genus CAINMV01. The sequence continues at coordinate 3,611 of CAIUDH010000066.1, read as the reverse complement.
CCCAATAGTAAGGAGGCAAAACTTGAATACCGAGTGCTCGAGCAAAAAGGGAAAATGAGTAGGGTTGAAATTTTATTACATACCGGACGTCATCATCAAATTAGAAGCCAATTTGCGGCGATACATTGCCCGATTGTAGGCGATCTAAAATACGGTTATCCTACCCCGAATATCGATGCATCGATAAACTTGCATGCCTATAAAGTGCAGTTCGAGCATCCGGTTAAAAAGGAGATGATTGAAATTATCTCTGCTCCAGATTTTTAAGGAAGGAGCTTTCGACATTTTTTTTTCGCGTTTTAAGAAATTCTGACCAAGGGGTTGAATGTGAGGTGTTTCCTAACCTTATGTCGGCATTCAAAAGCCCCTTAACTTTCTTCCCTTTCCAATAGGATGAAGCCTTGCACCTTCTTCCAAAGGGCCTCTCAAGCCATCACTTTTTGAAAGATAAAAATCCATAAATTCGCACCCTAAAAAAATATTATATGCAATCTGTTTCCCTCTACGATACACACAAATATAAAATAAGCGAAGCCACTGATGCGTTGTTCAAACGTTATTTCTATGCCGCTTATCCAGAAAATCCAAAGACTTATGCTGAAGATGCCGATGCCAAAGGGAAGACCGCATTTGCCACGCAGATGAATCAAGATTTCAAGGAATTGCAGCAAGGGGAGTCTGCACTTTATATAGGCGAAGAAGTATCGCCCTATTTACAGGTAGGGATAGGGGTAAAGTACCCCTCTTTTACTGTTGATTCACTCATTTCTAACGCTCAAAGAGCTTTCGTTCAATGGCGAGATCTTGAGGTGAACACACGTGCCGGAATTTTAGTCGAAACCTTAGAGCGTTTAAAAGCACGTTTTTTCGATATTGCCTATGCCACCATGCATACCACTGGTCAGAGTTTCATGATGAGTTTTCAGGCGAGTGGTCCGCATGCCTGCGACCGAGCGCTGGAAGCCATTGTACAAGGAATCGCGGAATTAAAACGTTATCCAGAGCAAGCCGAATGGAAAAAGAATTTAGGCAAATTTGATCTTGTATTACACAAGAGCTGGAAGCCTATTTCTAAGGGCGTTGGATTGGTTATTGGATGTTCAACCTTCCCTACCTGGAATTCAGTGCCGGGGTTGTATGCCTCTTTAATTACGGGCAATAGTGTCATTGTCAAACCTCATCCCAAAGCCATTTTACCCATTGCTATTGTGGTAGCCGAAATTCAAAAAGTTCTTGTAGAGAATGGCATTGATCCTTGTGTATGTCAACTCGCCGTAGATACGGTGAGCGAACCCATCACCAAGCTCTTGGCCGAACATACGGCTATCAAGCTTATTGATTATACGGGCAGTACGGGCTTTGGAAAATACATCGAAAGCCTTCCAAACAAAAGCGTATTCACTGAAAATGCGGGAGTAAATTCCGTGATTTTACATAGTACCCATGATTTAAAGGCCACGATGCAGAACATTGCTTTCTCACTCAGCTTATATTCGGGGCAGATGTGTACCGCGCCTCAAAACATTTTTATTCCCAAAACCGGTGTTGAAACACCCACTGGAGTCGTTGATTACGAAACTTGTGCAAACGCCTTGACGGAGGCCATACAAGCCATTGTAAACAACCCTAAAGCAGGCCCTCCCACCTTAGGAGCCATCCAAAGCGATATTACTTTGAAACGCACGCAGAGCGCCATGAATTTAGGCGGCAAAGTTTTATTAGCGTCGACCTCCATCAAGAATGATGAATTTGAAAATGCACGTATGGCGACGCCTTCCATAATAGAAGTGCAGTCGTCTGACCTAAACATTTACAAATCAGAGCAATTTGGACCAATTGCCTTTGTAGTAAAATGCAAAAATATCGAGGAGTGTATTGCCATTGCAAGTACTATGGCCATTGACGATGGGGCCATTACCTGTCTTGCGTTTTGCACCGATGCCGAAGTCAAGCAGAAGATACTGGTAGCGATGAACAACGCCTTCACACCCGTGTCGTTTAACTTCAAAGGGGCGGCCTTTGTAAACGCGCACGCTGCCTTTTCCGATTTTCATGTAACGGGAGGAAACCCCAGTGGCAATGCAAGTTTCAGCAATGCAGATTATGTTAACCGAAGGTTTGTATGGGTAGGAAACAGGGAGATGCGCGACTAATGAATACCGAAACAATATAAAGTTAAACGAATAATTAGAGTGGTTTAGATGAGGTTAACGGCATTATGGCGATGTGGAAAACTAATCAAAGAAAAAGTGCTATGGTATCCTAAATAGTATTACATTTGCAACCCTTTTAAAACAAAGGAAAGTTCTTTAAAGAAAACGTAAATTTAAGTGAAAATAAATTTGGAAATGATAATAGGAAACACTTACCTTTGCGCCCCCTTAAAAATCGAAGGTATATTAAGAGGGAGACGAAAAATAAAAAGTTTAATTATTCTGAAATAAAATTTGGAGATTAAAGAAAAAGCATTACCTTTGCACCCCTTTAGAAATAAAGGAAATTAAAAAGCAAGCTAGAAGAGTAAAATTATATAGCTAAAGATCTTTGAAGAATTGAAATAGCGGAACCGTCAAATTTACTTTGACAGTTTAAAATTTTAAATGTAAGAGCACAAGACAAACAATTATTTATTTACTACGAAGAGTTTGATCCTGGCTCAGGATGAACGCTAGCGGCGGGCCTAATACATGCAAGTCGAACGGGATTGGAGTAGCAATATTCCATGAGAGTGGCGACCGGGTGCGTAACACGTATGCAACCTACCTTATACTGGGGTATAGCCTCTCGAAAGAGAGATTAATCCCCCATAACACTACGAAGTGGCATCACTTTGTATTTAAAGCTTCGGCGGTATAAGATGGGCATGCGTCCTATTAGCTAGTTGGTGAGGTAATGGCTCACCAAGGCTACGATAGGTAGGGGGTCTGAGAGGATGATCCCCCACACTGGTACTGAAACACGGACCAGACTCCTACGGGAGGCAGCAGTAGGGAATATTGGTCAATGGACGCAAGTCTGAACCAGCCACGCCGCGTGAAGGATGACGGCCCTATGGGTTGTAAACTTCTTTTGTCAGGGAAAAAACCCCCATACGTGTATGGGGCTGATTGTACCTGGAGAATAAGGATCGGCTAACTCCGTGCCAGCAGCCGCGGTAATACGGAGGATCCAAGCGTTGTCCGGATTTATTGGGTTTAAAGGGTGCGTAGGCGGGTTATTAAGTCAGTGGTGAAAGCCGGCAGCTCAACTGTCGAACTGCCATTGAAACTGATAGCCTAGAATCTAGTAGAGGTAGGCGGAATGTATCATGTAGCGGTGAAATGCTTAGATATGATACAGAACACCAATTGCGAAAGCAGCTTACTATGCTAGTATTGACGCTGAGGCACGAAAGCGTGGGGATCAAACAGGATTAGATACCCTGGTAGTCCACGCTGTAAACGTTGAATACTCGATGTTGGCGATACACAGTCAGCGTCCAAGAGAAATCGTTAAGTATTCCACCTGGGGAGTACGCTCGCAAGAGTGAAACTCAAAGGAATTGACGGGGGCCCGCACAAGTAGAGGAGCATGTGGTTTAATTCGATGATACGCGAGAAACCTTACCTGGT
>CAIUDH010000065.1 GCA_903897855.1 uncultured Bacteroidota bacterium | reverse complement strand
GAGATACAATGCGGCAATAGAAAAAACAAGAATATTGACGATGATGATGATATCGCCGATAGTCGTGCTGAATTTTTTACTCAAACGGATGGCTAAAATCTCGGTGCCATCCAAGACCGCGCCACCACGCACGGCTAGGCCGATGCCCATACCTAAGAAGAATCCCCCAAAAACGGAAACCAGGGTATTGTCGTGGGTCACTTGCGGGAATTGGATGGTTGCAATGACAATTGCCAATCCGGTAATGGCAATGGCAGCTTTGATGGCCGACGTTTTTCCAAGTAGGTTATACGCAAGAATGATAAATGGAATGTTCACTGCAATGAGCAGCATCGAGAGTGAGATATGGGTTACTTCCGATATAAGCAGAGCAATTCCGGTAGCACCACCATCGATAAAATTATTGGGGAGCAAAAAGCTTTCAAGTCCAAAAGCTGCTGATATTATGGCCAATGCAATAAGAAGGATATCTCTGAATAAAGCCTTAAGAGAGAGTTTCAGTTCTACGAAACCGGAAGCAATCTCAAATTTTGAAAAGTCTTTTTCCCTGCCCCAATTGCTCTTCTTGTGGCGAAGCACATGATTGATTATTATTTTTGACCAAAAAGATTTCATATCTGATGAGGTTGCTGTGCGAAGCAAAGATAGCTTCAATTATAAGGAAGTAAAAATTATTCTGGACATCCGAGGTATCATAGAGTTTTCGGGTCGTTGCTGGTCTTTTGAATAACCACGATTCTCTTTCCTGGCAAGTAATATGTCGCTACACCACCTCTTTTTTGAAGCTTTTCTTTTTGTACAAGTTTTGGGTGTACTTAAAACACCCTTTCCTATCGCACCCGTAGAAACTTTGCCAGTGATTTAAATTTTATCGAACCTTAAAATAGCTTGAAATATAAAATTTGCAAAAATTAAATTATCGAATTGCAAAAATTCATATTTTTGTTCCTGAACAAATCTAACAGTTTATAATAATGAAATATTTAATTCTACTCATTCTCTTTAGTTTAAACATTGCCAGCTCTGGTCAATCGACACCTAAAATGCGAGGTTCGGAAAGTGTTGCACCCAAAGGCGTAACCACCAGCACACCTCCAGCAAAAACGGCTAACAATAACTCCAATGCAGTAACTGTAGCCTGGGAACCCATTATCGAAATGGAAGGCAATGTATATACTTCGTATATTTATGCTGCATCACTGATGCCGAACCGAACCCAAGATAAAGACGATTACAAAGGGGATAAAAATGGACAAATCGGGATTAAAGTTCGGCCCGCCACTGCAAATTCGCATATCAAAATTACTATAGATGCGCCCGAAATACTAAACACCACGGTGTATGAGGAAGATTTGAAAGAGGTAAAGGACTATGAGATATTTCCTGTGATTAAGTATAAATATGACGAGTTGCTAAAAATCAAGCAAAATAAAATTGTCACCATAAACTTTAAGTTAAGTATCAATGGCAAGGAGGCGGGTGAAAAACCCAAAGTAACTCCCATTAAAGGAATTAACGAGTGTTTACTTGGGTATATTCATCGCAATAACCCCACCGCTGTAAATATTACCGATTGGATGTGTGCGGCCTATGTCAATGAAAACAATCCACTTTTGCAGGATGAGGTATTACCTTTGGTAAAAAGCACCAATATTATTAACCAGATGACAGGTTATCTTACCTATAGTGATGATAACACAGGCAAATGTACAGAAGATGTGTTCAAGCAAGTATTTTCAGTTTGGGTCGCATTGCAACAACGTGGTGTAAGTTATAGTAATATTACAGGGAGCAATGCCAATCAGAAGGTTTTTAGCCAATACATTCGTTTTACGAACGATGCCTGGAAATCAAATCAAGCAAATTGTGTTGATGGAACAGCCCTATTTGCATCCATACTCTATAAGATGGGCATCGAACCAGTGATGGTGTTGGTACCTGGACATTGCTTTCTTGGTTTTTATGATAGGCCTCGCACGAATAGCAAAGGCGAGCAGATACAAGACCGTGAGAGTAATTTGTTCTTTTTAGAAACAACCATGATTGGTAGTAAAACAGTGGATGAGTCGAAGATTTCGGCTCGTTTATCAGATGCGTTCGATGCGATGCTAAGCACCGAAACTAAGGCCACCTATGACTTTGCTAAAAGGTCATTCCTGGCAGCACTACTCGTGGGTGCACAAGAAGCAAAAGATAATAAGGATTATTTTGGCGATCCTTCAAAACATTGTCATATGATTGATGTCGATCAGGCTCGCAAGGAAGGTGTCACCGCGATTCCTGCAAACTGATAGAGATAATTAAGCAGTGTTTTGTAATAGTAAGGTGTTATGATTGCCTTCAAGCCAGGGTGTTGTCGATGTTAATACAAATGAATTGAAGTGCTAATAACGAAGTTTGACTGGTATATAATTCGGAAATTTGTATCCACTTTTATCTTCATTTTACTGATCCTCATTGTGATTTGTATTGTGTTTGATATCTCCGAAAAAATCGACGATTTTCTGGGTAAGGAGGTGCCCATCAGTAAAATAATTTTCGAGTATTATCTTAATTTTATTCCTTGGCTTGTTAATACTTTCAGTGCATTATTTGTTTTTATTACGGTCATTTTTTTTACCTCCAATATGGCCTCGAAAACCGAGTTTGTGGCTGCCTTAGCCGGAGGCGTAAGTTTTAACAGGATTATTCGTCCTTACCTTTTGGTGGCTACCATTATCGCCATCTTTTCCTACCTACTCAATAGTTATGTATTGCCTAAATCGAATAAGAAACGATTTAATTTTATGGTCGAATATATCAATAATAAGCGCAGTGGCTGGAGTCATAATATTCATCAGCAAATATTTCCGGGGCAATTTATATATATCCAAAACTTTAATGTAGAAGAGAAAACAGGTTATAAGTTTTCGCTTGAGAAATTTGAGAACTCGCGACTCACGCAGAAAACGGAAGCTGAACGTATTGTTTGGGTTGACTCCACAAAAAACTGGAGATTGGAAAGGCTGGTCATTCGGGATTTTGAAAATGGAGCTCAGAGAATTTCTCTTGAAGACAATCGAATGGT
>CAIUDH010000064.1 GCA_903897855.1 uncultured Bacteroidota bacterium | reverse complement strand
TCAATTGCCTTTTTGTATTTTTCGCAGACTACTATCGAGGCCTGCGTTGGGTGGTATCGGTAGGCAACGGGGTAGCAGCTCCTGAACGAGGGCGTACAGCGGGGCTACCCGGTGTTGTTCCCGGCGTGGTTTGTGGTGCGTTTGGCGCTGGTGTTGGCACTGGTGGTGGTGTAGGTGCCGGTTCTTTACGGGTTGAGTCTTCAGCGAGTGGGGCATCTTGCATGTGATCACTATTTCTTCTGAATTCTTCAAGTAGTTTTTTACATGGCTCACAAGAATCTTCTTTCACGCAATCGAAATCCAATTTCATACCCTTCACCCATTCTAAAGTAATGATACGGGTGGTAGTCCTTCTGTTGGCTTGGTGCATATTATCGTCACAACCTTGTGCAATATTACCTGGCTCACAACTACAATTATTGGTTAGGCGGAACTCACCATAACCACGTGCAATTAATCTTTCGATATTAATTCCTTGGCGTACCATGTAATTAACGGCGCTGTCGGCCCTGCGCTGACTCAGATCGCAGTTGTAGTCATAGCGTGCCCGACAGTCAGTGTGTGATCCTAATTCTAAGGCAACATCAGGATATTTTTTCAAAACTTCAACCACGGAATCTAGTTTTAAAGCAGCGTCAGGTCGGATATTGGCTTTGTCTAAGTCATATAAAATATCCAATACTTTAATCTCGATTGTTTGTCTTTCAAGAAACAAGTCCACTACAAAATCTTTCGATTCCTCAAGGCCTTTAGTAGAAACTGATTCATTACGACTATCATAATAATATTTTTTCTTGCCATAAAAAAAGTAATCAGTATTGCCTTTAATTATTTGTTTAACGCTCCCTGTATTATTCGTTATTAATTTCAGTGTGGTAGTATCGTAGCTATTGGTAAGTGGAACATCCACATTCGGGATTATTTCGCGGGTGTTTTTATCAAAGGTTCTAATCGTTAGGGTATAAATCAATGGGGTCATCGAAAAAGAATAGATATCATCGTCTTTAAGGGCGGTACGATTACTTGTAAAGAATCCATTTTCTTTTGATTGATCGCAGATAAATCCAAAATCATCACCGGCACTGTTAATAGGTTGGCGCATGTTCTGTGCATCACTCCAACTCACACCATCTCCTTTACTCATAAACACATCGAAACCTCCAATGCCACAATGTCCTTTCGACGCAAAATAAAGGGTGCCATCGGGATGAATGAAGGGGTACATATCATCTTTTTCGGTGTTAATTGAAGGGCCTAAGTTGATTGGATTACTCCATGTTTTGCCTTTTTTAACGTAGTTACATACCCAAATATCCTGGCCACCCAAAGTGCCCTCCATATCAGAGGCAAAATAGAGTTTACTACCATCAGCACTCAAGCTCGGTTGGCCCCATACATGGAGTGAATCTGAGCAGAAAGGTAAAGGGTTTGTATAATCTATTTCCATCCATCCTGCCGATTTCTTGTCGAGTTTATAAATTTTGCAATTTATTTCTTTTCCATCTTTACCACCACATTGTGTGATGTACATCACATTGCCTTTGGTATCAAAGGTCATAGTGCCTTCGTTGTAAGGGGTGTATAAATCAGGTACGGTGTTAGGTTTGCCTAAATTATCACTAGCGTAAGGGTTGGTGGTGCCTTTAAGTTTCTTTTTATCTACTTTCGAAAGGTAGATGTCGTAATAACCACCATGGCCACTCCAGTCATATCCCGATTTGCCCTGGGGGTTGGGTCTGTCGGAAGTGAAATACAATCCATCTTTGCCATATACAGGTGCTAAATCGTTATCTTTACTATTGAGCTTTTTCTCATTAATCACGATATAACGAGTCTTCAAATCTTTCCATTTCAATGCATTTTCGCAGCCGCTAATCTCACAGTCGGCCATGGCGGTCAGTTTATCCGGGAAACGCTTCTTAAAATCTTGCAAGGCCACAATTGCTTCAGGCCACATTTGATTGGCTTTTAACATTTTACAATACATCATCACGACTTCTGCAGGGGCAGTTTTAATGTTAGATGCTTTTTTGTACCAAGCAAGGGCTTTTTTATATTGGGAAGCGTTTTTATAACACTCTCCAACGAGTTCGGCGTAAGCTAATTTCTCCTTTTTCACGTCGGTATGCGCATAGAGGTAAGCATACTGCTCGGCTGCCGAATGAAACTGTTTCTTCTCAACGCTGGTAACCGCTTTTGGTAGCGTTGGCTTGCACGCGTTGACCATTAATAAAAATGGAATAAATGTCAAAACCCAAAATAATTTTCTTGTCATATGGTCGGAGTAATTATGTTCTGAATATCTTTATAACGTAATTTTGTTATAAATGGTACAAAAGTAAAGTTCCAAATAACGCAAAATTTACTCGAATAGAAAAATTATAGTTAAACTAATACTAAAATAGAATGTTTATATTTAGCGGATTGCTTCTCTGGGGTGATTAGGAGAGGCGATTCAAAGGGCGACCAAGCACCTGAAACTTCGGTATGTCGGTGCGTATTTTATTTGATGAATCTAAAACCTATTGATTCTATTAGCTTCTTATTCCTCACGAACTCTATCTTTGCCTGAGTTTTTTGACCCTGTAAAATTAATGAGCGCTTGAAACAATTTCATTCCAGCCGATTTTATCCTATCAGGGTTTTTGGCCACCATGCCAGCAACCCCAATTTCCATGAGGGAACCTAAGGTTTTGACGATGGGATTCTTCGATCCCCCAAAAATCATTCTCTTCGATATAATGCCAGTAGTTATGCCGATGGCAGTATTTAAAACCTTCGTGGTGATATCGGGTGAATTGATAAAGTTCTTGATGGTATTTTGTATCGAATTCAGAGGGTTCAGCTCCTGCAGTGTCGTCTTAAATCTTTCTTTCAAAAACACTTCCTGTTCTGCTTTTTTTAGCTCGAGCATCTCAATGGCCCTTCTCAAATCCACCGCCGTTTTAATATTTTGCATGACGTGTTTGAATTATTTAAGTAACTGAGTAATAATAAAATTGGCCAGGCGCCGTCTTATCTGCTTGGAAGCAAGGAGGCAGAGCAAAGCGATAACGAAATAGAAGCATGAAACGGCGAAGAAACCATAGTATATTTTTCCATAAAGATCGCCAAGCCAAAGAGCGATGCCCATATTTAGGAAGACGAAAAAGAACATAAAAACAACCAGCAGCAATAAACGTATGGCCATAGAGGAACCGAATTCACTCACTTTTTCAATGATTTTCAACTTCACTAAATCAATACTTGAATTCAGGTACTCTTTAATGTCTTCGAACAGTGATTCAATATTGTTTTTTTTGTCCTCCATCATGTCGTCTAGTTTAATTCTATTTAGGTTGACCGAATTTTTTAGCAATGTTACTTAGCTATCAAAGTCCTCTGCCGATCCTTTCATTTTGGAATTTCCTGTAGGCGTTTCTTCCTTTGCTGCTGCACCTTTTTCGGAACCAGAGGCGATAAACTCATCGAACAGATCTTTGAGCTCGTCGGCATAATCCTGTCCTTTATCTGAAATTTTTTTACGAGTTGCAGCACCTTTATCCGGTGCAAAGAGTACCCCAAGCAAGGCTCCGACTGCAAGGCCTGCTATTAAACCGACAACTAGTTTTCCTTTACTCATAATCTGTATCTGTTTAGAAGTGTTTTTTAACCTTTACAAATAAGTGGAGAACAAAGGTAAGGAAAACTTGAAAGACTTTAAGAAATCGCCCTTTTTTTAGAAATTATTTTTTCAAGAATTAGTTATGACAACAAGTGCCCTGCAGAGTCAAGTCAAAAAAATATTCCCAAGCTAGAATATGGTATTTACTCTTGAAGTGATAATTTCAAGCCAAGCCGCCGATAAGGGTTTAGAGATAAAATCAACCACAGCGGTATATTCTTTTGAGTGTTCAATGTCGGTGGAGTCAATAGAGGAGGTAAGCATATATACATTAGATACGGCTAAAATAGACGGAGGGAAATTAGCATATTGGTCTAAAAATTCCCACCCATTCATCCCCGGCATATTGATATCTAAAAATATTACATCCGGAAATTGATCAGGATCAGTTTCAATAATGTGAATAAGTTGAGCCAGGGCTACTTTTGCATCTGAGAATTTTGTTACCTCGATTGACGAATTTGAATTTTTAATGATTTTTTCATTGATCATATTGACGATGAGCTCGTCATCAATTAAAAAAACACTTTGAATTGGTTGCATAACTATAATGGTTTAAAACAGGATGTGTTTTTGATTTTTTTTCAAAAACAAGTGTGCCAAATTTAATCATTCTCGTTGCAACTTAACCCTAAATTATAAACAAATAGGATTTGGCATTCCATTTTTATTTACACCCATGCGAATGATATTTCAGGTTCGACAAAGCAGCATTTACTTTTTAAACATTTCGTTCTTAATAATTTCTTCGAATCGCTGAATTGAGGCTATCTTGCAATCAAAATACCTGGTTATGATTGCACCTGAAATTAAGAAACATCTCAATAAAGATAAGAAGCTAAAAGAAATCATCAAAAAAGTGACCTTGACGCCACCGATACCACGCAAAGATTTATATCTTAACTTATTGCGTGCCATAGCAGGACAACAGCTATCGGTAAAAGCGGCTGCAACCATATGGGAAAGGGTTTTAAACCTTTTCCAAGATAGATACCCTTCGGTGGAGGCCTTGTTAAAAATGGACGATGAGAAATTACGTGGTGCAGGCCTGAGCTATCAAAAAGCTGGGTATCTAAAAAATATCGCCCATTTTAGCTTGGATGAAACCCTCGATTATAAAAAGTTAAGAAGTAAAACGGATGAAGATTTAATTGCCTACTTAACACAAATAAAAGGCGTTGGAAAGTGGACTGTTGAAATGATTTTAATGTTTAGCTTAGTGCGAGAGAACGTACTGCCCGTGGATGATTTGGGAATCCAGAACGCCATAAAACAGGCGTATCATTTAACCACTACCGGGAAGCAATTAAAGTTGGATATTGAAAAGGTGGCTGAGCCATGGCAACCATACCGAACGTATGCTTGCATGTACCTCTGGCGTTCGTTGGATAATGAGATGAAATAGTGGGACGCCAATGTTTCTGAAGGCTGGATTATTGTTCTTCATTTGGGGTCTCAAAACAGGGCCAAAGTATTTAAAGGAAAGGAACGAAGTAGTAATAAATTTCTGACAAACCGTAAACATTGCGTTTTTTTTAGTAGGTTTGAAACCATATGAGACTACTGCGCTATTTGGTTTTTCTGGTTTGCTTGTTGTGGGGTGAGATTGAAGCTCAAAATACTATTTACACCAACAGGATAGTTAGTGAATTCCCTATTTCAAGTGTGCATTTCACTTCTTTTTTCAATTCAAATTCTTTTGATGGGAGGAGCTATGCGTATATCAAACTCTCTTCGATACCTACCACGTTAGAAAAACAAGAGGCTGAATTGAACGGCATAAAATTTTTAGAATACATTCCTCACGGCGTTTATCTGCTATCATTACCCACCAACGCAGAAAGCCTGCTTTATCTTAGTCAGCACAAATATTTTGTAAGTAACATAATCTTTGAGAATGAAAAGTTGTCCGATAATATTATTCATCGATTAGCACCCCTTTCAAACACCTCCAAAAGGAATTTAATTTTATATGTTTATTGTCAGGACGATATCGATATTATAAAGTTTTCGAATTTTGCAAACGAATGGGGAGTCGTGTTAAGTGCAAGCCAAACGTTTCATAGAATCAAGCTGTCAATTAGGGAAGACAAACTGCTGTTGTTTAGCTCGAATGCTGCCGTTAAAATTATTGATTGGCCTCAACCCATACCCGTAACCGACAATCTTCCAGGCAAAACAAATCATCGGAGCAGTACCATCGGCAGCAGTTTGGGGCGTAATCTTAGAGGCGATAGTGTAGTGCTCGGCGAATGGGATGGAGAAGGCGCTGGCGCTCATCTTGACATTGATACGCCTCGTGTGACTCGAATGAATGTGTATAAAAACAGTATCAATGGCCAGCATGCCACTCATGTATGCGGAACGATGGCGGGAGCCGGAAATATTAATCCATATGCTTTGGGAATGGCACCAAACGCCAAGGTTTTTAGCTGGAATTTTTATGGAGATATTATCAGCCAAATGGATAGTGGTGTGCGTTTTAACAATGTGATGATCACACAAAACAGCTATGGATACGGCGATGCAGATGATTCGTGTAAGTATCGCGGACGCTATGACGATGTGAGTCATGATTTAGATATTTTAGTGCGAAATCATCCGAATTTAATACATGTGTTCGCGGCAGGAAATTCGCAGTCGTTATGTGGCCTGGGGGGCTATCGTACGGTGTTCAGTGGGTTTCAATCAGCCAAAAATATTATTAGTGTCGGTGCACTCACCGATCAGGATGCCATGAGTAGCTTCAGCAGTTGGGGGCCGGTACGCGATGGACGAATAAAGCCGGAAGTTTGCGCTGTTGGCGTGAATGTGTACTCAACACAAAATGGAAATCTTTATGCAGGAGGCTGGAACGGTACTTCTATGGCTTGTCCGGGTACCAGTGGCACCTTAGCACAATTGGTGCAACGATATCATCAATTAAATTCGGGCAACCATCCTCAAGCTTCTTTGATGCGTGTTATTTTGGCCAATTCTGCTGATGATGTCTTGAATGTGGGACCCGATTTTAAATCTGGTTTCGGACGAATCAACGCGCTTACAGCAGTTAAAGCCATTGAGCAAAATCGATATAAGGTGGATAGCGTCTCAAATGGTAATTTGAACCTCGACAGCATTTTGGTTGGTTTCGGATTGCAACAACTTAAATTTGCCCTTGCTTGGAGCGATAAAGAGGCGGCCATATTAGCTTCCAAAGCTTTGGTAAACGATCTCGATCTTTATATTATTACCCCTGCTAACGATACGATTCGCCCCTGGGTTTTGGATACTCAAAACAGAAGTAGCTTGGCTGTTCGCGGCATCGATTCAGTGAATAATATTGAACAGGTAACTATCGATGCACCATCGCAAGGCTATTATAAAATAATCATCGCTGGAAGAAGCGTGCCTTTTGGTCCTCAAATATATGCCTATACCTATGAACGTGTTGCCAAAGCGATTACGATGGTATTTCCCAATGGTGGAGAGATGTTAACCCCACTAAAGAATTATATTATTAAGTGGGATGCGGCAGGGGTTGGAAGTACCTGTAATATCGATTATACTTTAGATGACGGTGCTACTTGGACGGCCATGGCTACGGGCGTGAGTGTAGCTTTAAAGAATTATAATTGGAGCGTGCCCAATGCGATTTCAAACCAAGCGCGTATTCGTATTACTGCTGGAGCCTATGTTGATAAATCAGATTCTACTTTTACAATTGGAGCTGTTATCGATTCTATCAAGGGGGTTACCTGTGATAAACAAGTAACCTTAAAGTGGAAAAAAGTTACAGGCGCTGCAGGTTATAACGTGATGCAGTATAATAATGGTACAATGCAATCGGTTGGGCAAACCATCGATACTTTTTATACAGTCCGGAATTTAACGAATGGCGTGAAATATTGGTTCTCCATCCGCTGTAAATTTGGCAACTTTTATGGCGAGAGAGCCATCGCAGCTTTTTTTACTCCCACGGCGGCTCCATTACCTCCCGAGGTGACGCTTCAGCCCACGGTACAACCAGTATGTAGTGGCACACTGGTAACGCTAAAATCCAAAGCGATTGGCACCGCTACTGTACTTCAACAATGGCAAGTAAGTATCGACACGGGTAAAACTTTTGTGAATATTCCACTCGTCACGGATACGGTATTTTCCTTTATGGTAAATACCTCGATGAATAATTACAGGATAAGATGTTATTTTTATAATAGTTGTCAAAATTTTCAGTACACCGACACCCTAAAACTTTTGGTTGATACCACTCTTAAATTCACAAAGCACCCCATGGATATAACGGTTTGTTCGGGTGCCACAGCGCAATTTCATGCCACCGCACCTTCCCAAAGCGTCAGCAACTATCAATGGCAATATAATGACGGAACCAATGGCTGGCTCGATTTGGTGGACTCCATTCGCCCCGATTTAATTTTGCCGGGTGTGGCCTATTCAAGTAATGGTTGGAGCTATCGAATGAAGGCCTCCAATACTTGTTCTTCCAATATTTTAAGTGATAGTGCGATACTCACAGTGAAAGCACCACTGGCATTAACAGCCACAGGCGGGACCACTATTTGTTTAGGTGTGAATGCCTCCCTAAGTGCCGTTGGCACCGGAGGCGATACAGCAAAGTATACTTTCGAGTGGCAACTTAATGGTGTGGTTTTACAACGGTCACACTCTCCTGTGCTCATGGTATCACCAACCGTACTCACCAATTATAAGGTGTTCTTATGGGATAGTTGTTCATCCACTGGTGCGTATGACAGTGTAAGTTTGGATGTTTTGCTTCCACTTAGCATCACCGCAAATAGTTATATTCCGCTCTGTAAAGGAAATTCTGCATCCCTTACTGCCATTGCTTCAGGAGGGAATGGTAATTATACTTATGGATGGTTGGCGGGGACCACTTTGTTCCAATATTCAAAGGTAAATAGCGTTTCTGTAACTCCCACCACCACCACCACCTATAAAGTTTTTGTAACCGATAGCTGTACGCTGCGTCAGGATACGGCGAGCATTATTGTATATGTACGTCCGGGGCTGCATGTTACCCGGCAGGTCAATCCGGATACCGTTTGTATTGGGGCACAGGCAACCATCACGGCCAGCGGTTCTGGCGGCGATTCGACGTATACGTATACCTTTATTGATGCCAATAATAATTTTATATTACAAAGTGGATTGAATAATCAATTTACAACAATTGTAAATCCGAATAACAATTACATTCTTGTTCTCGTCGACAGTTGCACGGCTATCAATGATACTTTAAAATTCAAGATTCCGATGCGGAGCAAATTATCGGTTACAACATCAAAATCACCTTCTACCAATGTATGTGCCAATGCGGTGGTCCAACTCAATGCAACCCCCTTCGGCGGCGTGTTAAAAAACTACACGTACCAATGGCGTTTGTCGGGCAGTGCCACAGTAATTGGAACCACGAAACAGATTACAGTTTCTACTCCGGTTACGGCACGTTATGTGGTTACACTAAAAGATGGTTGTACCATTGCAAGTGCTTCTGACTCTATAACGGTGTATATAGAAAAACCCAACCCGTTGTTTTCCAATTCCTACAGTAACGGACAAGACTATGCTTTTTTCATGGCTGAACAGTCGGGTTACAAGAGTTATCTCTGGCACTTCGGCGATGGCGATACCACCTCAGAATTTCAGCCTAACCATCGGTATAAAACAAAAGGAAGTTATAAGGTGTGTTTAAAAATTCAAACATTTACAGGTTGCGATTCAGAATATTGTGATACCGTGGTTATTTATTTTAATAATGGTATTCGAGGCACACAAATCAACAGGTTCAGTGTTTCTCCCAATCCTTTTCAAGACCAAATTTATCTCACCTTCGAAGCGGTAACGCCTTTGAAATTAATACTTTTTGATGCCTTGGGAAGAGAAGTAGAATCGCGAACTTCAGTGGAGCCCAAGACCCATTTAAACACTGAAATGCTAGCACCTGGTAATTATATGATGAAGCTCATCTATAAAGATGAAGTGGATTTTGTGCGACTGATAAAACAATAATCTGTTGGATCTAAATCCTGCATTTCAGAATACGTTGAAATCGAGTGGTAAGGCAGTGGCGTGAATGATTCGCCCTTGGATTAAACCCTTTATGAAGTTGTGCATCCAAGACATTACCTATTTTAAAAAATTAGTTTTATTATCATGAGAAATTTATTAGTAGCTGTAGCGCTCTTGTTTTGTATCACCTCGTTTTCACAGAAAGCGAAAAGGGATAATTTATCCCCTTCCGAAAAAACTCAAAAGTTTATAATGCGCTGGGGGCGAGAACTTAATTTAACCTCCGAGCAACAAACCAAAGCAGAGCCGGAAATCCTAGGGATGTTTACAAGATTGGAGCAGGTACGGGCCGATTCTAGCATGGAAAAAAAGTCAAGAAACAGGGCCATGAGTAGTGCTCGTAAAAATGGCATTGACGCTTTCAAAGCTATCCTGAGTCCTGAACAAGTTGTTTTATATGATAAAAAAATGCAGGAGATGAAAGAAGCAGGAAAAAGCCAAAAAGGGAATGGGAATCCCAAAGGGACAAAGCCTGGTGTCAAAAAGGCCGCTGAGGAAGAACTGGAGAACGAGAATATTTTTTAATAAGGATGTCGGCCAAAAACACCTTGTAACACCCTGGAATTTCTTATCTTTTTGATCCCTTCAGCGCTTGATTGGTTGTAAATGATGAATTGTTCAATTCGTATCTTACTGTACGACACCAAAAAATTTAGTCCTTCTTGATGATTTTGTATTTACTTTGCCTCTACGATGGTGAAGAATATCTATTTCATTTCAGATTTTCATTTAGGTGTGCCCACTTACGAAAGTAGTCGTGATCGCGAGAAAATGCTGTGCAAGTTCTTAAACTCCATTAAGGATGATGCCGAAGAGATTTTTTTGGTCGGCGATATTTTTGATATGTGGTTTGAGTATAAAACAGTAGTGCCTAAGGGCTATGTTCGTTTACTCGGAACGTTGGCTCAACTCAGCGATAGTGGAATCAAAATATCGGCCTTTACGGGCAATCATGACATGTGGATGTTTGGCTATTTTGAGAAGGAATTAAACATTCCGGTATATCGACATAATATTGAACGAGAGTGGGAAGGCAAGAAGTTTTTAATCGGACATGGCGACGGACTAGGGCCTGGCGATGTCGGCTATAAGTTCATTAAGAAGATATTTGCGAGTAAAGTTTGTCAGTGGTTCTTTGGTTGGATCCATCCCGATATTGGCTTAGGGGTAGCTAATTTTTTTAGTCGACGAAGCCGTATCGCAACCGGAACAACCGACGCAGTTTGGCTAGGCGATACAAAAGAGAGCCTCTTTATTTATTGCCATGAAATATTAAGCAGAGAGCATATCGATTATTTTGTTTTTGGGCATCGTCATCTGCCCCTTCAAAAACCTGTCGGATTAAACTCTACATATATTAATTTAGGCGATTGGGTGAAGTATTTCTCTTATGCTGTATTCGATGGTAAGACCTGTGAATTAAAGAGCTACAGCTAAAAAAAGCGCTTCTGGTCGGCATCCATCAATATAAATATCTTTTCCTAAAAATTCTGTATTTAATTTTCTTTGTGCTCCAACACAAATTCTATATATTCGCCATTTAATGTCGTTCCTGTATCCTGCGTTTCTTTGGGCTCTAGCAGCACTGGGTATTCCCATCATCATCCATTTATTTAATTTTAGAAGGTATAAAAAGCTCTATTTTACCAATGTGCGCTTTTTGCAAGAGCTTAAAGAGGAAACACAATCAAAGCAGAGGCTGAAGCACCTTTTGATATTACTGGCTCGCTGTTTGGCGTTGGCCAGCCTTGTTTTTGCTTTTGCTCAACCCTATATTAAAAAGCTACAGAATAATCAAGTGGCGGGCGATAATGTAGTGAGTATCTATATCGATAATTCATTCAGTATGGGTGCTAAAGGAGCAGAAGGGGAATTGCTCGAGCAGGCTAAAAACAAATCCCGTGATATTGCACGTTATTTTCGGAACAGTGATTTGTTTCAACTCATCACCAATGATTTTGAAGGCCGACATCAACGGTTAATTAGTCGCGACGAATTTTTGAAGTTGGTAGATGAGGTGAAGCTGACTCCGCAATGCCATACCTTAAGCGAGGTTTTAAACCGTCAGAAAGAGTGTATGAGTAATGCCCAAGGAAAGAAGCAAGTATATTGGCTTAGTGATTTTCAAATGACCGGGGTAGATTTGAAAGAGATTCCGAATGATAGTACATTAAACATTCAGGCCTATAATCTGCAACCCAATGCTCAACAGAATATTTACATCGATAGCTGTTGGTTTGAAACGCCTTATGTGGCTCTCAATGAAAGCAATAAGTTGAAAGTGCGAATTCAGAATGTATCCTCCAGCGATGTTGAAAATGGCTCCTTGAATCTTAAATTGAATAATGTACAAAAAGCCCTTGCTTCTTATAATGTAAACAAAAACTCGACCACCATCGTGGAGATGAATATCACCGTAAGTCTGGGTGGCTGGAATTCGGCAGAACTTTCTATTACAGATCACCCCATCACCTTTGACGATAATTTATTTTTCACTTTCAACGTAGATCCTCAAATACCGGTGTTGAGCATTAACGATAAGGAAAAGAACTTATATATCAAGGCCGTGTATGAAAGCAATGCTTATTTCAACATAAAACAAGTAAGTGCTAAGAGCATAAACTACGACGAGTTTAAGAAATTTAAACTGATTATTTTAAATGAGGTGCAAGAAGTGAGTAGTGGCTTGCAACAGCAGCTAAAACAGTATGTAGAAAAAGGGGGCAGCTTATTAATATTACCTAATAGCACAGCGCGGGCGATGGTGCCTGCATATAATAAGTTTTTACAGGCAATGCAAGTAAATGTTTTCGACGGCATTGATAATACGAAGCAAAAGCTTAGTGAGATCAATACCCAGAATATTTTATTCAGTGATGTGTTTGAGAATAAACAAGCCAATACCGATTTGCCTGAAATGTTTAAACATTACACCCTCAATCAAGCCCTAGTGCCGAACCAAGAAGTTTTGCTGAGGTTAAATAATGGCGATGCATTCCTTTGTAAATACAAACTCAAAGAAGGGGTGATTTACTTGAGTGCAGACCCATTTAGCACTGAATGGACCAGCTTACCTAAGCATGCATTATTTGTGCCCATCATGTATAAGATGGCTCTCCTTGGCAATAAACAGTTGCCACTGTATAGTATTATAGGAAGAGACAAAATGGTGACACTCCATCAACCGATAAAGTCGGGAGAGGAGATGCCAGCGTTGATGAGCAGCAGTATTGAAATCATACCAGAGATTGTCAACGTTCAAGGGAAGAGCACCCTGTATGTTCCTTTCCTGAGTGCAAGCGGAATCTATACTTTCAAACCTCGAAAAGGGATTGACACCGTATTTCAAAGTATCGCGTTTAATTATAGTAGAGCAGAAAGTGCGCTTAAATATTATAGTGGAAATCAGCTGGAATCGGAGCTTGCTTCGCATCAGGTGCATTATTTAAATGCCGTGAGCAATGTCGCCGAAAAAGCCATCTCTGAGACTCAGTTTAGAAGTAGTTTATGGAAATGGTTTGTGATGCTCACGTTATTGTTTTTGGCTCTCGAAATTTTATTAGTAAAATTTTATAACCCCATCGTTAAAATAGAAATCGTAAAATCATGAAAGTAATTGTAAAAAATGTTACCGTTATTGATGCTTCTTCTCCCCATCATGGAAAGAATATCGACTTATTTATTGAATCAGGAATTATTAAAAACATTTCAAACGACATCAAGGATTTTGGGGCCACCATTATAGATGGCCAAGGTGGTTTTATTTCGCCGGGCTGGTGCGATATGCGCGCCAATTTTTGCGAACCCGGATATGAGCATAAAGAAGACCTTGATTCAGGCATGAGAGCAGCTATTGCTGGTGGTTTCACCGCCGTTGCCATCACTCCAGAAACTAAACCCATACTTCACAGCAAGGCAGAAATAGAATTTATTAAAGCGAAGACGAGAAATTCTCTCCTCGACATCTTACCCTATGGGGCTATAACGCATAATCTGGATGGTTTGAACCTCGCCGAGATGTATGATATGAAAAATAGTGGCGCCGTTGCTTTTAGTAATGGCAATACCACCATTGCCAATGCAGGGGTGATGCTGAGGGCCTTATTATATGTGAAAAATTTCGATAGCCTAATTTTATCTCATGCCGATGATATCGATATAAGTAATCATGGCCAGATGAATGAGGGATATACCTCTGTGATCTTAGGTATGAAAAGCATTCCCGCCATCGCGGAAGAATTAATCATAGCGCGCGATCTGGAATTGTTGCGGTATACCGAAAGCCGAATTCACTTCTCTCATATTAGTACCAAAGGCTCGGTGGAGCTTATCGCCAAAGCAAAAGCAGAAGGATTGAGGGTTTCTTGTGATGTTGCGATTGCAAATTTGGTTTACAATGAAACTATACTTGTCGACTTTGAAACAAACTACAAAGTAAGTCCGCCACTTCGATCACAGGAAGATATAGATGCCTTGATTGCGGGTTTAACCAATGGGACTATTGATGCAATTGTAAGTGATCATCGCCCTCAAAACGACGAAAATAAAGACGTGGAGTTTGACAATGCTTCCAACGGAATGAATACCATTCAAACGTTTTATAATTTATTACTGAAATTGGAGGGTAAAATTAGCTGGGAGAAAATTATTGATGCCATCACGGCACACCCAAGAAAAATTTTAGCATTGCCTGCCATTAGCATCGCCGAGAATACAGAAGCCAACTTCACCATTTTTAGCCCAACTGAATATTGGGATTATAATGCGGCCACCAACCACTCCAGATCCAAAAATTCTCCGCTGTATAATTCAGGGTTAGTAGGCAAGATTATTGCGGTTGGAAATAAAAACAAACTATCGGTGCTTTGATTTCTATATTCCCTCGTTTGGGTGTCAACGCTTCATAATGCAGACCTTAGTCATTGCCCTTTTTTATAAACACCCCAATTCCTTTCCTACTTATATGTTAAGAACTTGGGTTTCTCCAACCACTCAGTGGTAATTAATTTGCTACTCTGTAAAATAAACTTTTCTGCTTTGCGTTATCCTTACAAGCCCAAAGGATATTTCAGATATAGGATGAAGCATATTTTACGAAACCATTTTCTATTTCAACGATTAAATTAAATATTTTCTATGCTAATATCCGCAATGTTTTTGCAAGCCTTAACCACCGCCGCCGACACTGTGAACAGAGTGGCTGCCACTGCTGCTGCTACTACACCTCAAGACACGCTGAGCCTCTTCGATTTGTATTTGAAAGGAGGGGTTATCATGTATCCAATCACATTACTGAGTTTGATCTCTATTTACTTTTTTGTGGAGCGTTATCTAACTATCAGTAAAGCCTCTAAAATTGACCCCAATTTTATTCTTCAAATTAAAGATTTGATTAATAGTGGCAACCTGAAAGGTGCGAAATCGCTATGTGAGCGTACGCCTACACCATATGCTCGTATTGTAGAGAAAGGGGTGACACGTATTGGCAACCCATTGAAAAATATTGAAGTGGGAATGGAGGCCGTGGGTAAGCTCGAAGTATATAAACTTGAAAAAACGCTTTTTGTTTTAAGCACGATCGCCTCTATCGCTCCTATGTTTGGTTTCTTGGGTACAGTGTTTGGAATGATTAAAACATTTTTCAATATCGCACAATCGGCCAATATTGCGATTGATGTAATTGCCGGAGGTATTTATATCAAGATGGTTTCATCGGCTGCAGGGCTTATCGTAGGTTTAGTGTCGTATGTTTTTTATAACTATCTAAATGCAAAAATAGATCGGGTAGTGAACCAAATGGAAGGGGTCTCGTTTGAGTTTCTGGAAATGTTGCAGGAGCCAGCGAAATAATTAAATTAAGAAGTTACAATTATGGAACTAAGAGATAAACGCCACCGTCATGCCTCCATGGAAACTGGAGCACTAAGTGATATATTGTTTTTTTTGCTAATCTTCTTTTTAATTACATCGACCATGGCTAACCCTAATGTAATTAAATTGATACGTCCTAAATCGTCCTCCGTGGATAAAGACCCGAAGAAACCTTCAGCCATCGTTTCTATCAATGCTGAGCATGCGTTGTTTATTAACCGAACCTTAAGCAGTTTGGAAACCTTGCAGGTAGATTTGGAAAAAGAAATCGCAGGGAAAGAGGATCCAGCGGTGCTTCTCAATGTTGCCAATGAGGTGACTGCTGAAGAAATAGTAAAAGTAATGGAAGTAGTTCAATATAAGTTAAAGGCAAAAATTTCGCTCGCTACCGATAAACCCAAGAACCCCTGAGAGACTTAATTAGGCGTTGCTATTTACCTTCGAATGAATACAACCGATTAACTAAAATTTTAATTCGTAAAGCAGATGATATACGTGATTCTAAAATGGCTAATTATACCTGTGGCAGGTTTGTTGGTCTACCTCGTTTCAAAAATAAATAACCCCAAAACTTCTGGGCTTATTACCACGTTTATCATACACAGCGTTTTGATATTATTACTTTTTGTTTTACCAGGCTTTAAAAGTGATTCTATTTTTCCAAGTGAAGGTCTGGAGGTCGCATTAGGTTATGATATAGATGGGGGAAATTCAGGGACTTTGGCCGCCGAAGGCTCTGATAATACAAACCCTCCGCCTCCCGATCAGGTAAGTGGTGATAATAGTTTGGATCAAGAGATTGCCACCGACGATAACAGTGAAAGTAATGTGGTGGTACCCGAGAAGAGCAAGAAAAAAGTAGTGTCGACCCCAAAAACAGAGAACAAAACCACGACCAATACTGCAAAAACAGAAACGAAGGTGCCAGAGCGAAAAGTAGATCAAACGGCGACCTATAAAAAGAAAAAAGGGGTTGCCAATGGCAACGAAGGGGGAGATCCCAACAGTAATGGCCAAGGAGGCAATACCAGTGGCAATAAAGGCGATCCGAAAGGCTCCCCCACAGGAAACCCCGATGGCACTGGCTCGGGACCTAGTGGTAAAGGCCCAGGGAGTGTAGCCATACTCAATGGAAGGCCAGCCAAACAGCTCCCTAAAATTAATAACGACTTTGAAGAGGCTGGTATTTTAAAGTTTGAAGTGATCGTGAGGCCCGACGGGAAAGTGAAAAGTGTGCGAAAAATAGTCCCTTCAACGGTCACTAATCATAATCAGATTGAGAGAATGAAAGCCTTGATATTATCCAACTTAATATTCACTGCAAAACCTGATGCAGAAGAAGAAGAGACCGGTACCTATACGATCACCTTTGTAAGAAAATAGGCACTCTTTTTTGCGATTACAGGAAGAGATTGAATGACATCTTACACTCAAACCCTAAACTATCTTTACACGCAGTTGCCAATGTTTACCCGCGTTGGTGAGGCCGCTTACAAGCCGAACTTGGACAATACCATAAAACTGCTAGAGGCATTAAATAATCCGCACCTCCAGCTTAAATTTATTCATGTAGCTGGAACGAATGGAAAGGGCAGTACTAGCAATATGCTGGCGGCCGTATTGCAAAGAGCGGGTTATAAAACCGGGCTCTATACCTCGCCGCACTTGCTCGATTTTCGTGAGCGGATCCGAGTGAATGGCAGCATGATTTCCAAGGCCTTTGTAGTGAAATTTGTAGCGCAAAATAAAGCCCTCTTTCTCGAGATAAAGCCCTCTTTTTTTGAGATGACCGTGGCACTCTGTTTTGTGTATTTTGCTCAACAGAAAACGGATATCGCCATTATCGAAACAGGATTGGGTGGGCGTCTCGACTCTACCAACGTGATCGTGCCTCTACTGAGTATAATAACTAATATAGGCCTAGATCACACGAACTTATTAGGCAACACACTGCAAGAAATTGCGTTGGAAAAAGCGGGCATTATAAAAGAAAAAATTCCGATTGTCATCGGAGAAACAGACGCTATCACAAAGAAAGTTTTTACTGCTAAAGCAAAGGCCTGTAACTCCGAGATAGTGTTTGCTGATAAGCGAATGAAAATTGAAGTGCTGTCGAAAAATGACACGTCGATTAAAATAAAAGTACTTGAAAGAAACAAAGTTTGGTTGGAAAAAGTAAGCCTTTCATTAGTGGGGAATTATCAGTTGAAGAATGTTGCAACCGTTTTACAGAGTATTCGATTCTTACAAATGCACTTTGCGATTGCTGCTAAAGATATCCAATATGGGTTAGGTCATATTCAGGCTCTCACGGGTTTTGCAGGAAGGTGGCAAGTGGTGCAGAAAAACCCCATGGTGATCCTAGATACGGGGCATAATGCCCATGGACTCAGGCAAAGCATAAAGCAATTAGTGGAAAGGAAGGCGAAGAAGATCCATATCGTGTTTGGCGTGGTAAGAGATAAGAAACTGGATGACATTCTGCCGCTCATCCCTCTAGATGCACACTATTATTTGTGCGCTCCTCAACTTCCTCGAGTGCTACCCGTAGAGGAGTTGGAGCAGGTTTTCAGCAAACACAATTTTCAATTCACCGCGTGCGAAAGTGTAGAGGATGCCTATAAATATGCCCACAAAAGGTGTAAAAAAAATGAAATAATATTTGTGGGAGGAAGTACATTTGTTGTGGCGGAAGTCCTCACGTTTCTTGTGAAAAATAAAAAGATACCATAGCCTAATACCGGCAAACCTTTGATGATGAACTTAAATTTATTAAACCTTTGACACCCAAAATTATTATTTATACCGACGGGGCAGCCCTTGGAAACCCAGGACCAGGTGGATATGGAGTCGTGATGCTTTATGGCGATAAACGCAAAGAAATTAGCGATGGGTATAAACTAACCACCAATAACAGGATGGAGTTGCTTGCGGTAATTGTGGCCTTGGAGCATTTAAAGAGGGAAAATTTAGAGGTCACAATTTATTCCGATTCACAATACGTGGTGAATAGTGTTGAAAAGAAATGGGTTTTTGGCTGGGTGAAGAAAGGGTTTAAAGGCAAGAAAAACGAAGATCTATGGCGCAGGTATTTACTCGTACATGAGAAGCATAAGATAAAAATGGTTTGGGTTAAAGGGCATGCCGGGTTGAAAGAAAATGAACGCTGTGACGAGCTCTCTGTAATCGCAGCCAACAGCCACCATAAGCATAGAGATGTATGGTATGAGGAGAATGCAGGTCGGGAATAAGCGAAAAATAGCACTATTCTATTGCCATAAAAAAATAACTTCAAAGCATGTTAAGAATATTAATTCTTGTAACATAAAACATTTTAGCTGTAACGCATAACAAATTCGAACCATGAGAATTCATTTAATCGCCTGCGGAGGTGCGGTAATGCATAATATGACCATTGCATTGCATCTTAAAGGATATAAAATCACAGGCAGTGATGATGCCATTTACGAACCAGCAAAATCACGTTTAGCGAAATATGGCTTATTGCCCGAGGCCATGGGATGGGATTCCTCAAGGATATCGGTCGAACTCGATGCCGTGATTCTAGGGATGCACGCTAAAAAAGATAATCCGGAGTTGCTGCATGCTCAAGCATTGGGCTTAAAAATTTATTCGTTTCCTGAATTTATTTATGAAAATTGCAAAGATAAAGTCCGTGTTGTAATTGGAGGCAGCCATGGCAAGACCACCACCACGGCGATGATCATGCATGTGTTGCATTTGCTCCAAAGGAAGTTTGATTACATGGTGGGATCGCAAGTTCAAGGCTTCGAAACGATGGTACAGCTGAGTGAAGAAGCGCCGATAATTATTTTGGAAGGCGACGAATATCTGTCATCACCCATTGATATGCGGCCGAAGTTTCACTTATACAAACCCCATATTGCGATGATTACGGGTATCGCCTGGGATCATATTAATGTGTTTCCCACCTTTGAGAATTATGTGGAGCAATTTGAAATTTTCTTGAAGAGTATGGCTCCTCTAACTAAATTGTTCTATTATGAAAATGATGTAAATCTAAAAATAATCGCAGAGAACAATACTCAGATCCTTTGTGAGTCATACAATACGCCATCCTACACGATTGATGATGAGAACACCACACATGTTTTAAGTGGAGCGAAGACCTATCCGCTACAAATTTTCGGTGAACATAATTTACAAAATATGGAAGGTGCACGGAAGGTGTGCGAATGTTTAGAAATTTCGGCCGATGCTTTTTATACGGCCATGCAATCCTTTACGGGTGCGGCAAAGCGGCTGGAGCTTTTGCATAGTGCTGAAAAACTTATGGTTTATCGTGACTTTGCTCATTCCCCTTCTAAGCTTACTGGCACCGTGAAAGCAGTGAAACAACAATTTAAAAACAAGAAGCTCATCGCGGTATTCGAGTTACATACTTTTAGTAGCCTCGATCATAATTTCCTCCCCCAATATTTAAATTGCATGAATGATGCCGACATCGCTCTGGTGTATTTTGATGAAGAAACCCTGAAGCAGAAAAATAAAACGTTAACGATAGAGCAGGTGAAAGACGGTTTTGGAGGAAATGTGAAAGTGTTTTCGAAGGCATCCTTGTTAGAGGAGGAGATTTATAGATTGACAAAAGAGAACCCTGCCGTACTTTTACTCATGAGTTCGGGCACTTTTGGGGGTATAAAATGGGAATTTTAAAATGGATTTAAACCAGAGAATAAATTTAATTTTGCATCATGAAAATTAAGGCCTGTATTTTTGATTTGGATGGCGTCATCGTTGACACTGCAAAGTTTCATTTTAAAGCATGGAAGCAATTGGCAGATGAACTACAGATTCCTTTTGATGAACATGATAATGAGCAACTCAAAGGGGTAAGCCGCACCACCTCTCTAGAAATTATTCTACAAAAAGGCAGCAAAAAATTTAGCGATGACGAGAAGTTATTGATGGCGAAGAAAAAAAATGCGAGCTATTTGGAGTATTGTTCCACCATTAACGAGCAAGATATTTTACCGGGAATAAAATTGTTTCTTGACGAATTAAAAGAAAACAACTTCCTTATTGGCTTAGGAAGTGCGAGTAAAAACGCCTTATTGATTCTTGATAAATTGAATCTAACCAGGTATTTCGACGCTATCGTTGATGGCAATAAAATAACGGAAGCGAAACCCAACCCTCAGGTTTTTTTAAAGGCAGCCGAAGAGTTGGGAGTTTTACCGAGTGAAGCCGTAGTGATCGAAGATGCGGAAGCGGGCGTGGAGGCCGCCGTGAGGGGTGGTTTTTTTTCAATCGGAATAGGAGACGCTAAAATTCTAGGAAAAGCAAATTTTGTTTTTTCGTCAACAGCACCCTTAGGTCTAGAGGTTTTAATGAAATTTTAACAGCGCTATTGTTTCTTTACAAAAATAGTTTCTCTGGTATAGTAAACGCCACTTTGGGGCGATGAAACCCAGGTCCATTTTTCGCCTCCGATTTGTCGTTCACGTGTATATGCCTTCCCGTTAATGATGAGCCTGTCGCCATCATGTTTATCTATTTCCCACTTCCCGGCATCGTCCGATTTTAAACCAGAAAAGGAAGTAAAATCCACTTTAAACTGAGCTAAATCATAGCCCTCAACGAGGGTCTTACTGAATGCAAACCAACCAAGCGAGTCGTTCGTAATGGTGGAGTCAAGTGTTTGTTTGGCCTCTTCATATTTAACTTGTTCTACTTTTTGTATCACCCAAACCCCGGCGAATTGAAATTGTCCATTCCGTTTCCTGCATGAGGTGGCCATAGAAAGGATTATAATTATACCAATAAATTTTTTCACGATTTTTAAATTATTTAGAGGTTGTAAAGTTTGAAGGCGATACCGAAGTCCAAGTAAATAGATTGAAACCGACTGAGAACATCGTTCCCTTTATAATAAGGCCAGCCACCCACTACTTGATAGGCTACCAAGTCCTCGGGTAGGCTTTTATCATATACCTGATCGTTAAAAGCAACGTTCCCAAAAATAGGGCACCATCTCATGGCGGCTGTAAAACCAACAGGGCCTTTAAATCTATATATTTTACCTCCAACACAACTGGCTAACGTAAAGGCATTATAGATACCATTTAGGCCGGCATCGGTACCGATGCTTCGATAGCCATCTCTATATTTCATCGCTGCAATAATATTGGCATTGGCAACATAAATACCAAAATATATTCCTCCCCCACCGTTTTTGGTGATGGTGCCATAACCGAAATCCATGCCTATGGTATTTTGTTGTAATTTAAATTCACGAGTAGTATAGGTGTTGATTTTTGAGGTAGCCATGGCCGAAGTATAATGCTGATAGTATCCCATCATAATGCCCATTCCATAGATTACATCGCACCCAAAAGAATATCCTGCTGTGGCCCTAAAATTTCGAAGTTTCGTTTCATTCAAAGGGTTTTGAAGGTTATAACTGGTAACAAATTTTTGAAACGAGGTACCCTGTGTATAGCCCACTTTTCCTTCGAGATGAGCGGTAATTAAAAGGGTTGTTTTAGAAGAGCCTTGAGCGAATAAATTATGAGAAAGAAAAACCAAAAACAGGATATAAATTTTTTTCATAGGAGTTGAAATTAATTAAGAGTTTGATTTTTTTAAATTTAGCAACAAAGCAAACGTTAGATTGTATGGTTTTAGCCGGTCATTAAACCAAAATCTTACATCGCCAAACCCAGCATGATAGGAGGTTTTAAAGATAAGTAATGGACTTAGGGTTCTCTCTATGTTAATATCGAACAGAACGAAGGTAAGTGGGGGGAATAACATAATCGGTTTTCCAAAGGCATCGCCCCATAAGGTGGTATTATAATTTTCGACGGCAGCCGATTTGTGTTTTACATTAAAATAGGTAGCCTCCATACCTCCGCCGAATCCCCACTTTTTATATTTCATGCCGGCACAAAAAACCAGCGCATTCATCTTTGGCTTAAACGACTCCTTATATCGAGTTCCATTCGCGGCATACTCGGAAGTGTATTGGTTATGTCGGTTATTCCAGGAGGCTTCCACCCAACCTTTTTCAAAGTTAATTCGGTATCCAAGATAAATGCCGTGAAAAAGCGAGTTGTATTTGAAGTCGGCACCATATTTCTTTTCCAAGAAGAATGTTTTGGTTTGAACATTACTCAAGCCTGGAGTCCAAATTCCTCCCTGATATCCGAGAATAAAGCTTGCTTTGGTGGTAAAGCTAAAAAGCACGATAAAACAAAGAGTCGAAAGTAGTTTCATCTTTTAATAAAGATCATTAGCTAAAAGCAAAGCTAATGGTTGTTGCCACACATTCAACTCGGTGTTTTAGGGTAATTTTAGTAAGATACGATCACACTTCCGTAGGCCGGAATGAATAGCTTTTGTGCTTGTAAGCGTGATATCGTAATTAGTGGTATCAGCTTTTCAATGCCACTTTTAGCACCTAAAGTACTTAGATCTATTTCCGATTCATGATTTTTTAAGTTATGAATGATAAGATATTTTTTTAGGCCTAATGCTCTTCCATACATCAGAACCCCGTCCATTTTGATAGGCGATACGGTAAGAGTGCCGTTGGCTAATACCTCATTGCCATTGCGTAAATGAATTAAACTTTTATAGACTTCGTAAATAGCATTTGTGTCGGCACTTTGCTCTGAAAGTCTTGCTGTTGTTTTGTTATGATAATTTGGTTCCCAAGTGCAATTGGCGGGGTCGTTTGTTTGCCACAAAAAAGGCTCACGTATATGTTCGTCGGGCTTAGGGCCAAACATTCCTAACTCATCGCCATAATACACATAGGGTGTATAGGGCAGCGTAAATAAAATTGCGGCCGCCTGCTTTGCTTTGTTGGCATTACCTTCTACTTCATCCATGATACGAGGATTATCATGGTTTGACAGTATCGTTGCATCACTAAACATAGGATTTTGCTGCGTGTAATTTTTGTAAGTCTCTAAAAGTCTGGTTGTCATTAAATCCATCTCTTCTTTCAGAGTAGCTTTTATATTAAACCAGCCATCGAAATTGAATCCGGCATCTAAACCCGCTTTGAGATAAGGGGCAATTAACGTATCGCCACCCCACATTTCACCGACGATGTAAAAATCGGGCTTCACGTTGCGAAGGGCTATTGAAAACTGTTTCCACCATTCATAGGTTTTTATTCGTTCGGCATAGGGATAGATATGGCTTGCTGCGTCGAGCCTGTAGCCATCAATATTACATTCCTGAATCCAGTATTGGGCCGAGGCTATAATTTTCGAACGTACCTTGTCGTTATCATAGTTTAAATCGGGCATGCCCCTCCAGAAATAACCGTAATACTTTTCTGATCCTTTGTTTTTATCATCTAGCCAATGCCAATGTTCGGGCTCTTTATTCCAAACAGCACTATCACGGCTCCAATAATAATAACTTTTATAATCAGCATTTCCCTTTACAGACTCTTTAAACCATTCATGTTCTGTGCTTGTGTGATTGGCTACAAAATCCAGAATGATCTTGATGTTGAGCTTGTGTGCATCTTCCACGAGGTGTTTTAAATCGGAGAGGCTGCCACATTCGGGGTCGATGGCATAATAATTTATTACGTCATATTTATGATAGGTTGGCGATTCGAAAATAGGGGTGAGCCAGATGGCTCCAATTCCTAAGTCTTTTAAGTACGGAAGTTTGTTTCGAACACCGTTTAAATCGCCAATGCCATCACCATTTCCGTCGGCAAACGATCGGGTGAAAATTTGATAAACAACTTGATGCGGGAATATGGCCGAAAACGAGGATACTGAAGGTATTGGAGGTTGGGCTTCCAGATTTTGAGGCATCGCGATTTTAAAAAGAAGGACGATGATTAAATTTAAAAGTAACGAAAATTTCTTTCCCATGCCGGATGTAAAAGTATAAAAAGGCACTTAGATATAGCTTGCCTAGAGTAAAGGATACTTTGAGGGGGCTTATTATTGATTTAGCGACTCAAATTCTAGTTCAACAATTTCAAGATATTCACCATATCAGCCTCACTTATTGCTTCCGGTTTCAAGGTCAATGTTTCATTATTCCCAATGGTAAGACTCTTTTTTATCATATACATGTAATTATCTTTTACTGAGATAACAACAATGTCGGCCTCAACGCCTAAAGGATAACCAAGGTAATTGCCTGCCGAGAAACTAAACTCGTTTTTATTAAGATCTCTGATCAGGCTGCAGGCTACTCTATTCGATTTCAATACTACGCTCACCATGGTATTCATCAAATCAAAACCCCCATCCAATTTTACATGCAGGTCTGTTTTCGGGTTTATATCATAGTATCGGTCACAGTTAGTCCATCCCAACGAATCTAATCCTAGAAAATACTTTACATATTTACTACTACCGCTATCTGCCAATGCAAATGCCTTTGCCCCAGGCTTTAAGCTCCAGTTATTGTTTTTTAAAGTAAAAAGCTGGTAATCGTTTTTTGACTGATCTCCATTATTCGTCATATTTACGGCAATGGTAGAACCCGATTTCAGTGAGAGTTCGATGGAGCCTTTATAAGCTCTTACTTCAATCATTCCGGCCGATTCTAACACTTTTCCATCATCCGTTTGCGTAAAGATACCTGATAATATCATCTCCCCTCGGTTCGACAGTTCTTTTACAGTAACGGTGATATTGCCTGTTGCCAAGGTGCCATTCAGCATGAATGAATTAGGCTGAATGTTTATAAGCGTGCCGGTAACGGTATTTACGATGGTATAAGGTGTAGCGGCGTCAAAGGTGTAGGAGTTGGCTTTTGGACTAAAGTATTCATGCATTTTTTCAATGGTAGCGTAGGTGACTTTTGCAGGCAAAATGGGCACAACGGCAGGGTTTTTTTTGCACGCGAAAAACAGCGCAAATAAGGCAAGAAAGGTAATTGGCAATCTAAAGCTAAATGATTTCATGATGGCTGATAATAAATGATTGGGCATACGTATGCAGGAAAAAAAACGAAATTTATAAAAAAAGTCTCTCTGGTTTGCAGAGAGACTTTTTTGTATTTCAAAGAGGAATTACTTAATGCTAAGTTTTTCTGTAGTTCTTGAGTTGTCACCCATCACATCAATGATATAAATGCCTGTAGGCAAGTCATCTTTATTGATGGTAAGTTTACCACTTACACCTTCGTAAGTGCGTACCATTTTACCAGTCATGTCAATGATGTTAATCGTATAAGTACCATTTCCAACTTCAACTGAAGTAGAGGTGGTCATTGGGTTTGGATACATACGGAAACTTTCGTTTTTACTAGTATAGTCAATGGCTGATTTTCCATTTACGCATTTTCCAAATACATAATAAACGGTAGATGCTCCAGCTGGGCGAGCATAAACTCTCTGATATCCGATGCCTGAAGGGGATAAGCAAGTTCTTCCTGAAGCAGCAGTATCATAAGTTTCATCGGAAGCGTCATTAGCGAAATTGTAGTAGATGGTTCCAGGACAGATAGAGTCAATAGAAATCTGATATGCCTTACCACCTGTATTAGGTACCGCGGTCATTTCTATTTTGCCTGCTGTTGCTCCTTTTAACCATGCATTGCTTCCTCTTCCTACTAAATAAATTTTAGTTCCTGGAGTGATAGTTGTTCCTGCAAAGTCAACTTTAAAAGTAACTTTTGAAGATGCTGGAGGAGCAGTACAAGTGGTGTTTTTACCAAAACAATTTACAGGTAATGTTGAAGTAGCAACAATGTTTAAGGCACGATTTCCGCTTGAAATCCATCCAATTTGTTCCCAACTTACAACACCTTTGCTCCAAACGCGATATTTGTAGTCGATTGAAGTACCACTATCAAATTGATTTATTTTTAAAGTATAAACGCTAGTAGCACCAACTTTAGCCATTTTCTGTCCTGGATTACCCCAGTTACCTAAAAGGGCATGTCCACCAGTTACGTCTACTGAGTCTACTGTTCCGCAAGCAAGTTCTTCAGCAAGATCAGTATTAAATGTAACATCGTATTTTGGTAAATTCAAAATACAGTTTGAACATTCGCTGAAACAAACTGGAGTTAATACTAATGCTGAAGTAGTAACAGCCAATACACGGTTACCGCCAGAAGGAGCACAGCTTCCCGGTACACTTTCCCATCCACCGGTACCGTTTTTAAATTTATATTCGTAGTTGCCAGCTGAAAGCCACATTTGTCCTTCATAAACTTTACCACTTGCATCTAAATTTAGAAGTTGTGATTTGTCGCTCCAGCCATTGAATGCACCAGCAGCTAATATTCCAAAAGCATCTATACTTGCTGCTTTTGCCATATTCACACGAATACGAACATATTGTTTGTTGTAACCATAGGCAGCAAATGCAGAAGACGAAAGTCCTTGCCATGAAACCAAAATGGTATCTTTAGCCTTGGTGGTATCAACGGTATACCAACGATTTCCGTTTCCTCCTCCAACTTGAGCATCAGTGGGTACGTTTTCGGCAGTTCCTGCTGCTGAACCCCAATCGCTACCATTGATGAATTTATA
The DNA here is from genome assembly GCA_903897855.1 of uncultured Bacteroidota bacterium. Taxonomy (GTDB): domain Bacteria; phylum Bacteroidota; class Bacteroidia; order UKL13-3; family UKL13-3; genus CAINMV01. The sequence goes on along the minus strand of CAIUDH010000064.1, from coordinate 31,899 downwards.
TTCAACTTTCCCTGGTGTGGTGGTGGTAAATGAATAATAGTAAACTTGAGTTGTAGGTAGATTTGATAATGCAGTAGCTGATGGGTTCCATGATTGGAAGCTACCGGCAATATGCATTCCATTGGCATGAACAGTTTGTCCAGTCATGTCAACGGCAAATAAAACTGTAGTGGAGTTCGCAAAGTTGAAACATGCAACTGCACTTAATAAGAGTAAAAAACGTTTCATATATTAAAGATTTTTAGAATTAAAGATGTAAAAGTACAAAAAAATTATTTGCATTCAAAATATTTCGGGTCATTATTTCCAACACTTCTGTCAATTCCTCCGTTATAGTTTTGACGACGTACAATAAACTGGGCCGAAACGATTGTTTTTCCTGCAGGAATGGCGAAAAATTCTCTTGGAATCATGGTGAGCTTGAATTGACCTGTGAATAGCCCCTCTGTAATTTTTGTCATTTTCAAGGATGGGTTGGTACCAACATCAAAAAAACTTGCTTTTTCCACAAAGGTGGTATCGCTTAAAGTTAGTTTGGCGTATAAGTAGCAGTCGTTGGCATCGAGGTTGCGCATAGCCACATTGCGTTCTATAGGGTTATTGTACATCACCGTAACAATTTCATCGGTATAGGCGCATTTTGGAAGTGTATAAATGGTGTCTCTTTCAATAGGGGCTAAAACTTTAATGTTTAAATCTTCCGTTTTAAGATCCGGGGCACCATAGCCACCGCCATCTTTGGGTTTTACCAAAAAGGAAATACCTTTGCTATAAACATCCCCTTGACTCACACCATAAAAATCGGTAGGAATCATTTCATAATAGTAAACTTTTGGCCCTTTAGTAGGGTCGGCTGTCAGCTTTAAATTGTCGTTCGAATTTTTCCATGGTTGTGAACCTGTACCATTTACATTTACATCGTTGGCTGGCAACTCCCGTGGATTCCAGGTCCAGATATAAAAAGGACCCGTCAGGCCTGCTAACGAGGTGTTCGTAACTTTCGACAAATCGACATAGATGCGACACATGGCTCTGACGTCGGTGGTTGGCCCTGGCTCAATCCAAGCGGCCTGTGCATTGACTTCTAAAATTGCGAATACGCAAAGTGAAATAAATAGGATTAACTTTTTCATCTTCTTAACGGCTAATTTTTAATGGTTATTGCCTTACAAACTCCCAAATATAAGAGTAGGCTATGTTTTTAACTCCTTTTTTGTAATAGTAGAACGTCTTCTTTAATTTCAAAGTACTATCGGTAGGTCGGATGGTGCCTCCTAATAGGAAAGTATCTTTCACATTATTAGAATAGTTGATATGCAACGACGTAGGATAGTTATTATTGTCGAAACTCCAGGTACCACTGCCCGAACCAAAATAGTTCTTTACAGTTCCAAGGGTAAGGGCCGTAAAAGTAGTTTCGGTAAATATAAGGGTTGGCAATGCTTTTGTTTGATAAAAAGAAGTGATATCCAATTTATCCGGAGAAGTGGCAGCCTCGTCGATAACATAGGCGTGGCTTAAAATCCAGTTGGCCTGTAACCCTTTTGATTTGCTGGGTTCAAGTCCGATGTCGTTAAACTTTTTGGGCCGGCAAGAGATAAAGCTAGCCGAAAAAAGTATGATGAGTAGGAGAAAATTTAGAATACTTTTCATGATATTTTTTAATTAATTACAACCCCCTTCTGGGTTCATTTGAAATCCTTTAATGGTGCTTTCAGAAGCGGGGAATTGCAAGGCTAGACCGTTACAGTTCCAAGGAGCGTTACGGATCAGGATATTAGGTTCGCCTTTGGCACCCATGCGTTTAAGTTGTTGTACACGGTCGCCCTCCATTGGCATCTCCAATCTACGCTCAAAACGGGCAGCCACTTTAATGGTTTCGGCACCACTTCCCGATGAAATGTTTTGGGAGATACCCCCGAAAGCTCTGCTGATAATTGAGTTCACGTCGGCTATAGCCACCGATAGGTTGGTGGTTGTTTCAGCCAAAGCTTCGGCGCGCATCAGTAACATATCGGTGAGATAGAGTACAGGAATGTTAAAATAAGCTGAATCGAATTTCAGGGAGCGAAATCCGCCAACACAGGCAGCATAATAGGCTGTTCTTTTATCACCTGATCGAGACGACGCCACCGCGTACAAATTGGCAGAAACACCAATCTGAGGTTGGTTTGAACCTACATCATGATAATTGCCACGCAGGTCGCCCGATTTTTGATCATTGTTTACCGATTTAATAAAGAAGATCATTTCTTTTTTAGCGCTCGTGGAGTTGTCATAAATATTAACACTATCGGCCAGGCCGAATAGATTTGAATTTACAATATCGTTCACCTGAGAAATGACATTAGCAAAGTCGTTCATCTGGAAATAAACTTTAGCTAATAATGCTTTGGCAGCATATTTTGTTGCATTGGTATTATTCAAATTTGTTTCTGGCAAATCGGGCACGGCCTCGGTTAAATCTTTGATGATAAAGTCATACGACTCTTTGCAAGTGCTTCTCTTGGTTACTTCTGGAGTTGAATTTTTACGTAATGGAATTCCTAAATGAGAATTGTCCGAAGTGTAGCCATAAGGCTGCGCAAAATATTTTACCGCGGTGAAATGCCCCAGTGCTCTCATAAATTTTGCTTCTGCAATCATGCGTGCTTTTTCTGAAGCCGTAAAACCGGGCACTACATCAATAAAGTCCAAAACAGTATTTGCTTTGTAAATTATTTTATACATATCGCCATAAAAGCCTCCTACAGAGGAATTGAAAAAGATGGTTGCCCTATTGAACACTTCATTATAGTCGTTGTTTGACTTAGGCGCGATGACATTGTCGGATAATAGTTCACCATAATATTGAACTCTTCCATTAAAGAGGTTGGAAATATTATCATAACCCGCATTGAGAACCTCTTGCACATCTGAAGGCTTTTTCAAGGCATCCGCTTTTCGGATTTGAGAAGGGTCGTTCGGGTCTACATCAAACATTTTTTTGCAGCTAAACAAAACTGTAATCAGCAAAAAAGAACCTATTAAATATATTTTTATACGTTTCATTTTAATTTTCTAGTTAAAAGCCAATGACGATAGAGATGCTATTGGTTCGTTCTTGTGGAGGAGTGAGATAAGTAATATTTGGACTTGTATTTCTATCAGTAGCATTTTCAAAATCACGCACCACCTCTGGGTCAAGTCCTCTAAATTTGGTAAAAAGAAACACATTGGTTGAAACGAATCCGATTCTGGCCGAAGCAAGTTTTGCTTTCTTCAATTGCTTTTCAGTTAATGAGTAGTACAAACTCAAGCTGCGCAGGCGCATATAGGAAGCATCTTTCAGCCATAAGTCGGTATTGATCCAAGGAGTCGCAGAGCCATAGGTTGCTTTGTCGCGTGTTAATACTGGATAGGCCGCTTCGTCGCCAGGTTTTTGCCAGCGGTCGAATTGGTCTTTGGTGTGATTCCAGTTGTCGGAGTCGTAGGTGCCAAGTTGTCGTTTCGAAGAAGAATCGTAAATTTTACCACCGATACTATAAACAAAGTTGACATCCAGTTCCCAGCGATTGTATATTAAAGTATTGCTCCAACCCCCATATGCTTTCGGATAAATATTACCTACAGGCACTCTATTGGCGGGGTCCCAGGTATAGGTCTCATTTCCGTTTTTATCTAAATAAACGGGTTTTCCGTTCGATTTGTCAATTCTAGAGAACCGAACCAAGTAGTTCGTGCCTACGGGTTGCCCTTCAACAATACGTGTATCATTGGTTCCTCCACTAACGGCTTCTTCTGTATACGATCCAATGTCTAATACTTTATTATAATTGCGTGCGATGTTAAAATCGATGGTGTATCTAAACTTATTGCCATCAAGCACTCTTAGTTTGGTAGCGAACTCAATACCTTGATTGTTTATTTTGCCCACGTTGGCGGCATAATTACCTGATTGGAAACCATAATAATTAGGAACACTCACACTCAAAATCACGTCTTTCGTATTTTTGTTATAATATTCCAATACTCCTGTGATGCGTTCAGAGAAGAGAGAGAAGTCAAAACCAATATCGAAGGTCTTTGTGGTTTCCCAGTGGAAATCAGGATTCTCATAAATTTCTACATAACGGGAAGGAACGCTATTATATACTGCGGGGTTTACTTTGTAACGTCCCCACCAAGGGTATGATCCACCAAAATTAGAGTTGCCCGATTTTCCAAAACTAGCACGAGCCTTTAAAAAGGTGAGCGTCTTGTTTCCTTTTAAAAATTTCTCATCGCTCATAATCCATCCAGCGCCAATAGCAGGAAAGAAACCCCATCGGTAATTTTCACCAAAAGTGGAGGAGTAGTCGGCACGACCATTAAGGGATACAAAATATTTATCTTTCAAAGAGTAACTCACGCGGCCAAAATAGCCATCAAAAACAGAAATGCTTTTACTCAATACGTTGGTACCTAATTTCAAGTTAGAGTCGATAGGGGTGGTGTTATATAAGGGGCCTAGGATGTTATTGTATTCTAAATACTTGAAAGCCGTTTTGGTTCTTTGGTATTCAGTTCCAAGTAAGTAAGAAAGTTTTTGGCTTCTTTTTAAAGTTTGGGAATAGAATGCCGTAGCAATAATATTATAGTTGTTGGTGTAAGTGGCACCTCGTTTGGCAATACCTTTGGGTTGTTTCACCAGTGCGGTATCTTCATATACATCATCCGTATTGTCTAAGTAATCATAATTGCCATTGAGGTGTAGTATTAAATTCTTGAGTGGGGTTGCATCCAAGGCAAAACCCTGTAAGGTGCGCTGCTGTTGCGTTCTCTGTGTTTTATTTTCCCGCATAAAGACGGGGTTGTTATTGGGGCCGGCGCCCGTAAACCATCCTCCGTCGCTATTCTTTACTGGATAGATAGGAAGTGCAGTACTCATGGCGGCTCCCAATCCTCCTCCCCAACCGCCATCTACCCGCTTATTGATTCCATTCACATAAGACCCTAAATAAGAAAGTTTTATGTTTTTTGTTAACTGATAATCAATGTTTGCACGAACGGTCGATCTTAAATAAGCATCTCCGATGATATAGGTAGAGTTATTATCGTGTGTGGTGTTAACGTAAAGGTTTAATTTTTTATTCGCATACGAGGTGCCTAAGCTATAGGTTTGTTTAAAACCGATATGGGTCGTTTCTTTAACCCAATCAGTATTGGTGGCCTGGGCCTGTTCCCAAGATATGCCTGCTGGCAAGGTAGGATGACCAACGCCTCCATCATTTTCGTAAGCTTCCTGCAACATCTGCAAGTATTCTTTGTTATTCATCATGTTTGGGCGTGAAGCCATCGTCGAAATTCCTTCACGAATAGAAAGATCGAACCGTAAGCCTTGCTTTTTGGCTCTCTTAGTAGTGATAATAATAACGCCATTTGAACCACGTGAGCCGTAAATAGCGGTTGCTGCCGCATCTTTAAGGATATCAATAGATTCAATGTCATCCGGATTTAAGGTCGCTAATGGATTATTGTTTTTACCACCTCCATTACCTTTGTCCGTTGCGTTTTGCATGAAATAATCCTGAGAAATAGGAATCCCATCAACAACATATAAGGGGTCGCTTCCTGCACTCACCGAGGCGATACCTCTGATTTTTACAATGGCCGCCGCTCCAGCGAGTCCAGAGCCAATGGAAACCTGAACACCGGCTGCCTTGCCTTGAAGAGCAGCTTCAACGCTTGGTACCGGGATGGCCGTTAATTCTTTGCTGGTAATTTTCGCCACCGCTCCGGTTACTTCTCTGCGAACCTGCGTTCCATAACCAACCACCACAACCTCATTAAGGTTCTTGTTGTCGGTTTGCATATTAAATTTTATCACCTTGGATTCTCCAGCAGCTAGTTGCACTGCTTGCTTGTTCAATTGATAACCCAAATAAGTCGCTACGATAACATAGTTGCCGGCAGCTAAATTTTTAAATTCGAAATTACCGTCCACATCGGTATTCTGTGCGGTGGTGGTACCCTCGATTCTGACGATGGCAAAAGACAAAGGTTCGCTCTTCTCATCGAGCATTTTTCCTTTAACAGAGGCCGTATTTTGTGCGGTTAGTTGAGCTGAAACAAGCAGCAATGAGAACAACACGAAAAAGCGATAGAGTATATTTAGATTCATATAGAGGTGCTCCTATATAATTTAGAATTAGTGAAAACAATAAGTAAAATAAGCAAGCTACAATTGTACAAGAATTTTGGTTAAAATCCAAATTAATTTCTACTTTAGTAAATATTTAGACTCTAGTTTAGAGTCTTTCTTTATTAATACTTAGACCTTTTTATAAATTTACGCTCGACATATAGCAAGAGAAGTTTAAATTGGCCTACCCCTTTTTATTCAGAAAAATATCGTTTTTTTGAAGTCCTAAAAAAAATGAAGGTATAATCATGAATCGTATTTTATTAATATTAGTTTTCATTGCTTCGGCATTGGTTTCTTCGGCACAAGTAAAATTAATTGAAAAAGTGACCCGCAAAGGCGACGAACTTACCATCCCTTATGAGATGTATCGTTTAAAAAACGGACTCACGATTATCGTTCATGAAGATCACAGCGACCCTTTGGTTCATGTAGATGTGACTTACCATGTGGGTAGCGCCCGTGAAGAGGTGGGAAAATCGGGGTTTGCTCATTTCTTTGAGCACATGATGTTTCAAGGCAGTAAGCACGTTGGCGATGATCAGCATTTTAAAATTGTGAGTAATGCTGGCGGCACTTTAAATGGCACCACCAACCGCGACAGAACCAACTATTATGAAACAGTTCCAAAAAACCAATTGGAGGTAGCACTTTGGTTGGAAGCCGACCGGATGGGTTTTTTATTAGACTCGGTAAACCAAATAAAATTCGAAAATCAGCGAGAGACCGTAAAAAACGAACGAGGACAAAACTATGATAACCGCCCTTACGGGCTCGTTCAGGAAAATATTTCAAGAGCATTTTATCCTCAGGCACACCCCTATAGTTGGCTAACGATTGGGTATATAAATCATCTTAATGCGGTGGATGTGGATGATCTAAAAAACTTTTTTTTAAGATGGTATGGCCCCAATAATGCAGTGCTCTCCATAGGTGGAGATGTTAAAACAGCCGATGTAATAAAGATGGTTGACAAATATTTCGGGACTTTGAAAAAATGCCCTGAAGTAAAAAAAATGCCCGCCATGCAACCGGTCCTTACCGAAGATCGTTATGTGTCGATGAGCGATAATATTCGTCAGCCTCTGCTTCGTAGGGTTTATTCTTCAGTACCCTCATTTCATTCCGATGAAGCGGCTTTAGATATGCTCTGTGAAATATTAAGCAGTAGTAAGTCATCCGTTTTTTATACCAAATTTATCAAGTCGCAACTGGCTTCATCAGCCTCTGTCTCTAATTCATCTTCAGAACTGAGTGGTGAACTAACTTTCAATATTATGGCCTATCCTAACGTAAATCTAAGTACCATCGACTCGGTGATGAACACCTGCTTTACCGAATTTGAGTTACGTGGTATTACGAATGATGATTTATTGAAGGCGAAAGCTTCAACAGAGACCGCGTTCATAAAAAGTCTTGAAAGTGTGAGTGGAAAAATGTCGACCTTGGCCTATTACTATACCTTTGGAGGTAAGGCGAATCTCATTCAATCTCAGTTAAAGGAAATACAGGAAATAACGAAACTCGATATTCTTCGTGCCTATAATCTTTATGTGAAGAACAAGCATTATGTATGTATGAGTGTATTTCCTAAGGATAAAATAAATGTTGCCCGCACCGACAATTATAAAACGCCTGAAGCTGATGCACCTGCGTTGAAGAAGGTGGTGAAAATAAAATTACCTCAAGTAAAAGACAAATTTGATCGGAGTATTCAGCCTAAAGTGGCCACCGAGCGTATCGTACCATTGCCCATAGAAGAGGTTAGGTTAAATTTTGCAAACGGAGTGCAGTTCAGTGGTCTCATGCAAAATGAAATTCCATTTATCAGTATTCAAATAACCATTAAAGGTGGGCATTTAATGGATGCCTATAACCCACAAACGGCGGGGCTTGCGGTGCTTACCGCTCGCCTTATGAATGAAGGTACAGCCACCATGCTCACCGAGCAGTTCGAATCGGAGCTCGATAAAATCGGAAGCACGATTTCGGTGAGTGCTGATGCCGAAAACACCTACATCAATGTTGGGACCTTAAAGAAAAATCTTGATTTAACGCTGGGTTTACTGAGTGAAAAGTTATTATATCCGGCTTTTCGTGAAGAAGAGTTTGAAAGAGCTAAAAAGCAGCAATTGGAAGGGATCAGTAATTCGTTGATATCGCCGGCGTCGATTGCTGACCGATGTTTTAACAGGGTCATCTATGGCGAAAATCATATTAAGTCGGTGCCCAATGAAGGCACTTCAGAAACGGTTAAAAACATCACATTGGCGGATGTAAAAAAATTCTATAAACAATATTATGTGCCACAACTTGCAGGTATCGTAGCTGTTGGCGATGTGGTGATGGAGCAGTTGGTTAATAAATTAGCTTTTATTAATCAATGGGGAAGAACAGAGGCTCAATTGCCGGAGGCTTTTAACAAGGATTTGGCCACGATTATAACCGCCACCAAAATTTATTTTATTCATAGTGATAAAGCGGCTCAATCGCAGATAAGGATTGGCAATTTGGCTTTAGCCTACGATGTCAGGGACCTTTATTTTAAGGCGGGTATCATGAACTTTATGTTTGGAGGAACATTCAACAGTCGTTTAAACATGAATTTACGAGAGCACAAAGGCTGGACGTATGGCGTTAGGAGCAGTTTCAGCGGCACCAAGTACAAAGGGCCATTTATGATTTCGGGTGGCTTTAAGAAGAGTGCGACAGATAGCACCCTCAGCGAAATTTTTAGTGAAATGAAAAATTACCGCACCACTTCGCTTACACAGGAAGAGCTCGATTTTACAAAAAATGCGATCAATCAAGGGGAAGCTTTAAAGTATGAAACCATGAGTCAGAAGGCAAATATTCTATTTGTTAAGCAACGTTACATGCTTCAACCTGATTATAAAATGATACAGATGCAAATCTTAATGGGCATAAACTCCTCTGAACTAACCACCTTGGCGAGCCGTTATCTCGACATCACCAATATGTTCATTGTTGTTGTTGGCGACCGAAAGGTGGTTAAGCCTAAATTAGGGCAATGGGGCTACGAGGTAATCGAGCTGGATGCCGAAGGGAAAGTGATTCAATAATGCAGACGAAGTAAGACTTTTAAGCTTTTCCCATCGCTCTCAAATGAGAAACATGGGATGCTACCGCATGGCGCATTTTTGGGAAAACGCTGTATGGTATGGCAAATTCTTTACATGTAGCACTAATAATTTTGCTTATTGCTGGATAATGAACATGTGATATCTTAGGAAACAAATGATGCTCTACCTGAAAATTCAGGCCTCCCACACACCAAGAAATTAGTTTACTATTGGGCGCAAAGTCGGCAGTGGTCTTAATTTGATGGATAGCCCACTCATCCTCCATTTTACCATTCGTTGTGATGGGGTTGGGGAAACTTGTGAGGCTTACCGTGTGTGCCAATTGAAACACGATACTCAATACAAAGCCCGCCAATAAATTAACAATTAGAAATCCGAGAAGCCACCAAGTGAATCCTACGGTGTAAATAGGTAGTGCAATAAACAAAAATAAGTTGAGGGCTTTAAAAGCCCAAAACAGAATATGATCCAAGATGCTCAGTTTTTTCAATGGTATGATACCAATTTTCCGAAGGAAGTATTTTTTGTAATCGGTATAAAACACCCAGAACATATACAATAAACTATATAAAAACCAAACATAGATATGCTGAAAACGATGAATTTTATAATATTTTTGATACTTATTAAATCGTAATAGAATTCCTGCATTAATATCGTCGTCCAACCCGTCAATATTGGTGTAGGTATGATGGATAATATTGTGCTTTACATTCCACATAAAACTACTGGCACCTAGCACATTTACAGTATAGGCAGCAATTCGATTCAGCCATTTGTAATTACTGAAGCTCCCATGACTTCCATCGTGCATCACATTAAAACCAATAAAAGAGATTACGAAACCCAAGATAATAGCTTCAGGCAAGGCGAAATACCAGTGTGGTGTAAAAAACACAAGGTGAATATAGAGAACTACAAATAAGCTAACCAGCAGGGCTGCCTTAAAAAAGAGCTGAAAATTTCCATGCGAAGAAATACCTTTCTTTTGAAAATACTCCTCGATTCGATGTTTTAGGATAGAATGAAAAGAGGGGGTTACGCTCGGAAATTTTGGAATATGAACACTCATAGAAACGGATTAACGGTTAATTTATATACAAAGATACGATTTTAATATTTTGCCCTTGTTAAAGCGGTACCAGATGACGAATTTAAAATGTACTTGCTTCACCTTCAAGAATAAAAAAAGCTACTCTTACATTGGTAAGAGCAGCTTTATGAGTTAAAATTATGGTTTCACCCCGAAGGGTTGACATTCTTATTTGATTCCTTCGAAATCGCTTCCGCCAAAATCGACCACTACCGGAGTTGCAATACATAATGATGAGTAAGTACCTACTACAACACCAATGAGCAAGGCAAAGGAGAAGCCCTTGATGGCAGGACCTCCGAATAAGAACAAAATCAAACATACCATAAATATGGTTCCTGCGGTAACGATGGTACGGCTCAGGGTTGCATTTAAGGCGTAATTAATGATTTTTACCCTATCTTTTTCTTTTTTGTTGAGGTTGAGGTATTCGCGAATCCTATCGAATACAACCACGGTATCATTCATTGAGAAAACTAAGACGGTTAGTATCGCTGCAATAAAATCCTGATCTAAATCCATTGAGAATGGAACAATTCCATCCAGAATAGAGAAAAATGAGAGGAGTAAAAACACGTCGTGGAATAATGCTACAGTAGCTCCTACGCCAAACTGCCATTTTCTGAAACGGATGACAATGTATATAAACATGCCGATAATGGCGATAAAGATTGCTCTCAGAGCTGAGTACTTCGCATCGGAAGCCATGGTGGCTCCAATTTTACTACTGCTTTCAATAGAGGCATCATTCACCACATATCCCATACTTGTTAAGCCATCCAATAAATGCTGACGAACCTCAGGCTCGCTTGCTTTCACATCATCAATTTTATAGGTGGTAGTAATCTTTAATTTAGAATCACTGCCAAAGGTTTTTACCTGTGGCGTTAAATTGTCGAAGTATTTAGCCAATGCAGGAGCCACTTCTGAGGTGTTGGCAGTTTTATCTAGTTTTACTACATAACTCCAGCCGCCTTTAAAATCGACACCGAGTGAGAATCCTTTGGTGAACATCGAAATGGCACCCAATAAGATGATCGCACCCGAGATTATATAATAAATTTTACGTTTACCTACCCAGTCGAAACTGGATCCTTTGAAGAGATTGGCCGAGAGAGAGGTAGAGAATTTCAACTCTCTGCCTTTATCAAGCCAACGCTCAATTTGTAAGCGGGTAATAAAGATGGCAGTAAAGAGAGAAGTAATAATACCAATGATTAAAACTACAGCAAAACCTTTGATTGGACCTGTACCCAAGAAGGTTAACACAATACCTGCCATTAAACCAGTAACGTGGGAGTCGATAATCGCAGACAAAGCGTGCTTGTATCCTTCGGAGACCGATTGCCTCATGTTTTTGCCATCTCGCATCTCTTCTTTCACCCGTTCATTAATAAGCACGTTGGCATCTACAGCCACGGCGAGCGTTAATACAATACCTGCAAAACCAGGCAGCGTAAGGGCCGAATGAAGTGAGGCAAGTACCCCTAAGATAAAGAATAAGTTAATAATAACCGCAATATCCGATGATACTCCAGCGATATTATAATACAATATCATAAACACGATAATTGAAATAAATGCAATCAATAAGGTGAGTAATCCAGACCGAATGGCTTCTTTTCCTAATGAAGGACCTACGATTACCTCTTCGATAATTTTACATGGGGCAGGAAGTTTTCCTGTTTGTAATATATTCGCTAAATCCTGAGCTTCTTTTACGGTAAATCCTCCACTTATTTGTGCGTTTCCACCTGCAATTTCACCCATTACATTAGGGGCAGAGTAAACGGCTCCATCCAAAACGATCGCAAGACTTTTGTTCACATTGGCTTTCGTTACGGCAGCCCAATCTTGGGCTCCTTTTGGAGTCATCTGCATGCTTACATCAGGCTGGCCGGTAAGTGGATCATAATCTTGACGGGCTGAAGCGACTGCAGCTCCATCCATCACAGCACCACGGGTCATATCTTTCGCTTTTAAGGCATAAACATATACAAAACCATTATCCGATTTAGAGCCGTAGGCAAAACGAATTCCTTGGGTTGCAGTGAGTGCATTAATATAATAAGAAGCGATAGAACTGCTTAGGTAAGTGTTAAATTTAGAGGTGTCTTTAATTGCAACGTAGCAAATCAAAGAACCTTTCATATATCCTTTATCACGGTTTAAAGCAGGTTGCACAATAGCCATTAAAGGGTTTTCCTTTAAGAGTTTAGCATTTCTGGCATCCGAAGACGAGTCTTCTAACGTGGAATCTTGATTTTCTACTACCGCGATGCTGGAGTCTTTGTCTTTTTTCTTGGTGGTATCCACAGGAGCTACAACGAGTTCGCCAGTGGTCGATTTGCCGATGCCTTTGCTAATGGTGTCTAATAATTTGTAAACATCATCTCCATTGGCATAGGTTTCCCAAAACTCCAATTTCGCAGTACTTTGAAGTAGTTTACGCACGCGTTCAGGATCGTCGGCACCCGGAAGTTCTACCAGAATCCTTCCTTGGTTTTCAAGTTTCTGCACGGTTGGCTGTGTGACTCCAAATTTATCGATACGACTTCTTATAATTTCATAAGAGCGGTCGATAGCTCGCGACGACTCTTCTCTTACCATCTTTAACACATCTTCGTCGGAACTGTTAAAGTTGATGGTTTTATTGGTAGGAGTCGCAAAAATAGCCGCCAATTTTTTATCGGGACTTAGTTTTTTATACTCGTCATAAAAGATGTCAATAAAATTACGCTGGCTGGTAATGGAAATTTTCTCTGTGTTATCGACAGCCAAATTAAAGTTCGGGTCAGGGTTATTGTTAGAGAGTGCTTTAACAAACTCTACCTGCGAAACTTCAAGCGTTACGTTCATACCACCTTGCAGGTCAAGACCAAGCGTAATGGCATTTTCTTTACACTCTTTATAAGTAAACTTGGCAATCAACAAGTTGTAAACCTGAACATTGCCAATAGAATCCTTAAAATAACGTAATTTGGTTGCGCGTTCTTCGGGCGCAAACTTGCCGGCATAAGCTTCAGCTTTTTTATCAAAGTTCCATATCACAAAATTAAATGATAACTGGTACAAACTGATAATTGCGAGCAGTACTGCAAAAATTCGAATCAATCCTTTATTCTTCATTGCTACTTTTTAAAATATATAATATAATGGTAAGTTAATTTTTTTTGAGTTACGTGGGTTCTATCTCAAGCTAAAAAAACGAGGTGCAAAGATATAAAAGTGAGCCATATAAAAAAGGGAGAGTCAAAAGGAAGGATAAAGAGGGCCATTTTGAAGTTTTTTTTAGTGGAGGTGCAAGTCAAATACGGTTAAGAACGGCCTCTAAACGGATGGCCTTTGTTTGTGTACGAAGTATCAATATGGCAGCGAAAGGCCTGTAAAACAGCATTAAAAGCTTACCGGGATAGCCCCTGTGGTGATAGTGTTGCTCGTATTTAGTGCCCTGTCCACAATATAGATATTAAGTTTTATAGAGTCGGGCAGAAGGGCCCCTATAATTGGTTCCAGCTTCAGGGTGATAGTTCCCGTGATGCCTTTATTTCGTGTTTCAGGCTGTAAATTGTTGATCCGGTCGTTATAAGAAACGGTGTCGGCTCCATTAATTAGATATTCGTAATTGCCATTTTTGCCTGCTTGATAGGAGGCAAAAACATTATAATAATAGCGATCTCCAATCCTAAAAGGAGCCGCCGTATCAGTGATGCTTAATCCGATATCGCCATCGCCATCCTCAAAATGAATCCGAAGAAATAGTAAAGAATCCTGATTATAACCCTTGTAACTAATTTTTTCGTATCCAAGGAATGAGATCGTCGGGATAGGGCTAACCAAGCTTTCTTTGCGGCATTTTATGAAAGTAAATGCGATCAAAAAGGCCGGAATTAATAAAATAAAATATTTTCTAATCATTTTTCCCTTCACGAATATAATAAAATTATTTTTGCAAAGTAAAATATGACTCAAACTTCACGCGCGGCCATTCGCGCACCACACGGAAACCAACTTTCATGCAAAGGTTGGATACAAGAGGCAGCTCTTCGAATGCTCATGAACAATCTCGATCCTGAGGTGGCCGAACGCCCGGAGGAATTAATTGTTTATGGGGGCCTCGGAAAAGCGGCACGTAACTGGGAGAGCTACGACCTCATTGTAAAGGCATTAAGGGATTTAGAAAATGAGGAGAGTTTGCTGATTCAAAGTGGCAAGCCGGTGGCTATTTTAAAAACCAATGTAGATGCCCCGCGTGTGCTGCTTGCCAACAGTAACCTTGTAGGCAAATGGGCCAACTGGGAGCACTTTAGAGAGTTGGATAAAAAAGGTTTGATTATGTACGGTCAAATGACGGCAGGAAGTTGGATTTATATAGGCTCTCAAGGTATTGTGCAAGGTACTTACGAAACGTTTGCAGAAGCAGCTAAAAAGCATTTCAAGGGTACCTTGAAAGGCACCATTACGGTAACCGCTGGACTGGGAGGAATGGGAGGGGCACAACCACTGGCGGTGACCCTCAATGAAGGCGTTTGTTTGGTAGCCGAGGTAGAAGAGTGGCGCATCAAGAAGCGTATTGAGACACGTTACCTTGATAGGATGAGCCGCAATATTGATGATGCCATCGACTTGGCATTGAAAGCCAAGGAAAAGGGCATGGCCGTTTCAATTGGGGTGTGGTGCGATGCCATTAGCCTGCTCGAACGAATGAAAGAGCGTAATGTAGTACCTGATTTACTTACCGACCAAACGTCCGCCCACGACCCCTTAATTGGGTATTACCCGCATGGAATAAATACAGAAGTGGCTGATGCAATGCGTAAATCGAACCCTGAGGAATATTTAAAACGAAGCTTTGCAAGTATTGTGACGCATGTAAAGTTGATGCTTGAATTTCAGAAGCAGGGAAGCATCACCTTTGACTATGGAAATAATATCCGTGCCATGGCTTTTGAGCACGGAGTGGATAAAGCATTTGATTTTCCGGGGTTCGTCCCGGCATTTATACGACCCCAATTTTGCGAAGGACGAGGGCCGTTTCGATGGGTGGCACTGAGTGGCGACCCTGAGGATATTTACACCACCGATGAACTCTTAAAAGAGATGTTTCCTGAAAATGCTGGATTGCAACGTTGGTTAATGATGGCCAGAGAAAAAATTTCTTTTCAAGGATTGCCGGCACGCATTTGTTGGTTGGGACAAGGAGAGCGTGAAAAAGCAGGACTCGCTTTTAATGAGCTGGTGCGTTCGGGAAAAGTGAAAGCACCTATCGTAATTGGCCGCGATCACCTCGATACAGGCTCTGTGGCCAGCCCTAACCGTGAAACCGAATCGATGATGGATGGTAGCGATGCTATTGCCGACTGGCCGATATTGAATGCTTTTGTGAATATCGCAGGAGGTGCCAGCTGGGTTTCTTTGCACCAGGGAGGCGGTGTGGGTATGGGTTATAGCATTCATAGTGGGATGGTTATTGTGGCCGATGGTACTGAAGAAGCTGAAGCACGATTGAAACGTGTACTACGCAACGACCCTGGAATGGGTGTTATTCGTCATGCCGATGCGGGTTATGATATCGCTCTCGATACCTTAAGAAAACATGGCTTAGGGTTAAAAGAGCGATTGGATAAAAAATAAGATTCAGAAGGCAAAGAGTTCCAGTGAATTCAAAAAAGAAATAGTTGTTTTCATCATTGTTTTTTTAATTTCCCCAACATCATTCAATAATTTCAATGCATCTATGATCGCTCATCTTGAAGGAAAATTTACTACCATCACACCCACCTATGTGGTGCTCGATGTGAACGGGGTAGGCTATGAAATACATATTTCATTATATACGCATCTAAAAATAAAAGACCTAAAGCAAGGCCGGTTGCTCACCTACTTAAATATTCGTGAAGATGCACATGTACTCTTCGGATTTTTTGATGAGCTTGAACGCAATCTGTTCAAGCACCTCATCTCGGTGAACGGTGTAGGCCCTAATACCGGACGCATGATTTTATCATCGCTCACCCCTAGTGAAATTCAGTTGGCCATTTCGGTAGGCAATATTGGTGCCCTCACTGCTATCAAAGGCGTAGGCCCCAAATCGGCGCAACGCCTCATTTTGGAGCTTCAAGATAAACTCAAACGAGAAACCATTATCAATGAATCCTCTGGCGCAGGCATGGGCAGTGTGGTGCGCACAGAAGCTATGGGCGCTCTTACCATGCTCGGTTTTAGCAAGGCGCCGGCCGAGAGGGAAGTGGATAAGCAGCTTCGATTAAACCCCACACTTACCGTTGAAGAATTGATTAAATTAGCCCTCAAAAATTTATAATGTACGAAGCCATCATATTAGCCGGCGGATTGGGTACTCGTTTGAGAAGTGTCGTAGCTGACGTTCCCAAAGTAATGGCCACGGTGGCGGGTAAGCCATTTTTGCACTATATCATCACCAAGCTCATCGATGCCAAGGTGTCGAGGGTTATTTTGTCGGTAGGCTACAAACACGAAATCATTGAAGAATATATTGCCCAATCCAATTATGATGCTGAATTTGTATTTGTAGTGGAGCAAGAACCTTTAGGCACTGGGGGCGGTATTCAGCTGGCCTTGAAATCATGTCATCAATTCGATGTGTTTATCATCAATGGCGATTCGTATTTCGATTGTCCACTCGATTTATTGATGCAAGAACATCTACTAAACAAGGCCGATATTTCTTTGGCACTTAAACCCATGCAAAACTTCGAACGCTATGGAACGGTGGAAGTTGAAGACCATCGAATTATACAATTTAAGGAGAAGCGTTTTTGTGCAGAAGGCCTTATTAATGCAGGAGTTTACGCCGCACAACGCAATTGCTTGGAGGCCCTAAATTTACCACACGCTTTTTCAATAGAGAAAGAAGTATTCGAAGCACATACCACCGACTTAAAAATTATGGGCTTTCGCTTTGATAATTATTTCATCGATATCGGCATCCCCGAAGATTTTGAAAAGGCTCAGCAGGATTTTCGATAAGGCCCCGTCTAATAAGTGCTGATGCACTTCGCCGAGGCAACCCATGGAGTATAGAAACATAACTCAAAATTCGCTTTCGAGCAAGTCTAGAAAAACCTCCATTATTAACCAATCATAAATTTTTCTATCTTGCACCCTTCATGAACCTGAAAAATTTATTACGCAAGAAAACTGTTTCTCAAGTATTGGAAAATGCTGCCGGAGAGCAGGATGGGCACACGCTGAGTAAACACCTTACCGCCATCGACCTCACGGCCTTGGGTATTGCTGCAATTATCGGTGCCGGCATTTTTACCACCATCGGTAAAGCATCCGCTGATGGCGGGCCGGGAGTCGTGTTTCTATTTATTTTCACGGCCATTGCCTGCAGTTTTGCGGCATTTGCCTATGCCGAATTTGCGAGTTTAGTTCCAGTTTCAGGAAGTGCGTACACCTACAGTTATGTAGCGTTTGGCGAGTTGGTAGCGTGGATTATTGGATGGGCACTCATTATGGAGTATGCGATAGGTAATGTTACGGTAGCTATTGGCTGGAGTGAATATTTCACCTCGCTCTTATCTCAAATAAATATTGATGCCTTAAATATTCATGGTATTCATCTGCCGGGTTGGATGACCCTCGATATACTGACGGCGCATCAAGGGTTCAACGAAGCGTCGGCCCTGATGCAAAGTGGAAAGGCATTCGAGAATTTAAGTACAGGCATGCAGCGGGCATATGCGGCTTACACGAGCGCTCCAACCTTTTTCGGATGGCATATTGTATTGAATATACCCGCTTTATTTATTGTTATTGCAGTTACGATGTTGGTTTATAGAGGCATCAAAGAGTCGCGCAATGCAAGTAATATTATGGTTGCCATTAAATTGATCGTGGTTGTTTTAGTTATTATAGTAGGTGCGGGTTTTATCGATGTGGCCCATTGGAATCCATTTATGCCTAATGGGGTAAGTGGTGTTTTAAAAGGGGTTTCGGCCGTTTTCTTTGCTTATATCGGCTTTGATGCGATAAGTACAACGGCAGAAGAATGTAAGGACCCTCAACGCGATTTGCCTAAGGGTATGATGTGGGCTATCATAATCTGTACCATCCTTTATGTGTTGATTGCCTTGGTGCTTACCGGTATGATAAGCTATAAGGAACTCGATGTGGCCGATCCATTGGCGCACGTTTTTGAATTATTAAATTTGAAATGGATGGCAGGAATTGTGGCGGTTAGCGCTGTGGTGGCTATTGCCAGCGTGTTACTTGTTTTTCAAATAGGTCAACCCCGTATTTGGATGAGCATGAGCCGCGACGGATTATTGCCGAAACGATTTGCCAAGGTACACCCCAAATTCAAAACCCCTTCATTCTCTACCATTATTACCGGGGTCATTGTATGTGCGGGTACGCTCTTTTTAAATATTGATATGGTTACCGACTTATGCAGCATCGGTACCTTATTTGCTTTTGTGCTGGTATGCGGGGGGGTGCTGAAATTGAATTTAGACCCCAATCGTCCGCCAAGCACATTTAAAACACCGTATATCAACTCACGTTATATATATGCTTTTTTAATTATTCTTGCCGGAGTGCTCTCCTTCCGATATAATGAAAAGGGGACTCTCGATTTTATTACGAATGCACCCCAAAACTATGATGTAGCAACTCTTATCACGGGTTTGAAGGCAGACGAGATTGAAGGGGTGAAGCGAAAAATAATAATATTAGATGAAGGTGGATTTGCGCAGCAAAATAATGATATAGAGGCCTATTTAAACAATCTTGACGAAGTGAAGTATGCAGAAACTCTTAGCTTACTGCCCTTGGCTGAGACGAAAAAACACGAATCTGGGTTCAGTTTGTTCAAGCACAAAATCCCGACTTGGATTTTTTTACTTAGCACACTTGCCTTAGCTGTTTTTGCATTTAAAAACAACGCTTCACTTATTCCATTGCTAGGCCTCACCAGTTGCCTCTATATGATGAGCGAACTAGGCTATAAAAACTGGATGTACTTTTTCATCTGGCTTGCCGTAGGCCTGATTATCTATTTTGGATTTTCTTATAAGAACAGCAAGCTGAATCGGCCGTCTTAATCTTTCTTCAAGATATAAACGACAGCGCTTTCAGGGGAAATTTTCTTTGAAAACTTCACTTCTTTCGGCGTAAGACCGATAATATTAAGGGCCTCTACGGTAGGGTTTTCATTCAGTATAAGAAAAAGCATTTTGTTATCACTGCTCATCTTCCAGCTACCCAACTCACTTTTCCCATGACGATTGATATCGAAACTATCCTTTTCAAAAGAGTATACCTCCTTCTTCGCATCTTCGAGGAATGTTTTAATTTGACCTTCCATTCTTCCTTTGTATTCTTCAATAAGAGAATCGGGTACGCCTGTCATCGACTTCGATTTCAGCTCCTCTAAGTTGGTGATGCTGCATTCGGATACGCTCCATTTTCCAACAATCAATTCCGCCTTTGGCTTGCACGAAACAACGAGCAGTGCAAGGGCAATGGTACTTAAAAATAATAACTTTTTCATTTTACAACAAGATTTAAAAAGTTGCAAATGTAATATTCCAATTTATAAAAGTTGCAATTAGTTTTTCAGGAGCACTGTTTTGTACTTTCTAACATTTCCGCAGCCGTCCTCTACGCTCAATTCAAAGTTGGTTTGCCCTGTCAAATTCACGTCTTGAAGGTCGCAGGTAATTAGGTTGTATTTTAAATCATAGCTAAATAAAAGATACTTTCCGTTGGCCGTAGCCTTAAATTTCTTAACCCCTGTTTGTGAGTCATTGATTAAAAATTTGAGGGTCGCATTTAAGGTAATGTTTTTGGAGTTGGGGATGTTTAAGGGAGTAATAACGGGAGGCGTTGTATCGATGTCGATATAGTAGGTACCGCAAGTTTTTGTGTTAGCAGTTAAATAGCCTTCCCTGAAGGTTCCGCCAATACTGCCACCGGCGAGCGATTTTAGGTAGAGCTTGTGCTCTTTGAGGTGCGGATTCACTAACGGTATAATCTTTAGAGTTATTTCTTTTTGAAGAGGGATATTCCTATTTCCAACGTTATATTTATAAGAATATCTTTTATAGGAGGTGTCGGTATAGAAACTGAAAAAGCAGGTATCGTATAAGCTTCCGGGAGGTAAGATGAGTTTTGCTTTGCGGCTGTTTAGTTCCGTATTGCGGGCGGGCACAACATTATATTTTTCAACGGGTTTTTTAATGACATAACCGGCTTTTAACATGAAAGCTACCTGCATCTGATTGCCAACATGGTCTTTCGTTACGATTCTTAAGTTTACCGTCTCGCCGGGTGCCATGGTGATGTATCCATTATTTACCAAATGGCTATAGATCTCGGTGAAGTCGCCATCCTCTTTATAACACTTTTCAATTTTATAACCTTTTGTTTTGAGCAGTTCGTAATCGAGATGGGCATTAATACAGCGCCAGTTGTTGAAGGAGAAAGTGTCCATCTTTTTTTCAAAAATGAGCTCGTCATTTTTGAATAGTTGTGTTTGATAAAGGCCTGCATTAAATTCATAATCACTATAGTAGTCGATTCCACTCATTCCAACACCAATCCTGCCGGGGTCGACAGCAATGGTTTTGCCATTTGGATCCGCCACCGTTTTAATGAATTTCGACTGCAATCCCTGGAGCGTAAATAAGGATACAGAATAAATTCGTGGAGCATAAATATCCTTTATTTCGAAACCAAAATTCTCAGGATTAAGTATGAATTCGGTTTTCGTATCACGAATTTCGAAATGAAGATGTGGGCCAGTGCTTCCGCCGGTATTGCCACTATAGGCAACGATATCTCCTTTTTTAACTTTGATTGTATCGGCCGGTAAAATAGTGTCGAGCTCAAAATCTTCCTTGGCATATTGGCAACCGGTAGCGAATGTTTTGATGGTTTCATGGTACCTTGAGAGATGCCCGTAAACGCAAGTGATACCATTCGGGTGCGTAATGTATAGAGCATTACCATAACCTTTCTTGCTAATTAAAATTCGGGATACATAACCATCTGCTATGGCATAAACTTTCCATCCTTCTTCACCATTGGTACGAATATCAAGGCCACTATGAAAATGGTTGTCTCTTAACTCCCCAAAATTGGCCGCAATTTTCATCTCACCGTCAATGGGCGAACGGAAGTTATATTGCGCTTGTAGCGTTAAACTAAAACAGAGTATAATTAAAGAAAATGCGTTCCTCATCACAAGGTAACAAAGAACGCTAGATTTTGATATTTGTTTTGAATAGTTATTCAGCAGTTGCCGTGATAAACACACCGAATGTCCTTTTTGAACGAATCACAAAATCGTTCGCCAGCTAAAGCTCATGACCCATACGCGTCTTTTTTGTTTCCATATACAACGCATTATGTTGGTTCGATTTTATCTTTAAAGGAACATTCTCCACAATCTCTAACCCATAGCCTGTAAGGCCTGCACGCTTGGTCGGGTTATTGCTTAAGAGGCGCATCTTGCTTATTTTTAAATCGCGCAATATTTGGGCTCCCACACCATAATCGCGCTCATCTGCTTTGAATCCCAATTCTATATTGGCTTCCACCGTATCCATGCCTTGCTCTTGTAATTTATACGAGCGTAGTTTGTTTAATAAGCCAATTCCTCTTCCTTCATGGTTGAGATATAAAATAACACCCCGGCCTTCTTCTTCTATATGACGCATGGCTTCGTGTAATTGTTCCCCACAGTCGCAGCGGCAACTGCCAAAGATATCGCCTGTAAGACAGGATGAATGAACTCTTACCATCACAGGCTCATCTTTTTCCCACGTTCCTTTCACCAACGCTAAATGCTCTTGGTTATTATGCGTTTGTTTGAAGGCATACAAATTAAAATTGCCATATTCGGTGGGCATCTGCACTTCAATCACGCGCTCAATCAAACTCTCATATCGAAGGCGGTAATGAATCAAGTCTTCGATGCTCACAATCTTTAAATCATACTTTTCAGCAATGAGAAACAGGTCGGGTAAGCGTGCCATCGTGCCATCATCTTTCATGATTTCAACAATGGTACCTGCAGGTTCAAAACCCGCCAGTTTCGCAAAGTCGATGGCAGCCTCGGTATGTCCTGCGCGGCGTAATACCCCTTCATTATGTGCTTTAAGGGGGAAAATATGACCGGGCCGGGCCAAGTCGGCAGGCTTGGTATTGGGGTTGATAAGCGCCTTAATGGTTTCACTTCGATCGTAGGCAGAGATACCCGTGCTGATATCGCTTCGCAATAAATCGACCGATACCGTGAAGGCTGTTTTTAAGCTTTCAGTATTGTTGGTTACCATCATATCTAGACCCAAGGTCACACATAAATCTTCGCCTAAGGGGGCACAAATTAAACCTCCTCCCACTTTCGCCATAAAGGCAATCATCTCGGGCGTCACATTGCGGGCAGCAGTTAAAAAGTCACCTTCGTTTTCACGGTCAGCATCATCCACAACAATGATCAATTTGCCTTTGCGTATATCTTCAACGGCTTCTTCTATGGTATTTAGTTTCAAGGTATTTGAGAATTAAGAATGTATAATTATGCCGATAATAGTTTAGGCATGAGGGCGCGAATTTACGATTCTGTTTTTTATTGTGATTGTATCGGCAAATAATTAAACTTGCAACATGTTTGAAATTTCCAAAGCCACCTTCTCCGATGTCGACACCATCTGTAAATTAGGTGCTCAAACCTTTACAGAAGCCTATGCTGCCTTTAATACTGAAGCAGATTTGGAGGATTATACAAGCAGATATTTCTCTAAAGAAAAGATTGAAGAAGAGCTCAAAAGCGCGAAAACCGGCTATTATTTATGTTTTCATGGCCCCAAGGCCATCGGTTACCTGAAATTAAATTTCAATATCCCATGTGAAGCATTTGCCTCTGAAAAGGCCACTGAACTTCAGCGTATTTATGTTTTAAAGGAATATTATCGACAAAAAGCAGGTCATGCATTAATGCATCATGCTTTTGAATTAAGCAAAGAATTTTCTTCCGAATATTTATGGCTCGGGGTGTGGAAAGAAAATCACCGAGCTCTAAAATTTTATACTTCCTGTGGTTTTGAAACCATCGGTGAACGAACGTTCAGGTTAGGAACTAAAATTTATGAGGATTATTATTTACGTAAACGGGTATAATCTCTTTAAAACTTCCTTTACTGAAGAAGTAGCACCGTGTTCCTCTCATTTAAATTTCCTCTCCGCTTCGCTTATCTGCAGGTCGTTTATGCTTGCGAATCGTTTATCCATCAACCCCTGTTCATCAAATTCCCAATTCTCGTTTCCATAGGCTCTAAACCATATCCCTGCCTGGTTTTGATACTCGTATTCGAATCTCACAGCGATTCTGTTTCCCAGAAACGCCCATAATTCTTTTTTCAGTTTATAGTGCAATTCATACTCCCACTTGCGCTTCAAAAAAGCACGAACAGCCTCTCTTCCATTTATAAATTCGGACCGGTTACGCCATTCGGTATTTAACGTGTAGGCCATGCATACCCGATCAGGGTCCTTGCTGTTCCAGGCATCTTCGGCCATTTGCACTTTTTGTAGGGCAGTTTCAAGGCTGAAAGGAGGTAGGGGAGGTCTTGGATTTTCCATGCCATAAAAATAAACAAAATTCTTAGATATACATCATGGTGATTCGAGTTCGGATTTTAATCGCTTCATTTTTGCCCAAACTTTGGATGCCATTATTCTTCTGATTTTTCTATAGTCCACCTCGAGTTCGATCGCTTTTCTTATGAGGGGCCGATGATGGTGCACTCTGATGGCATTTTTATTATTCTCTTCTGCTCTGCCCAATACAAAAGTATGACTCAACGCATCATAAATGTAGTTCTTTACAAAACAAAAAAATACATTAATATTGCAACAGAGTATCACCATAAAGGGGGCGTTCTCGAAGGCGTTATTTTTTGACTGCGAAAGCATTAGTGGCAAATTCATAGTAAGGCCTTCACAGGCTTTTTTTAGTAACATTTAAATAAATAGAATCAATATATTTTAAGGTAAATTTTATTATATGACAACAAAATTTTTAACGGATCTCGAGATTGCACAAAGTGCAAAAATTATTCATATCAATGAGATCGCAACGAAGCTTGGTATTGCAGTCGATGATCTCGAACATTACGGAAAGTACAAAGCAAAACTTCCTCTCAATCTAATTGATGAAGCGAAAATAAAAAACCATAAATTGGTTTTAGTTACGGCCATCAGTCCAACGCCTGCTGGAGAAGGTAAGACCACCACTTCCATAGGATTGACGGAAGGCTTAAATCTCATTGGCAAAAAGACGGCGGTGGTACTGCGCGAACCTTCGCTTGGTCCGGTATTTGGTATTAAAGGTGGAGCCGCTGGGGGTGGGTACTCTCAAGTAATTCCAATGGAAGATATCAATCTGCATTTTACAGGTGATTTTTCTGCTATTGAAAAGGCCAACAATTTATTGGCTGCATTAATCGATAATAATATTCAAAACAAAAGCCGTAACCTTAATATTGATGCCCGAACGGTAGTGTGGAAACGAGTGATGGATATGAACGATCGTTCTTTGCGCAACATCATTATCGGCCTTGGAGGCACCACCAATGGTACCCCTCGTCAAGACGGGTTTAATATCACTCCCGCATCGGAGGTGATGGCCATTTTATGCATGTCGAATAATATCGAAGATTTAAAGCAGAAACTCGGTAATATATTTGTTGGATACACCTTTGAAGGCAAACCCGTTTTTGCTCGCGATCTCAACGCACAAGGCGCGATGGCTATTCTGCTAAAAGATGCAATCAAACCCAATCTAGTACAAACCCTTGAGGGAAATCCAGCGATTATACATGGAGGGCCTTTTGCTAATATTGCTCAAGGTACCAACACTATTATTGCCACCAAAATGGGACTTTCGTTGGCCGATTATGTTGTTACAGAGGCTGGTTTTGGCGCCGATTTAGGTGCTGAGAAGTTTATGAATATTAAATGTGGTTATGCAGGGATAAAGCCCAATGCCGTAGTTTTAGTAGCTACAATTAGGGCTTTAAGACATCATGGCGGCGCAAAAAAAGACGAGTATAATACGCCAAGCTTAGAACGGGTGCAAAAAGGGTTTGAAAATTTAGAGAAACATATCGAAAACATTTTAAAATTCGGTATCAAGCCTGTGGTTGCGATCAATAGCTTTATGAGCGACTCGGTTGAAGAAGTGGAGTTCATCAAAACAGAATGTGCTAAACATGGCGTTGATGCGGTGCTTTCGGAGTGTTGGGCGAAAGGGGGAGCAGGTACCACCGACCTGGCTAAAGCAGTCGTAAAAGTCATAGAGAGCGGTGAAAATAATTTCAAGCCACTCTACGATTGGAACCAATCGATAGAAGAGAAAATACGAATTATAGCGACCGAAATTTACGGTGCCGACAATGTCGAATACTCGGCGAAAGCACGTTCGGGCCTAAAAACAATCAAAGCATTAGGATACGATAATTTGCCTATTTGTATGGCGAAAACTCAAAAATCGTTATCAGATAATGAGTCAAAAATTGGACGACCACGAAACTTCAATGTTACCGTTCGTGAATTTGAATTTGCGGCAGGTGCGGGATTTGTTATTCCCATTCTAGGCGATATGATGCGTATGCCTGGATTGCCAGTAACACCAGCCTCCGAAGGGATGGACATTGATGCAAACGGAAAAATAACAGGACTTTCTTGAGATGAGTACGGCAGCTTACACGGCACTAAAATACCTCGAAGGTGAATGCTTTCAAGTGGATGATATCCTTGTGGTAGAGGAGGCATTAAAAATCACGATCAACAATACCCCATTTACAGTTACGATGTGTACACCGGGCTCAGAGAATGAGCTGGTACGTGGTCTTCTTTTATCCGAAAATGTTTATTCTGATATCGTAATTGATCCAATCACCACGATCCAAGAAACAAACACAAGCGGTTTTGTCACGAGCATTAATGTCACGATTCCAATTGATAAAATTGGGAAAGGGTTCGAGATTGCGAGAAGTATTATTTCGGTTTCTTCCTGCGGTATCTGTGGTAAATCAGAGCTCGATACCCTGCCCGAGAATGCCGATAAGTTGATGGATAACGTAACACTTGATCCAGGAAGTGTTACCAGAATGTTTGAACAGATGAGCGCCGCTCAAAATACGTTCAGGCAATCGGGGGGCTCGCATGCGGCAGCGGCATTCACTATGGAAGAAGAACTGCTCACCATTCAAGAAGATATCGGACGTCATAATGCGGTAGATAAAGTAATTGGAAGTTTGCTCTTACAAAGGCAACTATCGAGAGCTAAAGTGTTGGTGGTGAGTGGAAGAATTTCTTATGAAATTGTAAACAAATGTTTTGCCGCAGGCATTCCCTTTCTGGCAGCCGTTTCAGCTCCATCTTCACTCGCAGTCGACTTAGCCGAACGGTTGGGAATTACCTTGATGGCTTTTTGTAGAGAGGACAAATTTACCACCTACAGTGGTGTTGAGCGCCTGCGAAAAGTGCAATAAATGGGTGATTGATGCAGGTGAAGAATAGTATACTTAGAAACTATATAAGAGATAAAAAGGTCGTTTACTATAGATAATTATTCAAGAAAAAAGTCAGTGTTAGATGGAAATAATTTGCCGGAATAATCATAAATGGTACTAATTTAAATTTCAAATGACAAAGGTTAATAAATGTTCTTGTGGTAATGATGATGAAGGTTTACTACAAAGGTTGGAAGAGATAATCATCTCCTTCAAAGATAAACCGGGGGCTTTAATTCCGGTTCTTCAAGCCACACAAAGTCTTTTTGGCTTCATTCCTGAAGAGGCTATTCTGAAAATTTCAGAGAAGCTGAATGAGCCTTTATCCAAAGTGTATGGGGTCATTACTTTCTATTCATTCTTCTCACTCAAACCTCGTGGTAAATTTTTGATACGTGTTTGTTTGGGCACTGCCTGTTATGTGCAAGGCGCTAATGAGGTGCTCACCGCATTGAAACAGCAATTGAGCATCGATATCGGGGAAACATCCGCCGACAAATTATTTACCTTGGATGTTGGACGTTGTTTTGGTGCTTGTGGCTTAGCACCTATAATCATGGTAAATGAGGAGGTACACCAATGGGTAAAGCCTTCCGATGTCAAGAAAATACTAAGTACCTACAAGAAACAAAAAACGGGTTCTAAAGAAGAAATTAACCAAGAAGAAATCAGCTAATGGATACCAATAAACACATGCAGTTTGTTTCAGATGCCAAAGCATTAAGCGACTTGCAGAAGACGCTTCAACAGAGCAAGGAATTTACCTCCGACAAGGTTTTTATTTGCGCTGGCGGAAGTTGTATCACTTCAGGTTCAATGAAGGTGAAGGATGCCTTCCTGTCTCATTTAGCTTCAACTCCTTTGAATGATTGCATTGAGGTGATGGAAACAGGCTGTCTTGGTCCTTGCGCACTAGGTCCCGTGGTGGTCATCGGGAAGGATGATACTTTTTATCAGAAAGTGCGTGTCCAGGATGTAAAAGAAATTGTAGAGAAACACCTACTGGGTGGAACTGTTGTGGAGAGTTTGCTGTATGCCGTGGACGAGAAGAAGGTTTCCAAAAAATCGGAATTGCCATTTTTTAAAAATCAGGATAAACAAGTTTTAAGAAATTGTGGTAAAATAAATCCAACCAAAATTGCCGATTATATCGCTCAAGATGGTTATCAAGCTTTGTGCAGGGTATTAACCAAGAGTACCCCTGAACAAGTGGTGGAGGAAGTCACCATATCAGGCCTACGTGGACGAGGAGGTGCCGGTTTTCCTACGGGCACGAAATGGAATTTTGCACGAAAAAGCAAGGACAGCATAAAGTATATACTCTGTAATGCCGATGAAGGAGATCCTGGAGCTTTCATGGATCGGAGTATCTTAGAAGGCGACCCCCATAGCATTATTGAAGGGATGGCTATTGGAGCATTTGCCATCGGCAGCACTCAAGGCTATGTTTATGTGCGTGCCGAATATCCCTTGGCTGTAGAGCGATTGCAAATTGCCATCGACCAAGCCCGTACCTATGGATTGATTGGAAAAAATATTTTGGGTGCCGGATTTGATTTTGATCTTGAGATACGAAAAGGCTCCGGCGCTTTTGTTTGTGGTGAAGAAACAGCACTCATCACATCTATTGAAGGCAATCGGGGTGAACCGAGGCCACGACCCCCGTTTCCGGCCGAGAAAGGGTTATGGAACAAGCCAACGGTACTCAATAACGTGGAAACTTTTTCAAACATTCCGTTATTAATAAATTTAGGAGGAGCTCAATTTGCTGAAACAGGAACAGAGAAAAGTAAAGGCACAAAAATATTTGCGCTGGCTGGGACGGTGAAAATTTCGGGGCTCGTGGAAGTGCCTGTTGGTACTCCTTTACGAAAATTGGTTTACGATATCGGAGGAGGAATATCGACCCACAAAAAATACAAAGCGGCTCAAATTGGAGGCCCATCGGGTGGTTGTATTCCGGCCGAACATCTTGATGTTCCGTTGGATTATGAATCACTCAATAAATTAGGAGCGATCATGGGTAGCGGTGGCTTAATCGTAATGGACGAAAGTAGCTGTATGGTTGATGTGGCCAGGTTCTTTCTCGAGTTTGTGCAGGATGAGTCGTGTGGTAAATGTGTTCCATGCCGTGAGGGTACGGCTCGTATGAAACAAATTGTGGAGAGGATATGCTCTGGAAAAGGGGAGCTGAAAGATATTGATGAACTCGAAAAGCTTGCCAGCACCGTAACGAATGCATCACTCTGTGGCCTCGGACAAACTGCACCTAATCCGGTATTAAGCACCTTACGTCATTTCAGAGAGGAATATATTGAGCATATCGTTGACAAAAAATGCAGAACGGCGGTTTGCAAAGACCTCATTGTTTTTGAAATTCTTGATCTCTGCAACGGTTGTCAGGCGTGTAAAAAAGTTTGCCCGGTAGAAGCGATTCACGGCGATAAAAAGCATATTCATAATATCGATGACGACGTTTGTATTCGTTGTGGATTATGCCTGAGTACGTGCAAATTTGAAGCGATTATTAAATATTAATTAAACTTGGAACTCCTAAATTTTGCATCATGCAAATAACACTAAATAATAAGTCGTATGCAGCGCAGGAAGGCGAAACGGTGCTTGACGTAGCCCAACGCAACGGCATCTATATTCCTACGTTATGCTATCATGCAAAAACGGGTCAAGCCGCTAAATGCAGGGCTTGTATTGTGGCTGTCGATGGTATGCGTGGTTTTCAAACTTCGTGTAACTTGAAAGTGAGAGAAGGAATGACGATCTCCAGCGAAAGTCAAGAGGTGAAGGACGCACAGCGTATGGTAGTCGATTTGATGCTTGCTTCCGGCCATCATAACTGCTTGGCTTGCGAACGCAGTGGAACCTGTGAATTACAAGATGCGTGCTATCATCTCGGAATTGAGAAAACGACTTTTTCAGATTGTCCTACCGGCATCAAAGACGAGAGCTCTGAATTTATTGTGATCGATTACGATAAGTGTATCAAATGTGGCCGCTGTGTGGCTGCTTGTAATCATACCGTTGTGAACGAAGTTTTGGGCTTTGGGTTTCGAGGATTACAAACCACGATCATGTGTGATGATCAAATACCGATGGGCGAATCGAGCTGCGTGCAATGTGGCGAATGTGTACAGCTATGCCCTACAGGAGCACTTACAGATAAAAAATCGCGTGGCAAGGGTCGTTATGCCGAACTCGACCAAGTGGATACCACCTGCCCTTATTGTGGTGTAGGTTGTCAATTAACCTTGCATGTCGATCGAGAAAAGAACGCCGTGGTGCGCGTTACCGGACGAGAAGTTTGGCCCAACAACGGCATGCTTTGTGTTAAAGGTCGCTATGGCTATGAATTTCATGCCAGTCCGAAAAGATTACAATATCCTACCATTCGAAGAAATGGAAAGCATGAACGTGTAACCTGGGATGAGGCGCTCGATTTTATCGCCGATCGAATCAAAACTACTGTTGATAAACATGGCCCCGATATTTTTTCAGCGCTGGGTTCAGGGCGTATCACCAACGAAAATAATTATGCCATTCAGAAATTTACTCGTGCTGTCATCAAGACAAACAATATCGACCACTGCGCCAGAACCTGCCACGCGCCTACCGTAGCCGGTCTCGCGCATGCTTTTGGCAGTGGAGCCGCCACCAACTCCATCGATGAAATTTTGGAGACTGACGTGATTTTTGTGATCGGTTCAAATATGACCGAAGCGCACCCTGTGGCATCCTATTATGTGAAGCAAGCGGCCCAAAAAGGATCGAAACTCATTGTATGCGATCCTCGCCGAGTGGATATCGCCCACTGGTCGGATCTTTATGTACAGCTAAAAGTTGGAACCGATGTGCCCTTTTTAAATGGGCTCATGAATGAGATTTTAAAGAATGGGTGGCATGATGAAACCTTCATGAATAATAATACCGAGAACCCTGAAGACATGAAAGCGTGGGTGAAGGATTTTACGATAGAGAAAGCCTCCGCCATTTGTGGAGTGCCCGTAGAAACGATGCTAAAGGTAGCAAAAATGTTGGGGGAAGCCAAAAAGGTAAGTGTTATTTATTGTCTTGGAATTACTGAACATGTGAGTGGAACCGATAATGTAAAAACCATCGCCAACTTGCAAATGATTCTAGGGCATCTTGGCAAACGTGGAGGTGGTGTAAACCCTTTGCGTGGACAAAACAATGTACAAGGAGCCTGCGATATGGGTGCATTGCCCAACGTATTTCATAATTATCAATCGGTTACCAATGAGAAAATCATTGAAAAAATGGAGATGGACTGGGGCGTAAGCGGGCTTTCACGAAAAGAAGGATATAAGCTTCCAACGATGCTGCACAAAGCCACCACAGGAGAAACAAAAATACTTTTTTGTGTAGGCGACAATACCGTTCAAACAGAACCGAATACCGCGAAAACTATTAAAGAAATTGAGGCACTTGATTTTCTGGTGGTGGTTGATATTTTCCCTAATATGACTACCGAGTATGCCGATGTTATTTTGCCTGATGTGTGTTTTAATGAAGATGAAGGTACATATTCAAATCTGGATCGAAGGGTGCAGTTTCTTCGAAAGGCGGTAACCGCCCCTGGTGAAGCAAGGCCTACTTGGTGGATTATGCAAGAGTTAGGAAAAAGATTCGGAGTCGATTTAAAATTCACTTCCACCAACGCCACTTGGGAAGATATGCGTAAAACCGGGACTATTATGGGTGGCATTACCTATGAACGAATTCAAAATTTAGGGATCCAGTGGCCCTGTCCAACGGTGCAACATCCGGGCACTCCGGTGCTGCATTTGAATGGCAAATTTACGCGCGGAAAAGGATTGTTTTCACAAACCAATTATCGCCCACAAGCAGAGCTGCCCGATGCAGAATATCCATTTGTACTTTCCACAGGAAGGAGGTTATGGCACTATCATACCGGAACACAAACAAGAAACTCGG
>CAIUDH010000063.1 GCA_903897855.1 uncultured Bacteroidota bacterium | reverse complement strand
TTCCGTGACGGCATCATCTATTATGGTAAGTGGTATGTTTATCGAGGCTGAAGATCCGGCAGGAAATGTAATCGTTTGATTTGAAAAAGTGTAATCGCTTCCTAAAGTGGCAGTTCCGCCACTAACGGCAATATTAACAGAGGTGGCGCTTGTATTTGGGAATTGTATGCCTACAGGAATGGTCTGTGAAGTTATATTTTCATAACCAGAATTTGCTGCCGATATAAAACTTACGAAGGGCACATCATCATCAATAATGGTAAGTGTATCAAAATTAACAGCACCTCCTGAGGCAGCGTTAGTGTAATTGGTCAAACCAAAGATCACGGTTTCTAAAGCCTCCGCTACCGCATCGTTTGTTAAGCTCAGGCTAATATATTGCACGGCCGTTGAATTTGCAGGGAAGGTTACCGTTTGCACGGTGTAGGTATAGTCGGTAACCGAAGAGGCAGTGCCTCCTGAAATTACAATATCAACGGAGGTGGGGTTTGCACTTGGAAATTTTAATCCAACACCAATAGATACCGTACCCGCATTTTCGGCTATCGATTGTTTCGCATTTACGAAATAAAGTTTAGGAGGCACGTTAATGAGTGGAGCATCATCGGTTGCAATATTAAGAGCAGACAACCCATTTGAAGCATTCACTGTGTTTACTGAACCAATGTCCCAAATACCATCTGCATCCGTGTTTGACCATCCAATAGTGCCATCACTCAGTTTTCGTCGTTCAATCCTGAGCAAACCTGAACTGAGTTGATTGGGAATAAAACTCCCCCAGGCTGCCACGATGGTATCCACTTCATTACGGTAATAGGCTGGATAACTAGTGGCATTCGGGGTGCCTCCAATACCGTTACCTGATTTAAAATTCAAACCGTCTCGTTCTATCCAGGTGCCACTGAAGGGGCGTCCGGTGCCGGCGCTATTATCATATAAAAAAACAAGGTCTCTTGCAGTGGCCAGGCTCGTACTATAAACCCCTGTGGCATTATTACTATTTATATCAATTTTAATATTTCGAATCGAATCTAAAACGGTAACCACCACACCACCTCCGGGACCTCCGCCTGTGGGTTGAAGAAATACCCGACCGTGTATATAGTTGCCTTCCGCAAAACGAGTTGTATTGCCCCGAGTAGGCTCGAAAGCAAACCAATTACTTACCTCACCTAAACTATTGGTACGCATGGTATCATAACCTGTTGCTAAAATAAAACTTGGCGTAGTTGAATAGGTAAAGTTGCCGTTTTGTTTGATAAAAATAGCAGATCCACTTCCAGCATTGGGTCCATCAACGGCTAAACTTGCTCCGCGGGCATAAAACCGATAAACTGTATTGGCTGTTAATCCTGTAATTTTTGCACGAAACACATAAGGCAATCTTCCTCCCGAGGTAGAGTCGGTGCTATATTGCGGGTATATAAGCGGAGTGATGCTGGCTTGTGCATTTGCTGTTTGATAGGCACTAGTTATTCCAAGAAGGGCAACAATAAAAAAGAGATACTTCATTATCTAAAATTGTGTTTGGTTTATCCTAATTTGTCGAATACAATAAGAAAGGTTGCAAATATTAATAATAGTTTTAATTGACCAAGTAAACGGCCAAATTAAAGGAATGTTAAATAATTTAATACGACAATAAAGCACGCTCGTCAATAGAAAATTCTTCAGTTTGAATTTACACTTCTCGCTCACGACTACCTGACGATGGCCATATTTCGCACTTGTTGTTTAAATCCATTTTGTAATCGAGCGTAATAGTTTCCTGGTGTTAATCCAGTGGCATCAAACCAGGCCGTATAGGTGCCGGCTTCGTAATCACGGTTTACCAAGGTGGCTACCTCCCTACCCATCATATCGAAAATCTGAACCAGTGTATGACCGCCATCCGTAGTAAAGGTGATGGTGGTACTCGACACAAATGGATTCGGGTAATTTGAAATTATATTTATTCCTGCGTTCTGATTGGCATTATGTATACCGGTAGGCATACACGATGCACTCGTTTGAATTAAACCCAAATCCTGAAAATTTTTCAACATGATGGTATTTAAATCGGAGGGTCTAACACATAACCAATGTTTTAGAATGGTGGCATAAACCGATCGGAAATCATATTGCATTGGCACATTATCATT
>CAIUDH010000062.1 GCA_903897855.1 uncultured Bacteroidota bacterium | reverse complement strand
TCAAAATGTATACTACCGCTTAAAGCAAGTCGATTTTGATGGTAGCTTTGAATATAGTAACCTGGCTACCGTAACCTTCGTAAAACAAGGAGTGGTAAGCATTTTAAATGTTCAACCCAACCCATTTGCGGGCAATTTGGTGGTGAATTATAACCTTCCCGATCAAGGCAATGTTACCATCCGCATCATCGATGCCCAAGGCCGCATCGTGGCAAGCAACGAGGTAAACGCTAACAAAGGCACCAATACCGCAGCGTTCAATACCACTGATTACGCTAAAGGGCTATATTTTATCACCATTAATTATAATGGTTCGAGTACCAACTACAAAATGCTAGTGAAGGAATAGTTTAATGGTGGGGTACCCTCAATGAAACAATCCTAGAAACTACAAAACCCCTAGTCCAAAAGGCTAGGGGTTTTTTGTTGGGGTATGGCGAAGCTTCAGGTTTTACGCCTGCCGGTTTAGCGTTTTACGACCATTTTATAATTGGAATTAATATTCATGTAATTCACATTCACGAAATAGATACCACTGCTATAAGTAGAAGTATTTAATACGGTGCTGTTCTCGCCCTTTTGTGAATATGCCTCAACGGAGGCTAACACACGGCCTTGCGCATCGTTCACGGTAATCGCAACGGGTCCGTTGGCGGGCAACTCGTAGTTTATGGTCATGCTGTTGGTACAAGGGTTGGGAAGCATATTTACCAAAGCTGCTGAATTTTGTTTAGCAAAAAGCAAGGCTCTCACTTCCGAGTATTTATAGGTGCCGTCCAAATCTAATATCTTTAAACGGTAGTAGTTATGTCCTGCGGTAGGTGCGGCATCAACGAAAGTATAGCCTATGGTGCGGTAGCTATTACCGGCTGCTTTTTGAGTTCCAAGGGTTACCCATTCGCTGCCTTCGTTACTGCGTTCGATGATGAAAGCATCGCTATTATGCTCGTTGGCGGTTTGCCAGCTTAGTTTGGCTGTGGTGCCCGCTTTTTCGGCACGGAAACTAACCAATGAAACGCTTAAGATAACCGAGTAAGTGCATGAACCGAAATCAAGGAAAACCACTTTGGTGTTTTTACATCCACCAATATCAGAAACCGTTACGCTGTAATATCCGTTTACTTCGGTGGTTGCTGCAAGTATTTGTGGGTTAGCCAAGGTAGAAGTGAAAGCCAAGGGGCCTGTCCATTCGTAAGTGTTAGAGCTGCTGCCTCCCGAGGCGTTGGCAAAGAAGGAGGCGGTGGTGCTGGTGCAGGTAGCAGTAGGCGATACCGTAGGTGCTCCCGAAACGGTGATGCATACGGTAGAGTCGGTGTTGGTGCAATAGTCGCCACTCACAATACGGCGGAAAAAGGTAGTTTGTGTTAAGGCAGCAGGGCTGTAGTTTTGAGCGGTGGCACCGGTAATGCTTGTCCAGCTATAACCATAGTTAACACTTTTTTGCCATTGGTAGCCCGATGGGGTAGGCACCCCGGTAGGGTAGGCCCCGGCAGTACCATTGGTTTGAGTGCTGCCATTACGTATAATGGTCGCAATATTATAGCTGGCCACACCGGCGGTGAGGGCAGAAGGTGTTTGTCCGCAACTCAAAGTTTGTGATGCGCTGATGGTAGCGTTATTCAGGTCGGGAGGGTTGCCTAAAGAAACCAATACGGGTTCGGAAACACCTGCGGCCGAGGCTTTGGTGGTGGTAATGGCGCCGGCAGTAAGCGGAATATTATTAGAGCTGGCACTTAACGATAAGTAGATACGGCAATTATTAAACACAACACCACGTTGTCCTACAGGGTCATTATCGTCGTTCGATCCTCCATAATAAGTGCTGTATTGGATGGTGGCACCATTGGCGCTTAGTTTTGTGAATACGGCGTCGTTGCTACCGAAGTTAGTCGCTTGTATCGCATTGGTAGTTACCGGGTAGTTGGTGCTTGAGGTATAACCAAGGAAATAAACGTCGTTGTTTTTGTCAACATTCAGTCCCATCATATTTGTTTCGGTGCTGCTACCGCCAAAATAGGTACCCCAGTTGGTGGTGCTTCCCGATTTTGAGATATTGGCCACAAAAAGGTCGGCTGTACCGCCACCATAGATTGTTTGTGCGGCTCCCGAAGTGATATTGGAGGTGGCCAAGCCGTTGGTGGTTCCGGCGATGGTCAAGTTCAAATCGTTGGTGTTAAGTTCTAAACTTAAGATCGTAGTAGTGCTGGCGGCTTTGCTATTAAAATAACGTGACCATTGTACGGCCCCGCTGCTATTCAGTTTCATAATCCATCCATCTTGGGTACCGGTTAAGGCAATCTGTGTGGAAGGGTTATTATAGGAGATATTGTCACTTGCTTTGGTATATCCGGCAGCGTAAATATTGCCTGCATAGTCGATGGTGGTAATGGTGACGGCTTCATCTTTAGCGCTGGTGATGTCGGAACCAATATTTTTGATGAAGTTCAAAGTGGTAAAATCGCTCGATAAACGCATTATAACGGCATTTACGGTGCTTGTAGCGGGTTGGGTGTAAAAGGTGCCGTTAGGTGTTTGCGGTGCGGGGAAATCGCCGTTTGCAACGCCTAAGCTAGCAGGCTGGCGCAAAGAGCCAGAGAATATCAAATCGTTGCTTGATGCGCCTGTTTTTAAGGTACGTATATCGGAAGCACGAAAAGAGAAGTCCATGGTACAGCTTCCAATTTCGCGGGTCATAGCACCATTACCAGCCAAGTCTAATTTTACAATCAGCGCTTGTCCGAAGGTACCACTGTTGCCAGTGCGTTGAGTCCAGCTACCGGCGGTAAAGCCAGTGCCGTAAGTTTTTTGGATATTGGAGTAGGTATTGGCTGCCATATACATAAAGCCATCGGCTCCTATTTGCAAAGCAGCATTATCGTCCACGCGTGCGCCGCCAAAATAAGTTTGCCATACACGAGTACCGGTACCACCTGGGGTGGTAGGCTCTGTGTATTTGCCAATAAATAAATCCATTCCTCCGCCGGCGGTTTCTTGAAAGGCGCCAACGGTAATTAAGCCAGCCGAGCTAATAAGTCCGGTGGTATAGATGTTTCCTGAGGCATCAACGCTGGTGGCGTGGTTATGGGTGCTCACCGAGGAGGCGCTATTGGTAGCCCAGCTAGCCCAGCGTAGTACCACAGGGTCGATTACCAAAGTTTGGCTAGCATCGTAGCTAGGTATAATAAAACGAATCGTTTTGTTGTCAAGCAAAAACTGAACGGTGATAGGCGTTTTAATGCCCTTGCTATCAATTAAGTAGCTTATTGGGGCAGGTACGTTTACGTCGCCAATGCTGGTAGTTAAGATGAGGTCGCCTTGGCTGTTTTGGGTAATTTGGTCGATGCCTTCTAGTTCAAAGGCCAAGTTAGCGGCATCGGCATAAGGTTTAACGATGATGTCGTTTTCCAAATCTCCTTTTGGGGAGGTATAGTATCTCACATCGATATTGGTGTAAACTTCTTTGTAGATGATTTCTTCGAAGCTTCTCACTTTACTTGCCTGTTGGCTTTCGTTGCCAAGCCAGTAATTGTAAAAGTCGAGGTTTTGACCTTTGTTAGTGATGGCCGGTGAAGGGTTACCATTCAAAAAGTGAAATTTCCAGCCGTGTCCTTTGATGGCGGGCGGCAGCGGATTGTTAAGTAAATATTGGGCGCCGGTAAAGCGATCTTCGGCTTGCATTACCCAAGCCGAGCGTTCAAGGATAGAGTTATTATCGAACAAACCCACGAGCATACCGGTAGAGGTGGCTAAGGCTTGCCCTCCCGGGAAGTCGGTTTTATAGGTGATGTCACCATCCCATTGACCTTTGTTTTGAACAAAGGCTAATTTGTCTGTCTGGGAATAGACTGATGCTGCGATGAGGAGCAAAAAGTAGACTATGAGGAAAAATTTCGTTTTCATAGTGCGTAATAGTTTGGTTTTATAGTTTCAAGTTCAGTAAGGGGCTCTTTTTTCACCTCAGGAGCAATATAATGCGAAGGAGAGGTGAATCGATGAATCTTAAATTGATTTGTTGGTCAGTTTAAAATGTTTTTAAATCGTGTTGCAAAATGTTGAAGTGTCAACGTTTCGACTTTGAGCTCTTGGGGAGAAGAGTGGAGACTTTTTTGGGTCTCTAAATACTGAACTGAAGAGTTGAAAAATCAGTGGTCAATATGCTAACCTGATGTCGGTTTGCAATTCAAATATAAGGGGGTAAAAACGGTATCTCCAAATAAAAAAAATAATAAATAAATACTTTTTTTTGCTTGGCAGTGTGGCTTTAAATAGTCACACAATACCCTGTAAATAGGGCTTTCAGAGGTTCTGTTGCGATTCTTTAAAAAGGAGTAAAAAACGAAAAAAAACGGTTTTGCAGCCGAGTGTATACATTTTAGTGCAGACGAAAATTTGGGTTCGTCGCTGCCGTCAACAACTTTTTATAGGGTATATTTTATGCTTTATAGGAGTGTTTATTTACATTAACATTGGTGTGCTATAAGTTCTATTTCAAGATGTTTAAATTGCTCAAAAGGTTCATTATCGAGCCAAGCTTTTTCATTTTCTTCCGTTAAAATAACGGGCATTCTTTTCTTTGAATTATGAATCTCGCACATCAGTTCATTGGCTTCGGTAGTGACGATGGTGTACGTGTTTTGCACCTCTCCGGTTAGTTTATTGGTCCATTTACTCCAAAGACCGCCCAATACAAAGAGTCTATTATCGGGCAATGAGATCAGGTACTTTTGCCGTTCTTTTCCTTTAGCATCGAGCCATTTCCATTCGTAGAAGCCATCGGCAATAATCAAACATCGTTTTTTTACCACTGTTTTAAACGATTGTTTCTCATCCAGAGTTTCAATTTTAGCGTTTAGGTTATATTTTTTCACACTCTCATCGTTGGCCCAAAATGGCACCAGGCCCCAGTTGTAATATTGTATCAAACCATCGTTGGCGTTGCTGATGATGGGCGTTTTGGGGTAGGTGAAAGCGTGGTAGTTCTTGGTTGCGTCAACAACTTCCTTACGCTCAATCCTAGCATGAAACCTGTTTTCCAAGGTTACATCATCTTTTGATTGTTTAATATGAAAGCACATATTCGTTATCTTTTTATCTTTTATTCGTTACTCTTCTCTCTTCCACACATAGTATCAGCCTCAACAACCCCCACTCTGATGTTTGTTTGGTGCTTGTTCGCGACGATATCGTATCGTCGATAAATTTCCGTATAACACGACCCTCAAGCCATCTACTTCATCCTGAAATAGGCAACCTCCTTGTTATTTAAGCCTTTCGTTCAAGTTCTACCGGCTCCTCACTGCTTCGCCACCCGCTGGTACAACGTATTCTTATGATTATAACTTACCATGATAAAATACAATCCACTCGCCACCATTGAGGTGTCAAACTGCTTGCTATTAGCCCCTTTCAAGCCATCCTCTTCTTCTGTTATCAACACTCGTCCTTGTGCATCGAGCACCTTAAATACGACGATACCGTTGCTGGGTAAGAGGTAGTTTACCGTCAGTACATGCTCAAATGGGTTGGGCACTACATCGATGATGGTGGCGGCATTCACCGTGCTAAACACCACTGTTTTGATTTCCGAGTATTTATAGCTTCCATCAAAGTCATTCACTTTTAACCGATAGTAATTCACCCCATTAAGTGGGTGTTGATCTACATATTGGTAAGGGAGTATCTTAGTGCTATGGCCCGCGGCCACAATGGACGCTTCGTTAGTCCAAACCTTGCCATCGGCACTTTGCTGCACCATAAAGGCATCACTGTTATGCTCGTTCGCTGTTTGCCAGTGGAGGGTTGAGGTCGATCCTGTTTTCTCGACACTGAAATGCAATAACGAAACGCTTAGAATGACTGAATAAGTGCAAGAGCCAAAATTCAGGTAAATTACCTTGGTGTTTTTGCAACTATTGATATCGGATACGGTTACCGTGTAGTATCCGTTATTATCGGTGCTAGCCGATAATATCTGCGGATTTTCGGCTGTTGAAGCGAACGATAACGGCCCCGACCACTCATAGCTATTACTCCCCGACCCTCCGGTGGGGTTCGCAAAGAAGGAAGCAGTAGTACTCGTACAGGTAACAGAGGGGAACACATTAGGGCCACCGCTAATGATGATACCTACATTGGAGTTGGTACTGGTGCAATAATCGCCACTCACAATACGACGGTAGAAGGTGGTTTGATACAAAACAGGAGGGCTGTAATTCAGGCCTGTGGCCCCCACGATGTCGGTCCAGGAATGGGTGAAGTCGATGCTTTGTTGCCATTGATAGGCAATAAGGCTGGGCACTCCCGATGGGTATGCGCCACTGGTGCCGATGGATTGTGTAACTTCATTACGTGTAATCGTAGGTATATTATAGGTAGCGGCACCTGCGGTAAGCGGGCTCGGTTGCTGGCTGCAGCCAATGGTTTGGCCTGAGCTGATGGTGGTATTGTTCAGGTCGGGAGGGTTGGCCATCGATACAATGACAGGCTCTGGCACACTGGTCGATGAGGTCTTGTTGGTTGTGAGTGCGCCACTCGTGAGTGGAATATTCACCGAATTGGCGGTAATGGATAAATAGATTCTACAATTATTAAATAGAATTCCTCTCTGTCCTAAAGGATCGTCGTCTTCGCTGGTACCACCATAATAGGTGCTGTATAGGATATTCGCTCCTGATGAACTTAATTTAGTGAAAACGGCATCGATGCTTCCAGCACCATAAGTGTTGGTTTGAATTGGGTTGGAGGCGGTGGGGTAGTTGGTGCTATTGGTGTAACCTAAAAAGTAGATATCATCATTGAGGTCGGTATTCAATCCCATCATATTGTCTTCAATGGCGCTGCCTCCAAAATAGGTACCCCAGTGGGTCATAATGCCTGTTTTGGAAATTTTTGAAACAAATAAATCATTCGCGCCACCGCCATAAATGGTTTGCGCCGCCCCGGCGGTAATATTGAGGGAGGCTAAGCCGTTGGTAATACCGGCAATAATAAGGTTGGTATCAGCCTGATTCAACTCCATACTCAAAATGGAGGTGCTACTGCTTGCAGCACTATTATAATATCTCGACCATTGCACCGTACCGCTGCTGTTTAATTTCATAATCCAACCATCCTGGGTGCCGGTTAACGAGGTTTGCACCGAAGGGTTATTATAGGAGATGTTTGCAGTGGCTTTGGTATAACCGGCTACATAGATATTGCCTGCCAAATCGACCGTAGAAATTTTAACTGCTTCATCTTTTGCGATCGACACATCAGAACCAATATTCTTGATCCAGCTCAAGGTAGCGAAATCATTACTAATTCGCATAATAATAGCATTTTTTGTGCTTGATCCCGAAGGTTGGTTATAGGTAGTTCCGGAGGGCGTTTGTGGAGTCGGAAAATCGCCGTTAGCCCCGGCACTTTTAGGAAGAGTCACAAATCCAGAGAACACTAAATCATAGGTATAGACCCCTGTTTTTAAAATACGAAGGTCGGCTGCATTAAATCTGAAATCAGCGGAGGTGGTGCCAATTTCACGAGTTAAGGCGCCATTTCCAGCTAAATCGAGCTTTACAAGTAAGGCTTGGGCGTAGGATCCTGAACTGCCAGTTCTTTGTGTCCAACTTCCAGCCGTGAAACCAGTTCCATAAGTTTTTGAGATATCGGAAGGGGTATATGCGGGGATATAAATATACCCGTCAATCCCCATCTGCAATCCAATGCAATTATCGTCTCTCGACCCCCCTAAATAGGTTTGCCATAGTCTTGCTCCTGATCCGCCAGGGGTGGTAGGTTCGGTGTATTTTCCAATAAACAAGTCCATGCCTCCACCAGCGGTCGATTGAAAAGCACCCAACGTAATTAATCCTGTTGAGTTGATACGGCCTCCAATATAAAGATTACCCAAGGAGTCAACACCAGTGCCATGGTTATGGGTATCGGCACTGGAGGCATTGGTAGCCCAGGCAGCCCAACGAAGCACGATTGGGTCGATGACCAAGGTCTGGTTATGATCATAGGCTGGGATCGCAAAACGGATGATATTATTGTCTAAGGTGAATCCGACAAGGATGGGAGTTTTTGTGCCTTTATTATCGAGTAAATAACTTACGGGGGCTGGAATGCTTACCTCGCCTACACTCGTGGTTAACACCAAGGCTCCATTCACCATTTGTAATGGATGGTCGATGCCTTCGAGCTCAAAAGCAAGATTGGTTGCATCGGCGAAGGGTTTAATGATGATATCATTTTCTAAATTCCCTTCGGGTGCAGTATAATAGCGAACATCAATATTATTGTAAACATTAGTATAACTAACTTCTTCAAAGCTCCTCACTTTACTAGCGTGGTTGCGGGGTTCGCCCACCCAGAAATTATAGAAATCGGAATTTTGGAATTTGTTTACGATGACCGGTGCGGGGTTGCCGTTTAAAAAATGGAAACGCCATCCGTGTCCACGTAGGTTGGGGGCGGTAGGATGTTCGAGTAAGTACTGTGCACCTGTTTCGCTTTTTTCAACTTCATTGCCCCAATGGGCTCTTTCTTGAATTGCAAGGGTATCAAAAATGCCGACCAACATACCTTGAGAAGTGGCCAAGGCCTGGCCACCAGGGAAATCAGTTCTGTAACTGATGTCGCCATCCCATTGTCCATTGTTCTGAATAAATGCTAACTTTCGGGTCTGAGAGAAAATTAGCGATACAGAGAATAACAACAAATAAACCGTCAAGTATATTTTTGCATTCATAGTTAAATAGTCTAGTTTTCACAGTTTAGGTTCATTAAAGGGCTCTTTATTTTCTCCTAAACGGTGTATAAAGGTAATGACATATTATCGGTACTTACAAATAAAAAAAATAATATATAAAAGCTTTTTTGGGGCCCTCGCTGTATTTAATAATATGCACGAACACCCCTGTGAATATGGCTTTTTAGG
This sequence comes from uncultured Bacteroidota bacterium, assembly GCA_903897855.1. Classification (GTDB taxonomy): domain Bacteria; phylum Bacteroidota; class Bacteroidia; order UKL13-3; family UKL13-3; genus CAINMV01. The sequence goes on along the minus strand of CAIUDH010000062.1, from coordinate 9,311 downwards.
ATTTACTCGGTTGTTTTGAAATGGCCTTAAAAGGCTTTAAATTTCAATTTCCCGCCCCGTGTCCACTAAATAATCCACCCCAAAAAATGGAATGGCTTCTGTTTTCAGACTGATTTTTAATAGAGTTTTAGAGTGAAGTAAGGTTCCGTAATTTGCTGTAAAATTTTAAATCAACGAAAAAAAAGGTTGCCTTTGAAGCAACCTTTTTAGAGTGAATATTTTATTTTTCAGGCTCGGACATTTCGGACGGTTGATTCCTTATTCTTTTACAATCAATTTATAATTGGTGCGCATACCGTTATAGTTCACCGTGATAAAATAGAGTCCTTTGGCGTAATTAGAGGTGTCAAATTTCATCGTATTCGATCCTTTGAGTGCTTTGCTCATCCCCTCCGATAAAATTCGGCCTTGGGCGTCCATGATGCTGATGGTGACATCGCCTTTATTAGGTAAGGTATAATTTACCGAAAGGGTACTTGCGAAAGGGTTCGGTAAGGCATCCACCAGGGTCACGGAAGTTTGTTTCACAAACACTAAGACTTTCACGGCTGAGTATTGATAACTACCGCCTTCTTCCAGCATTTTTAATCGATAGTAGTTAATTCCGTTGGCAGGGTTCTTATCTGTAAATTCGTAGGGCGTAACTTTGGTACTGTTGCCAGAAGCTTGCACATAGCCAATCGTGGCCCAATCAACACCATTGATGCTACGTTCCACAAGAAACGATTCGCTTCTGTTTTCATTCGCGGTTTGCCAGTTGAGTAGTGAAGTTGATTCGGTTTTTTCTGCGGTAAATTCGAGCAGCGAAACGGTGAGAACTACAAAATAAGTGCATGAGTTAAAATCAAGATACATCACTCGAGTATTTTTGCATCCATTACTGGCTGTCACGGTCACGGTATAATAACCATTATTGGCACTTGTTGCAGGGGTAAGGATTGCATCTTTGGAGGCCGACCAAAAACCGAGAGGCCCCGACCACTCATAAGTATCAGATCCACTTCCACCGGTGGTGTTTGAAAAAAGGGTTACGGTGCTTCCTGCACAAGTAATGGCTGGCGCTAAGTTAGGCCCTCCACTTACCAAGATGGCCACATTAGAATCGGAGAAAGTGCAATAGTCGCCACTTACAATACGTCGGAAAAAGGTAGTTTGATATAAGGTTGGAGGGCTGTAAGAAGAGTTGGTAGCGCCTACAATATTCGACCATGAGAAAGTATAGTCGGTGCTTTGCTGCCACTGATAACCTTGCACTGTGGGCACTCCAAGAGAGTAGGAGCCTGCAGTTCCAGTTGTTTGGGTAACGCCGTTTCGGATTACATCGGCAACATTATAAGTAGCCGCCCCTGCCGTTAATTGTGTTGGTGTTTGTCCACATCCAATGGTTTGAGGAGAGCTGATACTGGTGTTGATTAAATCGGGAGGGTTGGCCATCGACACCACCACAGGTTCAGGAATGCTGGTGGCCGATACTTTGTTGGTGGTGATGGCACCGGCCGTGAGCGGAACATTATTGGAACAGGCGGTAACCGATAAGTATATTCTACAATTATTGAACAAGATTCCTCTTTGTCCTAAGGGGTCATCATCATCAGTGGAGCCGCCATAGTAGGTGCTGTAAAGCACGACGGTACCCGCTGAGTTTAATTTTGTAAATACGGCATCATAGCCCCCGTAATTGGTCGATTGAATGGGGTTCGAATCGACAGGATAGTTGGTGCTGTTGGTATAGCCTAGAAAATAGATATCGTCGTTTTGATCGGTGTTTAGTCCCATCATATTGTCTTCTGTGGCAGAGCCTCCAAAATAAGTACCCCAGTTGGTCATGCTTCCGGTTTTAGATATTTTGGCTACAAATAAATCATTGGTGCCTCCTCCATAAGTAGTTTGCACTGTGCCGGCGGTGATATTGGCTGTTGCCAAGCCGGTAGTGATCCCTGCGATAATTAAGTTTGTGTCGGCCCGATTCAATTCCATGCTTAAGATGGTAGCACTTTTGGAGGCGGCACTATTATAATATCTTGACCATTGTACAACCCCGCTACTGTTTAATTTCATTATCCAGCCGTCCTGATTACCTATTCTTGAAATTTGTGTTGAAGGGTTATTAAAGGAGATGTTGGCAGCGCTTTTGGTATAGCCGGCTACATAGATATTTCCGGCCGCGTCGATCGTTGAAATTTTGATGGCATCATCTTTTGCGCTCGATACATCGGCCCCGATATTCTTGATCCAATAAATGCTATCAAAATTGTTGGTGATTCGCATTACGAAGGCATTCTTAGCCTTGGTGCTTGGTTGGGTATAATTGCTTCCTGCCGGTGTTTGTGGTGCTGGCATATCTCCATCGGCAACACCGATGCTTGCCGGTTGGTCGATGAAACCCGAGAACACTAAATGGTAGGTCGACACCCCTGTTTTTAAAATACGAATGTCGGCCGCATTGATATTATAGTTTTTTGAAATACTTCCAATTTCACGTGTAAGGGCACCATTCCCTGCTAAGTCGAGTTTTACTATTAACGCCTGAATGTTTGCGCCGGCATTGCCAGTACGTTGTGTCCAGGTGCCTGCAGTAAAACCGGTGCCAAAGGTGGTTGGAATATCCGATGGGGTATAGGCCGCAACGTACGCATAGCCATCGCTACCCATTTGAATGCCAATGCAGTTGTCGGTTTGCGATCCTCCTAAATAAGTTTGCCAAATTCTGCTTCCACTGCCTCCTGGAGTTGCCGGCTCGCTATATTTACTGATAAATAAATCCATTCCTCCACTGGCAATCGAGTCGAAAGCACCAACGGTAATTAACCCGGTGGCATTAATGCGGCCGGCGATATATAAATTGCCCAACGAGTCGAGGCCTGTACCATGGTTATGCGTGTCAGCCGACGAAGCATTGGTAGCCCAGGTAGCCCAACGCAAAACGATGGGGTCGATAACTAAGGTTTGTGTGTTGTCGTATTGTGGAATGGAGAAGCTGATGGTTTGTTGATTTAACATGAAGCGAACGAAAATGGGAGTTCTTACACCATTCTCATCAACCAAATAGCTTATTGGGGCAGGTATCGTAACCTCGTTTACAGAAGTGGTGAGAACGAGGTCGCCTGCCGCATTTTGTTTTATTTCATCAATGCCTTCCAGCTCAAAGGCAAGATTGCTCACGTCGGTAAATGGCTTGATGATGATATCATTTTCCAGATTTCCGTCTGTAGAGGTATAATAACGTACGTCAATATTATTATATACGTTCTTATAGGTGATTTCTTCAAAGCTCCTCACTTTACTGGCCTGATGTGCAGCATCGCCTACCCAAAAGTTATAAAAATCGCTACTTTGGCCTCTGTTTTCAATGACCGTAGTAGGATTCCCATTGAGAAAATGAAACCGCCAGCCATGCCCTTTCAGAGGGGGTGGGGTAGGATGATCCGTAAGGTACTGCGATCCTGTTTCTTGCTCTTCAATATTATTTCCCCAAGCTACCCGAGCAAGCACCGAATTGATATCGAAAATACCCACTAACATTCCTTCAGAAGTGGCGAGTGCTTGTCCTCCGGTAAAATCCGTTTTGTAATGGATGTTACTGGCCCACTGTCCTTTGTTTTGGATGAATGCTAATTTACTGGTCTGTGAAAATAATGAGACCGTAGTAAATAGAAGCAAATAAACTGTTGAGCGTAGTTTTGTTGTCATAGTAAAATAGTTTAGTTTTCACAGCTTTGGTTCAATAAGAAGTGCTCTTTTTTTGCCTCAACCGTTGGATAAAGGTAAATGCTTATTTATCTATTTTCCAAATAAAAAATTAAAAATATTTATATTTTTTTAAAGCCGATTTGTATTTAATAAAAAGCTTAAAATGCTTGTATAATAAGGGTTTATGGCAGTGGTGGGCAAAACACGAAAGGATCTAAATTTTTTTTAAAAACGCAATTTTAGAATTGTGTATATTAATTTACACGCTAATTTATTTTTTAAATACAGGTCATGCCTCTAAAACATTAGCCTTGTTTTAGAGGTTTTTTGTAAAATGTTTTTAAGATTTCAAAGTGAATATTTGCAATTAAAAAAGGCAGTCGATTTTTGACTGCCTTTTTACTTCCTAATTCGTGTTATGGGTTAAATATTTCACAATAATTTTTTGATTATTCTTTCACAATCATTTTATAATTTTTTCGAATGCCAATGTAATTGATGGTTACAAAATACAAACCTTTGGCATAGTTTGAGGTGTCAAAAACCATCGCGTTGCTACCTTTTACACCATCGCGTTCGGCCGATGACAAAATACGACCTTGGGCATCGATGATGCTAATGACGACGACACCGGTGCCGGGTAAATCGTAGTTCACGGTTAAGTTATTGGTGAACGGGTTGGGCATTACATTAATAATTTGAACAGTATTGGGTTTGATAAAATTCAAATTACGAATCTGTGTGTTTCTAATACCACCATCGAGGTCGGTTACTCTGATGCGATAATAATTCATGCCATCCAAAGGTTGTTCATCAACGAAGCTATAACCGATTACCGAGTTGCTCGATCCTGCTGCCTTTATGCTTCCGATCTCATCCCAATGGGTGATATTATTGCTTCGCTCCACTGTAAAAGTTTCACTGTTATGCTCGTTGGCGGTTTGCCAGGTTAAGGTGGCAGAGGTTCCGGTTTTTTCGGCATGAAAGTCGAGCAAAGAAACGCTGAGCACAACAAAGTAGGTACACGAGTTAAAATCCAAATAGATTACTTTGGTGTCCTTGCATCCGTTGCCAGCCGTTACGGTGACGCTATAATATCCGTTGTTTGCATTGCTTGCCGACAAGATCTGGGGGTTTGTCAGTGACGAGGTGAAACCCAAGGGCCCTGTCCAACTATAAGTGTTGGATCCGCTTCCACCGGTGGCATTAGAAAAGAAGGAGGCCGTGCTGCCTGCACAGGTTACACTCGGGGCTGCCTTTGGGCCACCCGTGATGGTGATGCATACATTGAAATCGGCATTGGTGCAATAGTCGCCGCTAATGATGCGTCTGTAATAGGTGGTTTGCACCAACGCAGGAGGGCTGTAGTTTTGACCGGTTGCCAGTGCAATATCGGTCCAAGAGTTCGTATAGTCAATACTTTGCTGCCATTGGTATCCCGAGGGTGTTGGCACTCCTGACGGATAAGAACCCGCTGTACCGGTAGTTTGCACAGTATCGCTTCGCAACACTGTTGCAATATTATAGGCAGCAGCGCCAGCGGTAAGAGTGGTGGGTGTTTGCCCGCAGGATAATGTTTGAGATGAACTAATGGTAGCGTTACTGACATCGGGCGGATTGGCCAGCGAAACGATCACGGGTTCTAAAATACCAGAGATGGACGTTTTGCCAGTATTCACGGCTCCCTGTGTTAATGGAATATTTGTAGAGCTGGCCGTCACCGACAAATAAATGCGGCAAGCCGAAAACAAGATTCCCCTTTGGCCCAAAGGATCGTCGTCGTCGGCTCTACCACCGTAATAAGTGCTATAAATTTTCGTGGCGCCGCTCGAGCTTAACTTCGTGAAAACGGCATCGTTGATGCCGAAGTTGGTCGATTGGATAGGGTTGGCTGTTATCGGGTAATCGGTGCTGTTGCTATAACCTAAAACATAGATGTCGTCGTTGAGGTCGGTATTTAAGCCCATCATATTATCTTCTGTGCCACTCCCCCCTAAATAAGTACCCCAATTGGTCATGCTTCCGGTTTTGGAGATTTTTGCAACAAATAAATCCTGTCCGCCACCAATAACTGTCTGAGCCGCCCCAGTCGTAATATTTTTCAAAGCGAGTAAGCCCGTGGTAATCCCTGCAATGATTAAATTAGTATCCGCCCTGTTCAACTCCATACTTAAAATGGAAGTGGTTTTTCCAGCCCCCGAACTGTTAAAGTATCTTGACCATTGCACGGTTCCACTGCTGTTTAATTTCATGATCCATCCATCTTGGCTACCCACCCTGGTGGTTTGTGTAGAAGGGTTCATGAAAGAAATTGTTTGCGTCGCTGTTGTATATCCTGCGGTATAAATATTTCCTGCGGCATCAACGGCGGATATGGTGAGACGTTCATCTTTGGCAGAAGCAGAGTCGGACCCGATGTTACGAATCCAATAAATGCTATCGAAATTGTTGGTGATTCGCATAATTAATGCATTGTCTGTACTCGATGCAGGCTGCGTGTAAGCAGTGCCAGCGGGCGTTTTTGGCCCTGGGAAGTCGCCATCAAGGCCACCAAAGCTTGAAGGCTGTGTAATATATCCCGAACAAATTAACTGGTAGGTATAAACGCCTGTTTTGTAGATACGCAAGTCGGCCGGAGAGAATCCGAAATTTTTAGTAACACTTCCAATTTCGCGAGTTAAGGCACCGTTTCCCGCTAAGTCTAATTTCACCACCATGAGTTGTTGCAGTGTTCCTCCAGTTGCGGTACGTTGAGTGGTCCAGGAAGCCGTAAAGCCGGTACCTGCTGTTTTAGGCATATCCGATTTGGTTTTTGCGATGAGATAGATGTAGCCATCGGCCCCCATTTGCAAAGCGATATTGTTTTCATCTTGGGCGCCTCCGAGATAGGTTTGCCATATCCTGCTGCCAGTTCCACCCGGTGAGCTGGGCTCGGTATACTTACCAATAAACAAATCCACTCCTCCGCCTGCAGTCGATTGGAAAGCGCCTACCGTAATCAATCCAGTCGAGTTTAATCGACCTGTTACATAGAGGTTGCCTAAGGAATCCAGTCCGGAGCCATGATTATGGGAGTCGGCAGAAGTTGCATTGGTAGCCCAAGTAGCCCATCGCAAGACCACCGGGTCGATTACCAACGTTTGGCTGTTGTCATAATTAGGTATTGCAAAGCGGATGACGTGTTGGTCGAGAACAAAGCTAATTGCAATAGGCGTCCTAGCACCCCTGCCATCGAGTAAATAGCTTATGGGAGCCGGTATGCTAATATCTCCCACGGTAGTGGTTAATATCAAATCGCCAAGTGAATTCTGTTTAATATCGTCAATGCCTTCTAATTCAAAGGCCAGATTGCTTAAATCGGCATAAGGGTGAACGATGATATCATTTTCTAAATCGCCTGTGGTTGTGCCATAATATTTTACATCAATATTATTATAAACATCCTTATAGGTGAGTGCCTCGTAGCTTCTCACTTTGCTGGCATGTTGGCTTGGATCGCCTACCCAGAAGTTATAGAAGTCGCTACTTTGACCTTGGTTCACGATTTGAGGCGATGGATTGCCATTTAAAAAATGAAACTTCCACCCATGGCCTTTCAGGTCAGGGGCTGTCGGATGGTCGAGCAGGTATTGTGCGCCTGTTTCACGATCTTCCATTTTCTTTCCCCACTCGGAGCGGGCCAGCAAGGCATTTTGATCAAAAGCACCTACCAGCATACCGGAGGCGGTAGCGAGGGCTTGTCCACCGGGGAAGTCGGATTTGTAGCTAATATCTCTGCCCCATTGTCCTTTGTTTTGAATAAAGACCAATTTGGAAGTTTGGGCAAAACTTAAAGCCACACTAATTAGAAAAAAATAGGTAATAACAATTTTCTTTTGTTTCATAATAACTAGTTTTGTTTCACTGTTTAGGATGTTGAAAGATTTTATTTCTTTCCCTAAAAAGTTTGTAAATATTACATGAATATTTGTTGTTTCCAAACAAAAAAATAAAAATATAAATCTTTTTTTTTGTTCGATAGTGTGTTTTATATAGACACTGAAAGCCTTTATTAATAGCCCTTTCCGAGAAGTCATCTGTTTTTGAAATAACAGCTTGAAAAATAAAACACAGTCAAAGTAGAGGGGATGTATAGTATTAAGTTCAGTATTTTTTTTTCAAAAACAGCGGACCATTTTATCTTTATTTGGCGTTTTTTATTTCTCTATACAACCTTTAATTGCAAGCCTTTCGTGTTTTTTTTTCGAGTGTTTTTGACTGCATTTTCAGCGTATATTTTTTTTCGATTTAGGGTTCCGTTTTTCGATCCAACATCGTGATATAGAAATTTGAGAAGCTGGGGAGGAAATTTAAATTTCTGAATATATAAAAGAGGGTTTTATAGGTAATTAAGTTAACCTAAAAAGGGATCGCTGTCTTTGATGCGCCAGTGAAATGAGAAGGATAGGAACTAAATGAATTTAGGGCTCAGCGAAAATTACCTAAAATTTGAATAAGCGTTCCTTAATATTTATTCAGTAAAAGGAGTTAGATTCTTTGTTGTTGGGTTTTGCTATCATATTCTATGCTGAATAACAAATAGTTACAGGTATCCTGCTTTTCCACATTTTTCGGCATTTTTTATAATTTAAATAATTCACATCAAAAAATACCAATTAATATATTGATAATCAAACAATTAATAAATTTTTAATACCACCCACTCATTCTTCAAGGTGGTAATTGAATAGCTTATTTATTAAAAAGTGTTGTATTTATTATACGGTTTATTATCGTTTTTGAACGATTTATGAAAACAAGGCAACTAGTTTTACTTCTAAGGGTAGCAATAAGAGTAAAATGGTATCAATTTTCACTTAATATGTATAATAATTAGTACAAAATTGGTTTAATATTAGAATAAATTACAAATAAATGCATATTGGCATGTAAATTGATATTATCCGTTCAACAAATTACTAAACATAACTTAAAATCATGAAATTTTACAATGAAAAAAGAGTAATCTTATTACTCACACTTTTTGCGCTTAGCCTTGGTCTCAAGGCACAAACTGGCTTGGTAGGGATAAAAGACTGTGCCAATGGCTTTCATCACAATCTTCTCATCAGTTATACCGATAGCTTGTATGGCTTTGGAGAAAACGTAGATGGAGAAATTGGAGACGGTACGAATACCAACGTTGCAACCACCAAAGCACTAAATGTAAAAACCATCGGGGTGGGCACAGGCTACAACTTCAGCTTTTATATTAAAACCGATAGCACTTTGATGGCCACAGGAAATAATTCCAGTGGCGAATTGGGTATAGGAAGTACGACCAGCATGAACGTTTGGACGGCCATTTCTACTGGGGTTAGTGGGTTACATTTTAGGCAAGTGGCAGGCTCGGCCAATCACGCCTTGGCAGTCACTGGCAATGGGTTGGTTTATGCTTGGGGTCTTAACAAAGCAGGCGAGGTCGGTGATAACAGTACAAACAAGAGAACAAGCCCAGTTCAAGTGCAAGTGTCTTCTACTGTTAATCTGACAAATATTAAAAAAGTGGCTGCGGGCTCACCGAGCAATAATGGCAATACAGGCGGGCACTCTCTTGCTTTATCAAACGATGGTACCGTGTG
>CAIUDH010000061.1 GCA_903897855.1 uncultured Bacteroidota bacterium | reverse complement strand
TAGCTCAGCTAACTAATAAACTGGTTAAAATATGTACAGGAAGTAAATTAAATAAAGATGTTTTTGCCGATTTAACCATCAAGGAACTTTTGGTAAGCATTATGCAAAATCAAAATTTAAATTACTTAAGAATTGGCAATGCGACAGAAATCAATAATAATCCTCTAGCTTGTATTATAGGTTATATCAAAAACAATATTCACGAAAAGTTTCAAATAGATACTTTAAGCAATAAAGCCTGTATGAGTAAAGCTACTTTTCACCGAGTTTTTAAAAAGGAGCTTGGAATTAGTCCGCTTGAATTTATTTTTATAGAAAAGTTAAATAAGGCAAAAAAACTATTGCATAATCCCCAATTGAAAATTGCAGCTATTAGCGATGAATTAGGCTTTTCTGATGCCAATTATTTTATAAGGGTATTTAAAAAAATGGAAGGAATTACCCCCAATCAATATCGCAACAAGCAAATCTCACTTTAATAGTGTAGATTTTTTTATTGAAAATGCTAGTAAAAATTAGTAATTATTGCAGTCTCCTGCTATGGCGTCCCATATCCCACATCAACAATTATTAATATATGCGATATCGTTCATGACAAATATTGGTATAGCAATCAGGTAGAAATAATCGTGATTGCAAAATCTAACCCTTCTCATAATAAGGGATCTCATCGTGAGAAACGGTTCCCTCTTGATTCCAGTAAGCCAGGGTAACAATATGGCCATCGCGGGTTTTGAGCAACCGTCCAAAGATGGCGTTGGTAGAGTTAAAGGAAAGATTGGTAACTCCAATCGTATAAGAAGCCGGTTCAGTTTGGGATATCGGAGCTGCAATTTCTTCGACCGGTGCATCGTCGGCTTTTGGTGCAGCAGTTTTTGCAGCTTTCGGCGGTGCACTTGCGGCAATTTCGACGGTGAATTTATTTACCTCTAATATATCTTTTAAATACTCAGCTCTTTCTTTTGAAATGTTTTTTTCAACGACAGCGCACTTCACTTCGTTTAAATCTTCAGTCGTATGATTGGTGTTGATAGCCATAATTTATTTTTCTAAAAGCCAGTGCTTAATGAATAGATGTACTCATAAATTGAACTCCATAATCCAATCACAACAATACCGGCAAGGCAAATGAAGAGGGCGATTTTGGGCATCATCGGAATCGTTAGCTTCTCTATAGGATGCTCGTTTGGATCCATAAAAATTGATTTCACGATTCTCAAATAATAGTAAAACGAGATTACCATATTAAGGGCCGCAATAGCAATAAGGATATAGTTTCCCTGTTCGGCTCCCGCAATAAGCAGAAAAAACTTACCAAAAAATCCTGCCGTTGGGGGTACTCCGGCTAATGAAAACAGGGCGATCGTGAGTACCCAGGACAGAAAGGGATTGGTTTTGTAAAAGGCCCGATAATCACTGATGTTTTCTTTTCCAGCGATTGCACTTACCAATGATACCACCCCAAATGCTCCCAAATTAGAGAAGATGTAAATCAAGACAAAATAGATCACAGAAGCTGTTCCCATTTGCGAGCTGCCCGATATACCAACCAAGATAAAACCTACTTGTGCAATGGAAGAGAAGGCCAAGAAACGCTTAATATTATCCTGGCGTAAGGCGAATAAATTTCCTATCACAATGGTGAGCACTGAAAGCAGGAATAGCATATTGTACCAAACCTCTGCTAAAGGTTTGAATACCGTGTATAAAACAGAAACAAATACAAAGAGGACCGCACCTTTCGATATTACCGAGAGGTAGGAAGTAACCGCTACAGGCGAACCTTCGTATACATCGGCGGTCCAGAAGTGAAATGGAACTACCGATATTTTGAAAGAGAAGCCCGCAAGAATAAGCACAAAAGAAAAAATTTGAAGAGGTGTATTGGTTAGATGAGAAGTAATTTCGGTGAACGACAAGGTGCCAGCAGTACCATACAGTAACGAAATGCCAAATAAAAGCAAACCGGAAGAGAAGGCAGAAGAGATAATAAATTTCAATGCCGCTTCCGATGATTTACGTTTCTCTAAGTCGAAATTGGCCATGGCTGCCAAAGGTATTGTGGAGAGTTCAAGACCGAGGTAGAACATCAATAAATTTCCGCTCGATACCATATAAAACATACCGAGTAAGGTAGAAAGCATCAATATATAAAACTCGATTAAATGCTTATGGTTTTTTAACCAGGAATACGATTGCAATGAGATAATGAGGGTGCCAATATTTAGAATGTTTTTCTCCAGTGTTATGAGGCTATTTGTTTTGAACATATCTCCAAAGAGAAAGCCTTCGGCCGGCATCATAAACCCCGACATAACATTGATTAATAATAAAGCATTAATTAGATTGAGTAAACTTTCATTGCTCCAGTCTTTACCTACTTTTATAATCAACAAGATCATGATGATGCCTAAAAGCATCAACTCCTGTTTCATTAAAATAAAAATATCATTCAATATCATTCCTTTAGTTATTTAAGCATTATGTTTTGTCCGGTTTGCAGTATAATTTGTTGGCTTCCCGGGGTAATTAAATCATTCAACCAAAAGGGAAGAATACCGATGGCCATAATTCCGACAATCAGAATCACGGCTGCGAGTTTTTCGTTCCAAAGAGCATCCCCTAATTTATTAAAATGCGTATCGGTGATTGGTCCTAGTACCGTCTTTCCGGTTGCCCGTAAAATATAAACGGCAGTAACCACAATAGAAGCACAGGCTAAAATGGTAGCCACGCGATAGAGAACATCAGGATTTTGCCAAGAGCCCACAAAGATGGTCATTTCGGCCACAAACCCACTCAATCCAGGCAATCCTAAAGAGCACAAACCTACGATGACAAAGACCGCCGAAATAAACGGCATCACCTTTAGCAAGCCGCCTAATTGAGCTACCATCCTGGTGTGAGTTCGACTATAAATCATGCCTATGGCGGCGAAGAAGAGGGCTGTCATTAACCCATGAGATACCATTTGCATCACAGCGCCTGTGATCGATATTTGTGTTAGCATCCCAATACCAAGCAATACAAAGCCACAGTGGCTGATTGATGAATAAGCATTGATATATTTTAGATCGGTTTGCATTAGCGTTGCAAAGGCACCATAGATAATGGCGATAGTGGCTAGTAAAATAATAATTCCAGCGTAAGCATGAGCGGCTTCAGGCATTAAATAGGTTGCCACGCGTAAACAACCATAACCACCGAGTTTCATGGAGATACCGGCAAGAAACATGGATGCCGCCGTAGGTGCAGAGGAGTGGCCATCGGGTACCCAAGTATGGAAGGGGAATAATGCGGTAAAAATTCCAAAACCAATGAAGGCGAACGGGAAGAATAGCATTTGAGCCTCCACAGGAATTTTCATTTTTGAAATTTGAAGCAGATCAAACGTATGAGCACCCTCTATATTCGTGTTAAAATAGAGTCCTATTAATCCTACAAAAACAAGAGCCGAGCCCCCCATCAGCATTAGGGCGAGTTTCATAGCACTGTATTCTTTTTTACCACTACCCCAAATACCGATAAGTAAAAATTTAGGAATTACAGCCACCTCTAAAAAAAAGAACATGGTAAAAAGATCGAGCGACATAAAGAAGCCATAAGCCCCCATACTTAAGAAAATCAAGAGGAAGAAAAACTCCTTATTTAAAGTGTCCATACTCCATGACACAAGTACACCAGAGATGACAACGAAGGAGGTAAGTAAAATCATAGCCACAGAAATACCATCTACACCCAGATGATAATTAATGTTGAGAGGAGCAAACCAATGGTAGTTGAACTCAAATAACATCTGCGATAGATTGCCGGCAGCACGCTCGTCATAAAAACGGTAGAGGAGCCCCAAGGCTAATATTAATTGCAAACCCGAACCAAGGAGTGCCACGGCTCTCACCTGCTTCAAACCCTTGCAAAACAAAACAGCCATAGCCGTTAGGAAGGGAATAAGTATAAGTAAATTCAGATTCATTCGCTGCTAATTATTTTAATAGGTAAATAAACAAAGCCGACAAGCCCATTATTCCGAAGAAAAAGTAGAGCGCGTAACTCTGCACCTTACCCGATTGTAAACCTTTAATTTGTGTTGAAACCACGCCCGTACCTTCAGCTAGTTTATTCATCATTCCATCAATTATATTTTTATCAATCCAAGCGGAAGGTTTGCCCACCAAATTGAAAATGATTTTTTGGGTCACGAAAAGATACAATTCATCAATGTAAAATTTCTTATAGGCAGTGCGGTAAAATCCTCCAAAAGTGTTGGCTACTTTTGTTGCTTTGTCACTCTCTTTTTTATACAAAGACAAGGCTAATAGGATGCCAGTAATGGCGAGTAAAACAGGGGTTAAGGAGAATAAGACATCAATATGAGTTTCGATTTCCTTGCCATCGGAGGTAACAAGTGAGGCGATGGGTGCAAAGCCAGCCAGCAAAGCACAAGCCCCTAAAATGATAAGCGGTATTTTCATCGACAGCGGTCCTTCATCATGGTGCTCGCTATGCTGTTGCGTTTCTTTGCTCCAGAAGATGGAGAAGTATAAACGAAACATATAAAAAGCGGTGAGTCCAGAGGTGAACAGGGCTACAAAAAACACGAGTTTATTTGAATGAAAAGCGGCGAGTAGAATTTCTTCTTTACTAAAGAACCCGGCAAATGGAGGTATTCCGGCAATTGCCAAACACGCAATTAAAAAGGTGATATGGGTGATGGGCATTAACTTGCGTAAGCCACCCATATCTTTCATATCGTTGCTGTGCACCATGTGTATTACTGCCCCTGCTCCTAAAAATAATAAGGATTTAAAAAAGGCATGGGTAAACAAATGAAACAAAGAAGCCATATATCCCAATCCTTCTTCACCTCCTTTACCCGAAACACCCATTGCGAACATCATATAGCCAATTTGCGACATGGTAGAATACGCCAGCACTCTTTTGATATCTGTTTGCGTACAAGCGATAACAGCCGCCAGTAAGGCCGAAAAGGCCCCAACATAGGTGACGATAATTAAGGCGGCCCCATCAAAAACAAAAACAGGAAATAAACGCCCCACTAAATAAACCCCAGCAACAACCATGGTAGCTGCATGAATTAAGGCAGAAACGGGGGTTGGCCCCTCCATCGCATCGGGCAACCATATATGTAAAGGAAACATCGCTGATTTTCCGGCTCCTCCGGCAAATACCAATACAAGCCCCCAAGTAAGCATCGAGATACCCATAAAAGAAGCCGTCGTAATACTTAGCATCTGCGACGACTGTGGGTCGGTTAATCGAGCGATTAAAGTTTGAAAATCTAAAGTTTGAGCGTGGAAGGATAAAATTAAGATTCCAATTAAAAAACCAAGGTCGGCAAATCGTGTAACGATAAAGGCTTTCTTGGCGGCGGCCACAGCCGAAGGTTTCTCAAAATAAAATCCGATCAACAAAAACGAAGAAACGCCTACGAGCTCCCAGAACATATAAATCTGAAAAATGTTGGAAGAGAGCACCAACCCCAGCATGGAGAAGGTAAATAAGGAAAGGAATGAATAATAGGTGGCAAAACGCTCTTCGCCCTTCATATAGCCTAAGCTAAAGATATGTACCATCAACGAAACAAACGTAACTACTACCAACATCATCACCGACAGTGGATCGAGAATTATTCCCATGTCGATGGAGAGGTTAGGGCTGAATTGTAGCCAAGTATATTTTAGCGGGATAATCTGAGTGAAAACACCATCGACTTTTCCATCTACAAAGAAATACTGGTAAGCGGTAGCCAATGAAAGCAGCGTAGAAATGCCCAAGGTGAAAGTTCCAAGAATACCCGAGACCGTATTGAAATATTTTCTTCCAAACAAACCGAGCAAAACAAAAGCGGCGAAGGGTAAGAGAGGAATTAATGCGATATAGGAATAGATATTCATTTTTTAAAATTTTAGTTCGCTGGTTTCATTTACATCAACAGAATGAAGACTTCGGTACATGTTAATTATAATAGCTATGGCCACGGCAGCCTCTGCCGCGGCGATAGAGATAATGAAAATGGTAAAAAAGATGCCATCTAAGTTTTGCGGGAAGAGATATTTGTTGAAAGCCACAAAGTTGATGTTTACACTATTTAAAATGAGTTCAATGGACATGAGAATGGTAATCATGTTCCTTCGGGTGAAGAAGCCATACATGCCTATAAAAAACAAGGCAGTACTTACAAATAAAATATGTGTTAGCGGGATCTCGTTCATTTTTCTGTGGTTTTAACTTTCATAGCAATTACAATAGAACCAATTAATGCCGCGAGTAATAAAATACTAATGACTTCAAAGGGCAAAATAAATCCATGTTCGGTGGTGCTTAACATTTGCATTCCAATATCAGCTATTTTTAATTCAAAAGGCGCTTCACCCGAATTAAAACCGTACTGATAAATGATTAAATAAGTGAATGCAAATCCAAAACACACAGCAAGCAGTGAAAAAAGAGTTCTTTTCCTTAGGGGCTTAGGCATTTCTTCTCCCGATTTTTGGGTGAGAAAAATGGAGAAGATAATTAGCACAATGATTCCGCCTACATAGATGATGATTTGAACCGCAGCAATAAACTCTACCTGCATCCAAAAATAGAGAGCCGCAATGCCCATCAAAGAAAAGAGCAGCCAGATGGCAGAACGGAATATCTTACCCGTGGTTACAGCCAAGATGCCCGTGCTTAAAATAAAGGCGGCAATGATATAAAACATAATTGAGGTACTATTCATTATTCAACGCCTGCTTTAATTTTTGATCCTGTATGATTTAAAACCTTAGTCAACTGACTGCGGTCGAATACGCTATGTTCAAAGTTGGGCTCCATTTTAATGGTGTCGGTAGGGCAGGCAACGATACATAAATTACACATGGTACAAAGCTCCAGATGATAGACAAAAGTATCGATGGCCTTTTTCTTTTTGCCTTCAGCGTTTACCTCAAACTTATTGATAATTTTTATGGTCCCATTAGGGCAGGCTAGTTCACATGCCGAGCAACCCGTACAAGCATGTTCGTTGTTTTCATCATGAATCATCACCACTTCGCCTCGAAAACGATCTGCCATTTTTAAGGTGGCTCGATTGTCGGGATATTGCTCTGTGATAATTTCCTTGTGATGCGTAAAATAGTAACCGGTAATTTTCATGCCGGTCAGCAACGATTTCATCCCGTTGAAAATATCTTTTATGTAGTTTGTGATAAACATTTTTAAGTACGAATTGTGGATTATTTTTTGTGCTTAGGCTGATCCATTTCCTTTTAATTACACCACCTGCTTTACAATCGCTCTGTTTTTAATCTTAAAATCCACTCTCTGCTATCCTTTTATATCCACTTTAGAAGTGCCAGCCCATAATAGCCATCAATGTTACGGCCAATAAATTTATCATACTGATAGGCAACAGATACTTCCACTCTAAATTTAATAACTGATCTACGCGTAATCGTGGAAACGTCCATCGAAACCACATCAATAAAAAGATGAGAAAAAAGGTTTTACCCATAAACCAAATGGAAGAAGGAATATAATCCATGATATGATTAAAAGCTTCCCAATTTCCGATATGAAAGGGCATCCATCCTCCAAAGAACAAGGTAGCACCCACGGCGCAGGCGATAAAAATATTAATATATTCAGATAAAAAAAACAAAGCAAATTTCATCCCCGAGTATTCTGTATGGAACCCCGCAGTGAGCTCCGACTCCGCTTCAGGCAAATCAAAAGGAGCGCGGTTGGTTTCTGCGGTAATAGCAATTAAAAAGGTAATGAAAGAAATAATCACAGGAATATGCCCTTTAAAAATCCACCATCCATTTTCTTGTGAGTTAACAATATCAGATATTTGGAGGCTTCCGGTAAGAATTACAATGGTAATGATAGAGAGGCCGGCAGATAATTCATAACTGACAATTTGGGCACCACTTCTCATGGCTCCTAAAAAAGAGTATTTATTATTACTGGCCCAACCAGCCATTAAAATTCCAATGACGGATACGGAGGATACCGCGGATAAAAACAAGACCCCAATATTTATATCCCATATTTGAAATCCACGGGCAAAAGCAATTGGGGCGAGTAACATCATGGCGGCAATCATGACGATAAAAGGAGCGAGGTTAAATAAAAACTTATCGGCACCATCAGGCGTTAAACCCTCCTTCATCATTAGCTTCAAGGTATCGGCTACGGTTTGGAAAATACCAAAGGGTCCTACTCTGTTGGGCCCTAAACGCAATTGCATGAAGGCGGCAACTTTTCTTTCCATCAGCACCAACGATAAGCCAAGCATCGCAAACAAGGCGATAGCGCAGATGCCAATAATCACAAATTCACTTAATAACGCCAAAGAAGGATTCATGGTGGCGTTTAACCATTCATGAATTGTGTTTGTTATATTTTCTAAACTTAACATCTTTTCTAATTATCTGTCTATGTCAGGTATCACCAAATCTAAGGTTCCCATGGTGGCTACTAAATCGCCAATCTTACTCCCTTTAACCATTTGAGGTAAGGCCGAAAGGTTGGAAAAACCAGGAGAACGAAATTTAATACGATAAGGAGTAGTTCCTCCTTCACTTACTATATAAACACCCAATTCGCCTCTCGCTGTTTCTACTCTTTGGTAAAATTCGCCTTTGGGTAGTTTTAGCACCGCTTTCGTTTTGGCCTGAAACTCGCCTTCAGGAATATTATCTATAAGCTGCTCAATAATTTTGATGGATTGCAGCATCTCATTAATACGAACCATATAGCGAGCAAAGGAGTCGCCACCGGTTTCTAAAACCTCATCAAACTGTAATTTATTATATACTTCGTAAGGGTAAAGCTTGCGGATATCACTCTTCACTCCGCTGCCTCGTGCTACGGGTCCGGTACATCCGAAAGAAATAGCATCTTCAGCCGATAAGAACCCCACGCCTTTCATTCTGTTCTGAAAGATAATATTACCCGTTACCAGCTCATTATATTCGTGAAATTTGGACTTGAAAAGAGTGACAAAGTTCTTTACTCGTTTTTGAAAATCAGGATGGAGATCGGCCATGACCCCTCCCGGACAGATATAATTCATGGTTAAACGTGCACCGCAGGTTTCCTCCATAATATCGGTGATGGTTTCCCGTTCACGAAAGGAATGAAAGAAAGGGGTAAAAGCACCCAAATCCATGGCCATAGCGCCCCACCAAAGTTCATGAGAGGCCACGCGGGTAAGTTCATCCATGAGCACCCTTATCACTTGAGCTCGTTCGGGAATTTCAACTTGTAAACCTTTTTCTACAACCAAGGAACAACCATGATTATTCATGTGCGAAGAGAGGTAATCCATCCGACTGGTTACATATACAAACTGACGGTAAGATAAACTCTCACACATTTTCTCAATAGAACGATGGATATAGCCAAGATGTGGCTCGGTTTTTATAATTGTTTCTCCATCCAATGTCATGACTAAGCGTAAAACACCATGTGTAGCAGGATGTTGAGGCCCAATATTGATGACCATGTAACCTTCTGAAGTGGTACCTAGCTCTTCTATCATCTTATAATTTTATCATGTTAATAGGATCTTCGAAGTCTTTTCTTAAAGGATAACCCACAAAGTCATCGGTTAAAAACAGTCTTCTTAAATCGGGGTGATTTAGAAAATTCACCCCAAACAAATCATATACTTCCCTTTCGTGCAATTCGGCCGTTTTCCAAATATCACAAACGGTTTCAATTTCAGGATTCAAACGATCGAGTTTTATTTTAACCACAATATTGTGGCGATGCAGGCTTGAACTTAAATGATAAACCATGCTAAGATGGGTTTTCCAATCGACACAGGTAAGGCAGAATAAATAATCCAATTGTAAACCTTCGGCATTGTGCAATACCCCGGCCGCTTTCTTCCACTCGGTAGGTTCTATAAAGAAGTTCACCCATTCACCACCTTCCTCGAAAGTGGCTGTAGGAAACAATTCTGTTATTTTATTTTTTAAATCCTCGTTATTCATTGTATTTCAAAAATACATTAATCAGCATTTAAACTACTCCTCGTGCGTATTACTTTACTGCTTTTATTTGTTCTGCCGTTTCCCCGCTTTTAATTTTTTCTTGTAACGAAATTAAGGCGTGTAACAATGCCTCCGGACGTGGCGGACAACCAGCAATATACACATCAACAGGAATCACATGGTCGGCGCCTTTCACCACCGAATAGGTATTGTAAAAAAAAGGTCCACCACTAATGGCACAAGCACCCATCGCAATCACATATTTCGGTTCGGCCATCTGATCGTATAATCTTTTTAGAACAGGAGCCATTTTATTTACAATAGTACCGGCAATAATAATTACGTCAGCCTGTCGAGGAGAGGCGCGTGCCACCTCAAATCCAAATCTCGAAAAATCATATTTTGCTGAAGCAACCGACATCATCTCTATTCCACAACAACTCGTTGCAAACGTGAGGGGCCATAGCGAGTTTGAACGCGCCCAATTCACGATGTCGTCTAATTTACTTAAAACGATACCACCTCCAGGGGTTTCGTGTATCTGACCCGGAAACGATAATTGTGATGAATTCTCTTTTACATCCATTTTAATGCTCCTTTTTTGTGTGCGTATAAAAGCCCCATAAACAAGATAAAAACAAAAATCACAATCTCAACCAAAGCAGTCATACCCACTCGCTTTACTACTACCGCCCAGGGATAAATGAAAATAAGTTCGACATCGAAAACCAAAAAAACCAAGGCAAATAAATAATAACCCACATTGAATTGTGCCCAAACTGTCCCTTGTGATTTAATACCACTTTCATAAGCTTGTCCTTTTTGTGGATTCGTTGAGCCTCTAACAAATATTTTGGCTATGGCAATCGCACAGGCCGCGAAAACGATAGCAGCAATGGCTAAAACTATTAATGAAGAGGCACCCATAACTCTTTTTTATTTTGCGCAAAGATAGAGGGAAAAACAAAAATCCAAAGTAAATTAATTCTAAATAGAGTGTTTCTGAAAGAAAATCATTTCCTCCCTCCTTAGCACACACTCGAAAGTCTTTACAGCAGTAGCACACAGATTCAAAAATTGGTTTTGACGCCCCATAATACAGGGGTAAGCTGACAAAATAAAAAATCTACGACCACTTAATTCAAGGGAATAATTCAGAATCGTTCTCACTCTGTGAAAAAAATATTAAATTTACACGGTTTTTACGCAATGGATATTAAAGCAGGAAAATTAATAAGTCAGATCAATTCCCCCGACGATCTAAAAAAGTTCAAAGAGGACGAATTGGTTAAAATAAGCCAGGAGTTACGCCAATATATTATTGATGTAGTATCAGTCTATGGCGGACACTTTGGTTCAAGTTTAGGGGTTGTTGAACTTACCGTTGCACTACATTATGTGTTTAATACACCCTATGACCAATTGGTTTGGGATGTGGGACATCAGGCTTATGGCCATAAAATTTTAACAGGCCGACGTGACGAGTTTTATACCAATCGTGTTTATAAAGGATTAAGTGGTTTTCCTAAAAGGAGCGAAAGCGAATACGATTCCTTTGGTGTAGGACATAGCAGCACCTCGATCTCTGCTGCCTTAGGGATGGCAGTAGCCAGTCATTATAAAGGCGAGAAAGATCGTCAGCATATTGCCATTATTGGCGATGGTGCCATGACAGCTGGTTTAGCTTTTGAAGCCATGAACCATGCTGGCATCGAAAAATCAAATTTGCTGGTTATTCTTAATGATAACTGCATGAGCATCGATCCCAATGTGGGTGCGTTAAAAGAGTACCTTACCGACATCACCACATCGCCTACTTATAATAAAGTGAAGGATGATGTTTGGAATTTATTAGGGACACTAAAAAACCTTGGGGGTAAAACAGCTCAAGATATCGGATCGAAAATTCAAGCTTCTCTTAAATCGACCCTTATAAAGCAGAGTAATTTGTTTGAAGCTTTGCGTTTCCGTTATTTTGGACCCATCGACGGGCATGACGTGTCGCATCTGGTGGCCGTGCTTAAGGATTTGAAAAACATACCCGGCCCAAAATTATTGCATATTAATACGATCAAAGGGAAAGGATATGCCTTAGCAGAAAAAGATCAAACAAAATGGCATTCGCCCGGTTTATTCGATAAAGTAACGGGGGAAATTTATAAGTCTACCTACGCAACGCCACAACCCCCCAAATATCAAGATGTATTTGGGCATACCATGGTTGAGTTGGCCGAACAAAATAGTAAGATCATTGGAATTACACCGGCCATGCCAAGCGGATCTTCATTAAACATCATGATGAAAGCAATGCCTGATCGTGCTTTTGATGTCGGAATTGCTGAACAGCATGCTGTTACTTTCTCTGCAGGATTAGCCTCTCAAGGGTTGGTTCCATTTTGTAATATCTATTCCTCTTTCATGCAAAGAGCCTACGATCAAGTGGTGCATGATGTGGCGATTCAAAAACTAAAAGTTATATTTTGTTTAGATAGGGCAGGAGTGGCGGGAGCCGACGGCCCAACGCATCACGGTGCCTATGATATTGCGTTTATGCGCTGTATCCCGAATATGATTGTAAGTGCACCGATGAATGAAGAGGAGTTGCGAAACTTAATGTATACCGCGCAACATGAAAGCAACCAATTACCTTTTGTGATACGTTACCCTCGTGGTAACGGTGTGATGCCGGAATGGAAAACGCCCTTTCAATTATTAGAAATTGGAACAGGAAAAAAATTAAAGGAAGGAACGGAGGTCGCTATTCTGAGCTTAGGTCATATTGGAAACGAAGCCGTGACGGCCATTCAAAACCTAGAAAAGGAAGGCCTCGCTATTGGGCATTATGATATGCGGTTCGCAAAGCCGTTAGATGCGACACTCTTACACGAAATTTTTGCAAAATATAAAAAGATAATAACGGTTGAAGATGGTTGTATCGAAGGCGGATTCGGCACGGCTATTCTTGAATTTATGGCCGACAATAATTTCACGGCCGAAATAGTTAGACTAGGGATTCCCGATAAAATAATTGAACATGGCGAGCAGCCTCAATTATGGAGTGAGTGTGGGTACGACCATAAGGCAATTGAGGAAGCGGTTCGCAAACGATATGTTCTAGAATCACCTGTTAAACCCAATGCACATCCCGCGATTTTAAATTAAAGGGGTCTTCTATTTTTATTACAAACCTACGAGAATAAAAACGTAAAGGCACCAATACAAACAATCATACTAATCAACAAAACAGGACTAGCCAAACACCTCAGTTTAAAATAATCTTATAGGTTAAATGAAAAAAGCAAAATACTTACTATTAGCAACAATTTTATTAGCCATCAAAGGCGTCGCGAGTTTAGGTACCCCCTTCTTGTTGTCGCCAACAACGGGTGCAATTAACATTTCCCCAAATTATTATTTTTCCTGGCAAAGTGTATCAGGCGCTACCAACTATCAGATAAAGGTAGCCGAAAATTCCGGATTTACAAATGCTACGATATTCAACTCCAGTAGTACTACCTATTACAATACAACGCTGCGTTTTGGCACCCAATACTATTGGCAAGTACGTGCTCAAAGCACTACCGATAGCAGTACGTGGAGTGCAGCTTTTAGTTTTTTAACGGTCGACACAATAATTCTTAGCACCCCAGTGACGGGGCTTGCTTTAACCACCGCCGATCTCTCCTTCACCTGGTACGGCTTATACGGAATAGATCCGTATCAATTAAATTACGATACCTCCGCTACTTTTACCTCTGCTATTGCAACAATTGTTAATCGGAATCAACCAAATTACACAGCCAATAATTTATACTTTGGGAAAAAATATTATTGGCGCGTACGCGCTGTAAATGCAGTCGATACAAGTAACTGGAGCACCCCGTGGAACTTTACCACGATAAGCAGGACACCGATTGTTTTAGCTAGCCCATTTAATAACTCATCAAGATATTATGTTAACATATCATTATGGTATAACACCATTACAGGTCTCGCTGGCTATATAACAGAAATAGACACGTCACTTAATTTCAATAGTTCGTTACGTTCAGAACAATTCAATACATCATGGGGTGCGACCTTTAATAACTTGCGTTTTAACACAAAATATTACTGGCACGTGAAGGGCATCAACGCAGTAGATAGCTTGCCTTGGAGTACAGTATGGTCTTTTACTGTAACACCATCAGTGGAATTAGATAACCCAACATCCGGAAGTACCAATATTCAATTTAATGTACCGCTTAACTATTTCCCTTTTCCAGGTGTTGTGAGTTATGACTATGAAGTTGATACTACCCTGCTCTATAATTCTTCTGTTAAAAAAACAGCGAATCTGTCAACAGGGACGATTAGCACTAATACGCTTCGTTTTGCTACTAAATACTACTGGCGTATGCGTGCAATAAGTGCTGTGGATACTAGTGCTTGGTGCACTAGTTGGAGTTTTGTAACAGCGGATGTAGCACTCGCTAATCCTACACAGAACGCGACCGGACTTTCTCCTGCGGTGTCTCTAAATTATTGGGGGATCAGCGGAGCCACAGGGTATGATTTCGAATTAGACACTTCCCTTAACTTTAATAGTAGCGCTTATCAAACCTATAGCAGAACAACATCCGGCACTCAATTAGCTTCAGGATTGTTATTTGGGAAAAAATATTATTGGCGTATGCGAGCCCGTAACGTAGCCGATACAAGCCATTGGTGTGCACCGTGGAATTTTACAATCATGGACAAACCAACTCTAGTAAGTCCTGCTAACAATACAACAAATACCGGCTTGAGTGTGCAGCTGCAATGGAGTACTTATGCCGGAGCGGATTATTATCAAATTCAATATTCGGAGTATATAAATTTTTCAATAGCAACCTCAACAGTAAGCAGTGTAGGGTTTTTAAACCTTGTGAATTTAAAATACGGTGCAGTCTACTATTGGCGTGTTCGTTTGATACATAGTAACGATACCAGTCAGTGGAGTTCGGCTTGGAAATTTACCACAAACTATCTATTGGGAAGCACCACGCTACTATCCCCTGTCGATTATTCTACCAATAACGCCTTGTATAATTTGGTTGTAAAGTACACATCAGTGCCGAATGCAACAAAATATGAAATTGAATGGGACAGGAGCACTGCTTTCGATTCGGCCAAGGCCGGGGAATCAATAGATACAAGTTTTACAATTGACACTTTAAAACCAGCTCAGTATTACTCTTGGAGGGTACGTGGGAAAGATAGCCAGGGTTATGGACCTTGGATTGCCGGGAGGTTCCGTACACTTGTGCTTACCTTAGGCACTCCAACACTTCTCTCGCCTGCGAATAATACAGCAGGTGTTTCAAACAGCAACACCTATCTTACTTGGTATAATGTAAACTTTGCAGCAGATTATGAAATGCAATATGATCAAGACAGCCTATTTACAAACCCCGTTTCAAGAACGCCCATATTAGGGGCTGCTGTAACTATAAATAGTCTCTACTATAACACGAAGTACTTTTGGCGGGTAAGGGCTAGAAGCGGCGCAGTGATGAGCTCTTGGAGTAGTGTGTGGAATTTCACTACTCTTTCACTCTCCCTCAATGCCCCGAGCCTATCCTATCCCGCTGCTGGACAAACAAATGTACCCGTGAGTAGTCTTAGCTTAACGTGGTATAGTGTGAGTAATGCCTCTAATTATGAGGTTCAATATGACACCACCATTAATTTCACCAACCCGGTTAATAACACCACCACCAACCTTGCCCTCCCACTCAGTCCATTACCTTATAACACTACGTATTATTGGCGTGTGAGAGCGAAGAATAACAATGTATATAGCAGTTGGAGTGGGATTAGGAGTTTTACTACGGCCCCACTTGTTTTAACGGCCCCAGCCTTGGTTTTACCTATCAATGGGGCGACCAGTTTGGCTATTAACAATGTGAGATTGGATTGGGATAGCGTTGCCAATGCCATGAACTACGAAGTGCAATATGATGTACTTAATACGTTCACGAATCCATCATCGTTTACCACCTCAAATTTAAACTATGTTATATCCAGCTTATCGAACAACACGAAGTATTATTGGCGCGTTCGTTCCAAAAGCAATAGCATTCTAAGTAACTGGAGTACGGTTTGGAATTTTACCACCGTACCAAAGGCACTCATTGCAACCACGCTTCTAGCGCCAGCCAATAACAGCATCGATGTATCTCGAACAGGATTAAAACTTATGTGGTTGAGTGTTTCTAATGTCACACTCTATGAATATCAGGTAGGCGAAGATGTTAATTTTACTTCTGGGTTACTCACCGCAAGTATCTCTGATACCTCAATTACTTTAAGTGTTTTGAAACCCCTCACTAAATACTATTGGCATATCCGTTCTTACAACACAGCTCAAACAGGGTTATGGAGTACGATTTGGACCTTTACAACAAGTACCAATGTGGGTATTACCTTAGGAGAGTTAGTTTCTTCCACAAAGATCTTCCCCAATCCTTGTACCGAGAGTCTCTTGTTTTTACAGGATGATATCGATGCGAACGAGTTGCATATTTATTCTATGGAGGGAAATGAAATTAAGCTTCCCTTGGTGAAATTCAATACCCCCAATTCTGTTGAAATTAATGTACAAACCTTGAGCAGTGGCCTCTATTTATTAAAATATAGCAACAGGGTGTATCGCTTTGTAAAGCAATAATGAAGAGCCTGGAGAGCCTATTCGGTTTGTATAGGTTTAGATTTTCAATCGATCAGAAGAGCTAGGCTGTGGTTTTATTGTTCACTTATTCTAGCGTTAGAGTCTTCTCGATCGAATCCCTCAGTTTCTTTTCA
Source organism: uncultured Bacteroidota bacterium (assembly GCA_903897855.1). Taxonomy (GTDB): domain Bacteria; phylum Bacteroidota; class Bacteroidia; order UKL13-3; family UKL13-3; genus CAINMV01. The sequence continues at coordinate 29,479 of CAIUDH010000061.1, read as the reverse complement.
ACTCCCACCTCCTTAGCAAAATTTTTCCATTGCTTTATAACATTCTGAATCTGAGTTATTATTTCTTTCGGCTTTTTAATATTCATTTTTTTAGCCACTGCAATAAAATCCTCGAGAGAAATATTTTCGCGTTTGCCATTAATGCTCAACGACTGTAAACTAACCCAAGGGCTGCCTGGGCGATAGGCATGACACAAATCGTATGCTGGCGACAAGCACCATTCCCCATCTTCATGCATTAGAAATGCAATGTTTTTTGTATGATCATCGCAGTTGCGCGCGAATACATTAAATACCATACGGCGGTATTGTTGCTCTGCATCCAGGTAGGGCAGGCGCAGCCTTCGCATCACCTCAAATACCTGCTCGTAACTATATACGCCTATATTTTCAAAATCAAAATGAGCCATTGCACAAAGGCTTTGCAGATGAATTTTTGAATCTGCTTCTCTGTCGAATCTTCGGGTCATGAAATGGGCTCTTCCATGTTCTTTTAGCAAGCGGCATTCGCTCATGGTAATATTACATGCTTTAGCCATTAAATGGTAAGCCATCTCTACTTTACCAAAGCCTTGGGAGCCACCCAGTTCTACATCGGTTACACCATCAAATTTTATAAGCCAATGCTCAAACCCAGGAGGAGCATTGGTTTGACCAGAGCGCACCTCACCTGTCTTTTCGTTATAGGCAATGATTGCTTTTGCCCTGGCTCCTCCAGCAGAAGTACCTACGGTAATGAGGTCTAATAAACCGTTCTCAATTTCGTTTTTCAGATTGGTTTTAAAAGTGTTTCGTTTATCTATGATTCGCTGTGCGATGGTTACTAATCCATCAACCTCAATTTTTGTTGCCTTATTATTGAGTTCTGTGTAGGCGGGTTCAAACTCCAGCGCTCCCATGCCCCTATTCCCAATATAGCAAAGCAACTCTACTGGATTCATGCTGTTTGCAGGGCGACCGGTGGCACCTAGCCAAGCGTTGATTAGGGCACTACCATATTTGTCAGGTAGCACATCGGCTAACAAGCCAGGTAAGCCTTTAAAAGTGTTGTTGTTTTTGAGATCTAAAAAACCAAAAACCCTTTTCTGACTTTGGGGCATCATCAACGGAGCGACATCCCAGGCTTGCTCATAGTAAAGTTTAGTAAACTCGAACGTGCCCAAGCCCTGTTGGTTATTCCAGGCCACAACACCAATTTTTTTACCCCATAGAATTACATTTGCTGTAGTTATCATTACCAATCACTTTTAGGTTTTTTTTTGTTTATTATCGATGATTTCGTGGCACGATAGCGTACGTTTTTTTCTTTGGCGGCCAACAGAATAGGACTCATGAGGTCGTACATTTTAAAGTGGTCAAGTAGTGGCAGTTGACCTACCGCACGCAGCAATTGAATGAAAGTAAGGAGGTTCCCCCCTTTTCCATTTTCAATCAAGCTTACCGTGGTGCGATCTACGCCAGCTATGTTTGCGATTTCTTGTTGCGATTTATTCAGGTTGAGCCTGGCTGCTTTTATAAAGTGGCCTAATTGCCCTACTAAAGCAATATCAGAATAGGAGTAAATGTTGTTATCATCCATCATTGATCTATTAAATATGGATTAATGTATAATTATTACCACAAAGGTAATTGTTTTTTCAAAGATTCAAGAATTATTTTTTATAATGACTTAAATACGCTACAAAGAAGTACAAAACAATACTGAATGTCGTAAAATAACCACGTTGATATCGATGCTCTGAACGCATATTTGTCCATACGTTGAATGCTAAAAATATTTGACTGTTCAGCATTTTTAGGGGGTAGATTGCTTCTAAAAGTGACTGTGTTCTGCAGCATAAAAAAGCCATCCTTCATGAGGATGGCTTTGTGTTATAGTATAAAAAAAAATACTGTTACATTAGCGAGAGGGTGGCGTATTCATTTCCGGATCCATAAAATAATGGCGTGTAGCAACACCATTCACTTCAAACAATTTTCTAATCTTTCCAATTTCTTCCAAGAAGCGTTTTCCATCTTTAGTATCATAATCATTGACAATCAAGCCTTCAGCTTCTTTTTGGGCCGCATCCAGATCATCGATTAAGAGGTATAATGTAGCAAGGGTAAAATAGGCTTGATAGCGCATTTTCTTGTCACTTTTTTCATCGGCTGTATATTTCGTTTTTACACTTTGAAAATATTCCAAAATCGGCTTCACTTGCGCCATTTGATCTGTAGAAATTGCCTCATTTCCTTTCAACGTAGAAATAAATGCTTTGGTCAATAGCCAATTATCTTGTTGCGCTTGGTATTCTGGAAATTTTTTCGCAGCCTCAATCCATAAATAATCTCTGTTTTTTGAATCCACATATCCGTATTTTGCATTCACGGTTCTATTGGCATCGTTTATAGTACCATTAATATGGCTTGAACAAATTTCACGACGAATGTCGTTATAAGAATTTCGGTAGTAGTTTTCTGCATCCGAAGAGCTCCCAAACTCGGTAGACGACCACGTTAAATTGCTATTTGAAGAACTGAAGTTACCAATAACAGTACCTTTTTCATCCGTCAGTTTTGAGGTGATTGAAAAGGAATAGGTAACTATTTTTTTGTAATAATATTTCGTTGATGTCACCACATTATTTTTGTCTTTATTTTCTTCTTTTCGGGTGGAGGTAACGGCAGAAGTGATATACAAATCACCAAATTCGAAATTAAAATTGATGTGGGCTCTACCTTCCACCTTTTTAAAACCAGAAACATACACTCTATCGATGACGCTGCCATTGGCAACAGCCTCATTCGCGATGGATGATCCTCTAGAATTCACGGAATAGGTTCGATTACCTGCAGGAAGTGGATTGGTTGGTAAGCTTTTAATTTCGGCATCGAAGTAATATTTATCTAAATCCACTTTCTGCGCTAGTAGTGAACTGTTCATGAATAAAGAGACAATGAGGACTTTAAAACAATTTGGTATTTTTAAAAACATAAAATAATGGTTTAGGCGGCGAAAGTACCTTTAATGCTTTTAATAATTGAAGTTATTTATAAAAAATCGTTTCTTGTGGTTCTTACGAATCAATAGAATTAAAGTATTTTTGCATCAAATTAAATTATGGCATTACCAAATATTTTCAGCAAAGAGGTTTCAGAGAGCATCATTCAAAGAATCCAAAACCTAACCTCGGAAACCAAAGCTCAATGGGGCAAAATGAGTGTGGCACAGATGCTCGCGCATTGTAATGTAACGTATGAAATGGCGTATGAAAACAAACATCGTAAGCCAAGCCTGTTCATGAAGTTTATCTTAAGGAAGTTTGTTAAAAAAACCGTGGTGGACGAAACGCCCTATATAATAAATAGCCGTACAGGTCCTGATTTTCTTATCAAGGAAACCAAAAACTTTGAAGTAGAAAAACAACGTCTCCTGAATTATATTACTAAAACACAGGAGTTGGGCGAAAATTACTTCGACAACAAGGAATCACATTCCTTCGGTGCCTTAAATAAATTTGAATGGAATAATATGTTTTACAAACATTTAAACCATCATCTGTCTCAATTCGGGGCCTAAACAACGGATGAGTTTACTGCTCCTATTAGCTCTGACAGGAATGAAACAGGGTTTTTCTTCTTAAAGTGGTAAAATGCCACTCTCAAATTAATAACCAACGCGTATGTTATTTCCAACGCGTATTTTTGCAATTATGAAAATTGGTATCAGCGTTGGCGACATCAACGGAATAGGGTTGGAGGTAATTCTAAAAACCTTCAGTAATCCTGCTATGACAGAACTTTGCACTCCTATTATTTACTGTGGCAGCAAAACTTTAGGATTTCATAAAAAAGCATTAAACCTGAACGAGTTTAATTATAACGGTATTAAAAGTGCCGATCAAGCCTTGTCACGTAAAGTGAATATGGTATATACTTGGGATGAAGAAGTAGAGATTAAATTTGGCGAGGAGAATGAAACCGGTGGGAAATATGCGCTTCTTTCTCTGCAGGCTGCTGTGGCCGATTTAAAAAGTGGAAGTATTGATGCATTAGTGACTGCTCCCTTAAGCAAAGGCAATATCCCATTGGAAGGGTTTACGGGGCATACCGGATATATTGCCAAAGAGTTTGGTATCGAAAAGTATGCGATGATGCTACTTAGTGAAGAGTTAAAGGTGGCACTCGTTACTGAGCATATTCCAATCACGGAGATAGGGCAGCATATTACGATTCAAAAGGTTTACGACAAAATCAAAACAGTGTATAACACATTACAGAAAGATTTTGGCATTACCAATCCTAAGATTGCGGTGTTGGGTTTAAATCCACATGCCGGCGATAAGGGAGCGATTGGGAAAGAGGAGCAAACAATTTTGTTGCCAGCGATTCAAAAAGCCAAAGATGAAAAAATGGTGGTTTACGGATGTTATAGTGCCGATGGTTTCTTTGGTACCAAAGCGTTTCAACAGTTCGATGTAGTTTTAGCCATGTATCACGATCAAGGCTTAATACCCTTTAAGGCCATGGCTTTCGAAAGTGGTGTAAACTTTACTGCTGCATTGCCGGTAATTCGCACGAGCCCCGACCATGGTACCGCTTTTGATATTGCGGGCAAGGGCATCGCCAACGAAACAAGTTTCAGAAATGCAGTATATACGGCCATAGATATTTTTCGTACTCGTCACGATGAGCAACAGAATAATCTGAAGCCGTTACCTTTTTCTCAATTCCGAAGAGAGAAATTTAGGATGGATTTTATGAAAGATTAATTGGGTTTCACGACTAGGAAATGCTTGAGACCCATCAAGCCGGAAAATAACGAAGCCATAAGGGGGCCTTTGCAATGTCATATTTTTCTATGAATGATTGGTTAGCCTTGGGGTGAATATCGCTTAAAATAAGTGCCAGAGCCTCTTCTGCAGAATGAACCGAAAGCATATTCGATTCGACCAATAAATTACCAAGCCCTCCTTTTTTAAACCCGATAGCGGTAGTGCCCACTAAAATGCTTTCGTGAGCGATCCTATTCCACCCTTCGTTTATGGCCGGGAAAGCAATGGTGTAAATGCATTCTGCCAGTGGTTGCAAATAACTTTCATACGTCTCAAAGCAAATAATTTTGTAATGCTCTTTTTGCCCAGCCATATCTTTATTTAAGCTGCTAAAATAACATTCGTATCCTCTCCTGGTGAGTAGCTCTGCCAAAACAAAAATCTCAGCGCTGTTTTTTTTAGACCATTGTCCTAAACAGATTAATTTTTTTTTATGGGTAGTGCTAAATTTAGAGAGGTACTGAGTATCAAAAAAATTAGGGAATAGTAAAATGTCTCGTTCTAATTTCTGTTGGAAGAAAGCCTGAAAATAGGGAGATACGGCAATAACCTGAACGCGTTTTTTAAAGCATGAGAGAAAGTGAAACAAGGAGGCATAATACAATTGAAGAGCAGTTGATTTCCCATCTTCTGTATCGAAGTGATGCAATACGATATAAATCCTGTTCCGAGAAAAAACATTCCTAAGTAGGGCTACTAAAGCAAGCCTACCCCCAACTACGGCCATCTCCGAATAGGTATTTTTAAACCCCCACCATTGCAATTTCAAGTGTCTTGCACCTTGAGCATCGTAGGGTTTCCGGAGCACCTTCAAAACATGATTAACGTTGTTTTGTTCTAGGGTCTGGGCCAAAAAAAGTTCGTGTCGGTATCCTCCTGTTTTTATCGAACCATGAGAGAGAAAACGAATTTCCATTTTCAGAAAAAGTTATTTCCCTTGTAAAATCAACATTTGTAAGGCAGCCTCTGCAGCCTCATGGCCTTTGTTGCCAAATTTACCTCCAGCGCGTTGTTGGGCTTGTTTTAACGTATTTGGGGTGAGCACGCCAAACATGACGGGTTTGGAGAATTTTAAATTCAAATCTTTAATACCACTGGCTACGGCATGGCAAATAAATTCGAAATGCATCGTTTCGCCTTTGATTACGCAACCCAAGCATATCGAGGCATCTACGCCACGCTCCAACTGCCATTGAGCACCCAGCGGTAATTCAAAACTTCCAGGCACATAGTCGACGATAATATTTTTTAATAAAATACGCTTTGCTTTGAGGTATAGTAAGGCTCCGCTAAGCAATTCATGGGTGATGTCGGAGTGCCATTGCGAAACCACAATTCCTATTTTAACTGCAGATGCCTTTTTTAAGACCACTGTTTTTGGGGTAGCGGGTTCAGTTCTAAATGCCATAATTAAATATTTTTTATCTCAATACCAATTTTGAATAAAACTTTTCATCACCTAGTATCACTTCTGCAGTATAGATACCTCTTGGGATTTTTTCAACTTCGACTGCAGTCGTTCCTGAAGCAAGTTCTTTTTCTAAAACTAGTTTTCCTGTGATATCATAAAGTTTCACTTTGCTGTTATTAGGCACTGTTATATTCACTAAATTATGAGCAGGATTGGGTTGAAACACTACCTTGGGGTGTAATGCAGCTGGATTGACTCCACTCGCTGCGAGGGTCACCGTTACAGTTTTGGTGTTATTGCAATTGGCTGCATCCTTACCCGTCACGGTATAAACTGTGGTAATGGTAGGAGATGCTACAACACTAGCCCCAGTCGTTGTGTTTAGGCCAGCCGCCGGCGACCAAGTATAGGAAGAAGCACCAGAAGCCGTAAGTGTGGTAAATTGACCGAGGGCAATTTTTGCTGTGTTGGGGTTAATGTTGATCGTTGGCAAGTTGTTCACCGTGACAGTAATATTGGTAGAGTCAGAGCAGGTAGCCAATCCAATTAATCCTACTACTTTATAAGTCGTAGTGGTCGTCGGATTTAATGTGATGGAAGCATTATTCCCTATAAGGGTACTGCCATTATACCATTTATAAGTGGTGGTGCCAGAGGCAAGCAGCGTAGTGCTTGATCCATTGCATAGGATTAGTGTACCACTCACGACGATGGTAGGTTTTGCAACGACGTTGACGGTAATATTGATGGAGTCGGTGCAACCGTTGAGTGTGCCTTTTAATTTATAGGTGGTGAGAGTTGTGGGCGTAACACTAAGTATAGGATTGGTTCCTAGTAATGTGGTGCCAAGATACCAGCTATAGCCAGTAGCACCAGTAGCGCTTAGCGAAGCGGTGGAACCAGAACAAATGGTTAGATCGCCAGAAACGGAGAGTGGTGGTTTAGGCTTTACATTCACCAAAACACTTAAGGTATCGGTGCAGGTGTTTAAGGCAGCGAACGTACAAAGATATCGGGTGGTGACCGATGGTGTAGCAATGACCGATGCGCCGTTCGATGTGTTTAATCCGGTTGAGGGACTCCACACATAAGTAGAAGCCCCCGAAGCTAGTAGGGTCACTGGAGTTCCTTCACAAGTAGTGATGTTGGTGGTATTTAGTGCCATACCAACGACGCTGTTTACGGTCACAATCACCACGGCGCTATCTAAACACTGCCCATTGCTGCCATAGGCAACATAACGCGTATTTACTGAAGGTGTTACAACGAGTGAGGCGGTATTGCCAATGATAACATTATTCCCATACCAAGTATAACTATTGGCGCCAGAAGCTAAAAGGGTAATTGAAGAACCTTTACAAATATTCGTGGCACTGGCATTCGCTACCACTACAGGAGGGTTGGAGCCCACATTAATAAAATTGTTTTTAACCAAAGTACTATATCCCCAGCCCGTTTTTTTAGCGTAAAACCGAATAGAATAAGTGCCTGTGGCAGTAAAAGACACCTGTGGATTTTGAGAATTGGTATTGGTTCCATTGACAAATGTAAAAGTGGATGGAGTAATGGTCCATTGCCAAAAATCAGGGCTTCCTGTGGAGACATCTAATAATGCAATGGTACGATTTGTGCAAGCAACGGTATCTGATTGGAAATTAGCTTGTGGTGCGCTATTGGTAAGATATACATCACTCTGCCATAAGCCACGTCCATAGGTAGATGCAGAGATTCGGCAATCGGTGGTGTTGGCATAATCATAAAACATTTCCAATTCTGTGATACGAGAGTTGGCTGGCAAATTCGTTTTATAAGGAACCCAAGCCGACATGGTGCTGTCTCTGTAGAACACGCCAACATCAGTACCTACATAAAGTCCGTCAGTGGCTTGTTTATCAATCAACAAGCAATTTCTTGTACCACTAGGCAGCGAAGTGGTGAGGTTAGTCCAAGTGTTTCCAGTATCGTTACTTCGGTAAATAGATCCATTTTGAAGAATATAAACAGTCAAAGGTTTTGTTGGATGTGTTTCAATCCAGTTTACGGTAGAAGTAGGATTCGGTGTACGAGAGGTAAGTTCTATAAAAGTAGGGGTGGCACGATAAAGGCTGTCGGTTCGGTAAAACTTTCCACTACGAGAATAATACATGCGTGAACTATCGCTTTCACATTGTTCGATCGCTACCACATTATCTGAAAAACCGGTAGTAATTTTCGTCCATGTCGGACTGCTTTTAACACCGACACCTCTCCAAATGTTTTTATATCCTACAAACATAACATTCGGGTTTTTCTTATGCAGGGCATAAGGCGTAACCCAGGCTCCTTGTTCATTAATGCCAAAGGAGCCACTAGCGGCAACTGTTGAGCCTAAAGTTCCTCCCGAGGAGGTACGACGGATATCGCCGTAGTAGAGGGCGCCATACATATAATTACTATCGGTAGGATCAATGATACATTCCATTCCATCGCCCCCCATGTTTGTTTTCCATTTATTGGTTCCCGATATCGAATTTCTATAAAACCCCGTTCCGTTGTCTTGCCATCCAGCTATTACAATACTTCCCGATTGAGCCGATTGCCCAATACGATAAATCTGAGAAATATTTAATCCGGAAGTCAAATTGGTAAATGAACTCGCTCCAACTTTTCTGGAATAAAGTCCTCCATCATTACCACAATAGAGTTTGTTTGTTTTTGTATCAATACGCAACTGATGCTGGTCGGCATGAATTGCTGGAGCACCCGATCCCACCCATTGTCCATAGCAGGTCCAGGTAGCGCCAGTATCAATACTTCTAAAAATGTTGACTCCTCCTACATAAATGGTTCCGAAGTTGGCGGTATCCACAGCCATGGTCATATCGTACCAAGCTTGCGTAGCGGTGCCACTGCCATCGGACGAATAATCGAAAATATTTGGCGTTGTTGATTTTGTGATGAATGTAATGCCTTTATCGCGCGAGAGATAAGTGCCTTTATAGGTTCCATTCGCAAGAACCACATAAACATAATCAGGGGCTGCCGAAGAAACACCAATTACAGCGCGAGTTCCAAGGGGTAAGTTGGAAGTCCCATTTCCACTGATGGCTGTAAAGGTGTTGCCAGCATCGGTACTTCTGTAAAAAACACTTCCTTCTACGGCATAAACAATATTTGTATCGGAAGGATGATATTCAATATCTTTATAAGAATTACTGTTGGGTGATTTTTTAACCCAAGTGGCACCCGCATTGATCGACTTGAATATGCCGCCACTGGTGGCAACGATTAAAATGTTGTTGTTTTTTTTATTCATCTCCATCATTCCCACCGTCACACTCCCTAAGCCTGAATTAATTTGAACCCAAGTACTTCCTCCATCAGTACTCTTCATAATTCCTAAACCCTGACTATCGCCAGCATCACGATCACCCGTACCAATATACATCACTGCGGGGTTCGTATTATCAATTAAAATAGCCGACACGCCTAAGGTGGGCAGATTATCGGTATTGCTTGTCCATGTTACTCCTCCATCATTAGAGCTCCATAACCCGCCTTGAGGTGCACCTGCCCAAATTTTATTAGAATCGGTGGGATGAAAACCAATTGCGTTTATTCGCCCGTTGCCATTGGGCTGCCCGGTAATATTAGAAGGTAAAATTGCCGGACCTAAAGCTATCCAGTTGCCACCTGCTGAAAGCGTGGAACTACTTTTACCATTACCAAAGTAGTTAAAATAGGAATTCCATTGAGCGTCATTGGCAGGAAAATTACCTTGTTCATCCACCCGGGTGCGCCAGAATTCTTCCCAACGTTTGAATGTTTTAAAGCCATTATGAGGCTCTACGACACGATTTTCATAGTATCTATTAAAAGCACTCACAGTCGTGTGATAGTTAATGCTGAAATCTTGCATCATATCCTGCCAGTATGGATAACTTGAGGAGTCTGCCGGCATTTGTGCAGAAAGTTTAATAGCTATGATAAATAGAAAGACAAAGAGGTAATTTTTTTTCATTGCGATGAAAGGAAATGAAGTACGAAGATAGCGAAAACAATCAAAAGGCATAAAACCAGGCATCTCTTTAAGGTCGATCGCCCCAAAACACTTAGCGAAGCGCATCATCAAAGAGTCCTGAGATTATCTTCACTTTAAGAAATAAAGATATCTTTGAACTTTCTCTCGGGTCTGCAGTTTTGGCTAAAACGAATTGAGCTGATGAGAAATTAAGTTTTGGTGAAATTCGGCAACCCAACTACTTTTTCAAATGTGAGATTTTTTGGATACGACAGAACTCGTAGCTTCTCCAGGGTAACAATTTATTCACTAAATCTAATTATTTTTAAATGAAATTCAATAGACTTCTTACGATAGCCATCATGGTTATATGTTTTAATTCTCAGGCACAGGATATCTCATGGGCTAATAAAGCTGGGGGAGTGGGATCGGATCAGGGGTATGATGTAAGCACCGATAATATAGGGAATGTTTATGCCTGTGGATGGTTCTCGGGCACGTCGTCCTTTGGAAGTACAAGCCTTACCAGTGATGGCTTACAAGATGTGTTCTTGGCATGTTATACTGCCGGAGGCACCTTAACATGGGTAAAACAAGCGGGTGGTACCGGCAATGAAGTATGCGCAGGCATTGCAACGACGCCCAACGGCGATTCATATGTTACGGGATGGTTTACGGGCACCGCCAAATTTGGGAATAGTACTCTTGTAAGTAATGGAAGCTATGATATGTTCGTGGCTAGATACAATGCCGCAGGTAGTCTTTTGTGGGTTAGGTCAGGTGGCGGCATGAGTGACGACTATGGCAATAGGGTATCACTTACCAGAAATGGGGGCGTGCTTGTGAGTGGAAGTTTCAAGGATACAGTGAATATTAGTGGCACACAACTCATCAGTAAAGGAAATAGGGATGTGCTGTTATGCCAGTACGATTCGACAGGTCAGCTTACCTGGGCGCAGAGAGCCGGTGGAGCCGGTGAAGACCGCGGATATGGCGTGGGCCAGCATACCAATGGTGAGATTTATCTTACCGGCCTTTTTACGGGAATGTCAACATTTGACACCATTCTATTAAACGGAACAGCACTATTAAGTACTTATGTAGCAAAACTTTCGGAACAAGGTGCTTTTATATGGGTTAAACCTGGCGGCGGAGGCGCCAATGATTTTGCAAGAGGCCTAGGCTTAAAGTTAGATAATGATGGCAATGTGATTGGTACCGGCTTCTTCTCAGGCACGTTGAATATGAACGGAAAAAGCCTGTCTTCAAAAGGAGGCCAATATGACTTTGACACTTACCTTATTAAGATAAACTCAAGCGGAAACACCCTTTGGCTAAAAGATCTTGGAGGAGACGGTATTGACCAAGGAACTGCCGTGAATGTGGGTAAATCGGGTGATATATATGTTTGTGGGTTGTTTGGCGAGACGAAGACTTTCGCAGATAAAATAGTTCATTCGAAAGGTCTTTCCGATGTCTTTGTCGCTAAAGTTGATACCGGCGGAAATGTTTTATGGCTTGCCGAAGGCGGAGGGGCAGGCAGTGACTATCTCTATGGCATAGCCTGCGGCAAAAATGGAAGCGTGTATGTTACTGGCGCCTTCAACGGGTCGGGTACCTTTGGATCGCAAACGCTCGTTTCCGATGGAGGCCTCGATGCTTTTGTGTTGAGACTTACCGATAACGCTACAGGTATTCATTCCATGGACATCAACGGAAGCATAAACATATACCCCAATCCGGCATTCAGCCAGTTTTATGTGGAGTTAAAGGAAGATCGTTTTAAAACAGGTTCGGAATTAATTTTATGGGATATGCTGGGGCATGAATTAAAGCATGAAACTATAAATAAAGCCATTCATGAAGTTGATATATCGGGTATTAAATCAGGTTGTTATTTTGTTGAAATTAGGCAATCAGGGACTTCGTTTAAAAGAAAGCTGGTCATAGAATAATCTAACCCCATACAAAGCTCTTGTTATCATTGGGGTTTTTATTTCAGGTATTCTTCGATTACAATTTTTTTCTGCCCCATCATTACTTTAAAAGAGTTTGGTTTGCTCATTAGCTTACCCAAATTTCTTGGCAACACTTGCCATCGAAGTCCATACTTATCAATACACCAGCCGCATTGAGACTCTTTGCCTTCTAAAGTAAAATAGTCCCAGTATTTATCAATTTCATTTTGGTCTTCGCAATAAATCATAAATGAGACAGCGTCATTTAATGGATGATGTTCTTTTGCGGTAATCATGAGTACATATTTTTGATTAAAAATAGTTATTTCACACATTTCAGTTTTTCCACTTGGTGTTTCCCCAAGTGGTATGATTGGTCCTTGTTCAAGGTCATGGCTAAAAATGTTCTTATAATATTCAAGCACTTTTGAACTATTACCTTCGTCAGCACTAAACCACAGGTTTGGAACTATTTTGTTTTTATGATCCATATTTTAAATAGTAAAAATGTAATGGTTGTAAATCGTATAATTTCTTTTTTAAAGGTTTTTTTATGTAGGTTTCCCACTAGTAATCTCGAATCCAGATGTTAATCCAAGGCTCTATTATTCATCTTCTCTTACTTGTTTATAATTAATTTCCGAGTTGTTGTTCCCTCCTTTGTCTTTACATATACCGTGTAAACTCCATTCTGGTCTAATTGCAGCCCCGTTGTTTTTTCAGTTGCATAAGTTTTAATGATTGGCTGTCCAAGCATGTTCATAACCGTGATTTCCGCAAAGTCATTTAAAAGTTGAATGCGAACCGATCCCTTGCTTGGGTTGGGATAAATTTGGAAATCATAATTTGAAGTCGACTTTGACAACGATTGCACCGTTGGATCAAAACCTCTTAAATTTATTTCTGCTATGGAAGTTCTAACATCATTATTGAAAGAGGTGAATGCCGAAAACTTTAAGTATCGTCCGGCTTTATTTGCAAACAATACATATTGCCTGAACCCTGTTTGGAACAACGTTCCCGATGCCACCGCTGCGCCCCAATTCAACGTATCTGAGCTGATATAAATTTTGTAGTTTTCAATACGACCTTCCCAAGGTGGAGCATTGTTCTTATTGGCGGTGTAATAAAATTCATTGATGGAATATACCTTTCCAAGATTAATCACCATCTCATGCGGTCTTGAAAAGGTGTTACCCCATGGAATATGATAGTAGGTATTTACATTTCCATCAAAGGCTTTTGCCGGTTCATAACCTACCTGCGAAACGGGTGCCGAAACAACACTCCATCCACTTTGCGGAATCTCTTGGTAGTGATCAGCATGTGCATTGGGTATGGTAACGGTGAAGCTAATTTTATTGGTGCCTATCAACTTTACATTATTCAAATCAATCCCCGATACTGAATTGTCCCACCATTTAGTGTTGGGTGTTGTGTTATTATTAAATGAATTCCCAGGTAAGAATAGATCACCCATATTGCCACCGATATTACTGTTACCTTCTAGTTCAAATAAGCCGTCTGCCTGTTCAACAGAATGCGCATAGTGCTTCATCGGTGTTCTGTCTTGTAACGTGTTGGAGGTACTTACTTTAGAATCGGAATGCCATACCAGCAAACCCAAATTTGCAGGGAACAACGAATTTCCTATGGTACTTTTTTTCCTTGCTTCGAGGGTAAAGAATTCCAACGTGTCGTGAAGATTTCTGAGTACAACAACACTGTCTCCATCTGCATTGAGTGTTAGGTTATGGGTACCAGGCCCTAATGAAATGATATGTCCCCAATTATTTTGTACCATAAATGGGCCGCCAATCGGCTCAACATCACTTTTTCCACCCGACATCAGTGTGTAGAAGGAAGTTCCTCCTGAATTGTATTCAGTATCATAAGTGTCGGGTAATTGGAAAATGCCATGCCCGCTTTCATGAAGAGTCATGAAAAGGTTATTGGTAACGTCCCAAGGCGCCTTCATAACGGAGCCATAAATAGTGTTCACCTTAATGCCATTAGAAAGTGTCCAGCTAGGAAAATGAGTGCCACCAACACCAGCAGGCCCCCATTTACTGCTAATAATCATTACAGATTTGATAGACCCTCCCTGATTTAGGCTTAATGTACTCCAATTAAAGGATGGATTATTTAGGATAACTTTTTCCAACGCATCTTTCCATAATAGAATACCATTTTGCCAACCCATCGTGTCATAGTAGGTGGAGGGCTTAGGAGCAGTGTAAAAGAAAACCGATTGATGCATCACCACATTCCTTCGTGTTTGCTCATGCCAATACTTTCTGAAACTTCGTTGAATGCCCGACTCTTGATAGTTTATCCCATTGAGTATACTATCCAATTGAACAGCGCTTACAGAAGCCGGCACATCAGGATAGTCAAGGTAGATGGTTATTCCTCGGTATGGGGTGTTTGCGTCTGTTTGGCAAACGCCATTCAAATAAAAATTTAGAAGAAGAAGGCTGATGCAGACTATGCGACGGATGTTTTTCATTTAATTAACGTCTTCAAAAGTTGTTTTTGGGCTGTCAAATTTTGTAAATTTCGGCATTCTCAAATCTCAATAAACTGATTTTTGTCAAAAGTAGTTTATTGTTTTTTGATTTCTCGTCTACTTTCTGCTTTGAGGTGTGTTTCGAAGATTCGTAACGCAAGGTATGCCCAAATACGTAAGAGGGCTTGCACAATAACTAATTAGCGAGAATTATTTATTGAAATACGTTTGAATTAATGCCTGTAATTGGTCTTTGTTAATGGGTTTCGAAAGATGATCGTTGCATCCTGCTTCGATTGCTTTCTCTCGGTCTCCAGTGAGCCCAAAAGCGGTCTGGGCTATAATTACAACATCTGTATTAAAACCTCGTATTTGGCGGGTTACTTCATAACCATTTAAATCAGGTATTCGAATATCCATCAGAATTAAATCAATGTCGGTGTTGTTTCGGCAAATTTCGATTGCTTCGAGCCCGGAATGGGTTCGTATCATTTTCTTGCTAAATGGTTTTACGAGGTTAACAATCAACAATTCGGATACTTCATCATCTTCGACAATCAAAATTTTCAGGTTCTCTACCAAAATACCTTCGATACTATTGGATACAACATTTTTTATATCGACTTTTTCTTTCTTCCTCATTTTGTACGGAAGAGTAAAATAAAATATTGAACCCTGTCCTGGTTCGTTTTCAACCCAGATCCTCCCACCTAATATTTCCACATAAGCCTTTGCAATGCTTAAACCCAGACCAGCTCCCTGTCTTGCTTGCACATCAGCAATATCTGCTTGAATGAATCGTTCAAAAATAGCGTCTTGTCTGTCTTTTGGAATACCAATGCCGGTGTCTTTCACGTAAAACCTTAGTATAGGTAAGTCGTGCATATTTTCAACGATCTCATACCCAAATTCAACTGAACCCTTATCGGTGTATTTTATGGCATTTTTTATCAAATTAGTTAGAATCGAATACAATAAATGTTTGTCTGTGATTATAATTAATTCATTATCCGGTAAACTATTTTTAAAAGAAAGATTTAATCCTTTATTCTCAGCATCAAGTTTAAAGAGGTTGTATGTATTTTCTATTTTATCATTTATATTTATCTCTTGAAGATGAACTCCTATTTGCCCAGCTTCTATTTTCGAGATATCAATTATTTCGGAAATAATGTTAAGCAAACGTTCACCACTTTTTCGAATTATTTTTATATATGCTTGCTGTTCTTCACTCTCAAGGTCAGGATTATTCAATAATTCTAAAAACCCCAGAATTCCGTTCATTGGAGTGCGTATTTCGTGGCTCATATTAGCAAGGAAAGCTGATTTCAGTTGATCGCTCTCTTCCGCTTTTAATTTAGCGGTGATGAGTTCCTGTTCTGCTTGCTTTCGCTCTGTAATATCTTGATGGAATGCTAGGAAATACTGCTGGCCGGCAATGGTGACGACACTTACGGTATCGTTCATAAAAAAGGAATGTCCCTTTTTATGGTAATGCTCAACCTCAAAACGCACTACTTCTCCGGCTAATAGTCGTTGCATAACGGCTTCACGTTCGGCAAATGCACCCTCCCTAAGAACATCCAAATTTTTAATGTCCATATTCTTCATTTCATCAACCGTGTAGCCATGCATTTGTGCAAAGGATTGGTTGAGATCGGCTATTTTCCCATCCATGGTTAACAAGATGAGCCCTTCATTGGCCTGGTCGAATAGGGTGCGATAATGTTGTTCACTTTCTTTCAGTTTTTCTTCAGCCTGCTTACGCTCAGTAAGATCAATATCTATGCAGAACAGTTCCTGTTGTCGTCCGGGAACTTTTACTAAGGTGTGATTCGAATATACAGAAACAAGGGAGCCATCTTTTCGCTGTAATATCAGTTCTGATGAAGGTATTGGTTGTCCCGACTCTACCATCCACTTTATTGCACTACTTACATCATCCTTCATTTCTGCGGGTATAATCAAGTCAAGTAGATTTCTGCCGATAGCCTCCTGAGCAGTAAATCCATATAATAATTCAGATGCTTTATTCCAATAGGTAGTCGTACCATCAGGAGCATACCCCTGCACAGCTAAATTTTTAACATCCTGTAATAGATTTCTGAACCGCAGTTCGCTATTCTCGAACGCCTCCTCTGCCTTTTTGCGCTCGGCAATTTCATGCACAAGATTGGCTGCCCAATGGTTTGTTTTAAGCTCAAATGATTGCAACAACGCCAAATCCAATTCAATTACATTCTTAAATTGTTCAATTAGTTTTTCATTCAGCTGCGTGAAGGGCCGTTCCTTATTATCCAATACGCAAAGTGTTCCAAAAGGTTGGTTGTCGGGGAAATTGATTGGAAATCCCAAATAGGCAATCATGCCTAGTTTTAGATCTGGATTTTTGTTCCAAATTTTGTCTTTCGTTGCATTTGAAATCGATAATTTATTTTGAGTTTTTAGAACAGTTTCGCAATAATGACCGTTCCCTTTTACTTTAGCACCTGCTTGATATGGATTATTTTCAGAGTGGCTCGAGATGAAAACTTCCATGAATTCATGGTCGGCCTTCATGATTAAAGCCGCTGGAACACCAATCGTTTCGGCTAAAAGATCGGCGATGTTCTGCCATTTTTCTAATACCGAATCAGGAAAATCCTCAAATGTATTTTTGGATATATTCATAGTCGACAATATTAATGTTTGTTTCTTTTTTTGTTCTACCTTGCTTATCATAATCAGGGGCTTAAAGAACCGGTGATAAAGAAGCACAAAATGTAAAACTCCTGCAAAGGTAGTAGAAAACAGAAACACTTATAGGGGCATTTTACCTGCTATTTCTTTTAAGCCTATTGAATGTTGAAAGAGGTTTCGCAATCAGCAAGTTCAAGGCCCAGGTGGTTGGGGAAATAAACTCACAAAAACAACGTGGATGGTTTTACTTGTTCATGGATTGGCCTGTCTCTAATATCCTTTCAAATTTCAAGTCACAGCATTTTGCCCCTTTTGCTAAAGTACCTTCTTGACTATACTTAATTCCATATTGTTTAAAATAGTCAGGATATGCATAATCATCAGCATAGCAATTGGGAATGCAAGCCTCTGGGATGTTCATTTTTTTTGCTAATTCAAGCCAGACGCACCATTTAATATCATATTGAATACAGTTTACACTATCTTCCGATAATGTCATTAAAATGTACAAGCCTGTTTGAATTTATGGTTTTCGATGGGCGATAAAGCCAAAGTACCAAGTGATCAGAAACAAGGCAAAATGAATGAAACCACGAATAAATAAAAACTGGTGTGATAGGGTAGTTCCCAGAAGTGGAACGTCAAGTTTGAGGTAGGCGAAATACCAACTTGCACCTGCTGTCACGAAAAATGCACCTGATAGGAATTTGTATATTTCTCTCCAATTAAATTTTTTCATACTATTCAATTTTAAAGGGTCTGTTTACTGTTATTATACAATGTCACCGAATGATTATGGACTTGTCGAAGGTGGCGATTTATTCACAAAACTTCATTCGAAGCACCGAGCATCAAATTTACAAAAAACGATCATTCGAACCATGATACTTGACAGCAGAAAAATCGCTTCGTAATTAATTTACATTCAACAAATCAACAACAAGCGATTCTCACCTGTTTTTTCTTTTGGTGCGCGGTGAACACACGGAAGCACTTTGCTTTCAGGATGATCTACCGCCAATCTGCATATAGTACCAAGTCCTACGCTGATAGGATATGCCTTAGGTTTAGCCCGATAATGCAGATCAAAGAAATGGTCACTTAAAAACAATTCAAACCCTTCATCTTCGCCTTGATATCGCTTTTTGAGTTCCTGACGTATTTCAGGAACAAGCACTTTTTGTTCGGCTTGTGCATTGGGTAATAACTCACTCGACTCGCCATAGTAAGTGCATAAAAAGGTATCGATGGGCAAAGGAGAGCGATCTACATGAAATGAATATACATCGGTGGGGAAAAACGGATAGTTCTCATCTCTTTCATAGTACTTTATCAAATTAAGGATGGGCGATGCACCTAGATCTTTCAAGAGCTTCATGTCATTCAAGATAATTTCACGGGCAAGTTGTCCTTGTTCACTCAAAGGAAGTTCTAAAAGCTCCTTAGCTTCAATGACCGCTATATTCTCGTTTAGCTCTATCTTTTTAACAATCTCCGAAAAATCACCTAGGAGTTTGCGAGTCCAGCAAATCGCATTAATTTCGTCATGAAACGGCGTGCCAACGAGGTCCTGAAAATTCGTAACATAATGAATTTGACTCCCAGTATCAGATACATCTATCATAATGGGGGCAATATTAATGATAATGGTTGGGCTTTCGTATTGTGAATAACGAAAGAGGAGGCTTTATTCTTTTATAACCCTAAATGTTTGATTCAACTTATCTCCTACACGGAGCAGATAAATACCTTTTGGCAAATGTTATGCTCTGGGCGTTCTATTCTTTAAAAAATTTCTTTACAGCAACTCCCTTCTCAGTCTTTACTTTTATTATATATACTCCGCCTGATAAATCTGATACATTCACGCTTGTTTGTTTGTCTGCGGAATGAATAGTTTTTATTATTTGTCCTGCGATGTTTAAAATTTCTATGACAGCTTTTTGCTGGGTTTCAATTGTTAAATTATCAGTTGCAGGATTCGGATAAAATACAATGTCCGTTAAATTATCATATCCGGCGATTCCGTTATTCGTTGAAATTGTAAAATTCTGGGAGCAAGTAACTCCATTATAAGCTGCCTGAAAAGTACAAACTCCTGGTGTGATTGGCAAATGTTTAGACCAACCCGCATAGCATACATTAAAAGCGCCCGTGAAAGTATAATTCCAACTGCTATAAATTGTTCCATTTGGATTAAGTATTTTCATATCAACGATTGAGCCCGTCGAAACATCTCTGAGAAAAACAAAAAACTTGGCAAAATCGGTTGGCATCCCAGGTCCATTAAAAGGTAGTGTGTAAAAGGTACTTTCGTTGGTAGTATCTGAATTTGGGCAAACCTTCGGGACATAATCTGTTATATGAACGGAAGCTTTTAAAATGGCAGGCTCATAAGCTGGTTTTTGTGAAACCCACCAGGTGGATGTATTTAGCAAATTGCATGCCCCGTAATATGGATCAATGCGTGTGCTGGCAGTGTTTCCTGCCCATACTTCGAAATGCAGATGTGGACCACTCGAACTTCCGGAACTTGCCACCATACCTATAGGTTCGCCAACGACTACTGTTTGGCCAATCGCCTTGGATGTGATAGAATTTTTTTTCATGTGCCAATACAATGCCAATGAGGCATCGGCGTGTTGAATAATGACGTAGTTTGCCGTCAAACCACTTCCCACCCCTACACAGTTTCTGTCGAATTCGCCATCATGCTTATCAATGATTGTACCGGCTGCTGCAGCAATAACTTCTACTGAATTATTATCTACTTTGTTAAAAGGGAAAGGCCAAATGGCAATGTCGGTTCCACCATGACCATCATAGGTGCGGGTGCCGCAATTCCAATCTTTAAAAACACCCGATGCTGAATTTTGATCCACGTACGCACCAATAAAATAATAACCGCAATCAGTTAAACCTGCAGCCGTTTTCAGAGGCCAGCTGAGGCTTGTTGTCAACAACGGTCTTTCCAGGGTATTATTAATATTTAATAACCTATTATTTTCAGCACATCGGGTTTCAATAAGTTCATATTCTATTGCTGTAAGGCATGGATTAACAGCGTCATTTTTTTGAATTTGATTTTCTTTTGGATCCATACTAAAAGCAAATCCCCCGGTTTGAGCATTTACAATTTTGATCGATAAAAGAAATATCGCACTTGTGATAAAGGATAATTTTAATGACTTTTTCATGATTTGCACGGTCGTTTGAGCATTATGAGCAGTTGTTTATCTTTCTGTTATCGGTTTACAATTAGTTTTTGTGTTGTCGTTCCTTGCTTTGTTATAAGGTAAACGATGTAAACACCGTTGTTGTCAAGTTGTAAGTTCGTTGTTTGCAGTGTCACTTGTTTTTTGATTATTTGTTGTCCAAGAAGGTCAGTAACGATAATGGTTGCATTCTCTATTGGTAACAGAATTGTAAACTGACCGCTTGTTGGATTTGGATAAATCGCTATTATGGTTGATAATTCTGGAGTTGAAATGTCAGTTCTAACCTCAAAAATATGTTCAAAATTATTTGCATACTGATATTTACTTGCGCAAGTGCTTACTGCATCCCAATTAATCGACCAAGTCATCATTCCTCTTAATGAAGGATAAGCACTTTTATTTGACAAGCTATAAGTGCCGGGTTGAGAACCTTTTCCTCTTAAATAATCTATGGCTGATTTTACGGTGGCCGAATCTACAAATCCACCACCTGCTGCACTTGTGCAAGAGGGCAGTCCAACTGCTACTTTGTTCGCAGGTAACCCTACAAACATTCCACCTGATGTATTAAATCCGTGTATTAGGGCCTCTGTCATGGCTATTATAAAATCAGCTGTTCCTTGTGTGTAAATGTTTCCATCTACTCCATACATTGAACCACTGTTATAAAGTTGAACTTGCAACACATCTAATGAATCTCTTAATCCATCTATAATTGGCAGGTATCCTCCCCAGATACTTCCGAAAGCCGATTGTCCGCCTTGCACATAAGCAGTTTCAGGAGCCATCGTCAATAAAAGTTTATGAAAATGGGTGGAGTAATAGTTTGCCATTATTTGTTTTATTGCATCAATTAAATTTTTTTGTGCAATACTTGCAGGTGCTGATATTGTTCCTCCAGTTACTACTATGGAGTTTCCATTTTCAATATCAATATCTATACCATCAAATCCGTACGTATTGATGATAGCTGTCATAGAACTTACAAAAGAATTTTTATTTAGTGTAGAAGTCAGGTCAATACTTGTGTTAGCTCCGCCAATACTTATCAGCACCTTTTTGCCCTGACTTTGTAATGTCTGAACTTTATTAATAAACACACCTGAAGAAACCACATCAGGTGTAAATAACATATTCATATCAGAGGGAGTGGTGGGTACAGCAAAAGCCACCTCAATTATATTGTAGCGATTATCAATCGCATCTAATTGGATATAAGGTGCATTAATGTCGTTCCAGTTATGCCAATATCCAATTAAGGCAGGATTCGGCAATTGTGCTCTACCTATTGTAATTGCAAAAGTTAAAGCGATAATTGTGTAATATTTTTTCATTTTATTGCTTAATTTGCTTCCTCTTTTCGGTTTTCATCTTACCTCGTTCGTTACGTTCGTTCCTACAATTTCTCATCACGTTTTGCGGCTATCAGAAGGGCGGGGCTTTTATCACAAAACTTTATTTTATAAATAAAATCTCGTTTTTGGGTAGTTGCTGTTAGCGGTGCGGGCTTTTTTTATTCATACGGGTAAGGCTCATTATGATATGCCAATTGACTTACATTTTTTAGCACCCGTTTCATATATATTTTCCAAAAAGTGTTTGCGAATATCCAATTCAGGGGATAAAAAAACGGATTGTCCGAATGCAATGTATAAGCATACTCAATTAAAATATGGTTCGGTTCAATTTCAGTCGTTTTCCACTCACCCACAAATTTGTAAAAACCTAACATCCACGCTTGAAAATTGTTAATCTCAATTTTCCAATACTTGTTTTCTGTGCGTTCAATTACATTGTCAACCGAACCGAAACCTCCTTTATGTGTCAATGATTTTGCAACAAATACTTTTTTACTTGAACCCACTTTCCCCCAATTTTCGTCTTCCGTGCAGTGGGTTACTCTTGGCATCATTCCATATCCTGTATGCACTTTCGTCACATCACATAGTATCGGTGATTTAAATGCTCTTTCCAATGAGCACTTGTAGATTGTTGAAACTTTTATTTTTAATTGCATTTTTCTAGCGTGGGAATTTTAATTCTATGTGACGCATTAGGGAGCTTTGTATTTGCGCCCTAATTCTTGTCCTAATTTCTTTTTTTACTTGTTCAAATATCGTCTAATTTTTGGTGCCACAAAAAGAATGGATAGTCCAACAAGGATAAATGCGATCAACCACGACTGCATCCAAATAAATATAAAGTTTTTTTTGAAGCCTAAATTAGTTGAAACTAAAACAAAAGTCACAAAAAAAGTAGTAATTAAACTCATTAGAGCAGCAAATTTAAAATCGTTCTTTGTCGGCATATGAATTAGGTTCCTTTTGGTTATGTGTATTTTCGTTTTGCAAACTTATAGCCAAAGTTTAAGGCTTCGCGAGGGGGTCCATTAGAGGTACAAATATGGCATTTACCACCTCAGACCTGCTTTTGCCAAACAGGTGTTAGTGGTGAGGCATTTTATGTCTTGCTTTTAGTCAATGGGCTCCCATAATTGAATTTTGTTTCCTTCTCCGTCAAGAATATGCACAAATTTGCCGTAGTCAAATGCTTCAATTTTGTCCACGATGGTTACACCTTCATTTTTCAATTCTTCAACAAGTGCTTCCAAGTTTTCGACTCGGTAATTTATCATAAAATCCTTTGTTGAAGGTTCAAAGTATTTCGTCGTTTCAGCAAAAGGTGTCCACTGTGTCTGTGCTTTCTTTTTACTATCTGTGCTTTCGTACCACTCAAATGTAGCACCATATGGATTTGTATCTAACCCAAGGTGTTTTTGGTACCATTCTGTTGTCTTTTTTGGGTCTTTGCATTTAAAAAAAACGCCCCCGATTCCTGTTACTCTTTTCATGTTACTTTTAGTATTAGGTATTGTTGTAATTGTTTTGAGTGCGAAACCAAGAAAGAAGGTCTCGAAGTGTCAAAGTTATAAAAATTATATTCTTATTTATTGCCAGATTTAAGTTTTTCGCCTAAGGTTTATTACTGTCAAAAACTATTTAA
The DNA here is from genome assembly GCA_903897855.1 of uncultured Bacteroidota bacterium. Lineage (GTDB taxonomy): Bacteria > Bacteroidota > Bacteroidia > UKL13-3 > UKL13-3 > CAINMV01. Next base: position 5,884 of record CAIUDH010000061.1, on the reverse strand, counting down.
AGTTGCCAGTCATAAAATTTATTATATTAGTATCAAACATTTCTATTTTTAACTTTACAGATGCTCGATTTCTTGTCGTTAGTTGTTCTTTGATTTCATCTATTGTATTTTCGGTTAGTATTGTAGTTGAATTTACTTATCCATTTGCAGGTTTTCTCTATTTTGCTACTACCGGTCTCACAACAGGAATAAGTTCTGAGTCAAATTCTGGGGAATTGATTATTAGAAATGCCCGCTTGTGGCTTCTGCCAATGAGAATAAGGCACTTGCGTGAACAGTTCCTAAATGATTAGTATCGTTTTCTTTGTCGTCTAAGCTTAATCGATACGCTGTGTCTGCTGATAATTTTATATCAATTAATCAATTAAAAGGTAAGTCTGTTATTTTCATTTTAATTATTTTTGTTTAAACACTTGCCAATTGGCAAGTGTTTTTTGTTTTTAATAGATTGGGGTCAAGTGTTCCAATCGAATCGAGAAATATCATTATTTCTTTTTCAGAATATTATACAATTGATTTCTGAATTTGCTTTGAAGTATCATCATAGGAACGTGTTTCAGTTAAATCAATTGATTTCCTTTTAATCGAAAAGTTAAAACTACAAAGTGATACACTTAAAAGGACCAAATGGGTAACGACAAGATTTAACTTCACATTTCTTTAAAATAGATTCTTGTTTAACCGACGGAAGCCTTTCCTATAAAGGTTTTGAGTTTAGCAGCAGGAGGGGATGGCGGGCGGCAAATCAACAGTTAAGCACTAAAGTTTGAGCCGGACAGAATGCTAGACTTACAACTAAACCTCTTATAGCTGCTACACTTTGTTATAGCCATGTGCCTCATTAAATATTCTTTATTCTACTGTTAATTTTTCCTTAAATACTTTTGCATTAATGACCGTAATTCAGCTCTATTAATGGGTTTTGTAACATGTTCATTACATCCTGCCTTCAGCGCCTTTTCCCTATCACCTGCTAAGGCAAAAGCGGTTTGAGCAATAATGATAACATTTTTGTTAAACTCCCTAATTTTTCGTGTAGCTTCGTATCCACCCATTTCGGGCATTCTTATATCCATCAATATCAGGTCGATATCAGAATTATTAGAACAAATCTCCACGGCTTCGACCCCGGTTCTTGCCTTTAAAATTTCTTTACAAAATGGTTTAACTTCTATGTGCAGCAACATATTTGATGTTTCATCGTCTTCTGCAATCAGTATTTTTAGTTTCGAAATTGCTGAATTATCATGGTTTTCGGAGGCTGCCACACCCACATTTTTAAGTGTGTTTTTTTCTTGCAGTGCTGGATTGCAAGGTAGGGTAAAGAAAAATGTTGAACCAATGCCTTCTTCGCTTTCTACCCATATTTTTCCGCCAAGCATTTCAATATACGATTTTGTAATTGCCAACCCCAAACCAGCCCCTTGCTGTGCTTTTCTGTCTTCAATATCGGCCTGAACAAAACGTTCGAAGATTGCTGCCTGCCTGTCTTCCGGGATGCCGATACCAGTATCTTTCACATAGAACACAAGGTATTCGTGCTGTTTATGATAACCTATTTCTATTACTCCTCTTGCCGTGTATTTGATGGCATTTTTCACGAGGTTGGTGAGAATGGCATATAACTTTTCACGGTCGGTGATCATGGTTGCTTCTTTTGCCGTCAAGGAAATTTTAAACGAAATTTTCATCCCTTTTGCTTCCGTTTCAGGTTTAAAGAAATTATAAATGAATTCGACTTGTTCATTTATATTCGACTCCGTCAGTTCCGGTTTAATTAGGCCGGCTTCTATTTTCGAGATGTCAATAATGTCGTTGATGATATTAAGCATCCGTGCACCACTTTTTTCAATTATTCTTATATATTCTAACTGCTCATCTCCTGTGAGACCTGGAGTTCTAAGAAGTTCAGAAAAACCTAAAATACCATTCATGGGCGTACGGATTTCATGGCTCATATTGGCAAGAAAAGCGGATTTAAGGCGGTCACTTTCTTCGGCACTTTCTTTGGCCTCTCCTAATTGCTCCAGCGTTTCTTTCAGCGTATTTTCAGCTTCACGTCGTTCCAGTTCGCCGGCGGCACGCGGTGCAACCAGTTTCAGCAATGATTCCGCCCTCCCTTCGCTGTGCAATGGCTGGTCCCCGATAAGGGCGATCAGTCCAATGGCCTGTCCTTTAGAGTCTATCAGCGTAGTACCGACATAGCTTTCTGCTTTAAGGTCCTGCAATGCAAGGTCATTCGGGAAGAGATGCCGCACACCATGCCGGTAGCAACAAACGCGTTTGTCAACCACTTCACCGCAGGGTGTGTCTTTTAATGCGTATTGAACATTGGTTTCTAACAGACCATTATTATATATGGCAACGGTTAGTGCCGTGAGCCCGTCACCCATAAGCCGATCGATGCAAACATATCCTATGTTCAGCGTTTCGGCCATATAGCGTGCCAGCGACTCGAAAAAGTCGTCACCGGTTCCAGGCAATCCGCAGCCGAGTAAAAAAGCTTGGGTATCGTCGATAAGCTTGCGTTCGGAGATGTCGAAACAATGACCGATGTATCCAATAAATTTGCCTGTGCTGTCGAAATTTGGTGAACCCATGTCCATTATCCACTTGTATTCTCCGCTTGAATGACGCAAACGGTATTCCATTTCAAATGGTTTTCGTATATCGAATGAAGTCAGGTAGGTTTCAGTGCATCTGTCTAAATCATCTGGATGAACTCCTTCTATCCATCCATTCCCAATTTCCTGTGTCAAAGTTCTTCCAGTGAATTTAAGCCATGGAGCGTTAAAATAATTACACAGTTTATCCGTACCAGATGTCCAGATCAAGGCAGAACCAGAGTCTGCCAATTGCCGGAACTGAACTTCACTCTCCTTCAAATTCTCCTCTGCCAGTTTGCGCTCTGTAATGTTGGAATGAGTACCAACTATCCTGACCGGTTTCCCTTCAGCATTCCATTCCAGAACTTTGCCTCGGTCCAGAATCCATTTCCAGGATCCGTCTTTGCATATCATACGATGCTCGGTCGTATAATCCGTGGTCTTTTTTTCAAAATGCTGATGCAAGTTGAGCATAACCATTTCAATATCATCAGGATGAACACGGTTTTGCCATTCGAGGAAATTTCCTTCTATTTCGTCAGGCCGATAGCCGATCATCTCCTTCCACCGGTTCGAGAAAAAGACATCACCAGTTTGCATATTCCAGTCCCAGATGCCATCATTACTTCCGTCAATGGCAAATTGCCAACGCTCTTCGTTTTGTTGAAGGGCCGTTTCTACTTTTCGTTTTTCCAGTATTTTATACAATTCGTTGGCTACGGCTTGTATTAGGATTACATCCAGATCAGTGTAATCAGATGATTTATTGCCTACACCAAAAACCAACCGTACTTTTTTCTCATGTACTACAGGAATACTCATGAACCTGCCGATGGGGGTGTGACCTTCGGGCAACCCCTTACTATTGGGCGATACGGTATAGTCGTTGCGAACGACCGCTTTCTTTTGTCTTATACAATCGGCCCAGTTTCCCGCTGTTTCAATGGGATAATGGTTATCATGAATAGTGGTGCAATTTTTCTTTGCTTCATCATTCCAGGCAGTGAGGATGGCTTCCTGCTGGTTTTCGCTTACTTGGTGAAAAAAGCCAATTTGGCTGTCGGTGATTTTTACAGCTATATCCAGTGCCTTGTCGTAAAGTTCTTTATCGGTAAGAGCCGGAGCATCTGCAAATAAACTGAGTAGCAAAGTATTCCGTTCTGCTTCTTTACGAAGCCCTAGTTCTATATTTTTTCTATCTGTAATATCTCTGGCATTTCCTTCGATGGCATATGGCTCATTGTTTTCATTAAAGAGTAAAACATTACGTTGTTCAGTCCAGATTACCTGACCGTTTTTTCGTATCCATCTCAACTCGAGGGGTTCTCCTTTAGTGTATTTAGTCGTATTTTCAAGTAATATCCTGTCGTCGGGATGAACCAGTTTGAACCCCAATTGTGGATCGTTGTAATGATCTTCGGGTGTATATCCTGTAATAGCCGTTGCTGAAGGGCTAACATAATCGAATTTAAATTCAGGCTTTAATATCAGACGATAAACAAGTATTGTAGAACTTTCTGCAAGTCGGCGGTAATCCTCTCCGTTTTTATGCAACGCAAGATTTGCCTTTATGAGTTCTTCCTTCTGCATTTCAAGCTCTATCTCTTGAACCTGTAGTTCATGGATAAGTTTGAGCATGTCAGATTCTGTTATGAAGATATCTCCTGCCTTGTCTGCATGCAATTTCAGTTGCTCTTCTGCATTTTGGCGAAGGAGTTCCTTATAGGTTTTTTCGTGATCCTTCATTTGTATTGTTTTATACAAAAGTAACAGTTTTGTTTGAAATATTTTCGGTAATTGCTAGAACGTTTCGTCGCTTGGCAATGAAGCGGATTTCGAAGTATTAAACTGTCAACACATCACCAAATTTTAAACGAAGCACAAAGACTGGTTTAAGCACTGAATCGCCAATTTCTTGTAGGTGCTGCGACCAGCCTACTTTTACTGTTATTTAAACGGTCCCTTTATGAGACTGTATGTCCCAGATTGAACTACTGTAAAGTGGCAGGATTGTTTTAACAATTCTTTTTCGTCTTCGTTATGAGTGTAGTTGTTTATCCGACACCGTCAAGATTTCTATTGAATAAACCGAGAATCAGGTACTAAAAATCAAAATAATTTTCAACCTTTATTTTAGTCGAATCGCTATTGGTTGAATATAGTTTTTGTACTGTAGTTGAATTGGGAGCTTGTACGGTTGGCCCACTTCTCATTGAAATTACAACATTCTTTCCATTCGTAACCTGAGTGCTGTTGTCAAAGGTAGCACCTGTGCTATCGCAATTTGAAACAAAAATGGCTGAAAACGTATTTTGGATACTCCATAGATCAAATTTTATACCGTTGTACGCAATTTCTAAATCCATATGAGTAAACGTATTGCTCTGACAATTTATAAGGTTTAGCCCAAATGAATTATTGTAAAGGGTATTCGTACCGGGAATAATAGTGTTGCTAAAGGCTCCACTGATGGTACAAAAAGTGGCTGTTTCTAATACAACACCACTGCCAGTGGCACTTACTCCAACTAGATGCAATTTACTTTCGAGCGGCCAGCAGATTTTAATTGCTGAAGAAGGTGAGGGCTTGGTTTGGTAATTTGAGGAGACATAACCATTATTTCCTGTTATATCGAATTCACAACCATTCCATGGGAAATCATAACTGTTACCAAATTGCACAAGTGCAGTATCTACAACTCCATAAAACTGCAATCCGGTAAATTTCCAATAAAAAGCATGTTGACCTTTCCAATTGAACAGTACGCCCGGTTTGCCTCCCGTTAATGGCGCGCCACCATTGGCATAAATGCTTGCACCATGGCCTTGAAATTCAATTCCAAATCCCGAAAATGCAATTCTCCAATTTGAATTACTTAAATTGGGAAGGAGTTTCTCAAAATCAATATCAAGAGCCCCTTCTGTAAAATAAAAGCCCGATTTAAAATACACGATGCGTTTGGTTGGAGTAAGATGTTTTATGGCTTCAAAAATCCCTGCCGAGCTATCTTTCGACTTCCAAGGGTTGGTGAAACTACCGTCGCCAGTACAATAGCGGTGCACAAATACACATCCTAAGGCATTCTCAATATCATCCAATGGATTATTTACGGGCAGTTTCACCGCCACCGCTGATTTAGAAAGCCTTAAAGTATCATTTGAAATGGATAGTTGTTGAATTTCGTTGGTACTATCATCATCATTAAGCACTACAGAATTTCCGTTTGTAATTTGCAATGTTTTTCCAATTTTGACCAGGTTTTGAGAATCGGTATTGTC
>CAIUDH010000060.1 GCA_903897855.1 uncultured Bacteroidota bacterium | reverse complement strand
TAGCTCAGCTAACTAATAAACTGGTTAAAATATGTACAGGAAGTAAATTAAATAAAGATGTTTTTGCCGATTTAACCATCAAGGAACTTTTGGTAAGCATTATGCAAAATCAAAATTTAAATTACTTAAGAATTGGCAATGTGAGTATTCCGGATGAACTGAACCAGCGATTCCGGATGAACTGAACCACCCCATTCCGGATGAACTGAACCACCCCAATCTGGGTAATAATGTAATGCAATAATAGGATTATTTTTTATTTCTTAATGAAGTACCTTTTAAATCAAAACGGTGTGCCTTTGGAACAATCCGGTCTAAAATTGCATCGGCAATAGTCGGTTCGTTGATATAATCATGCCATTGGGCTACCGGGATTTGTGAAGCAATGATGGTTGCTTTACGCCCATAACGGTCTTCAAGGATCTGTAGTAATGCGAGTTTGACATCTTGGGTGAGCGGAGCTAGGCCGAAGTCATCCAAGATGACGAGGTGTATTTTTTCTAGGCCGTTCAGCATTTTATTAAACGATCCGTCAAGGCGCGCAAGCGCCACTCTTTCGATAAAGCGATTTAGGTTCAAATACAATACTTTTAATCCCTGCTGGCAGGCTTGCTGCCCAAGGGCGCAAGCCAAATAACTTTTGCCACATCCTGTGGCACCGGTTATTAAAATGTTTTCAGATCTCCTGATCCATGAACAGTCCATGAGTTGTAAAATACTGTCTTTGCTGAGGTTCCTGTCCTTTTTATAATCGATATTTTCAAGCATGGCCTCGTAGCGCAAGCGGCTGAACTTGAGCAGTAGTTTTGTTTTACGATCATTTCGATCTAAGAGTTCACTTTGAGCAAGCTGAGCGATCATCTCGTGTGCCGATGGTTGCTGGTGAACGGGCATTTGGGCCATAGTCTCATAAAGATTGGCCATAGCGTGAAGATTTAGTTCGCGCAGTTGGTGAGTGGTTTGTGATGTATTCATTTTTATGATGGGGTTTATTGATATTCTTGTTTGCCTCTAATATTTGGGTGAAATGGGATGTTAAGCTGTTGAGCGTGCCTGTCTGGCATCGGGGCTTTATCCAATCCCTTTTTCAAGATAGCTTCTAGTTGACGGTAGCTAATGCCGGGGGATAGCAAAGCTCGTTCACAGGCCTTTTCCATGCGATCCATAGGGTATTTTTTAGCAAGCCTCAGTACACCAAGACAAGCATTGTAAGTCTGTTCTATAAAATCTCTTGACAGCAATAACTTTGAAACAAAATCATGAGTTTGAGTTCCTATGATCAGACTTTGTCGTTTAAAATAATTTGCATCCCAGCCTTTTTGTTCCAGATAAAAAACATGATTCGCAGGCATGTGTTCTTTCAGTGAAGTATAGCCATGACTTCGGCTGATACGTTGATGGAAGGCAACCCGAGTCAGGCTATCGTATATTTCTACTGTATCCAGGGTGTAAATGATTTTAAGTGTTTTACCGATAAGCTGATAAGGGACACTGTAAAAATGCTTGTCCTGGCCAAGTTGTACATGATAATTTTTTTGAACTTTTGCTTGGGTAACACAATACTTTTCAAAAGGTTTGTCCGGTAGAGATGCAAGGATTTGTTTTTCCTCCAAAAACAAATCATTCCGGGTAAAGGGTTTGTTTTGAAAGCGAAGTTTATGATGTAACTTGAGTTGATCCAGTATGGCGTGATTGAGTTCTGACAGGCTAAAAAAATCTTTGTCACGCATGGGAGCATAAACGCGGCGGTAGGTTATTATCACAGCGCCTTCAACGTGGGGTTTGTCTTTAGGTTTTGCTACTCTGGCGGTGGTACAGTTGATTCCAAAATGGGCCGAAAATGAATTCATTAAATCGGTAAAGTCAGGATCATACCGGTTTGCTTTTTGAACCCCGCTTCTCAAATTATCCATTTTGATGTTGCGGGGAACGCCTCCAAAATAAAAAAGTGCATTGTTTAACCCATTGATAAATTCTTCTTGCTTTTGGCTGTACATGGCCTGAACATAGGTATACCCACTATAGGGGAGTATACAGATTAGCACCTGACAGGAAATTTTCTCACCGGTATCTTTATCAATATAATGAATCAGGTCCCCGGCAAAATCAACCATCATGCACTCACCCGCCTGATGTGTAAAATGCATACTGGCGTGTTGTATGTTTTTATATTGACTCAAGTGATGACAAAACTGGGTGTAGCTATATCCCTGGGGATTTTCTGTTATGTATTCCTGCCATAACAGAAAACGTGTAACACCTGTTCTATTAAGTTCTTTGTTCAAAGCCGCAAGTTGGCCCTCGAGGGCCAACTTGCGGCTTTGAACAACCTCGGGGGTTTCTTGCCGGGCTTGGGTTATTAGTTGCAGCAGGGCCTCTTCTGAAAGAGCCAATGCTTGCTTAAAATCATAGCCACAAATATTTAGAATATCGATATATTCTATGATTGTGTTTCGGGAGTAGCCTGTGTTTCGGGATATACTCCGATTGCTTTCTCCTTGATGTTTTCTGCGAAAAATTTCTTTAATCTGATGCATGTTTTTGGGGTTGTTTGCCATAATCCAAGATTAGAGCTATTGCATCATTTCCCAAATAGGGGTGGTTCAGTTGAAACCGGAATGGTGGTTCAGTTGAAACCGAAATAGGTGGTTCAGTTGAAACCGGAATAGTGGTTCAGTTGAAACCGAAATGGTGGTTCAGTTGGTTCCGAAATATCCAAACTATATTGGGATTGAAAGGTTGTTCTCTGATTTTAGTCGGACAACAATGTTAAACTATCAAAAACACGAAATTCAAAGAAACAAATGCAAATAACCGTAATGAAATCAGAGGAAAGCAGGGTATACACAAACAAACCTTTTGCAATTGTGAACAATGCTAGAGTCGGGTAACAAATCGAAGAAATTCTTCTCTCTTTCTTACCGCTAATGGCAATTCTTGACCATTTACGACGACAACTGTACTGTTAAATTTCGTGTACTTTTTAATACATCTTGTGTTGACTAGGTATGATTGATGAATTCTGAAAAAACTATGTTTTTCAAGCATCTCGGTTGTTTCCTTTAAACTACGACTCACTACAATTTTTTTTCCATCCTTGAGAAAGAAGCTGGTATAACTATTATCACTTTGGCAATAAATTATTTCATTTATATCGATAAACGATAATCCATCAAGAGTAGGAAGAGCGAGATCTGTGGTCGCATTCTTATGATTGCTATTCGATGACACCAATTGTTTAAAATCAGTACTCTTTAATCTTGCAATCGTTTGAACAACTTCCATATAATCAATCGGTTTTAGAATAAAGTCAAAAGCAGCATATTTTATTGCCTTTAGTGCATATTCACTGTGAGCTGTGATAAAAATAACATGAAAAAATATCCTCTTAAACTGATTCAAAAATTCAAATCCATTTAATTCAGGCATACTTATATCAAGGAAAACTATTTCAGGCTTCAACTGATTTACCATTCGGATACCATCTAAAGGGCTTTTGCACCTAGCAACAACCTTTACTTCTGGACAATGAATTTCCAAAATTTTATCTAAAGTTTCAATATTTAACGATTCATCATCGATAATTATTGCTCTATAAATAGTCCTTGACATAATAACAAAATTTATGATTTTAAAAAATACATTCTTAGCTAGTTATGCCTCTGAAACAGTCATTGACATTCGTTTCATTAGCGTTCGGTAAATATACATACTTTTTATTAATAATAAGTTTAAAACCAATAGTGTCCTAAATGTTTTTAAATCCTTACAAATTTACTGATTTTATTGACTTATAGCTTGCAAATTCTGCTTTTCAAAAAAGCACCCCTTGTATTTGATTTATACCAAGTGGCTTTTCACATGATTCAAATGGACTATCTAGCCAACTTTGCAAATCTATTTTAACGAATAAGTTCAATCGTATAAAAGCAACAAGATTTGAAAGGTGCCAGTTATATTTTGCCATTTCCTTTAGGAACTTTAGAATCAAGATTGTTATTAAAGCCGTCCAGACCTGAATCATTACAGTATTTTCCGAGGTTCCAATAAATGACTTAATATGCAGTAGTTGTTTGATTTCTCTGAAGAATATTTCAACCTGCCACCTGCTTTTATACAACTCTCCAATCGTGTTTGCTGTCCATGTGAGTTGATTGGTGATTCGCTCTTCAGGTGTGAATTTCCTTTTTAATCTGGTCATATCTAATTTAGAAATTATTTGAGAAAACAATGTTAGATTGGTTTAAAACTATAATTCTTTTATTACTACTTGTGTAATAAAGGTAAGATTATCGTAACAATAGTACCTTCTCCATTATTGTCAATACTAAAAAGATCTTCGATTTGCATTTCACAATTCAAATTGTATTTCTTACTTAGAAAGAACAATCTTTTTTCTGTCATACGCATTCCAATAGAATTGTGCTTCGTAAATTGTTTCGTTGCAAATTCTCCTCTGCCTACACCATCATCCTGAACTTCACAGATAACACTTTTATTATCAAGTCCGAGCTTATAACTAATAGTAATCTTCCCAATACTCTTTTTGGGAAACAAACCATGAATGAGTGCATTCTCGATTATTGGTTGAAGAACTAATGCAGGGATTAGAGAATCCTCTTTTATTGATTCATCAATTATAATATGCCAAATGAAAGTATTCTCAAAGCGCAACTTCTCAAGCTCTAAATATTCCTCAATCCAGGCAATTTCCAACTTAAAGGCAATGGCTTCTACTGAGGAATAATCAAGAATTTTACGTAAAAGTTTTGCAAACTTATTCAAGTAAGCCAAAGCGACATTGGATGAACTGTCAAGAATATGGCTTTGAATTGAATTTAATGAGTTGAAAATAAAATGAGGATTCAATTGCGAACGTATTCCTTTCAACTCAGTCTCGATCAAAAGAAGTTCACGATTTTTCCGAATCTCAAGACGACTCCTGATTTGAAATGAGAAAAAGATGAAAGCAGAAATAAGAATAATAGAAAAAATCAATTTAACTATAAAACTAAAATACCAAGGTGGATAAATTTCCAAAAAAACTTGAGTTGCATAGTCATCCCATATACCTATACTATTACAGACAAAAATATCAAGTCTATAGACCCCAGAAGGCAAACTTTTGAAAGTTATATTATTGACATTTTCAATTACATGAAAGTTGTCATCGTAACCATACAATTTGTACATGATTTTTATTTCACTTGCATCATCCAATAAGCTATTTGAGATTTCAAAGTTCAAAGTATTACTGTCATATGGAAGCTTGATTGAAGAATAATTGGGAAGAAATCCAAATGAAATTTTGCCATTTACGGAGAATTTTGAAATATTAGTAAATGTTTTAAAGTGTGTAACTTTTTTTACAAACTCCTTAACATTAATAATTGAGAAACCTTCATTTCCACAAACAATCAAATTGTAATTTGGCAGTAAGCTTATGCCATGAAAAGCAATTTCGTTCGGCAAATCAAATCTACTTACTCTTATATCAAAAGCTTGTCCATAACCATTCAAAAAAGTAAGCTTTCCCGATGAAACTATCCATATATAATTAGAATCGAACGCCTCAATTTGAAAAGCACTTAAAGAATTAATTGGTTGCTGTGAAAAGCAAGAATTTTTAAGATTAATTTTATAAACTCCATTCCCCTGAGTCGCAACATATAAAACCTCATCGTTTATAACCTTTGAATACCAGACCCTACTGCTTAGTTCGAAATTTAGATTTGCAAATTGCTTAATACTTGAAAACTCGAGCGTTTTCTTATTAAAAACAAAAAGTCCGTTCGTCGTACTAACAAAAAAATAATCCATAAAAGGTTCAATATCCCAACTACTCATCTTCTCTTTAGTACTTATATTAGGTGTATACAAAATTGACGTATTATTAAGTATGTTATACTTAAGTATTCCTGATATGCCATTTCCAACACACCAAACAACTGAATCATATTCATTATAAACATCCCAGATCGCACTAATATTTATTACCTTTGTTGAGTTCCCTAGAAGATAAGTGCATGAGTTACTAGATAGAAAGAATGATTTATTACGTAACTGAGAAATATGATTAAAAACGGCATCTTGAGGATTGCTCGAATGAGGAACATTAAAAACATTTTTATAGGCATAAATGCCATTTTTATTTTCAAATCTAACAACCCCAAAGTTTTCTGCACCTAAAACAATATCGTTTCTTATAGAATCATAAAAAGCAGTTCTTACATTGGCAATTCCCTCGCCATCTATTTTAATTCTACTATAGTTGCTTATATAAAAATTATTTAATGATCCTCTGAAAAGAGTACGATGATTGTTTAAATAAAAATCTCCATTATTATTCATGTAGAATGCAAATGACCAATCTAAACTTACGCTAAATCCTTTTGGATAAGCAAAATTAAAATATTCAATTTTTAACGTCTCAGGATTAATCTTAATAATTCTTAAATTGCTAACAATAAAAAAGTTGCCTAAAATGAAATTGCAATAAAAAAAACCCTCACCTGCAAATTTACTAACATTTATTTTTAAAACATTTTTGTGCTTATCGATTATTACAACATCAGACAATGTAGTTACTAATACTAAATCCTTATTATTTGCGAAACAAATAGGTGCATCGTAACTCATTATATCTTTAGAAATAATATTCCTAGTATCTCCATACATTATCTTGCCATCTCTAACGAATAAAAATGCAAACTTAGAGATTGGGGTGAAATTATCAAAGGGTGTTAAAGCAACTATTTCTTTTTCAACTAATCTGTCGGACTCCAATTTAGCCAGAAGTATTCCATTTCTAGTCTGAAAGTAGATACTATCTTTATTCTTATAATAAATCTTTTTGAAGTTTTTTAAATTTTGAGGCAAGTGCAAATCTGAAACGTTTAACGTATAAATATTAAACAATCTTAAACGTTCATTGTTGTAATTTAAAACAATCCTATCATCTGCAAGATAGGCCTCAGTTAATTTATAATCCAGGAAAACTTTGTTGTTAAAATCCTCAATTAAAGTACCATTATATCTGTATATCGTGTTGGTTGTTTGGAACCAAAGCATTCCTAATTTATCTTCAACAATTTTTCTTACATAATCCTCATCCTGCTTAAAATTGGTTACTATCTCATGAAGCACTATGTCATTTTGAGATGTTAATTGCAGAGGCAATAAAAACAAAAAGCAAAGACTATAAATTAGTTTTAGTATAATTTTTCCCATTTTTTTTAAAAAAACTATTGAAATGGCCGACAAAATTCAGAATGCAATTTAAAAAAAAACAAATGAAATATTCATGAAAACCAAGAACTAAAAAATATTCACCGATTTTATAGAATTTTACAATTTACATTAATGAAGCCACAAGAGTATCAAACCTTAGAAAATTACATAATAGATAAATTATCGAAGACTAAATTAATTTTTAGTTTCGAGCAGAAAACCAAAATTGACATAAAAGTTCTCAAGGGGGAATCATCAGCTTTAAAAAGACTATAGTACTTAATCAATAAAGTATAAAACAATTCAACAGATGAATAACGAGTTTCAATGGGGTGCCAAAAACAATCTCTCCTGAGTTTACAAAAACCTATATAAGTTTTATATAAATCTTGTTAGCAATAATTACGGCTATACAAGTCAAGCCTCTATACTCCTTCTACCCAATAAGTTTTTCGAAATCTGCTCGAAAATGACGTATGGCACTTGCAACAGGCCATGCTGCCGCCTCTCCTAAGGGACAAATTGTTTTGCCATCTATCTTACTCTGTAAATCCAATAAAAGATCTATGTCCGACCTCTTGCCGTGACCGTTGATGATACTATGTGTAATCTTTTCCATCCATCCCGTCCCTTCTCGGCATGGACTACATTGACCGCAACTCTCGTGATGATAAAAGCGATTGAATGTATAAAGATTCTCCGCAATGTTTACCGTCTCATCCATCACTATGAATCCGCCTGAACCTAACATCGTACCAGTGAAGAAACCTCCTTCACCTAAACTTTCATAACTAATCATCCGAGGTTTGCCGTCAGAAGTATAATAAATTAACGCGGTGGGCAAAATAGGAACAGATGAACCGCCAGCAACAACTGCTTTAAGTTTTCTTCCCTTCCATACCCCTCCACAATACTCATCACTAGTGACAAATTCTTCGACCGAAACTTTTCCTAACTCAACTTCATATACTCCTGGCTTGTTAATATGTCCAGAAGCTGAAATCAATTTTGTTCCTGTTGATTTACCGACCCCTAATTTCGCGTATTCATCTCCTCCATTTTCTATAATAGACACAACGGACGCAATGGTCTCTACATTGTTCACAACAGTAGGACACCCCCAAAGACCTGCAACCGCCGGAAAAGGTGGTTTCATTCGAGGATTTCCACGTTTGCCTTCGAGTGATTCCAAGAGTGCTGTCTCCTCTCCACAGATATAAGCACCTGCCCCAACTTGGACATAAATTTCTAAATTATAATCCGTTCCTAATATGTTTTTTCCAAGTAATCCAGATGCTCTCGCTTCTTCTATCGCTTTTTCAAGTATCGGAACAATATAAAAATATTCACCCCTAATATAAATATAGCTCGTGTTTGCACCAAGTGCAAAACTGGAACAGATCATTCCTTCAATTAATAAATGAGGATTGCGTTCCATTAAATAACGGTCCTTAAAAGTGCCAGGCTCGCTCTCATCGGCATTACAAACTAGATAACGAGGCACGCCTGCAGGCTTCGCAAGAAAACTCCACTTCATCCCAGTTGGGAAACCGGCACCACCACGCCCCCGCAGACCCGACTTTTTAACCTCCTCCACTATTGCCTCTGCAGACAACGTTTTAATCGCTTTCTCGGCTGAAGAATAACCACCTTGCTGTTTGTATACCTCTATTAAATTAAGGTTTGAAATGTGGTCGTGTTTAAGTAATAATTTTGTGCTCACAATTACGTTTTTTTTATGACTGTTTTAAAATGACAATTTAATAAAAATGTTATTTATGCGACTCCAAATCCACTTTGTCAAAATAGGTAGGCCGCTTTCCACTTTTATCTAAAGTTTCAATAATGGCATCTACTTTATCAATGTTTAAGTTTTCGTAATATTGCGCTCCTACTTGCATTAATGGTGCTGTTCCGCAACTTCCCAAACACTCCACCCGCTTTAAAGTGAATTTACCATCTGCAGTCGTCTCTCCTGCCTTAATTTTTAATTTATCTTCTAGATGCTTAATCAAATCTTCAGCTCCTCTAAGCCAACAACTGCTTGTATGGCAAACTTCAATCAAGCATTTTCCTACCGGTTTCAAATTAAACATTGAGTAAAATGAAGCAACCTCATAAACCTCAATAGGTTGGATTACTAGTAGAGATGCAACATAATCCATTACCCCCACACTTAACCAACCATCAAATTCGGCTTGGGCTAAATGTAAAAGTGGAATAAGTGCAGATTTTTGCTTCCCCTCTGGATAACGGCTTATAATTTGATTCGCCGTTTTTAAAGCTGTTTCGTTAAATTTTACTTCCATTTTAAAATCTCAATTATCTATTTAAAATTATTACGCATCTAACTCCCCTGCAATAACATTCATACTACTTAAAGTTAATATCGCATCACTCAACATCCTGCCTTTAATCATCTCGGTGAATGCCTGATAAAATATAAAACAAGGACGACGCATATGCAATCGAAATGGTGTCCTTCCTCCATCACTGATCAAATAATAACCCAATTCGCCATTACCCCCTTCAACACTATGATAAACTTCGCCTTTGGGAACATCGGTTTCGCCCATCACAATTTTGAAATGATAAATTAATGCTTCCATGTTATTGTACACCTCTTCTTTGGGTGGCAAGAAAAACTCAGGAAGGTCTGCATGGAAATTCCCAGCAGGCATTTTATCCATGGCCTGTTGGATAATTTTGAGTGACTGAAACATTTCATCATTTCTAACCATGTATCGGTCATAGGTATCTCCTGCTTTGCCAATAGGTATATTAAAATCAAAATCCTGATAGCTAGAATATGGATTCATCACCCGCACATCATAATCAACCCCACAAGCCCGCAAGTTTGGCCCAGAAAAGCCATAACTAATGGCTCTATCCGCACTTATTGCACCGCAGTTAATGGTTCTGTCCATAAAAATACGATTCCGGTTTACCAAGGCTCCAAACTCCTTTAATCCTGCTGGAAATTCCTTTAAGAATGTCTCAATTTTTAGCCATGTACTTGGTGAGAAGTCACGTTCCATCCCTCCAATTCTTCCAATATTTGTTGTTAAACGTGAGCCACAGATTTCTTCGAAAATTTCATAAATCCTTTCGCGCCACTGAAATAAGTATAAAAAACCTGTCATTGCGCCAGTGTCAACGGCAATTACAGTGTTACATACAATATGATCTGCAATCCTTGAAAGCTCCATAATGATCACTCGCAAGTACTGAGCACGCTTTGGAATTTCACATCCTAGAAGTTTCTCAACGGTCATATGCCAGCCCATATTGTTAATAGGCGAAGAGCAATAATTTAGCCGATCCGTAATGGGTGTTATTTGATTGTAAGGACGACGCTCTGCTAACTTTTCAAAGGCGCGGTGTATATACCCGATGGTAGGCACTGCATCAATGATAATTTCACCGTCCATGGTGAGTACGTTTTGAAATATGCCGTGGGTGGCTGGATGAGTGGGCCCTAGATTAAGAGTTGTATATTCTTTTTTCTCCTCCAGTATTATGTCATCTGTCATGTTGTGAATTGAAAATTATTATTGTGAATAGCTTTTTAACCTGGAATAATATTTAAAACCGTGCATCATCTACCAAAAAATGTATCGTCCTTGTCATCACGCGACATATCCTCAAGTGGGTATTCTTTGCGTAAGGGGAAATAATTCATCTCCTCCATATTCAAAATTCTTTTCATGTTAGGATGACCTGAAAAAGTAAAACCAAAAAAATCGTAGGCTTCTCTTTCCATCCAATTGGCAGCATCATAAATATCGCAGATAGTCTCGAGCATTAAATCTTCACGAGACATAAATGTTTTTAATCGTATACGCTCATTGCTTGAAAAATTATGCAGTTGGTACATCATGCAAAACTCCCTCTCCTTCTCAGCATCAGGGAAATGCGAGCCACATAAGGTGGTGAGATAATTAAAACCTTCTTGCTCCTTTAAATGGATTACGACATTCCTGAGTGCTGACTTGTGAAATTCAAAAACTTGAAAATCATAGTCTGTAGTTGTTGAGAGTAAGGCATCGCCAAAGACTGCTGCTAACTTATCTCCTAAGGTTGTATTTTCTGACATTGAATTAATATTATTCGAATTAATATTTCACGTTTAGATACCATATTCAGACATCCTCATTTTATACTCCGGCGAGTCGCGACGTCGAAAACTTTCATTCTGGGCTAACTCTTGTATTTTTAACACTCCGTCTAAAACTTGTTCAGGTCGAGGTGGACAGCCCGGAATGTATACATCGACTGGAATAATCCTGTCAATGCCTTGCAGAACACTATAAGTGTCAAAGATACCACCACTACTCGCACAAGCACCCATGCACAGAACCCATTTCGGCTCTGCCATTTGCTCATAAACTTGCCGTAATACAGGCGCTAATTTCTTACTTATGGTGCCCATCACCATCAACATATCGGCTTGTCGAGGGCTGAAGCTCATCCGTTCGCTTCCAAAACGTGCTAAATCGTAGGTGGATGCCATCGTTGCCATAAATTCAATTCCACAACAACTTGTTGCGAAGGGAAGTGGCCATAATGAATTTTTTCGGGCAAGCCCAACAACATCACTTAGTTTGGTTGCGAAAAAGCCTTCCCCTTTTAAACCCGGTGGCTCATGCTTTGGATCAAGAATTATGTTTGACATAGTGCGCGTGTCGTATTACTTTATTTGTTTCAAGGTTCACAGTTCGGTAATTTTATAGATAAGAATTACCTCTATTCCCTTATTCATTGTTTTGAAAAAACACTCTCATATCTTTTTTGAAGCTATTCCCAGGTAAGCGCCCCCTTCTTCAAAATATAGTAAAACCCAATCAAAAAGATGAAAATGAATGAAAACATTTCAATCAGTCCCGTTAATCCAAGCCCCTTAAAATTGACTGCCCATGGGTACATGAAAATAACTTCTACATCAAACAAGACAAATAGAATGGCAACTAAAAAATATTTGATGGAGACCGGAGTCCGTGCATTTCCTTTCGATTCAATCCCACATTCGAAAGATTCTCTCTTAGTGGCAGAACTTACCTTAGGGCCGACAAGGTGGGAAACCACCATGACAGCAACAACAAAACCTAAAGCGACTAGAAACATAAGGGCTATTGGCAGGTAATCGGCAGCGGTACTTTGCATAGAAATGTTTTAAAGGAGCAAAAATAATGTAATTGTTTGTTATCCCCCGATTTAAAAGTTTTTTTTTTGCACATATAGAATATTATGTTTGCAGATTGATACTAAAGAATCAACCATACTCCTTGGCTCTCATAATTGCCTTGAATATGCTGCCAATATGGGGAGTATGGCAGTGGAATTGGACCCCTTTTATGGTATTTTACCTCTTTTGGATTGAAACTTTAATCATTTCTTTCTTTAATGCCCTAAAAATAATATTCTGTCGTGGCGATGAATATGAGAATCGGTTAGAAATGAGTACCCATAAATATGCCCTGTTTCACGTCAAATTTGCTTCTCATATCAGGAAAGCTTTAGCTTATCTGCTGGTTAGAATAGGCATTTTCTTTTTTTACCTTATTTTTATTGTCACATTCATAGGCTTTATGATGTCGGCGAATTCGGACCACTACGAGATCATGGAAACTCTTTTGTTTTTTAATCGCTCTTTCAATTACGCGCTCCTTGGCTTTATTCTTAATTTGGGGATTCATTTTGTCCTTAATTTTATTCTCAATGAGGAATATAAACAGACCCATCCTTCCGACTTTGCCGCCATTTTCGATGGTCGCCAAATTATTATCCATGTTGCCGTGGTGATTGGTGGTGTTTTTGGAGGTTTCTTCGGTGATGTTTTTTCTCAAAGTTCTCAAAACCATCATCTAAATCAGATGACCATCTATTTGTTTGTAATTAGTGTATTTTGCATAGTGAAAACACTTTTTGAAGTTTTTAAATTTAAAGGTGTTACCCAAAATATCATTAATCGGAAATAGGTGCTGTCATATTTTCACTTATTCTGTTCTGGGGAATTTATAATCCAATTTAATAATTGTTTTAATATCTGTCATTTAGATTAATATTGTAAAAGCTATGGCCAAATATTTTCTTTATCTCCTTGTATTTCTTCTGCCTACTTCTTGTAACTCACAAAAAAAACCAGGTTCAGTAAAAAACGCTAAAGAGCATTACCGTAAAGCCGAACAACTCTTCGAGAAAAGGAAATACGACGAAGCCATTGTTGAGTACCAGCGAACGTTAAATGATGACCCTACCTACAGTTATGCTTTACTCGCCATCGGAGATTGCTATTCTGCTTTGAATGACGTGAAAAACGGGAAAATATTTTACGATAAATATATCGCTCAATACCCTAATAAAACAGACGCTTATTTTGCGCTCGCGCGTTTATTGAAAGAGAATTTGAAATTCGATGAGGCTATTCCTTACTATGAAAAATATATAGCAAAAGAAAAAACAAACAGTGAGTTAGTAAGTAGGGCTGCGAAGCTCATTTTAGATTGCAAATTTGCTGCCATTGCGGTACAAAACCCGGTACCCTTTAATCCCAAAAATGTTGGCCCTGAAATCAATACCGAAGTCCCTGAGTATTTTCCATCTATTAGTGCAGATGCACAGTGTTTTATTTTCTCTCGTTTAGTAAATCGTCAGCAGGAAGACATTTTTATCACGCACATCGAAAACAACGAATGGATACAAAGTAAACCTATCAGTGATTTGATCAATACCGAATATAATGAAGGAGCATTATGTATTTCGAGTAATGGACAATACATTTTTTTTAGTAGCAATAAACCTGATGAGAATTATGGAAGTCATGATATCTATTTCTCTCTTCTCCAAGGAAATACCTGGAGTAAACCATTTAATGCAGGGCCAAAAATAAACTCCAAGTACTGGGACTCTCATCCAAGCCTTAGCTCTGATGGACGAACCCTCTATTGGCTGAGTACGCGACCAGGAGGTTATGGTGCGGAAGATATATGGTATAGCTGCCTCGACAGTACCGATCATTGGACTGAGGCGAAAAACATTGGACCTACCATTAATACTCCTTTCAAAGAGTTCACCCCCTTTATTTATACGGATGGAAATTTGCTTTTTTTCTCCTCCGAAGGGCACCCTGGAATGGGGGGATTGGATATTTTTTATAGCAGAAGAGATACGAATGGCCAATGGGGCGAACCGAAAAATTTAGGTTATCCTATTAATACGAAGGATGTAGAATCTGGTTTTATTCTAAGTGCCGATGGCAAAACGGCCTTTTTTGCGACCGAAGAAAAAGGCAATAAATACAATATAGACATTTTCACTTTCACTCTTTATAATGAGGCTCAACCAAAGTCGGTAGCCTATCTTAAAGGCATTATCACAGATAGCAAAACTGGTAAAATTGTAAAAGCAACCGTGCAACTTATTGATTTGGAAACAACAAGAAGTGCCGGAACAGTGCAAAACAATACAGCCACCGGAGAATACTTAATATGCTTACCTCCAAATAAAAATTATGCCTTAAATATTAACGCTCCTGGATATCTTTTTTACTCTGAAAATTTTGAATTTAAATCAATATCACCCTTGGAGCCGATGCGAAAAAACATCCAACTTAAGCCTATTTCAGGTGGTGAAAAAGTAGTCCTGGATAATATTTTCTTTGAAGTAGGCAAGGCAGAACTTAGATCAGAATCAAAAGTAGAGCTTCAGAAAATATTTACTTTCCTTACGGAGAACAAAGATGTTCGGCTAGAAATTAGTGGCCATACCGACAACACTGGAGATAAAATTGCCAATCAGAAATTGTCAGAGAATAGAGCAAAAAGTGTCGTAAGCTTTTTAACCATGAAAGGCATTGAAGCCTCTCGCTTGGTTGCTAAGGGATACGGTGACACTCAACCGATATATCCGAATACTACCATGGAGAACAAATCGAAAAACAGAAGAACAGAGATGAAAGTGCTCTAACGAAACGAAGAAACAGGAGAATAGTATGCTCGTAGTAAAGCTTCAAAACAAAGTGTAAAAAAAGGGCCTGATCGTAAGAGCCAACACCTGCAAATACTCAACAAAAATGATTTATTTTCTCCAGTGGCCTGGAATCCACTTATAGCCTCGATGTCCATTTTTCCAATGTCCCGGAATCCAACGATGCCCGTTTTTAGGAGCTGACCAATGGCCTTCACGCCAAACATAGGTTCTGCCGTTATATACCCAATCGCCATCCATCCATACATGACTATTATGAGGTGCAGGAGGCCTCACATATACGGGGGGGCGAGGACAAACCTTGATATATACTTGCGCATCCATTTGCAATGCAAAAGCAATAAGAATAAAGGTAACAATCGTAATAAATTTAGCAAAATAGCGACTTGTTTTTTCTGTTCTACAGGTCAATGTTTCTGGTGTGAAGAATTTCATATGCGTTGCAATTAAAGTTTAATTAGGTAGCTGGTTTTCATGCTAGGATGTAATAACCACTCGATGGTTTAATCACACTCTTTGATAAACTTTTTTAATGAAGTAAGCACTTACTCGTACCTCAGCGACTCGATGGGATCAAGTGCTGCCGCTTTGCGTGCCGGGAAATAACCCGCAAGAATGCCTACCATGAGACAAATAAAATAGGAGCCAATAACCCAACCCCAAGGCACCGCAAAATGCGATTTGAAGATGACTGAGATGATATTGCCCGCAAGCACCCCTAAGAAAATTCCAAACAAACCACCAAACTGACAAATAGCGATGGCTTCAATTAAAAATTGTTGCAATATGGAGTCCGATTTCGCACCTAACGCTTTTCGAATTCCTATTTCATGGGTGCGCTCAGTGACACTTACCAACATAATATTCATCAAACCTATGGAGGCCCCTAGGAGTGTGATAATGCCCACCAAAATTGCAAAAACTCGGAGATATACTAGCTGATCGTCAAGCTTCTGAGCGAAAACATCACTTCGGCTAATCTGAAAATTATTCTCATCTTCAATACGCAAATTTCGAACATTTCTCATCGCCCCCTTGGCTTCCTCTATTGCATCATCAAGTTTCTGAATGTCGTCGACTGCAATATTTAAGGAGAAAGAACTATTCTCGGAAACAAATTCATTGCGCGCATTGGTTAATGGAATAATACCCCAGCGATCGGGGTTAAAACCCATACTGCTTCCGGCTTTAAGTAGGACGCCCACCACCTGGTATTTTTTATCTGAAATACTAATGGTATTCGAAAGAGGGTTAATTCTACTCTTGCCAAAAAGCTTTTCAGCTATCTCACTGCCTATAATGCATACAGCGCTTCCTGAATTCAATTCATTGGTAGTGAAATTTCGACCTTGATCAATTTTTAACCCCGTATTGGCTAAATAATTTTCATTGCCGCCTGTAATTACAATATTCGGATTTGTTTTTTCGTCTTCAAATTTTAAAATAGCATTGCCTGAACACATCGTGGTGATAGAGATGCGTGATGGATATTTATACTCCTGTTCAAATTTCCTGGCCTCGGTATAAGTAATGGTTCGGTACACCACCGTTTTATTTCGTGACTTTCCGAATCCCATCGTAGACGCTCTATTACGAATGTTAAAGGTATTGGCGCCCAAAGACCCAAAACTCTCGTTTAGCGACCCCTTCAGAGCTTCTACAGCCGTTAGAGTACCTACAATAGCCATGATGCCAAAGGCGATGATGAGCATCGTGAGGATACTTCGAAGCATATTGCCCCGAATACTGCTCATGGCCATTCGGATATTCTCGAGAAAATTGATGGTTTATATAATTATTAAGATTTATAACACGTGGGCTCTACTCCTCAATTAAACACTGAAAGAAGTACCACATCCGCAGGTGCTTTTTGCATTAGGATTTATAAATATAAATCCACGAGAATTTAATCCGTCCTGATAATCCACTTGCATCCCTATCAAATACATACCATGCGCCTTGTTCATAATCATCGGTACTCCTTGATAGAGATATTGGTTATCATTCTCAGCGGCTTTGTCGAAAGCCATTATATAGGTCATACCAGCACACCCTCCACCATTAACTCCAACCCTAAGGAAGGAGTCGGGTGTTGTTTGGTCTGAAGCTAAGATGCGCTTTATTTCGGCAAGTGCATTGTCAGTAAATGTTACAGGTATCGTTGTTTCGGTTGTTTCTAAAATGTCATTCATAGGAAGAGAAATTAATCTTGCTTTTTATGCCACAAATTTACTAAAAAAAACTTGTTTAATTATGGGCAAGAACGTGTCACTTTTTTGACACCTCAAACCACTGAACAGAAACAAAATGCAACAAAACAGAGCGCTTTAAAACAAATCATTACCCTTTCAGAGCCTAAAATGCGCTCTATCAAGTTCAAAATGATGCGCCATTTCAACGAAAATAGATTTATATTTGCAACATATGAATTTAAATCAAGTGGCGGGAGGTGAAATGGAGTATAACACCCAACGTAAAAATCTTATTATTGCTGAATATGGACGCAATATTCAGAACATGGTGGAATATGTATGCGCTACCGAAGACAGCGTTGAACGTAACAGGCTTGCACTCGCTGTAATTCAGGTCATGGGGCAACTTAATCCTCATTTGCGAGATGTACCCGATTTTAAGCATAAGCTTTGGGATCACCTTTATGTGATGGCCGATTTTAAACTGGATATTGATTCTCCTTTCCCAAAACCCGACCCTATTGTGTTGGCAGCGAAACCGATACCGGTGCCTTATAATACCACCGTGCCTAAAGTTCGTTTTTATGGTAAAGGTATTGAGATGCTCTTGAAAAAATGTGGGGAACTGGAAGAAGGGGAAGAACGTAAAGCTTTTGCTCAAGCCATGGGCAACTTGATGAAAACCTATCACAAAGCTTGGAACGATGAGAATGTGAGCGACGAAGCGATTGCAAATCAAATGGTAGAACTCTCCAAAGGGCTGGTTACTCCTTATGAAGGAATGAGTTTCCGATATGAAAAACTACAAGGAAAAAATATTCCTAATAACAACCAATTTCGCGCCAATCCTACCAATAACAACCGAAATAACAAAAATTTCAAAAACAATAACAGGAACAATAATCCGAATAATCCAAATAGAAATAACAACCCGAATCGAAACAATAATCCGAACAGTAATAATCCGAACAACAGCAATTATAAATTCAAAAAATAGTGCTGTAATTACTTTTCGGCCATCGGCATTTTTCAAACCTTCCACACTTCAAAGAAGAATTAATTAGAATTCAAACTATGTCTTCATTTCTAATTCAAGGCAATGCACAGCTCAAAGGAGAAATCACCCCTCAAGGAGCAAAAAATGAAGCATTGCAAATCATTTCCGCAGTACTACTCACTCCCAACAAGGTAACCATTTCAAATATTCCGAATATTAGAGATGTCATGAAATTGATTGAACTGCTGCAAGATTTAGGCGTTGATGTGACTAAGATTTCAGAAGATACTTACGCCTTTGAAGCAAAAAATGTAAATCTAGAATATTTAAACACGGAGGAATTTAAGAAAAAAGGAGCTGCCTTACGTGGCTCCATAATGATTTTGGGTCCATTACTCTCTCGTTTCGGAAAAGGTTATATACCCGCTCCCGGAGGTGACAAAATTGGCAGACGACGTTTAGACACGCACTTCACAGGATTCATGGCCTTGGGTGCTAAATTCGAATATGACGCTTCTACAAAATTTTACAAAGTAGATGCAACAGACCTCAAAGGCACCTATATGTTGCTTGATGAGCCTTCCGTTACAGGTACTGCCAACATTGTTATGGCGGCATCCTTATCAAAAGGCGAAACCACCATTTATAACGCAGCCTGCGAACCTTACCTGCAGCAATTGTGCAAGATGCTCAATAGCATGGGTGCAAACATCACCGGTATTGGCAGTAATTTATTGCATATCCAAGGCGTAAGTTCTCTTCATGGTACCACGCACCGTATGCTTAGCGACATGATTGAAGTGGGCAGTTTCATTGGACTTGCAGCCATGACCCAAAGCGAGCTCACCATCAAAAATGCCGGAATTAAAGACCTTGGAATTATACCAACTATATTTCGCCGATTAGGCATCGATGTGCAAGAACGTGGCGATGACTTATTTATTCCATCTCAAGAAGTTTACAAAATTGAAACCTTTATCGATGGCAGTATTTTAACTGTCGCCGATGGACCTTGGCCCATGTTTACGCCCGATTTAATCAGTATTATGTTGGTTACCGCTATACAGGCCGAAGGTAATGTATTGATTCACCAAAAAATGTTTGAGAGTCGTTTGTTCTTTGTAGATAACCTGATTGATATGGGAGCTCAAATTATTTTATGCGATCCCCACCGTGCTACGGTGATGGGCTTAGCGCGTAAACAACAACTACGTGGTATTACCATGAGCAGCCCTGATATTCGTGCAGGGGTATCCTTACTCATTGCCGCACTCAGTGCAAAAACGCCAAGCACCATTCATAATGTTGAGCAAATTGATCGTGGATATCAATATATCGACACGAGGTTGAATGCCTTAGGTGCGAATATTGAAAGGATCAATTAATAGCTAATATTTTTGCTCTTCTTGTTTATTCCCCAACTCTAAAAACGGGACCTATATCAATGGTTTTCTCGACTCCATTTATATCGATTATGCGAATGTCATGAAAAAGAATTAAATCGTCTTTCTTGCCCAATTTGATTGCTTCTTTTATTTCCTCCTTTACATCAGGCCCCAAATTAGAAAAAGATTTAGCACCACGACTACCTGTAATAATTGAATTATAGGCAATAACTCGGGTAGAAGCACTGTCAATTTTGTTCCCAGTCCGAATGAATACTTTTAGCATATTCCAAAACGGAAGCGAATTTAAATCTACATATCCTCCCCCACTGCCATTAATTCGAATGGTAAGTGCTAGTGAATCGTAAATGACGGCTGCGCGCTGAGGAGGAAGCTTGCTCATATCACAACCCTTGCATTCAATTCCTATTTGAGCATTGGAATTCATCGGTGTCAAAAAACCAACGAGGAGAAGTAATGAGAGAATATATTTTTGTATCACGGATTAAAGGATTAACAGATTACAAAGATTTTTGTATCACGAATATACGCATTTAGAAATTCTAGTTCCTGACTTTCTTCTAAATACTTTCTGTCATAAAACACTATTTATCTCCAACCAACTCCAAAAATTCTTGCAACGAAATAATCTTAATCTTCAGCTTCTCTGCTTTCTCCAATTTAGCCGGGCCCATATTTTCGCCGGCCAAGAGGTAATCGAGTTTGGCCGTTACACCACTGGCATTTTTGCCTCCATGTGCTTCTACCCTCTTTTTTAATTCATCACGATCGTAACCTTCAAAAACGCCACTTATCAATACCGATTTGCCAAGTAACACATCCGAATCGAGTACCAAATCTTTATACTCACTCACAAACTGCAACCCATGTGCTTTCATTCGAGTTAGGAGACTCACATTTTCTTCATCTGCAAAAAAAGCAATAATACTCTCAGCAATTTTATCACCTATCTCTGGTACAAAATTCATTTCATCTTTTGTTGCTGCACGCAGCGCGTCGATAGATTTAAAATATTGGGCCAGTTTCTTCGCTACTGTTTCTCCTACCAATCGTATTCCTAAGCCAAACAATACGCGTTCAAAAGGTTGTTGTTTCGATTTCTCAATTCCATCAATCACATTCTGTGCCGACTTCTCGGCCATGCGCTCCAAAGTCAACACCTCCTCAAATTTCAGGTCATATAAATCGGCGTAATTGTGTATTAATCCCGATCGGTAAAGCTGTTCCACCGTCTCCGCTCCTACCCCATCAATATCCATAGCCTTGCGACTTACGAAGTGAATAATTTTGCCTATGACCTGCGGTGGGCAATGACTCTCATTAGGGCAAAAATGATTGGCCTCTCCTTCTCTACGTACAAGCGGTGTTGAACACTCGGGGCAAGTGCTGATAAATTTCGTAACCTCACTATCAGCTCGACGCTTCGTTAAATCGACACCTGTAATTTTGGGAATAATCTCCCCTCCTTTCTCTACAAACACGGTATCCCCTTCGCGAATATCCAATCGTTCTATCTCATTCGCATTATGCAAAGTAGCACGTTTCACGGTAGTGCCTGCCAATAGCACCGGCCTCAAATTTGCCACTGGTGTTATGTTTCCTGTTCGGCCTACTTGATAGGAGATTTCATTCAAAATGGTGGCTGCACTCTGCGCTTTATACTTATAGCTGATAGCCCATCGAGGCACTTTGGCAGTGTAGCCAAGTTCCTCTTGCTGAGCGTAGCTATTTACTTTGATAACAATACCGTCGATATCAAAAGGCAATTTGAATCTTTCATTTTCCCAATATTTAATATAATCAAAGACCTCTTGTAATGAGCCTACTTTTCGATAGTATTTGCCTACATTAAATCCTAATTCTTTCGCGAATTCAATACTCTCAAAATGGGTGGGGAACTGATTCTCCGGTGCTAAAAAATAATAGAGAAAACAATCCAATGGCCGACGAGCCACTTCACGACTGTCCTGCATTTTAAGGGTGCCACTGGCACAGTTACGTGGATTGGCAAAAGGAGCTTCGTCTTGGTCAATTCTTTGCTGATTGAGTCGTTCAAATCCTTTGAGTGGCATTACGATTTCACCTCTTATTTCGAAACTGTCCGGTATTTTGACTTTCGATTTTAATACGAGCGGTATCGTTTTAATGGTTTTTACATTGGCTGTTACATCATCGCCTTGGATACCATCGCCACGTGTAATGGCCTGAACCAGAATTCCTTTTTCATAACGAATACCAATAGATAATCCGTCATATTTTAATTCACATACGTATTCGAAATTGTCTCCAATCGATTTTTTGATACGCTCATCAAAATCGGTCAGATCTTTCTCGTTATAAGTGTTTCCCAAACTGAGCATAGGATAGCTATGCTGCACCGTTTTAAACTCCTTGGTAATTTCGCCACCTACTTTTTTTGTCGGAGAGTTAGGATCAACATAGCTCGGATATTCACTTTCGAGTAGTTCAAGTTCCTTCAATAAATTGTCAAATTCAAAATCACTGATAGTAGGTTCACTCAACACATAATAATTATAATTATGCTGGTTGAGCTCCTGAGTGAGTTGATGGATACGTTTTGCTTTTTCTAAGGACATGAAATCGAGGATAAGGATTGTGCTAGCGAAGCATTGATGGTAGGATTCAAAGGTAAGGAATTTTAATTTTGATATGAAATTCAAGAGGACGTGTTATTTCGAAATTTCAAGAACAAAACTTCGAATTGTTTTTCAATAATTAATAATGAAAATGATTTCCTATTTTCGTGCTTCAAAGTGGTACTGTAAATGGAGTTAATTCGTGAATCAATTTATATGACAGCAACGAAGCATAGCGAAACAACACAACGAAACCAAGGTATGCCTTTGGATCTTGACCTTATTAAAAACATCCACATTAACCGCAGTGGCGTTGAACGTAGAGCAAACACCATTGCCGCAAGGCGCAGTGTTAAAAAAGACTGGCAGGCGGCCTGGCTTCTAAAAGCTGTTACGTGCATTGACCTCACCACACTTGGAGGCGATGATACTCCAGGCAATGTTTTACGACTCTGTATCAAAGCGAAACAGCCTGTTAGAGAAGATCTATTAGCAGCCATGAAGATGGATGATGCCCATATTCAAGTCGCAGCTGTATGTGTATATCATAATTTAATTCCGACCGCTTTAGCGGCTCTCAAAGGCTCAAACATTCCTATTGCGGCAGTGTCCACGGGTTTCCCGGCAGGGCAAATTAGTTTAGAGCAGAAATTGTTTGAAATTAAAAAGTCAGTGGAAGCCGGGGCCAAGGAAATAGATATCGTCATAAGTCGTGCGCATGTTTTGTGTGGAAATTGGAATGCACTTTATGAGGAAGTGAAGCTGTTCAGGAAAACCTGTGGCGATGCCCATCTTAAGACCATACTTGAAACAGGCGATCTATCCACCTTAACCAATATTGTCAAAGCCAGTCATGTATGTATGATGGCGGGGGCCGATTTTATTAAAACCAGCACTGGCAAGGCTTCAGTGAATGCTACGCTTCCTGTGAGTTTGGTCATGGTTCGTGCCATACGCGACTATTATGAAAGAACTGGGATAAAAGTAGGATTCAAGCCTGCGGGAGGAATTCAGAAAGCGAAGCAAGCACTCGATTGGCTTATACTCCTCAAAGAAGAGTTGGGCGATGAATGGTTATGCCCAGAGCTCTTTCGTTTCGGGGCAAGCAGCTTACTCGCTGATATTGAAAGACAGTTAGAGCATTTTGTTACCGGTAGATATTCTGCCTCTTATCGCCATCCAATGGCTTGAAAAAAATAACACAAAAAAATGAAAGTTAAAAGCATCTTTAATAACTTGGAATATGGATTGGCTCCTGAAAGTTCTTCGGCAGCCAATGAATGGCTTGACAAACATAAACGTAAGTTTACTTTGTTTATTGATGGTCAATGGCAGACCTCTACCGCAGCAAAATATTTCGTAAGCAGCAACCCCTCTAACAAAAAACTCCTTGCGAAAATTTCCACTGCAAATGCAACTGATGTAGACAAGGCGGTGAAGGCAGCCAGGAAAGCGTTACCGAAATGGGTGAAGCTAGGCGCACATGCCAGAGCACGATACCTTTATGCCATGGCCCGGCAAATACAAAAATATGCACGATTATTTGCCGTATTGGAATCGATGGAAAATGGTAAGCCAATACGTGAATCACGAGATATCGACATTCCACTTGCAGCGCGACACTTCTATCATCATGCCGGATGGGCTCAACTCCGTGATACCGAATTAAGAGATTACAAAGAAGTGGGTGTCATCGCACAAATTATTCCGTGGAACTTTCCATTATTAATGTTGGCTTGGAAAATTGCGCCAGCACTAGCGATGGGAAATACGGTGGTGTTAAAACCTGCCGAATTTACTTCGCTCACGGCCTTATTATTCGCCGAACTCTGCCAGCAGATCGGATTGCCTAATGGTGTTGTAAACATCATTACAGGAGCCGGCCCAACGGGTGCCGCCTTGGTGGAACATAAGGGAATTGATAAAATTGCATTCACCGGCTCCACCGAAGTGGGTCGTGTCATTCGAAAAGCAACGGCGGGTACCGGAAAGAAAATCTCTCTTGAGCTCGGAGGGAAATCGCCTTTCATTGTTTTCGACGATGCCGACCTCGACACTGTGGTAGAAGGAGTTGTAGATGCTATTTGGTTTAATCAAGGTCAAGTATGTTGTGCTGGCTCAAGACTTTTGGTGCAAGAGTCGGTGGCCGAAAAATTATACAAAAAAATAAAATCCAGGATGGAGAAACTTCGGGTGGGTGATGCCTTAGATAAGAGCATCGACCTCGGAGCCATCATTGCTCCCATTCAACTTCGTTCGATTGAGAAGCTCGTGAAAAAGGGGGTTGAAGAAGGAGGCCATCTCTGGCAACCCTCATGGAAATGCCCCACCGATGGATACTATTATCCACCCACCTTGTTTACAGAAGTGGCCCCAGCATCGAGCATTGCACAAGAAGAAATATTCGGGCCGGTGTTGGTGGCGATGACCTTTCGTACCCATGAAGAAGCTATTAAATTAGCTAATAATACCCGTTATGGATTGGCCGCCAGCCTTTGGACCGAGAACATCAACCTGGCGTTAGAGGTAGCACCCAAGATTAAAGCTGGGACAGTATGGATTAATTGCACTAATGTATTTGATGCCGCTGCAGGCTTTGGTGGCTATCGTGAATCGGGTTTTGGAAGGGAAGGCGGAAAGGAAGGTTTGTATGACTATCTGAAATTGAAATCCGATGAAAAGCTTACGACACCTAAGAAAGTCGTTCAGAAAAAGTTAACCTCCAAAGCCTTACCATTATCAGTACTTCCGGAAATTGATCGTACTGTAAAAATGTATATCGGTGGAAAACAAACCAGACCTGATAGTGGCTATAGTTTACCTATCGAGAGTGCTTCCGGAAAGTTCATTACTTGCGTGGGTGAAGGCAGTCGCAAAGACATTCGCAATGCGGTGGAAGCGGCCCATGCAGCTCAGTCGTGGACCGACATGTCGGGGCATGCCAGAGCACAGATACTCTATTATCTGGCCGAAAATTTAACCATCCGCAAAGAGGAGTTCGCCAATAGATTAATTCAGCTCTTGGGAGTATCCGCATCGGAGGCTATGCTAGAAGTGAGTTTGTCGATAGAGCATATTTACACTTATGCGGCTTATGCCGACAAATATGATGGCCACGTGCATCATACCATTTCACGCCATGTGACCATGGCCATGCCAGAAGCACTCGGCGTGATGGGAATTGTATGTGCAAATGAAACCCCGTTACTTGGTTTTATTTCATCGGTGATTCCTGCATTAGCGATGGGTAATAGAGTGGTTGCAATACCATCAGAGTTAGCCCCTTTATGTGCCACCGACCTCTATCAGATTATTGAAACATCCGATTTCCCGGCAGGTGTAATTAATATTATTACAGGCCGAAAAGAAGAGCTGACGGAAGTTCTAGCCAAACATGATGACGTAGATGGGGTATGGTATTTCGGTACGAAGGAAGGGAGTAAGATAGTGGAGATGAGCGCGGCAGAGAATATGAAACGAACCTGGGTAAATTATGGCAAACCACGTAATTGGTTCGAATTGAATCATGGAGAACAGGAACAATTTTTACGTCAGGCTACTCAGGTAAAAAACATCTGGATTCCATACGGAGCATAAAACTTAACAAATCCTCTCGAGAACAGTTCCTATAAGACGTTCGACTTCTTTTTTATAATCTTTACTGAATTCCATTCGGATTCGATTTGCGATAATGGCATTACACGTGCAACAGTGGTGCCCTAGCAATTTACCTAAACCATAAAATGCCGAAGTCTCCATCTCGAAATTAGTGATACGGTAATTTTCATACGCAAACGATGAAAGTGCGTCGTTAATATTCGGGTATCTTGGCAACAGTCTCAGTTTTCTACCCTGAGGTGCGTAGAACCCTTGAGCAGTAGCAGTAATACCTGAAATCATACCTTCTCGCAACCGATCATATAACAGCTTACTCCCTCTACAAACATATGGTGCAGCAAGTGCCACATCCAACTTCAAATGAGCTGCTATTTTCTCTTGCAGTTCACGTTCAATGGTATCGAAGGCATAATTATAATAATGAAGCACACTGTCAAATCCAAGGCCAAATTCGGAGATCACTTGCGAACCCACAGGGACATCTGCTTGCAAGCTGCCCGAGGTGCCAATGCGTATAATGTTGAGTTTTCTAATTTTTTTTTTTTGTTGCCGTGTTTGAGGGTCAATATTGATGGCGGCATCGAGTTCGTTCATCACGATATCGATATTGTCGGTGCCAATGCCTGTCGCTAAAACAGTGACTCTGTTTTTCCCAAGCCGACCGGTATGAGTTAGAAACTCCCGGTTTTGGATTTGCACTTCCAAGGAATCGAAATGCTTACTTATTTGTAAGACTCGACTGGGGTCGCCAACAATAATAACGTGATCAGCAATATGCTCGTCACGAAGATGCAAATGATATACACTTCCATCGTTATTCAGGATTAAATCGGTATCAGAAAGTTGATTCTCCATGATATACTTTTGATATGTGTTCAAATCTAGTTTAATTTGTTGACTAATTAGAATTATATGAGTTTACATATTGAAGCCAAACGAAATGAGATTGCTGAAACTGTTTTGATTTCGGGCGACCCCCTTCGTGCAAAATATATCGCTACAAAAATGCTTAGCGAAGTATCTTGTTATAATGAAGTGCGTGGAATGCTTGGCTACACCGGGTGGTATAAAGGCAAGCGCGTTTCAGTGCAAGGAACCGGTATGGGCATCCCCTCCACAGCAATTTATGTGCATGAATTGATACATGAATATGGCGTAAAAAAAATTATTAGAATCGGCACGTGTGGAGCATTGCAACCCAATCTAGAGTTAGGCGATATTATTCTTGCCGAAGCAGCCTATACCGATTCGAGCACGCATTTATTGAATCATACATCGATGGATCTCGCCTCCTCAGGCGCCCTTGATTTATTGCAACAGGCCAAAGAGGCAGCACTAGATCACTCGATTATAACACATCATGGCATCATTTTTAGCACCGATACATTTTATGCCGAGGATATGAACCGTTGGGATTCATGGATAAAACGTGGGGTCTTAGGGATAGAAATGGAGACCAGTATTTTGTATTCTTTGGCAGCTAAAAATAACATCAAAGCATTATCCATATTAACAGTGAGCGATAACCTCATCACCAAAACAACTTCTACTTCAAAAGAACGTGAGGAAGTGAGCTTGAAAATGATAACCTTGGCCTTGGAAATTGCCTAGAAAGGATACTGCTCTTCTCTTTCCAAACTTTAGCAATCACTTCCGATTCAACATCATCGAGTATTAGAAATCAATTTTATAATTGAATAAGGGAAGAAAGCCCAACTGATAATTTTTATTGATGGTATAACCGCTTGGATTACTAGGATCAGGGCCGTAAGCCAACGAGAGCACATTTTTTGTATTGAATATATTAACTAGATCGAAGGAAATTTCATGCGTGATTTTTTTGTGATTTATTTTATAGTAAATCCTCAAGTCACACCGGAAATACGGATCGAATTGAAGTGTGTTAGTTTGAGCATCAACCTGGGTTACAAGCTTGTTTAATACGGTGGCGGCTGTATCGACCGGCCCATAACGCTGACCGCCGGCAAAAGTAATTTTGGTGCCTGCGCCAAGAATATTCTTTTGAGAAACCTTGAATTCTTTGCCACCTAAAATATTCAAAATATAATGCCCATTGAAATTGGTATTATACCAATGCCTATCACTACCGCTATACTCCGACTGGTATAACGAGAAGGTAGTCATATAATAATAGTTCTTCGAGAAAAATTTCTCAAGGGTAACTTCCAGTCCGTAATTACGCCCCCGCCCTTTATTGGCAAGACTTATAGGAAGGGCTTGATTTAAAATGGAGTAGGAAGAAGGCGTCGCGCCCACAGGCACATCATAGAGATACTGGTAATAGGTTTCGGCTTTAAGCCGCATGTTCTTAGCACACGACCAATCGAAGGCCAATACAAAATGCTGACTATGATAAAAAGAAATGTCCTTATTATGGAGTGCATAACTGCCGTCGGGCAAGTGTTGTTGCTGATAATAGTAATACCAGGTCATTGACTGACTATGCCATCCGTATCCAAAACTGAGTGTCTTGTTGCTGGAAAAATTCCAACGCATTCCGGCACGCGGATTAACGGCAAATGAATTATTATTGATATTAGAATATAACATATTCACTCCAACATTAAAGGAGAGTTTATCTGTAATTTTTATTTTTGTTTGAGCATACGGTTGTAGGAGCAGAAAATAATCGTTCGCATCATATCTACGCACCATTGCTTTGATGCTGTCGTCCATGGCCGTATCGATATAGATTACGTGATATAGGTTGGTTATGATGCCGGCCTTTAATGTAACACGTGGGTTTATTTTCTTATTGACAAACCAATGCAGCGCAAACTTTCTATCGTCATAGGTATGAGCGGAATTAAAAACGATAGAGTCAATAGAGAAGTCGGGCTTTCGATAAATTAAATTCAATTTTAAACGATCGATAAGAATCGAACCACTTAGAATGAGTTTATAATACGTTGTGTTATTCAGTGTTTTGGAGTATGAGAGGCCAACCACAGCCATGGCGTTGGAGGTATATTCATCATAGTTGTTTCCCGAATATATTTCAGGCGAATTTAGTTTCGACTGACTGAGCAAAATATCAATTTTCGAACTACCCATGATGCCGAAAAAAGTCATCGATGAATTCTTTTTCATCGGAAAATTAAATTTAAACGACAAATCCTGATATTGTGGAATAAAGGAAGTACCAATCGGAATCTTTAAAGCATTAAATAATTTAAGGGTAGAGTAACGATATGCTGCAATATATGATGATTTCGTTGTTTTGTTTAGGGGGCCTTCAGCACTAAATTCGGCACCTAACACACCGATGTCGGCGGTGAATTCATGTCTTTCATTATTCCCATTTTTAAATCGCACATCAAACACCGCTGCATTGGAGTTGCCATATTCGGCAGGAAAGGCGCCGGTAAAAAAATCAGAATTTGTAATGAGCTTCGAGTTAAGCATGCACACCGGTCCCCCGGTAGAACCCAGTGTTGGGAAATGGTTAGGATTCGGAATATCCACCCCTTCAACACGCCACAGCACCCCGGCCGAAGAATTGCCCCTTACAATGATGTCGTTGTTGGCATCGTCGGAACCATTCACCCCAGCAAAATTACTTGCCATCCTGGATGGCTCTCCCCTACTGCCAGGGTAGCGCGATGCTTCGTCAATACTAAACAGTCGAGCACTCACGGTGGCCATTTGATTGTTTGTTTTTATTTTATCGAATGCCGTAACCACCACCTCATTCAATTTGTTAGGAGCTTCCTCAAGATCAATATTAATAATCAACTCTTTTGCTGAAGTAATGTCAAGATTAGGATCGATAAACTGTCCGTAGCCAAAAAGTTTCACCACCATTGACACTCTTCCAAGTGGAACATTTGGAATAGCATAATTGCCGGCATCATCGCTTTGAGCCCCTCCTACAAATAATGAATCCTTATGGATTTCAATATTAACGCCCGACAGTGGCAACTTCGATTCGATATCAGTAATCTTCCCTCGAATGCTTTGTTTAAATTGACAGAATCCGCAGAAGCATAGAACCAGAAAGCTGAATAACAAGGTGATCTTTTTCATTCTTACAAGGATACACATTAATTTATTATTAAGAAAGATTATCACAATCCTTTCTGCCAATCGTTTTTCGTGGTTTATTTTTTGACTCAACGGTGTAAAGAACCATTAAAATCAGGGCAAAGTATAGAAATGTAAAATTGAGTAGAAGGGGGTATTCCTAAAACCATGAATTAATTTTTTATAAACTTTAAGGCCTCTGTGTTCGAATCGCCCAAACGTACAAAATACAATCCAGGAGGGAGTTTACGGATATCAATCGTGGTTGTTATATCCGACGCAAAACCAAATAAAACTTTTCTGCCTATAGCATCGAAAATAGAATAACTGAGTTGATCAGAAATCATCTTATTCGATAACTCAATATAATCATGGGCTGGATTGGGGTACACCAAATTCTTAAACCTATTTCCGGAAAACTCATTCACGCCAAGAGGTAATTGATTCGGGTCTTTTACCGAGCTACTCTTACACAGCAGCCAGTTGGAGGGGTCGACCTCTACCGAAAGCACCGAATCTTTGACGTTGAGCACGGTGCCTTGAACGTTGTTTTTGAAATATATTTTGATGGTAGTATCTCCTTTTGTTGTTTTGATTTTATATTCGAGTGGGGTCAGAAATAAACTTACGCTAGACGGTTTTGAGGTAGATTGGGCATTGATGATACTCACCCTATTGCCCATCTGATTCCAGAAAACATTAAATATTGGATATCCCTCACCAAAAAACCACTGATTAAAAAAAGGAGTGAAATTTTTACCTGATAAATCTTCTACCACTTTCTTAAAATCGAGCGCAGATGCCGTCGATCCTTTAAAGCGACGAATATATTCCTTCAAGATATTAAAGAAGAGCGTATCGTTATTTAGCTCGAAACGTATCATGTGAATGATCGAAGACCCTTTTTGATAGGTCAGACGATTGCTAAAAATCCTTCCCACATTGAGTGTATCGGTAAACCAGATACTCCCATCGGGTTGGCTTAATACACTGTTATGTGAATTTTCCATATACGCTGCCGACTTCGAGGTATCTAAATATTGCAAGGCTAAAAATGCCGTATAGGTTGCAAAGCCTTCGTTTACCCAAATATCACTCCAGGTGGCGCAGGTTACTTCATCGCCAAACCACTGATGACCGAGCTCATGAGCGATGATTTCATAATTGACAACGCCGATGGTGGTCATTGTTTGGTGCTCCATACCACCCCCTAAAGGCGCCATGCTATGTCCGTATTTCTCCCCAGCAAAAGCGTATGGCCCAAAAAGTTTGCAATATAGTTCGATAATTGATTTTGTTTTATCAAACTGCGGTTTCATGGCGCTTATAGTAGTTGGGTTATCATAAATATAATTCTGAATGAGTATCGGAACTGTATTCACGGGAAAAGCATAAAAGCTATAATCATAATACTTACCTACAGCCACAGAAATGAGATAACAATCAATGGGAAAAATCTGTCTCCACTCATACCGTTTTTTATTCCCAACGATGACTGTATTTTTTAATTTGCCATTGGATCCCACTTTGTTCGTACTGTCGGTGGTAACATACACATAAGACGAATCAATTTTATCCTTCAAGCTTTGTTTACAGGGCCACCACTCAGGGGCGCTATAAGGCTGGCTGAGGCTATAGGTAATTTGACTGCCCGAACCGGCATCAGTGGCATTGATGAAACCGGCACCAAAGGCTGAACCACCCGATGTAGGGGGTGTACCGTGGTAATAAATCTTCATATCGATCATCGCTCCTGCGACTACTGTAACTGGCAATTTTGCAAACCCAAAATCACCGCTATGGGTCATCAATAATTTTATTGTTCCCGAAAACACCGAATCCAAAATCATACTCGTCTGAAGCTCAAAAGCAAAAGTATCCAGAGGTTTGGTGATCAAAGCCAAGGTGCGCACCCAGCCACTTATATAGGTAGAAGTTCTTTCAATATTCAGGTTGAGATGATAAAATTTCAGATCATATTTGTTCATCAAAACTTCCTGAACACTTTCTGGATTTGCCTCTGGGAGTAGCAAGATGTTTCTTGATTTTAATGCCGAACAAAAATTCTGTTGAGCAAGAATGTTTGAGAATGCCAGTCCAATAAATGCAAGTAGAAGAACTATTTTTATTTTCATATTTGAATACGATTAGGATACCATTATTTAGAAGAGAAAGGCAAGGATGATTGAGTTTCGAAGTTAGACGAGCAAGTTAGAAATAATTAACGAGTTTATAATTACATTCATGACTATTCAAATTGAATCTACATGAACAATAACAAGATAAAGATTTATCGAATAGCTCCTCCAAACACATATTAAATATTCCGACGCTGACAATTTACAAGGAAAGCTAGAAATTAAAACAAAACCCG
>CAIUDH010000059.1 GCA_903897855.1 uncultured Bacteroidota bacterium | reverse complement strand
GTTTTTTAGTCAGAATGTGCTATCACGTTATATCATTTTAGGCACCATTGCCTTATTCTTAGGAATTATCTACGCCTCTTACCTTTCCTTTTCACAAACGGTGGTTACATCCGCATTAATGATTCCAAGTAATTTTGCAGAGTCAGGTGTAATCCTTGAAATACTATTTTTCTCTGTAGGGCTCGGTCACAAGAGCAGGGTTATTGAACGAGAAAAAACCAGAGCTCAAGAAGAGCTGATTATGCAGTTAAAAGAAAATCAGAAACTGCAACAACAGATGAATGAGCAACTCGAGATTCAGGTGAAAAAACGTACGGATGAAGTTCTGCGTGTTAATAAGCACTTTGAAGATCAACGAATTCAACAAATTCAATCTGATTTTCAAAAAAAAATAATTGAAACAGAAATGGCAGCACTACGTGCACAAATGAATCCGCATTTTATTTTTAATTGTTTGAACTCCATCAACCTCTTCATCTTAAAAAGCAAACCAGATATAGCATCCGATTACCTCACCCGATTTTCACGATTAATACGGCTGGTTTTAGACAATTCGCGTACGCAATTAGTCACTCTTAGTGATGAAATTACCTCCATAAAACTATATATCGAAATGGAAGCCCTGCGATTCGCCAATAAATTTGGTTATGAAATTATTGTAGATGATAATATTGCTGTTGAAGACACCGAGATTCCACCCATGTTGCTACAGCCATATGTCGAAAATGCAATATGGCACGGCTTAATGCAATATAACGGC
This sequence comes from uncultured Bacteroidota bacterium, assembly GCA_903897855.1. Lineage (GTDB taxonomy): Bacteria > Bacteroidota > Bacteroidia > UKL13-3 > UKL13-3 > CAINMV01. Next base: position 14,869 of record CAIUDH010000059.1, on the reverse strand, counting down.
GATGGAAAAATTACACTGAACTTCTCCCTAAAAGGCAATACTCTTAGTGTGAGTATCGACGATAATGGAATAGGAAGAGACCTGGCGCAACGAATGAAAAGCAAAACTGCCATGGCGCATAAATCGCACGGAATGGTTGTTACTGCTGAACGAATTGAAATGATTAATAAAATTTATGACACCCAAGCCACCGTCTTAATTATTGACAAAGTAGGAAGCACGGGTATCGCCTTTGGAACTACCGTTAAAATAGAGATACCTTTAAAAAAGAAAAACCAACTGCTTGAATAAATGAACATAGTAATTATCGACGATGAGATATACTGTTGCGAAGTGTTGCAACTTTTACTCCAAAAATATTGTATGCCCATACATTCCATAAAAATGTTCGACAATGCATCCGAGGGGTTAGTCTATATAAAACAACATCAGCCCGACTTGCTTTTCCTTGATATTGAAATGCCAATTTTAAATGGTTTTGACTTGTTAAAAGAGTTAGGGGAAATAAATTTTAATGTCGTTTTTACTACCGCTTATGATAAATATGCGGTACGGGCTTTTAAATTTAATGCGATTGATTATCTGCTGAAACCTATCGATAAGGATGAACTTATAAGTGCCGTTAAAAAAATTACTGAAAAAAAGCCGGAAGAAAAAAAACAAGGGAATGAAATTTTGAAGCAGAAAAGCGCATTTCAGAAAAACCCTGATGTGATCGCTATTTCAAGCATGGAGGGGATTACCTTTATTGAAGTTAAAGATATTGTTTATTGTGAATCGGATGGGAGTTATACCGCTTTTTTCTTCAATGACAACCGCCGTATCCAAACCTCCAAACCGATTAAAGATGTAGAAGAGACGTTATCGGAAAGTGGTTTCTACCGAGTACATCAATCATTTCTAATAAACATGAAACACATTCGAAAATACATTCGCGGAGATGGAGGTGAAGTGGTGATGAGTAATGGTAAAACGATAAACGTATCACGCCAAAAAAAACAAGAGTTTTTAAGTTTCTTTTCAAAAATTTAACACTCGCTTTATCTAACTTCACCGTATTGAGTTACCTTTGCCAACCTATGAAATATCTATCCCTACTCCTATTCTCAATCCTATACTTCAACTCAAACGCCCAGCAGGTGGATCGTCCAAAATTGGTGGTCGGTATTGTGGTGGATCAAATGAAGTTCGATTATATCTATCGCTACTGGAATAAACTCGGTGATGGTGGTTTTAAACGATTGGTTAGAGAAGGCTTCGAATGTAGTAACACAAAGTATAATTATTCACCTACGGTAACGGGGCCGGGTCATGCGAGTATCTATACTGGCTCTACGCCCCACTCACACGGTATCGTAAGCAACGACTGGTACAGCCGAACCTTACATAAAGATGTTTATTGTGTTGATGACTCCTCAGTGAAATCAATTGGTGGCTCCAGTAAATCAGGATCAATGTCGCCGAGAAATTTATTGGTAAACACCATCGGTGATGAGTTAAAACTAGCTACTAACTTTAAGGCTAAGGTTATTGGTATCGCCTTAAAGGATAGAGGGGCTATTTTGCCCGCTGGGCATGCGGCCGACGCGGCTTACTGGTTTGATAGCAAATCAGGAAACTGGATGACAAGCTCTTATTATATGACACAACTACCCCCTTGGGTTGAAACTTTTAATGCCCTTAAATACCCAGAAAAATACAACAGTCAAAAATGGAATACGCTTCTTGAAATTTCTCAATATACCGAATCGACCGTCGACAACACGCCTTACGAAAACCTGTTTAAAGGAGAAACGACTCCTACCTTTCCGCACGACTTTTCTTTATTGTCTGCCAAAGATTTCGAGAATGTTCGACGCAGCCCTTTCGGTAACACCCTCACTAAAGATTTCGCCAAAGCAGCCATCCTCAACGAACAACTGGGAGCCCATGAGGTAACCGATATGTTATGCTTAAGTTTCTCCTCAACCGATTATATCGGTCATCAATTTGGGACTAATGCCATCGAAACTGAAGACTGTTACCTGCGTCTGGACAAAGACATCGAAGACTTGTTAATATTCTTAGATAAAACCCTTGGCAAAAAAAATGTGCTCTTGTTCCTAACCGCCGATCATGGGGCTGTGCCTAATCCACAATTTTTACAAGATCATAAATTCAATGCGGGTTTTTTTGATTCTAAAGAAATAGAAAAAAGAGTAAAGGCCTTTTTACAAAACGAATATAACGACAGTATGCTTTTTGAAGCTTTGGGCGATCAATGTATCTACCTTAACCAAAACTTAATTGAAGCCAGAAAACTATCCTTGGAAAATATCACTTATAATATTTCCACCGTGTTAATGAAGCTCCCAGAAATTGCCAATGCTTATCCGGCTACCCTACTTAATAACGATGAAAACACCCAAAAAACAATTCATCTCTTTCAATTAGGATATAACCCAAGCAGAAGTGGAGATGTTTATTATTCATTGCTTCCAAATTATATTGAAAGTACGAACAAAAAAGGCACCACCCATGGTGCCGCATATAGCTACGATACCCATGTGCCCCTGTTTTTTTATGGCTACAATATCGCTCCGGGTACCCATAATTCACCTATAAACATTACTGATATAGCTCCTACCATTTCATCAATTTTAAAAATAGAATTTCCCAACGGATCTCTGAGCAACCCGATTCACTTGCAAACAACTAAATAATTGCTATATTTGAAACATATGCAAGACGTTGTTAAATAATAATGAGTTCTCTTGAAAAACTATTTCTAAAACTATCTTTTAATCACACACCCCGTTGGGTGGTGCTCTTAATCGATATTTTTTTATGCGCCTTTTCCTACATTTTTATAAGCTTTGTCGTCCTTGATTTTTCATTTGAACCTTATGGCGTCGTTTGGTTAATTGAATCATTATTAGCGATTTTAATATTTAGGATTGTCGCCTTTTTTCTGACACGCATTTATCAAAGTCTAATACGTTATACGAGCATCAGTGATGCAATTCGAATTCTTTCGGCAGTCTTTATTAGCAGTGCAAGTTTATTGGCTTTCGATTTTATTCTCTATTATTCGAGCAATGATAAGCAGTTTTACATTCCATTGAGTATTATCGTACTCGATTTTTTTATCTGTTTGTTGGCCCTTTCATCCTTTCGCTTGGGTTATAAATTACTATACAGTTATTACAGAAATTCACCCTCTCAACCCAAACAGAATATTGCTATTTTCGGAGCGGGCGATTCGGGCGTAATTACGAAACGGTCCTTGGATAGAGGGGGTCGGTTAGCCTATAAAATTGTTGCCTTTTTAGATGACGATGAAAAAAAATCAAACAAAAAAGTTGAAGGGGTCATTATCTATCATTCTGACCCTACGACTTTTACTGAATTGATCAAAAAATATAATATTAATATACTATTGATTGCGATTCAAAATATTTCACCGAAACGCAAAAGAGAAATAATAGAGCTCTGCTTGAAATTAAAAGTAGATGTAAAATATGTGCCTCGCACGGAACGCTGGATCAATGGCGAGTTAAGCCTAGCACAATTTCAAAATGTTAATATTGATGATTTACTTGATCGAGACGAAATTGTTTTAGACAAAAAAATTATCGCGCGTGAAGTAAATGGAAGAAAAGTACTCATTACTGGCGCTAGTGGTAGTATCGGAAGTGAAATAGCTCGGCAGCTTCGCTTTTTTCATCCAGCCAAGATCTATCTTCTCGATCAAGCAGAATCTCCACTATATGAGCTTGAGCTTGAATTGCGCGAAAATCTAAAATACACCAACTTTGAAGTAGTTATTGCCGATATTCGTAATGAGGTACGGATGGAAAATGTGTTCGCTATTTTTAAGCCCGACATGGTATTCCATGCCGCCGCCTACAAGCATGTGCCACTGATGGAAAATAATCCAAGCGAAGCCATTAATACCAATGTCCTGGGTACAAAGATTGTTGCCGACTTGTCGGTGCGTTACGGAGTAGAGAAATTTGTGCTCGTTAGCACCGATAAGGCCGTGAATCCTACCAATGTTATGGGATGCAGTAAACGAATAGCCGAAATCTATATACAATCGTTAAATGAATATTTGTTCAACACGGGTGATACCAAATACACCCAATTTGTAACCACCCGTTTTGGTAATGTGCTGGGCTCTAATGGTTCAGTTGTTCCAGTGTTTCAAAGACAAATTAAAAACGGTGGACCCATAACTATTACGCACCCAGAGGTGACCCGATATTTTATGACTATTCCTGAAGCTTGCCAACTTGTGCTGGAAGCAGGAGCCCTTGGGAAAGGGGGCGAAATATTAATCTTCGACATGGGCGAAAGTACTCGTATCCTAGACTTGGCAAAGAAAATGATAGGCTTAGCAGGCTTAGAACTTGGGAAAGATATTCAAATCGTATTTTCGGGCTTGCGCCCTGGTGAAAAACTAAAAGAAGAATTGTTAAACATTCGCGAGAAGACAATCCCAACCCACCATCCTAAAATACTCATCGCTCAAGTGCAGAGTTACAAATATGAGCACGCTTACCGCGAACTTGAAGAGTTAATTAAACTGATTGAAACACAGGACAATGAAAGTATTGTGGCTAAAATGAAAAGCATTGTGCCCGAATTTATTAGTAATAATTCTAGCTTCGAATCACTCGATACATTGGTTAACTCGTAACTTTATTTACTAACAGCTGTTAACGATAACATCTCTTTTCAATTTAATCCTGCATTTTCGAATCCTCAATTATAGTGATATGAAACCTCTTATTCTAACTCTTCTCTTGTCGATCTTGGTATTTACAATTAACGCTCAAAAAACAAAAACGAAAGGCAGAACCTCCCCTTCAAAAACACCCATTACGCCTGCGGTCATGTACGAAAAAGCTGAAATAAAATTCGACAGTTTAACGCATAACTTTCAAGAAGTTATTGAAGGGCAAGATGCCATTTTTGTGTTTGTTTTTTATAATATCGGTAAGGAGCCCCTTACTATTTTGGATGCACGACCAGGGTGTAGCTGCACCGTCAGCGACTATACCAAAGAGCCTGTAATGCCTGGAAAAAGCGGCTCGGTTCAGGTAAAGTATGGCACTAGGGGCCGAATGGGGGTGTTCACAAAAGTAGTTACCGTAACTTCCAATGCATCCATTTCTCCCATTATTACACTCACTATTAATGGTAATGTAATAGCTGCACCACAAGAAGTACACTAGATTAAGAATTGTAAAATAGTGTTAAGCCTGCTTGAAGAAATTTTAAATAACATTACTTTTGAATCCAAAATAAACATAACCAAAATTTTAGAAATTATTTACACACCATGAAAAAGTTCACACTAACACTTTCCACCATACTACTCGGAGTTATGGTAACATTCGCTCAAACCAACAATGATAAAACGGGTAAAAAAGTGGCACCGGTAAAACCAACTACCGTTACACCAGCAAAACCGAGTCCTGCAGCACCAGCAGCGACAACTCCAACATCTACAGTTCCTGATTTCTTATTTGAATCAGAAAGTCATGATTTTGGTACTATTCCTGAAGGAACACAAGCTACTTTTGAATTTAAATTTACAAATACAGGCAAAGAACCTTTAATCATTAGCAATGTTCAAGCTTCTTGCGGTTGCACCACACCAAAATGGACCACTGAGCCTATAGCACCTGGAAAAACAGGTACCGTTACAGCTTCTTATAACTCAAGTGGACGTCCAGGCCCATTCACTAAAACTGTTACTGTTACATCTAATGCTAAATCATCGCCAAAAGCTTTGACTATCACCGGTGTTGTAGAAGCAAAACCAGTTGAACAGCCTTCTCCAGTAGTGGTTCCTGATCAGCCTAAAAATTAATTCTATTTTAAAATTTAAAAACCTCTTCAAAACATGAAGGGGTTTTTTTTTATTCTAACTTTTTGTTTGTTTATTGCATTCATTTACCAATCACCCTAAACTTTTTATGAAAAATTTTCCTTTTTTTTTCTTTACCCTTACCTTCTCTTTAATTAGTTTTAGTGTTTTTACCCATAAAGACGGCCCGCCTTCTGGTGTAGCAGGTGAACCGCCTTTGGCTGAAACATGCGCTGTTCAAGGTTGTCATGGGGGAAGCGCTCTCAATAGCGGAGGAGGAACGGCAACAATAGCATGTAAAGATTCTCTCAATACCATCATTACCAACTACCAACCTAATCACACCTATACCATAACGCTAAGTATTAATGAAGGCACAAAAACACGTTATGGTTTTGAAGCTATTATAATGCGAGGAACGGCATCCAATGCCACAAGTATAGGTACTATTATTATAACACAACCAAATGAGACGCAACTGTTAGGGGGGTCAAAAATCAATATTCTACATAAACTTGCGGGAATAGATTTTCCAGGAGGTATAGCAACATGGACCTTTAATTGGAAAGCACCCCAAGCCAATTTAGGGATTGCTACTATTTATGCCGCTTTCAACGCGGCCAACTTAGACCAAAAGAATAGCGGAGACGAAATATATATAAGAAGTTTAGCACTGGCAGGTTCGGGGCCGTTGGTTGGAATTGAATCCAATTTAAAAGCAAAGATAGCAAACCCATATCCCAACCCTACAAAATCAGATATTACTTTTGTATTAAATTCGGCAACAAGTATTATAATTTACAATTTAAACAACGAGGTGGTAAAAAATATCACCACCACAAGCGAACTCGAAAAGATAAATATAGACCATCTGCCCCGTGGGATCTATATAGCAAGGGTTATTTCTGGAAATGATTTTGAAACCTATAAATTTATGAAACAGTAGTACGATGATGACATGGTATCGTTGGTGGTCTATGGAATAAAAAAGTTCTTACCCTAGAGAACACTGTTCGGATTCAGCTTAATTTTGACGGGTGCTTTCTTCGTGTTTATAAAATGAATTTTACTTCTTTGTTTTTTTCAACACCGCCAATCCATGTTTAGAAGTGTACTGAATCGCTGGGGAGTCATGATCCAACAGTACGTTTAGTATTGGGTTTAATTCTACTTGTAATTCTGGATACTGAGTACATGTCTTCACTAAAATATTTATACTCAAAGATTTCACGGCAATGGCTTCACCAGCACTATACAAAAATCCAAAACAAAGATCCACGAGGCTTCCAAGTAATTTGTCAGGTACTGAAATAGATTGTAAAACTTTTAAAGTGTTACGTTTTACTGCATCATGCAATCCAGGCTTAACAAGGTTTTTAAGGAGCGGTTCAAGATATGGTTTGATTAATTCCGGATGTGCTTCGTAACAATAACTCATCACCCAGGCTGCACGTTGTATTATTATTGGCTCCGCATAAAAAAACAAATTCATCAATGCCTTAAACCGTTTCTTATCGCTCCCAATATATTGAGCGATGAGGTGCGTTTGCTTCTTGGAATGTTCCTCTAATAACGCTCTTTCTAAATCCATAGATTGTGATTATAAAAACAAATATAAGGCCCCAATGGCTGAATTGCTAAAAGCCCACTTCATGTTTTTTAGCACCATTTCCTGAAACTCTTTACGTTTCATCGTTTTGCCTTTGTGTTTAGGTAGCGAAAACTGCTGCTTCTCCTCTCTCTCCATTTTCTGAGCATAATAACTTACATGTAATCGTGGCACAATAACTCCTAATATCATACCTGGTAAACCACAAAACTGTTCAGGACCCCCGCTTACCAAGATGGTCTCAGCATAAAATGCTACCACAAATACGGAGTCGTTTATAATCGTGGTAGCTTTCTTACACTCTACTCCGGCTATTTTACGGGTTTCGTTTACCAGTTTCCATCGATATTTTGGCAGGGAGTCTTTAATCATAAAGTCATCATTATACACCGTTTTCTTAACCACCGACTGACCCGTACTGAATATTGTTACCACCTCATTCTCTCTTGCAAAAATAGCCCAAGAGGCGCTGTTGGGCTCATCTTCACCTACTTTATGATATAACAAAGTATCTTCGTTAAAATGTAATTGAAACGTGGAAAGATAAAATTTTGGGATGCTTGCCATATTCGCCTTCACCCACTCATTGTCCTCTAAAATTTTATGCATTTGAACCTTCCGCTCAAAGGTGATCGTACCTTTGGTTATAAAGGGTTGTGCCTGGCTTACTCGGGTAAGTAGAAACGATAAAATAATGAACAACGGCGTATTAATATTCATCTTCTTCTTGCTTTTGAACGGCTCCTTTATTTGAAAAATTATACAGAAATGAAACCATAAAGTATCGCCCCAGCACATTATGCTGAGATCGTATGAGGCTAGAGGTGTTTTGATATAAATCATATCCACTGTTTTGATTGAATAGATTGTTGCCTATCAATCCTAACTCTGCCTTGTTTTTAAAAAGTTTATAGGCGGCACTTGCGCTGAGCATGTTTATGGTCATTGGGGTAGTTGTGTTGCTTTGGTTCCTGCTGAAAGAATAGTTAGCTTCCACAACAAACTGCTTTAAAAAATTGAGTTTGCCTGAGACGCCTATTTCTTGTTTTTCAATATTTGTTTGCGTCTTAACCTTTCCTATATTGATGTTGGTGGCATAGCTTACATTATATCCAATACTAAAATTGCCTGCTTTTTCTTTCGTGTATGTCAAATTAACCCCTCCCTTATTTTCAATCGTACGGCTTACATTTTGAATGTCATTTAAAATATCGTTTTTATTACTTGAGTTAAAGCCATAAACACAAGAAACTCGAATCATGTCGCTAAAAATATTTCTTCCAAACTGCGACCATAAAGAGAGTCTAGCAGTATTGCTGCCATTTATGGTTTGTGTTTTAGTGACTCCTTCATTACTAAATGTTATTTGTCGCGTGAAAGCATTTTGCGTGATATTATAGAAGGCGTTGGTGTAAAAATACCGACTATGCCGAATATTGTATTTGTGTACCAGTAAGTTCAGCCTGTGTTCATAGGAAGGCTTCAGATTGGGATTGCCAACATATATTATCAATGGATTAGAATAGTCTTTGATCGGTTGGAGCTGATTAATCTGAGGCTGATTCGTAATTCCGTTATAGCGAATATTAAGATTCGTTTTGTTTTTAAACAGATACCTAAGTTGGATTGAGGGGTTGAGGGCGTTGTAATGATAGGTCGTATTGTTTGTACTATGAATCAGATCAAACCTTTGTTGTTCGCCCGTTTCATCATTCAATACAAATGAAGCATTGAGCCCCTTTATCGTATATCTCAGTGAGAATCCTGCTTCGTGCCTGTGGGTGTTAAAAACGAAACTGTTGCTCAGGGTGTCTAACCTTTCTGTGTATTCTCCAGTTAATCCTCTTATAGCCGAGGCAATAACCGATTTATTGGAGGTGAGGGTTGGTTTATAATGTATCTCAAACAACCATTTTTTACCCAGAGATTCAGTGAAGGCTGCTTTTAGTGAGAATACCTGATTGGTTAGGCTATTATCATTCTTCTGGTTTAGGGAATCCATTCTTTGAACCAAACCATCTTCATAATAACGTTGTTGGGTGCCTATGTACTTCAACTTGTTATTATCGACTAAATCGAGGTTGACTCCCAAAGAAAAAGTGCGTCCCTTAGCTTTAAATTTGTGTGAAAGTAAAAGAGATTGAATATAAGAAGCGCTGTTTTCATTCTGGTCTATACTGCGCAAACTTTGATTCAATGGGTCTCTGTTGCTATTTAATGTTTCGCTTATATAGTTTCCTTTCAATTTAATATTCTTTATGCTTGCATTAATAGAATACTTTATTTTATTGCTTGAATCCAAATCATAAACCAAACTTACGGCCGGCTTGTGTGAGAGTAACGAAGCTTGATAAATTTCATTCTCATTCTTATAGTAGGTCGAGTCGTTCACGGTTTGTTCCGTATTGGTGGTGCTCACAATATCCCGGTTCCCACTGCTAAATCCATAGCTCGAATTGAGATTCAATTTATATTCTTTTAAAAACTTGTTATTATAATTTACTCCTCCATTAAGCGAGTTGCTAATTCCGGCATCGCCACTCAGGATATCGTCATCTTCCAAAGTATATGAATCACTGTAGCTCATGCCGTCATCGTACATACTAGAATTGGATCCAGTGCCATAATTCTCGCTGTCTTTCCATCCAAGACTATTATTTCCAATATTAGAGTGCGTGATATAAGCAGAAAACTTCCTTTTATCTTTAAAAGAATTAATCATGACACCATTGTCGAGGCTGTTGGGCAATCCTACACGGGCATAAATTTTTCCGAAAAACCCTTTCTTAAATTCATCCTTAAGCTTCAAATTAATCACCGTGTTTTTATCCCCGTCATCTACCCCTGTGATCGCCTCTTGATCCGTTTTTTTATCATACACCTGTACTTTGTCTATCATTTCTGCTTTAATGTTTTTGGTAGCCACCGTGGGATCATCACTAAAAAACTCTTCTCCGTCAACGTATACCTTGTTCACCGCTTCTCCATAAGCAGTTATTTTACCGTCTTTATCCACCTTTATTCCAGGTAGTAGTTTTAACAAATCTTCCGCACTCGCATTTTCCAATAACTTATAATTAGTGGCATTAAACTCTGTGGTGTCGCCATTGATCTTAATATCACGCTGACGTTGAATGATAACTTCATTTATCAAGATGGTCTTAGAGGTCAAATAAAAATCCTTGGAAATGTTTTGGGTGGAATCAGAGAGTGATATTTCTTCCACATAATCACCGAAATTTGGATGTGAAATAATAAGGATATAATTTCCGAAAGGTAGATTCGAAATGATGAAAAACCCATCTTTGCGTGTATGCGTAAATGCCTTCAGTACAGAATCGGAGGCCCCAATGACAGCTGCTGTAGCCTTGTCAACACGGGGAAAGGCGGTGGTGTCGCGAACAATTCCCTTTACTTCACCACGCTGTCCGCGCACTGAAAAGGTGACCAACATCAAAAGGATGATTATGCTGAATTGAAGATGAAGATTTTTCATTCCACTTTGCCTGTCGAACAATCTAATTTGCGTGAAAATAATCTAAAATCACGAATGCATCATCACCTTTATTGAGTCTTTTTATTTTAAGAGTGCTCACAATAAAGGCTTTTAAAAAATATCAACTGTGATTTTCTGCTTCGTATTTCCAATAAATTTATTTACTTTGCATATTACCGTAATACGTATTGGAAAATCTAAAGATTTGCATCATGTGTCGTTTCTCAACAATAACAAAGGCTCAGCTCTTTTTAGATCATTATAATCCATGCAAATAGACATCGATATTTTAATTGCCTGGGGGGCAATTATCAAAAAAGTTAAAAAAGGCGAACTCGTTTTTAGCGAAGGTAGCAGCGCGAGATATTATTTTCAGATTATTACCGGTGAAATAAAAATATTCAACACCAATAACGATTGTAAAGAATATGTACAAGGTGGATTTCATGATGGAGAAAGTTTTGGCGAACCGGCCTTGTTTATTGATGAAGTATACCCTTCTTCCGCTATCACCGCTAAAGATTCTGTAATAATAAAATTGCCTCGGGATAATTTCTTGAAGATTTTGGAAGAATATCCGACTTTGCAACTTCAACTACTAAAAGAATTTGCACTACGCATTTATAACAAGTCCATTACCGCAAGAGACATCGTAAACAATCCACCGGAATTGCGGATTCTGGGTTTTTTAAATTCTTTAAAGAAGAATACCGACAATCCTAAAACAAGAATCCTGGTGCCATTTACCCGACAGGAAATCGCAAACCTTACCGGTTTAAGAGTAGAAACTGTGATTCGCACCCTCATGAAAATGAAAGAGCAAAATAAGGTTGATATTATAAACCACAAACTCTTTTATTAATAATGCCTGAAACTTCTACTAAGCTTTGGATTAAAGTATCTTTGTTTAACCTCCTTATCGTTGCTTCTTTTGGCGTTCTAATGCGCTTTAAAATCGGTTTTGAATTTCCTTTATTCGATCAAAAACATTTGCAATATGCTCACTCTCATTTTGCATTTAATGGATGGGTTACGCAAACATTATTTGTTTTAATTATTCATTTTTTAACCCCTTATCTTAGTTCGAACCGGCAAAAGTTATATCGCAACTTACTGGTATCAAATTTGATATTCGCATATGCCATGCTTATCTCTTTTGCCATTGAGGGCTATGGCTTATGCTCTATAATTTTCTCTACGCTTTCAGTTTTTGTTTCCTTTGTTTTCGCGTTTTTTTGTTATGCCGATTTAAACAAAGCAGAGGGGAACCATCCTAGCATTTTATGGTTTAAAGCTGCGTTAATCTTTGCTATACTCTCCTCTATTGGTACGTTTGCTCTTGCTTATATGATGGGCACTAAACATATTCCCCAACACGCTTACCTTATCTCCGTTTATTGGTTTCTGCATTTTCAATACAATGGCTGGTTTTTCTTTGCTTGCGTGGGCCTGTTTCTTGCTTTTGTAAAGAATATCATTCCTGATTTTAAAATTTCAAATTCTGTCTTTTTTCTTTTTGCCTTTAGTTGTATCCCCGCATATGGATTATCTACCTTGTGGCTTGATCTACCCCTCTGGATCTACCTCATCATTCTTGCTGGTGCCGTTGCTCAATTTGTGGGCTGGGTTAAACTATTTAACACTTTAAGAAGCTTCTTGTTCTTGAAAAACAACCAAGTTCGTCAATTACCCAAATTTCTATTTATCGCTGTAGCAATTGCCTTAACCGTTAAATTAAGCTTGCAATTGGTTTCTACTATTCCGGCTATTAGCAAACTGGCCTTTGGTTTTCGTCCGATAGTAATTGCATACCTACATCTAATATTACTGGCCATTATATCGGTTTTTCTAATTACCTATTTTTCGGCTACAGGGCTCATTGCCATAAACCTACGTTCTAAAATAGGTTTAATTGTGTTTGGTGCGGGCGTTTTTATTAACGAAATTTTGCTGGCGACTCAAGGTATTGCCTCTTTGGCATATCACGTGGTACCCTATATTAATGAATTACTATTTGTTACCTCAATAATTCTTTTTTCAGGTATTGCAACGCTAATTCATGGTCAATTCCTTAAGCCCATGTGCAAATAATTTGCCTTTTGTGATTCTAATCATAAAATCAATATTATACATCAAGTAATATTGCCATCAAATCTATTCGTACAATGAAAAATATCTTAGCACTTATTACTATTTCTGCTTGTCTCTCTTTTGCAGCATGCAATTCAGGCAACGAAACACAAACGCCAAACGCTGCCGCTGCAACTCCACCTGTTGCTGGACAGTCGGGAGTTAAAGATGCGACTTCCTCACCTAATATCGTTCAAGTTGCTTCCGGAAGCAAGGACCACACAACTTTAGTAGCTGCTGTGGTGGCCGCCGACTTAGTTGATGCCTTAAGCAACGCTGGGCCTTTTACCGTTTTTGCTCCAACCAATGAAGCCTTTGCTAAATTACCTGCAGGTACCGTGGAAACACTACTGAAACCTGAGAATAAAGAAAAACTACAAAACATTTTAGGATACCACACTTATGTTGGTGTTTTAAAAACCGAATATATGAATGATGGACAGTCGTTTGGACAGGTATTTGGTGGTAATATTAAAATTTCGAAGAAAGATGGTAAAATAATGATCAATGGTAAAGCCACTATCATTGCCTCTATTCCAACCTCTAACGGCATTATCCACGTAATCGACGAAGTGTTATTGCCTGAATAACGAAATTAACAGCCTATAAAACAAAATAGCCGTAAGTATTTCTTACGGCTATTTTTGTTTCGTAAATTCTGAAGGCCTAGCTAAATATTTTTATTTGCATTACGGTGGCAATACTCATAGCCCTTTGCTTCATATACTCGGCTTTATCACCTTCAAACAACGTATCAACCGTTTCGGTAAAAAGTTTCGTCCATCTTTGAAAATGTTCCATTTTTAGAGTACTTTTTTTATTTAGCTTCTGGTGCAATTCCATTGGGTTGCCTTCATAAATCCCGCTATGAAAAATAATATTTTCCCAGAAACTATACATCACCGGTAAATGTTGATCCCAGTTTACCTTTACTACATCGGTAAAATAATGCCCGATTTTCACGTCAGTAATAACCTTATCATAAAAGGCGTTTATCACCGTTTCTATGTCTGCTCTATTGCTAATATCTGGTTTCATGAGAATCTGTTTTATCCTTGAATTACGAGGCACAAACTATCTTCTATGGCCACTACCGAATGAATTAAATCAACAGGAATCGGGGTGCTTTCGTATTTAGAAATCACTCTTTGAATATCCCCTTCTTGATAAATAACTTTCCCTTCAAACACCGTTAGAACAGCTGGTAGTATAGTTTTGTGCTCTTTTAAAAGCATCCCTTTTTTAAACCCGATAGCCAACACTTTGAAATGATCTCCTTTGTGTAATACTTTTGCTACCATATTGATAGCCGTTTCTAGTCGTTGCAATATTTCCTTAATTATCATAAATCCTTGTGTTTAAACCTGGTAAGTGAAATTAAAAATGGGATGACAATCCACAAAATGAGCACCACAAATGAAATTATGAGTCCCAATATAGTTCCAAAAACATCTTTAAAGACAGCCCCCGTATAGCCCATCATAGCCGAAACGTCAAGATGCAAAAGAATCAAAATTCTTGAAAGGTCGATGGGGCTTAATGCACTAATAAAAATCATTGCTTTTTCAATGGGGTATTCGGAAAATTGAAAAGTCAAAAATAAGACAAGCCCATCAAACAAAAGTGCAAAATATAACCACAGCATTATTGAAATACCAATACCTTTTGCTTTGTCACGTGTAAAAATGGCACTCAAGAATGCAATAGCAACAAAAACGACTGAAATGATACACCCCGTTGCTAACATCATAAACCCGACTTCCGATGGAGCATAAAT
>CAIUDH010000058.1 GCA_903897855.1 uncultured Bacteroidota bacterium | reverse complement strand
TTGCCAAAAACCCGATTTTATTTTATCGAGAGCCTCTGAAAGTTCGATGGTGCTGCCCACCGTGTCGAGGGCATTTTTATATATGGAAATGGACATGGGTTAGTTGTTTAATTTTTTTTGGTTCGATGTGGTTTAATTTTGTTTCCCGACCCTGAAAGGGTCAAATAATAATAGCCGTAGGTGAAACCTACGGTACGGTGGTGTAGGTTATCAGAACCCCGAAAGGGGTTCAACCCCTCGCGGGGTTGGAATCCTAACATCGCCACCCCCGGGTTTCACCCGGGGCTATTATTGTTTGACCCTTTCAGGGTCTTGAGTGTTATGGACATCTTCCGAAAACAAATGTTCGATTTCCGTTAGTTTGTAATACCGTGTACCACCTACTTTCAGCCCGTTGAGTTTCCCCTCACTACGCATATTAAAGAACCAGGTCTTTCCCTTCTTCAACATCGCTCTTGCTTCTTCTTCCGAGAGATACTCCTTCAATGCAGGTGCATTAGAGTTTTCTGATTTGAGGAGCTTCAACAATTCATCCTGTTTGCGGTCGATGGTGTTTAAAAGGGATAGTGGTACCATTACCATGATCTCTCCGTTGTTGGTTTCATTTGTTCCGAATTTCTTTGTAACGTTCATTATATATTTCTTTTATAGGGCACAAAATTATATTGAACGAATACCGTCGTTTAGGACAAAAAAGAGAGTGCACTCAAAAAATAATCCCGTGGGATGTGGGAATTATTTTGTATATATAATTTATGAGTAGCGAGTTACACGGCGTGTACGTTGGGGTGTAAAACGGGGTGTATGAGTGAATAAGATGGAGCTCAATTCGCGATTCGCGAATCGCGAATTGATTGCAAAAAAAGGTTGCGTGTTACACGCTTGTTGGTGCCGAGTTAGACGGCGTTTTATTTGCAATTAATGATTTGAAGAACGTGAGTTGTTGATGTTATATATTACCTTGAAATAAAGCAGATAATTGAATGCATTTATTTTTTTATATGCGAAATGCAGGAGCCATCATTTTCTGTTCAGCTCGTGAAATGCCAATTTCCTGAGCTACATCTTTCCAGGTACTTACTGCCTTTTTCACCTCTTTTATTATTTTATCCATTTCAGGTAAAGAAAGCTGATAGAATTTTCCTACGCTCTTCAATAGTTCAAGGTCTAAAGAATTATTATCCATGTCAATATTTAATGCCAGGCCTTCCTTATCAACGGAAGGATTGATATCAAATGCAGGAGAAAGAACCCAGCCCTTTTCCGTTAAGATAAAACCGTGATTTCTTAAATGATCATCCGTATTTGAAATTGTAATATTAAACACGATTCTTCTCCATAATTGATGCAGGTCGGAGGTGGTATGTGCTCCGGAAAATTGTATAAACTCTGCAATATCCAAATAGCTGGCTGGCTTTTCTTTAATAGTATCTTCATTTTTCCCGGTCATGGTCATGGCACTTGCAAAATGTATTCTTACTTTCTTTTGTCTGTCGAAACGCTTCGTGAAAAAAGTGTGATACTTCCCTGAAATTTTTTCTATTCTTGATTCAGAAATTTTTATTCCGGATTTTAGAGCGAGTTTGTAGGCCAAAAATTCCCAGGCTGCTTTATCATTCGTGTCGCTTTTAGAAGGAAACTTTGCGATCCACAAATCGCCATGTTCATCTATTATATTTGCCTTGGGTCTTGCACCTCCTAAGGAAGAACCGGGTGCCATAAGAATTGCCAGCCATTTTTTCAAAACTTTACTTTCCTTATCTGATTCTAAGACTTCAGCAGCATGCTGCAATTCTCTGATTCGGTTAATTGGTGGAATAGGAGTATTAGGATTGTTATCTAAAAATGGGCCATCTACATCCAGCTTAAAACGTAAGGCACCCATTCGGCTTTCATCATCAACACCTAACAAAAAATCAATATCATACAATGTTGGTGTCGAGTTTTCATGGTCCTTTGCGATAATCGCTGCGCGTCTTTTCATTAAAGTCTTTCCCCAGGTGTCTGGCATTGAGTCGAAAATGAACCCGAAATTTTCCTTGCCGTTGGGATATTGTGGGCCGTCAAACCAGCCAATATCAGGGTCTAAGAACAATGGTTGACTTGAATTTAGCCAGTCGGCTTCATATTTAAAACTGAACGCCTTTTTCCCTTTAGCTTGCTGTGCACTAAGCACTCCGATGCATCGTGGCTCCTTCATCCCCTTCCAATGGGCATATATCAGGATATTAGTTTTCGCAGAGGTCATGATTATTTATTACTAATTAAACTAAGATCCTGTAGTTTTCTGCCAAAGCTATCGTCGGCTGCCAGTTTTAAAAAATCATCCTGCAAGCCTAAAACCCTAAGTGTATTGAAATAGGCAGCAATAGAAACCCGGCCATTCCCCTTTTCAATTTGATACAGGGTACTTCGGTTTATTGCGGCTCTTTCACTCACTTGTATGGTGGTGAGCTTTCTTCGTTTTCTTGCAAGTTTGATATTTTCGCCCACTTGCTCCATTATCTTTTGATGCTTTGGAAACAATAATTTCGACTTTGTAGTCATTTTTAAATGTTGTTTAATTACCACAAATATACACTATTTGATGATAATAATAAACATTTTACTACTAAAATAGTATTTGAGCCAATACGTAAGATTCGGCAAATTTACCTCTACTACTCAAACCATTGACATCCGAAATCTCTCCGTTTCAATAATTTATTGATCTTATCAATTTTAAATTCCTCTGGATCATAACGCTGACCAAGCCACATTTTAGTGGATTTATATTCTTCGTGTTTTTTGTCGGCAATGATTTTTAAATTTTCATAGTAACCTCCAATGCTACCACAATCTTCAGGTGGTCCGCGACGAGCACCCTCCATGCATTGTGGCACCTGATCATATACAATCTCTTTGATAATTTTTTCCAATGTTATTTTATGTTCCCAGTAATCACCGAAATCATAAAGGTAATAAATGATCTGACCTTCTAAATGTAAGATATCATTCAAACCTAGTGTTCTCGAATCGTGGGTATTCTCTACCTCAAATTCAGCAGGTGAATATTCATACATCCCGTCTTTGAATAAATGTAAGTGCGAGTTCGTCCAACCGAAACAAGTTTGAATTATCCGGTGAAAGTTAACGAGTGGTGTGTTTTCCCTAACAAGTATTCGTCTCCATATTTTTGGTTCAATACCTTGCAGGACAATGTGTAACTGGAATGTTTTGAGGGTCATAATTTGAATGATTGTTGCACAAATAAACGTGTTTTACAATTAAATCAGGTATCCAAATCGAGTATTTCTGAAATTGGCTGCGTGTTACTCGGGTGTTCGTGCCGAGTTACACGGCGTGTAAGTTGGAGTGTAACACGGTGAGTAAGGTGGGTGTAACTCGGGGGTGTAGTTTAAAGTTATAGGGATCTACAGCATATTGCATCCTATCTTATAAAACTCAAAGAAGGTAAAAGTGCCATTTACTGCACTATTCAATGAATTTCATTTACAAAACGACTTTTAAAACTCATATAGTGCCACATATTGCACTTTGTCGAACATTTTCTTTGGGCTTTTGCACATTCTAATGTGCAATATTGACTCGAATCTGCATATCCAAATGTGCAAATGAATAATTTCTTCTTATTTAAGAGTTGCTACCGGAGTTCCTTTAAGCCCTTCCGTTACGAGATAGGCGATAAACTTTGCAAAAGCTTCAATGTCTTGCTCAACACTAGCTTTTTCAAGTGACTGCATGTATTTTTTTCGTTCTTCCACCGGAATAACTGTCCATGGATAACCACCCGAGGCAAGCATGGCATTCATCATAAAGCGCCCCATCCTTCCATTGCCATCCATATAAGGATGAATATAAACAAAGAAAAAATGTCCTAATACGGCTCTTACAGAAGCTTCGGATTCGTTTTGCAATAATTCAAAAAGTAATGGCATTGTGTCGCGCACTGCATCTGCATTCAATGGTACATGTTTCGACTGACTGATGTAAACCTGATTGTTTCGGTATCCGGCCAAATCGGAAGGCTTTAAAATACCTGCGGTGATGCTTGGGGCAAATAATTCCCTGTACCAATCGGAATGATCGGAATCAGCAACATTTCCCGCGTTTTTGCCTTTAAGTATTTTTTGAATACTCGCTCTTACTTCCTGTGTTGCTTGCCAGTAACCTCTTGCTGCCATGGCATCACGTTGAGTTCTGTCATCCTTGTTTTTAGCCGAATCCCAGGCACCACTTCGTACACGTTGAATCAACTCAGGAGTTACTTTGTATTTCTCAATGGACAATGAGTGATACGCATCGGTAATATAAATCTCTTCAACGAGCTTCATGTACTTCTCATGATTCTTAGGAATTCCGGGTGCCTTCGGGAAATGTTTTATCACCACGGTTCTCATTTCATACCACATTAATCGAATCCTGTTGGCATAAGGCGATCTTTCCCTCGATGATAATATCACTGGTGTTGTGTTTTCGAATGGGTCAGTTTCGCGAATATCATATCCCGCCGACTGCATCGTTTTTATGATATCATTCGCAATTTTCTCATTGCCGATATTCCGGAAAGCACCAGCCAATCTACCTGCGACCGTGCTTTTTCCACCGTCGAGCAACAAACCGAGTATTTCCGACGAATCCCTTATCATAGAAAGTGCTGTTCTGGCGTCCGTTGGATTATTTACAAACAATGTTGGTGATGAATGAATGATTGCTGAAGGCAAAGTCAGCATTCGAATTCCTTCAATAATTTCTATCTCAGCCGCTTTTGGAAGCGTGGATTTCATGCTGAAGAGTGAAGTTGAATAAGGTAATGCCGCTGCATAATTAGTTCCTTTTGTTGCACGGATTATTAGTTGAGCGGGAACAGCCCAATTACCAGAGTGAATTAATAAAGATTGTTCCGCCGAGATGCAATAACCCTTTTTGTACTTATCCGTCAGATAGCGTGCGCAAAAATGCCAATATGAAGCATACCAGGAAGTGCTATCCCCAACTTGTTCGAGTGATGGAATTGACAAGTACCAACCCTTCAGTACTTCTCTAAGAAAACCGCTTTTTAATAGACGCACCTTATGAATACGACTTAGTTCGGTTGTTTTAAATGCCATGATTCCTTGGTCCTGTAAAGATTTAAGGACTTCAAGTGATTCGGCTAGTTTTTCGCTTGGGGTTGCCATTATTGTGATTCTGGTTCGTGGTAATATTAGGACTCATCGCTGTGCTAAAATTAGGATACCGTGTTGGGCATATATTAGGATTACGTGCTGTGCTAAAATTAGGATACCGTGCAAAGTTAAGGCAATATATCCTATTTCAAGCAGTCTTGAAACAAAATAATAATACTGGTATTCAGCACAAATTTAGAATTGTATCGTATTTGGTTGATTAAGCAGAAAATACCACCTATTGCACCCCAATACACCGTATAACACGATGAGAAACTCGGTGTGTTACGCGGCATTTAGTGGTCAATTTCATCGGAATTTCCAATAAACAAATACATATCGATCTTTTCAGAAGATTTAGCACAACAAAAAAGGCTATTTTACGAGCCTTATTTTGAATTTTTTGGTGATTTAATGCTTTTGTAAACTTCTCAGATTATTCTTGTAGAGGCACCTTCTTTTCACCAATTATCCCTTTCACAAGTGTGGCAATACTCATCATTGCATCCCTATCTTTTGCCAGACCTAGCAATTCGGAGAAGGCACTTTTTTTGCTTTGTTCGTGACGTAATTCGATACCACGTAGATCAACTTTATTGCTTTCCACCAGGAGAGTTTGCTCGAACTGAAGCTTATCGTATTGGCGTTGAAGTACCTTTAGCTCGTCTTTAATATCGTCCTTTTCATCTTTGAGTTCTGTAATTTTAGCATTCCGTTCCTTGATGCAATTTTTCAATTCTTCAATGTAATCTTGATAGTACTGCTGGACTCTGTTGAACTCGTCAATAGATAGACGGTATTCTTCAATCTTAGCATCGTATTTATCTGTGATCGCGAAGTGCTCCTCTAAAGATATCGAAGTTTCGGGCGGTGAAGCTATTTCCATAAGAGTTTCAGG
Source organism: uncultured Bacteroidota bacterium (assembly GCA_903897855.1). Taxonomy (GTDB): domain Bacteria; phylum Bacteroidota; class Bacteroidia; order UKL13-3; family UKL13-3; genus CAINMV01. Next base: position 17,123 of record CAIUDH010000058.1, on the reverse strand, counting down.
TTCCTTTGCCAATTCCTTTCCAAGAGAAATTAGATTTTTGCGCTTTGCATTTGAAAAAGCAAACCTGCATTTATCATTACAGTATTTGCGGGTGGCAGATGAGTTATCTTCCGGCAATAATTCGTTACAGTTTAGACAGTTCATGGTTATACGTTATTAAAAAGTTCTTGTATTTCGGTCATTTTATAAAAGCGGGTGGCTCCCACTTTTACGCCGGAGAGCTTGCCTAAATTTCGCATATTGAAAAACCAAGTTTTCCCTTTGCTAAGAAGCTTCTTGGCTTCTTCCTCTGATAAATAATCTTTCAATGCGGGAGCACGGTGGTGCCCTTTTTGAATGAGTTGTAGTAATTCATCCTGCTTTAGCCCAATGGCTGTTAATAAAGCGATGGGTACCATAACCAATAATTCTCCATCATGGTCATGGTTCGTTCCGAAATTCTTTGATGTGTTCATTTTTTATACTTTTAAACACGACAAAGGTATAATGAACGAATACCGTCGTTTAGGACAGAAATATGAGTGCACTCGAAAAATAATCCCTTTAAATATCAGGAATATTGATTAAGAATTCTATCCACTTCTATAATACGAAGTTTTGTGTAGGCACCGTGGGATTGGTCTCTCTTCTCAAATTCACGAAGCGATGTTATTCCGGGAGTGCTGCAGGAGTTGAGGAAAAAGTGAGTGAGTAGTTTTGCTTCTCTTTCGTTTTTAAGAATCCCGAAATTCAAATGGTACAACCTTATGGCACACTGTGTTGTAAAAAACTCAATGCTGTCAAACTCCAGCAAACTGATAAACATAGATAGCAAATCCGTTGATAACGGATCGTTCGTTAGAATTTGGTTGCAGTCCAAAAGGCTCTTTCGAAGCGTACTATAATCATTAATAAATTTATCAAGGTAAACATTTACATGCACTTTAATTGTTTTGGAATTTGCTATTTTAAAAGTGGACTCTCTGTCGACCAGATCATTGGTTTTGATTTCCCTAAAATTATTATCCCGAAGCGTTTTTAACAAACCGAGATAATGATTTCTGCGGGAATTAAATTCCATAAACAGGCTAGCGTATTCCTTAGTTTTTATCAATCGTTTGAAATTACTTAAGAGAAGGAGGTCGCCCAATTGAAGCGAAAAATGTATGTGTTCGAATTCATCCACTTTCAATTTAAATAAAAATTTGTTGTGAATTAACACCTCTTGATTCTTTCTTGAAAAACGAATCTTATACTTCTCATCCACTTTGCAACGACGAAGTTTATTAAACACCAAATCATTCATCTTAATGAGGCTCGACCAGGTATTATTGTAAAGGTTCAGGATAAAGCCAGCCAATATTTCATCACCAAACACCGTTGAAAATTCAATATTATTTTCTTTGATTTTCTGGCAAAATGTACTGAAAGGTAGATAGATTAAACTGTTGTGATAACCTTTTAGCGCCTCCTCTGCTTCAACGCTTTCATTTAAAACCGTTGCTAGATTTGTATTTTGATTGAAATTTTGTTCGTTTTCCGAAATGGGGTTTTCAGACAGGTACTTTACAAAAGAGTTTACATCCCATGTGGGTTCCGGTAAGTTTAGTTTTTTCGATTTCGCCATATTTGTTTTTTTTATTTTTCGTTCAGTCTTTTTGCATGTTCCATCATATATTTATTGGTGATCTTGCCATACACCTGCGTTGACTTAATGCTATTATGCCCCAGCCATTTGCTTACCACTTCAAGTGGCACATTCTGACTTAGCAATACCGTTGTCGCACAAGTATGTCGGGCCATATGATGGGTGAGTCTTTTTTTAATTCCAACCGCGTCAGCAATCATTTTTAAAAATGCATTCACCTTCTGATTACTTATTTGTGGTAAAACCTTACCGGTAATTTTACGGTACTCTCCATCATGCCTGTCAATTATGGCTTGTGTTTGTTTCAAGACGGGCATTTCAACGTATTCATCTGTCTTCTCCTGTTTTAGTCTGATACTGTTCCCGTTGGTTTTGGAGAAAACAATTTTATCCATTTCTAAGCTCAATGCATCCTTGAAACGTAGTCCGGTATAACAGCTGAACAAGAAAATATCTCTGGATTTTTGAAGGCTTTCATTCCCGCTTAAATCATGCGCTTCAAGCATATCTAATTCCTCCTGAGTTAAGTATGTTATTGTTGTTGGGGAGTATTTCACTCGAACATTGGTGAATGGATTTCTTTTAATGATTCCCTCATTAAACGCTTTCATCATCACCGTTTTAAAACGTGTGATGTGTTTATTGGCCGTATTTCGGTGTAAGGTGCTTGTAAGGGTTTTACCTGAAGGTTGATTTAACAAAAAGAGATCGAAATCTGATATGAATTTATAATCGACGGTCTCGATAGCTACATCATTCCTCCTCTTAGTTGCTTTTATAAACTTTGCTAAATGCTTTTGGGTATCGTGGTATCTGTTTTTAGTATTTTTAGCCAGCTGTGGATTACCGTCGACGTATCTTAAATGATCATTGAAATACTGCATTAACTTCGTATCAAACTTACTCTTCCCTTTTATTTCATCTTTTATGGCAGCCAGATCAATAAATACGCCTTCGTCCTCCAGTTTTCTAACCGAACTATGGACTCTAGCCTCCAATTTAGACAAACCTTCATTGATGGAGATGTTTTTTACTGTTCGCTGTTTAGGTGAAGCAAATTCGCTTTTTTCACAATAATAGTCGGTTGCGATCTCAATCTTCTTACTTTTAAGTACGAGTCTTAAATAAATTGGGAACTTACCATCAGCCCTATGCTTATTGACTTGTAGGTAGAATTTGAAGCTTAATCCTGTTGTTATTGCCATGATATTTTCATTCACTTCACCTATCTTTCATTTTTTGACGATAGGTGAAGTATAGGGTGCGAAAATAGTGTTTTTTTATGAACTCGAGCGAACAGGTGAAATAAAAAACCCGCTCTAGTGGCGGGCTTTGAACTTTTGCGAACGTTTAAAATCGTAAAAAGTGGAGCTGTCGGGAGTCGAACCCGAGTCCGAAATAGGAACTCAAATGTTTTCTACATGCTTAGCTGTGCTTAGTTGTCGGAAGATATCTGGCGCGCCGCGTACCGAATATCAACTTAGGTTTTATATAATTACGCAGCTATTAAAACCCACTTCGCTGATAATACCATGCTGAGTGAACCCACTATACAAGCCTCCGCATGACAGAAAGACTTAGTGAGTGCGGGCGGGTTAATCTATCCAGATTAAGCGGCCAATGCGTAGTTGTTGCCAACTAAAAGTTGAATGTATTGATTAAAGAGAACGCAAACAAATCTCTGCATGCTTACACCTGCGCTACACTACCCGTCAAAACCGGTCAGCCCCAAGTGCAAAAAGCAAAGGTAAGAAATTGAACGGGTAATTCTTCTCACGCTTCTATAAATGATGGTAATTATTAAAATTCATCAAATCGGAAAAAATATTATTTCAATAATTGCCTCAAAACAAATCCACCTATCTTTGAATTCAAAAAAAAATATTTAATTCATTTGATATAAAATATCATGGAAATAGGAATAGATAGTTTCGCTGCCGCTTCGGTGCAGCATGAATCAGGAAATGCCCATGCGATGGCTCAACTGCTGGAGAGAATAGTACATTCGGACAACGTAGGCCTCGATGTGTTTGGGATTGGAGAACACCACCGTAGGGAGTTTCTTGATTCGGCACCGACCATCATACTTGCCGCGGCAGCAGCCCGCACAAAAAACATACGACTCACCTCTGCCGTTACCGTGCTTAGTGCCGCCGACCCAGTGACGGTATTTCAGAACTTTGCAACCCTTGATTTGATTTCTCAAGGTAGGGCTGAGATTGTGGTTGGACGAGGCTCTTTCACAGAGTCCTTTCCATTATTCGGCTTTAAACTTCAGGATTATGATGCCCTTTTTACAGAGAAACTAAATCTGTTACTACATATTCGTGAACATGAGCAAGTAACCTGGTCAGGTAAATTCCGCGCCCCGCTCATCGATCAAACAATATATCCTCGCCCCTTGCAAAAACAATTGCCAATATGGTTAGGCGTTGGCGGCACACCAGCATCCTTTATAAGAGCCGGCAGCTTAGGCTTACCACTGATGGTAGCCATCATAGGTGGTGAAACACACCGTTTCCGCCCCTTGATCGATTTATATCGAAGGGCAGGCCAAGAAGCAGGCTATTCGCCCGAGCAGTTAAAGGTAGGATTGCACTCCTTAGGTTATGTAGCCAATAGCACCGAAGAAGCCATCCGTGATTATTATCCAGGGTATGCCGAAACATTCACCAGGATTGGAAAAGAACGTGGTTGGCCTCCTGTGAGTCGCTCGCGTTTCGATGACCAAAATGGCCCGTTGGGTGCATTGCTTGTGGGCAATGCCGAGGAGGTCGCTTCAAAAATACTACGACATAGTGAAGCTCTAGGTGGCATTTCAAGATTTACTTTTCAGATGGATAATGCATCGATACCGCAAGAAAAACTGCTTCAATCCATTGAACTCATTGGGAAAATTGTGGCACCTCTGATTCATCAAAATCTTTAACACTATCTCAAATCTGAATCGTATTCAAAGATGCTTTTCAATCGAATAAATAAATTATCCTTGGCTCGTCAATTTTGCTGAACCAAATTCACATCACTTTTTTAAATCTTCCTCCATAATATCCCTAAGAAGATTTGAAAACCGTGTTCGGGCTTCTGCCCAGGTTTGAAGATATCATTGCGTTGTTGTCATTATTCAATAATTTTCATATAAATTAAAATATAATAAAGTCCTGTAAGCAAAAATAACATTCCGGCGGCTACCCGCATCCCCTTTTCTATTTTTGTAATCGCATTAAAATATTTACCCACCTTTTGCATACTGAAAGCAATAAGAAAAGTAAAAAACAAAACCAATGAACCTGCACCTATTGCATAAAATATGGGCAAGGAAAAACCGATGCTGCTCTTGATACTCATTGGAATGAGTACTCCGAAATACATGGCACCGCTGTACGGGCAAAAAGCCATAGCAAATAATGCTCCAAGGATAAAGGCTCCCAGCAAGCCTTTATCCTTGAATTTATCTTGTAGCTTCTCCGTAAAATTTGTTTTTCCTAAAAAATTTAGTTTTATAACGTTCAGCATGATCAGGCCAATAATAACCATCACTGGCCCAACAAACTTTTCTCCATTACCTTGAAAGAATTTTGCTACATGAAATTTACTGGCTCCTAAAATTATTATGATGGCAATGAAGGTGTACGACAATGCTAAACCCAAGGTGTAAAGTACTCCACTCAACAACACCTTCCTCTTACCAGTTAAGGTTTTGGCAATATACGCTGTTGCGGTAATATTGGTGGCCAACGGACAAGGACTGATGGCAGTTAAAACACCCAATAGCAGTGCGGAGAGAATTGGGATATTTGAGTTTTCAATTAATTGATGAAGTGTTTCCATTTTGTTTTTTCAATAATTCATCAATTTTCGCTTTAAATTCAGGAATAAATTTGTCGGCATTATTTGCTTTTTCAAAAGCAAAATCACTCCAGTCAACAATATTGTCTTTGCCATTTATAATGTTATTCACCATGAGTGCTGTACCAGTTGCCTGATATTTCTCGGCCAACTTTTCATTTGCCTTATCATCAACATCGATTATAGAAAAAATAATACTTTCATTTTTTATTTGCTCAGAAAAATATTTATTCAACGCTGCTTTGGTATTGGCTTTCATATTTATGCAAGTTTCACACTGCCTGGTTCCATGAAAACAATATACTTCAATATGATTTCTAGCTAAATTAATTTCAGAAGTATTTTTGCTGGAAGATGGTTTACAAGTACCATCCGGATTACAATCCTTTGAACTGGGATCGGTACAACATGGTTTTTTTTCAGTTGAATTTACTTCGGAAGTTGTTCCTTTTTTGGTAGGTAAACCTGCACTCTCCCAAGCATCCATACCACCTTCCATATTAGAGATATTTATATAACCTTTCGCTTTTAATAAATCAAAGGCCTTTTTACTTCTTCCTCCTTTCTGACAAGCCAATATTACTTGCTTGTCTTGAGGGATATCCGACAAGCGATTTTCCATCTCTGAAAGCGGAATATTCTTGCTGGCTTTCACATCATAGGATTGAGTCTCCAATTCATCTGGATCTCTTACATCAACTAAAAGTGCTCCTTCTTTGAGTAACTTATCCGCTTCCGTTACTGTTATATTTTCTTTTTCACTTTTAAAAGTTTTTGATGAATTGTTTGAAGTGCAGGACAAAATAAATAGTCCTGCAAGAATGGCGATGGTGAAAATTATTTTTTGCATTTTATTTAAAATTAAAATTGTTGTATGAAATGCTTCGAAAACAATGAATGGCATTTCTGGTTTTATAGTATTATAAAATTATGTTGAATAAATATCCCGACAGAATCATAAAAAAAGCAATCGTTGAAAAATAAATAGCAATTAGTTTCATGTTCATCACTTTTTTCAAGAGCATGGCTTCAGGTAAGGATAAGCCTACTACACCCATCATGAAGGCAATGGCAGTGCCGAGTGGAACACCTTTTGCTACCAGAACTTGTACTACAGGAATTACACCGGCGGCATTGCTATACATAGGTACACCCATGATCACAGCAAGAGGAACGCCATACCATTGACCCTTATTAATATAATGTTCGAAAAAACCGGTAGGCAGAAAACCATGCATGGCAGCACCGATTCCAATTCCGATGATGATATAGATACCAACTCCTTTTACAATATTGAATGCTTCCTTCAGGATGGTTGGAAACCGTTTAACTAACGTCAATTTTTCTCCTTCTAATTCTTCTTCCGTTTGTGCATTTGCAATGATATTTTGAACCCAAGTGGAAAGATGACTTTCTAATTTCATCCTACCTAAAATAAAACCACCAAGGATGCCTAACACAATTCCGGTTATAACATATAAGGCAGTAACCTTAAATCCGAAAGCACCTGCAAAAATTGCGATCGCTACTTCATTTACCAACGGCGCAGTAATCAGATAGGTGAAGGTAATACCCAAAGGAATCCCCCCCTTCACAAAGCCTATGAATAAAGGAACGGAGGAGCAGGAACAAAAAGGAGTGATCACTCCAAAAGTAGAGGCAAAGAGATATTCCAAGCCATACATTTTATTACGACTTAAGAAATTTCGTACTTTCTCAACCGGGAAATAGGAGTTCACGATTCCCATCACGGTAGTGATTACAAAAAGTAAGATCGCGATTTTAATTGTGTCGAACACAAAGAAATCCAGGGATTCTCCTAAATGACTCTGAGCAGAAACGCCAAGGATTGAATAAATCAGCCAGTCGGCAAAATATTGTAACCAATTAAACATAATTTAAAATTAAGATTAACAACATGAACTTCCGTCGCTGTTTGGACTGTCACAACAAGATGCATCCTTTGATGTTTTCGCTTCAGATGGTGATCCACAGCAATTATCGGCAGCATTATTTACCAATACAGATGAAGTGTCACCTTTGGTCGGAAATCCTTTTTGAACCCAACGAATAATACCGTGTTGCATGTTTACTACCTTCTCTTTTGAATAGCCGTTGTTAATTAAAAATCCAGCCGCTCGTAAACTCCTTCCACCTCCTTTACAAACCAAAACAACCTCCTTTTCTTTAGGGATTTCTGTAAAGTGCTCTTCAAAAACGCTGAGTGGAATATTGATGATATTTGGCACATCATAAGCTAGTTGAGCCACTTCGTATTTTTCGCGAACATCAACTAAGATGGCTCCGTTTTTTACCCATTGTTGTGCCGTTGTTGGGCAAATTTCGTTCACTAATGTTTGGGTTTCCATATTTATATGGTTTAAATTAATTGATTAAAAATTGTTTGATCTCCGCAATATCAGCAACTCTGCCTTTTACTTTAACAACCTCGTCAATCATCAAAACCGGGGTAGTTAAAACATTGTACTTCATCATCTCTTCGATGTCTTCAATTTTTATTACCTCAGCCTGCATATTCAATTGTTTTAAGGCTTCCAAAACGTTGTTGTAGGTAGTTTTGCATTTGGAGCATCCGGTACCTAATACTTTGATGTTTTTCATTTTCTATGAATGGTTTTAAATTCCGTTCGCAAAGTTACGAATTGTTCGTATATATACGAATTAACTATTTAAATTTTTTTAATCAAAAAATCCCATTAATAACCCTTTCGCTAAATTCCAATTTTCTTTATTTATGCAGTATTTTGTTTTAGGCGGGGTTATTTCACCTTGTATAAGTCCGGCTTCTTTTAAAACTTTTAAATGCTGAGACAAAGTACTATTAGCAATAGGAAGTTCATCAGCCATATCGCCATGATAACAGCAACTTTGTTTGGACAATAGTTGTAAAATGGACACCCTAACAGGGTTTCCTAAAGCATTGCTAAATTTAGCGATGAGTTCTTGCTGTTGGGTATATTTCTCTTTTACTTGTGTCATTTTTTACTTACTATACTGTTCGCAAATGTACGAACTATTTGTTAAAGTTCAAAGCGTTCGCTCTATCTCCCAATGATCCTAAGTTTCCCTTCTGTATGCTCCAAAAACGCATTGCACTTTGTTAAGTAATCTTGCATCTCATTCATATCATCACTGAAAACATTACCGCTGAACTCCTGCGCCCTTTGCAACATTTTTATGTAAGAGGCAGTATCCGATTGTTTAGTGAGCTTTTTTAATGTTCCCATATAATCATCCCTGAAAACGGTAGGTATAATTATTTTCGCCTGGCCTGTATTCGTCAACTCGGCATTCATCATTACTCTTGCAATTCTTCCGTTACCATCTAAAAACGGATGCACCTCGCTGATAACAAACATGAGGTAGACTGCTTTTGAAAACGGATGTTCCAAGGCATTATAATAGTCAAAACTCTGAATCAAGGTTCCTTTTACCAAATTGAAATCAACGAAACTGGTAGTTCCAGCAAAGTTATTTTTATCTTTAAACATTCCGGGATTCTTATCTTCTCTGGCACTCAATAATATTTTGTGCCGGTAAGAAAGAATTTTCAGCAACTCCGTTGGAGAGTTCGGTGTTATTGCCATTTCCTTTTTGTTGGATACGAGTTGATAGGTGCCTAAAACATCATGACTGTCCTGATTTCTTGCCGGTAAAGGTTTATTGGTTGCAATAATTTGCTTTGCTTCACTAATCTCAAAAACAGTTCCTTCAATGTAATTGGAAAAGTAACTTTCGAAGAACGCAAAATTTCGGAACGATTTTAATGTGGTATTTCTATCCGGTCGGTTTTTAAACTCTTTCTTTTGCAGCTCACGAAACAATTCTTCAAAGAGTGTCATTCTGAGAGGATCAAATGGAGCACCGAAAGCTCTGGCAATAGCCATAGGCGAAGACAAGATTTTGGATGTATGCGTTGAAAGCAAGGCACTAATCATTTTGTTTAACCGCTCAAACTCCTTTTTCAGGTGTAGTTTTGCAGCAATGGCTTTGGCTATATCTCTCAGTTTATTTATTTCATCCTCTCCATTCACACGAATTATTTGCTCCAATTTATCTTCCAGTTCCGGTAAGGTTAAACACTTGGATATGGGTCCCGGATTTTGTGATGCCTGAAGGTTTTCTAGGAATGCACGTGCTTTTTGCGAAGCAAACAGTGTACCTGTGAAAATATTATCGCCTTCAATGGGTTTGTGACCTTCCAAAAATCGAATGGTAATTCCGGGAAGCGATAACTTTTTGGTATAGGTGTAAGTCAGGAAAATGTGATCGGCTTTGGTTGGCTTAAATTCGAATGCAGAACGATGGCTTAATAAGGCTCCGGGATAGAGTTTGCCTAGTATTTGAAAGAGATTCCTTCGGATTATTACTTCTTCCGATTCATCAAAGTTTGAAGTGTAAATGCGAGGAGCTATCTTCCTTATTTTTCCTTCTTTCAACAACTTGGAAACTTGTTTTGAAATCTTCGTTTCCGATGATCCATAGATTATTTCCTGAAGGTGTATCGGTAAAATATTTTCCATCATCGTAGCCTAAAAATGTAAAATTAGAAAATATTTTCCACTAATCGACATGTAATAGAAAATATTTTCCAGTAGTTACCCCTACTTCAACACTTTTATCAAAAAAAGTCCCTAGATTCGAGGGCGTTATGCACCTTTCGAAATATGAGCAAATAGCCTAAAAACAAAAAAGGACTCCAATACGGTACTTATTTTGAGGAAATGGGAGGAGTAGCAATTCATTTAATAATTGAATAGTAAATAAAGATTTAAATATTTTTAATCATGAAAGTAGTAAATTTAAAATCTATAGTATCAACCTTCTTATTACCAAAACAAGTCACCGGATTTTGAATAGTAATGCACCTCCCACAAAAGCCAGCAAAATGCCCCGATTGTGTATCAAATACCTAAAAATAAAAAGGGTTCCAAAACCTTGGAACCCTTACTGTGATTGAGTGGTCGCGCAGGGATTCAAACCCCGAGTCTTCTGATCCGTAGTCAGATGCTTTATTCAATTAAGCTACGCAACCCTTTTGAGACTGCAAAGGTAGAAAAAATATCGAGATAGGGAAACATTACCTCACGTTTTTTATTCTTCCGCTTCTTTAAGCTCTCAAGTGCTATAATACAACACTTTAATCTTGGCCTTGCCGACTCATTTTTTATTAGTAAAATTGTGACGTGGTTATGAAACGCAAATGGTTAGTTGTATTTCTAAGTTTAGCGAACCTGCTCCTTCATGCCCAAAATTTCCACGCCATCGGTAGAGCACGTCAAATGGGTGCTGGCTGCTATCAGCTAAATCCCGATACCCCAAACACTTCTGGCTGTCTCTGGAACTTAAATACAATCGATTTGACACAGCCTTTCGATAAAACTTTTATCGTAAATCTAGGCGCTAAAGATGGTAACGGAGCCGATGGAATTTCATTCACCCTCCATAACTCGGCTGCCGGACTTAATGCCTATGGCTATGTGGGGAGTTTTATGGCCTACGATGCAATAACGCCTTCTTTAAATTTTGAAATCGACACCTGGGACAATTCAAATAATGGATACCCCGATATCGCCGCCGACCATGTAGCGATAAACAGAGACGGTTCGGTTTTCAATGTCGTCTCCGCTGCCATATCGGCTAGCAGTAGTGGTAAAAATATTGAAGACGGGAAGTGCCATAAATTTCGAATAAAATGGATTCCATCCTCCTATAATATCAATGTGTTTTTTGATGACACCTTACGCATAAACAAAACTTATAACATGATAGATAGCGTGTTTAGCGGCATCACACAAGTATACTGGGGTCTCACCGGTGCCAGTGGTTCTTTAAGTAATCAGCAAAGCTTCTGCGAGAGTTTTGCCGATGCCGGATTGGATACTTATATGTGTCCCTTCGACTCCGTGCAGCTCACTGCCGCAACAGCTTTCAGCTACCTCTGGACGCCTGCAACAGGTTTAAGCTGCCCTACCTGCAAAACAACAAAAGCATCCCCATCGGTTTCCACAAACTATATACTTAAAGCTACTTCATACTTTGGCTGCATCGCCTACGACACGGTGAAAGTGATACTCTATAACGGCCCTACTACCAATGCTGGTCCGGATATTACCCTGTGCCAGGGCGATAGTGTGCAACTTAATATTGCAGGCGTAACCACGGCTAAATTTAATTCAAGTAAATTCCTGAGCGATAGCAACGCAACCAATCCTTGGTGTAAACCATCGGCATCCATTACTTATATCATAAAAGGTAGTAATAGCTCGAATTGTATAAAATACGATACCCTCAATATTTTTGTAACTACAGCACCCATTGCTAATGCTGGGCGAGATACCTTTGTGTGTGTAGGTGGTAACGTGAGGCTGCAAGCGAGTGGGGGCGCCGCCTACCGTTGGAGCCCGGCGGCTGGCTTAAGTGCTACCAATATATCCAACCCATTGGCATTTCCAACTTCAACAACAACCTACACCGTTGTTGTTTCTAATGGCTCTTGTAAAGATAGCGATACCGTGAGAGTCGAAATTCAACCTTCCCCCAACACTTTTGCTGGCAACGATTTCACCCTCTGTCAGGGCGACAGCGTGCAACTCAATGCGATAGGTGCAACACGCTATTCGTGGAACAGCAAACTATATTTGAGCGACTCCAGCATTGCAAATCCTTGGGTGCGCCCTTTCTTTTCTACTACCTTTATCGTAACCGGAAGCACGCCCTTTGGCTGCCAAAAGAGAGATACTATTGCTATTAATGTAGTACCCAAAGTTAAAGTAGTGGCCGATAGAGACACCGGCTTCTGCCAAGGTGGAAGTGTGACGCTGAAAGCTACACTCACGGGCACTTCCAGTGTCACCTGGATTCCCAATTACAATATCAGTAATACCAGCAGCTTAACCCCAAGCGTTCATCCTGATGTTGACACTATCTATTATGTAGTGGTGAGTAATGGCTATTGCTCCGATACTGCTAAAGTGCGCGTCAGTGTTTGGGAATACCCTAAAATAAATGCCGGTACTGATGTCACTATCTGTGAAGGCGATAGCATTCAGCTTCAAGCAATCGGTGTTGGATTATTCAGTTGGACTCCATCGTCAGGATTAAGTGCAACAACCATAGCCGCCCCCTATGCACGCCCGTTTGTGACCACTGATTACATCGTGGCACTCACCAATATGCATCAATGCATTGCTTACGATACGGTACGTGTAAATGTAATAAAACGCTATAGCGTGAGTGCCGGATTCGACGATACCATCTGCCCCGGTTACACCAAAACATTGAATGCCATCACGGCCGGCCCCGGGGTGTTATGGAGCACGGGCGACACCACCAATTCCATTCTCGTGAACCCGAAATTTACGACTACCTATTGGGTTCAAAGCTTGAATAATGGATGCTTTGGCGCACCCGATAGTGTTACTGTTTTTGTTGATACTACCTTACATGCCGCTTTCGTGCCAACCCCCGATAACGGCGATGTGCCCCTCGATGTATTGTTTAATAATTACAGCAGAGGTGCCCAAACTTTACATTGGGATTTTGGGGATGGCTCGAGTTCAACAAATACCAATCCGCAACACAAATACATCAAAGATGGCACCTATGAAGCAAAACTTATCATCAATAATGTATTGGGATGCATTGATAGTATAAGCTACACCATCATTGTTCGCAACAGCTTTAAAATAGTGATTCCGAACGTTTTTACGCCTAATAATGATGGCATGAATGATCGCTATGAGATTTTCGCAACGGGTATCAAAGAATATCATCTAGCACTCTATAACCGATGGGGGCAAATTGTTTTTACCAGTGATGAGGTAACCAAACAGTGGAATGGTGAAATAGGAGCCGCAGCAGCGCCAGAAGGAGAATATTACTATACGTTAGTGGTGAGAGACAAGCTGGATATTGAAACGAGTTATAAGGGCATTTTGACCTTAATACGATAACGGTAGGCATCGATTTTAGAAGGCATTCAATCCACCATAAATAGAGGAAGTTAGAAAAACCAATACAATATTTCCTTTTTTCCTTATCAGTGATCACCACTGTTTCATAGCTTAAAAATAAATTGCTTTTGATTCAAAGCATAACCACTGAAACAACCGATTACATTTTCACCATTTATATTGCTTCGCAGTTGTATCGGTGTTGCAAAGGGACCCCCATTTTGGCGTGCACTCACATAACTATCCCAAAAATTATATGTAGTTCTATTCATGGTAGCCAAATAATACTGAATGGTATCGTTAATATGGAAGGAACGGATATACGTAAAATGACGGTAAACACCATTCGAATTATCATCATTAAAGAAACTCTGATTGCTATCGGCCACATCGCCCCAAGCATTGAAAGAGGCCTCGTTGGAGTATCGTAGCATGACTCTGTAATTTTGTCCGATGGTGCTCGGCTCATTAAAATGAACCGTCAATAAGGCACGAGGGGTGGTTCCATTATAAACAATTTCACGTGTTAAGCTATCTAAAGGCACAACATCGGGGATGGTAGTATAACTATAATAATATTTACCATTTAACCATATTTCCAATTTGTAAACAGAGCCCACTTTGCCTATCAGGCTGTCGTTATTGTAAAATCCTTCCAAGAGCTGATTTGTTTTTAACGTATAAGAAGTCCAGGAGGTATCGCCACCCATATTTATTTTCCCTTCACCAATCTTCACAAGCGCATTCCCAAAACCTTTAAAAGAAAAATCAGGATTGAAATAATTCACCGTTTTAGTGATGAGCACATAATTTAAATTCGAATACAGGTTATTGATGTAGGCTTCCACCACAATTTTCTCGTCATCCTGCGGCACTTTGATATCAATATTTTTGGTACATGATTCCAACAGAATCAAAGTCATTACTACTGCGATTGAAAGTATATATTTTTTAATGGTCCGCATTCTCAAGGGGTTAAAATTTAAAGTTATAGGTAACACTGGGAAGAATAGGAAACAGATAAACCATTTTATATTGAACCTTATTGGCTTTCTCATCCTTCTCATTGTAAATAAAATAGGGATTCGCACGGTTATACAAATTATACAAAGAGAAATTCCAGAACGATTCATACTTCTTCCCTGCTTTTGCTTTGTAATTGAACGACAAATCGGCTCGATGGTACGCTGGCAGGCGAGTGCTATTTATTTTATCGTAATTATAATTGTCGACAAGGCTATAGGTAGGCTGTAGTTGACTCATATTAACTCCAAAATTATAGAGTATCGCACTGAAAGGCAGGGTAACTGCATTGCCGGTGCCATACACAAATACAAAATTGGCATTCCATTTTTTGGTTATCTGATACGTAAGCACAACACTCAGATCATGTAACCTGTCGTAACGATAAGGATAGGTAATAGGGCCGGTTCCAAAATCAAAGGTTCTGGTGGTACGACTTAGGGTATATCCTATCCAACCTGTGAGTTTGCCTTTATTCTTTTTAAGAAAGAACTCTGTACCATAGCTTTCTCCTTTTCCTTCAATCACTTCATTTTCTAAATTTGCATTAAAAAATAACTGGGCTCCCGGACGAAACTCAATTTGGTTTTGCATGCTTTTATAATATATTTCTACACTCGTCTCAAACATATTATCGTTGAAATTTCGGAAATATCCTGCCGCATATTGCCAAGCAATTTGGGGTTTCACCAAGCGACTACTCGGTATCCATAAATCACTTGGAAGCGAAGCACCACTGGTGGTTGCCAGATGAAGAAACTGATTCACTTTATTCACAGAAGCTTTAATCGACGACTTTTCACCTAATGTGAAACGTACATTTAGTCGGGGTTCTAAGCCTTGGTACACTTTAATACTTTGGTTAGAATTATAGGTCAGAAACTTACCTGTTGGAGCACCCAGCTCATTAAATATTTCCTGTTTATAAGGCCCTACCTGATTAAAATACGCATACCGTAATCCTGCCTGAATGCTAAAACTTTCGCTCACATCCCATTCCTCGCTTAAATAAATGGCCGCTTCGTGCGCATACTGATTATTTATTTTGGCCGTCGTACTGCCGCCCTCCCCATTAAATTTAAAACTGGCTATACCGGGCGTAAACGTATGGTAGATATAATTGAAGCCATACAATATTTTATGTCGGGGATGGAGGTTTAAATTAAAATCCATCTTGGCATTCCAGTCGTGTAAGCCACTGAATAACTCAAACCGTGCTTGCTGAAAAGTAGCATTGGTAGTAAGTTCATATTGATTATAAATGACCGAAGTATTTAAAAACAGTTTATTGTTGAAGATGTGATTCCAGCGTCCTCCAACAAACTTATTGCCCCATGCCGTACTAAATTTTATCGAATTCAAATCCGGGCTTTTGTATGAAAAAACGTCGTCGCCCCAATAACTGCTAAGAAAAACGCGGTTCTTATCGTTTAGAATATAATTGGCTTTGAAATTTAAATCGTAGAAATAGTAACGATTGCCTTTGTATTTTTGATTTAAAAAGGGTTGTACCAACACATCGATATAAGTACGACGACCTGTAAGAATGAAGGAGCTTTTGTTCTTTTTTAAGGGGCCTTGTATCATGAGCCTCGATGAAATTATTCCTATTCCACCATCCACTTCAAACTTCTGATTATTACCTTCCTTCATCGTCACATTCACGATACTGGATAGACGGCCTCCATATTGTGCCGGCATTCCACCTTTTATGACTTCAATATTCTTTACGGCATCGGCATTAAACACAGAAAAAAATCCGAGTAGATGAGAAGGATTATAAATCACCGCTTCATCGAGCAACACCAAATTTTGATCAGGGCCACCACCACGTACATAAAAACCAGTGCTCCCTTCTCCCCCACTTTTGATACCCGGCAACAGGGTTATGGTACGTAAGATGTCGACTTCTCCGAATAAAGCGGGTAATTCTTTCACTCGCTCGGCCGAAAGTTCTACCTTACTCATCTCATTTTTAGTAACATTCTTATTCTGTTTCTCCCCTGTCACTTCCACTTCACCTTGTAAAATAGCTGCAGGCATTAAACTAATATTGAGTGTGGCATTTGCTTTTATTTCCTTTTCGAGGGTTCGAGCTTGATAGCCGATATAAGAAACGGTAATTACATACTTCCCTTTTTCAATCTGAAAAGTATAAAAACCATAATTATTGGTGGTCGTACCAACACCTTCCGATTTAATGGCCACAGTAGCGCCAATAAGTGTTTCACCGGTTGTGCTATCCTTTACGTAACCGCTAATCCCATATTTTTGAGAGAGGGCTTGGCTAGAGAATAGAGAAAAAAGAATTAGAATTACTAAAAGTCTGAAGTTGGGATTCATAAAAGAGGCGCAAAGGTAGAGAATAAAACAGAAATCGGGTGTTTCGAATCGCTAATTTAGGTTAAGAAATTGATTAAGAAACTGGGGGGGTATTTGTTAAGCGCCTTAGGTGCGCGCCTTAGGAGCGACCTGTTTGTAGCAAATTAAAATGACATTGTATTTAGCTCCTTACCTCACCAAAAACAACATCCCCTTTCTCTCCACCACCCTTGCCTCATTCGTGGAGGGGCTGTTACGTATTCCAATGGCAGATAAACGAAACACATAAGTACCTGATTCTGCCGCTTTCCCTCTAAAGGTTCCGT
>CAIUDH010000057.1 GCA_903897855.1 uncultured Bacteroidota bacterium | reverse complement strand
AAGAAAATCAGAATTAGATTTTGAGTAGCGCAATAAATTCAATACCTTTGCCGACTTAAAATTAAGGCGGGGTAGCTCAGTTGGTTAGAGCACGGGATTCATAACCCCGAGGTCGGCAGTTCGAGACTGCTCCCCGCTACACAGAGTCCAAAACCCTTATTCTATAAGGGTTTTGTTGTTTACTGCGAAAAACTGCGAAAAATAACAATCTTGGAAAAACCTAAATTCAGGAGTGTTTACATCAACTTCGGTTGTAAACGTGACCTTTCAAAAAGCGAGTTTCACCAAAGCAAAGACATCAAAAAACGGTGGTTCGTTTACTACGAATTTCTCCTCTCATCAGGAATTTACAAAAGCTTTAAAGCCTATGGAGGTATCAACCGTTTCCATACCATTGAATCGCGTTACGCTGAATCCCAAAAATTGCGTATGGGTATTGAAGATTTGCTGGAGGCAGGTTTTAATCCTCTTTCGAATATTATAGAAAGCCAAGTGCAAGGAGGTAATGACCCGGCAGAGCTGATTCGGCAGATGCCAATTATAGACGGCCTGAAATGGGCATGCGAAAAGCATATCGCCGAACTTCAACCCAGCTCTATCAAAGGCTACAACAGCATTTTACCCTATGTATATAAAGCAATTATTAAGCTAAATTATTCTTCGCTCACGGTTTCCACATTTAAGAAAGCACATCTACGCATGGTGATGGAAAAAATTCAAGCCACCGAAAAAATAAGTAACAACAGATATAATGCATACATGGAAACCATCAAAGGATTATACAAAGAGTTTGTAAAATTCGATGTTTTCGAAGTTTCTCCACTTACAAGTTTTGAGAAAATGAAAGAACCGGAAGCCAAGTCTTATGAAACGTTAACCACCGGCGAGAAAAAGCAACTTTTTGACCATTTGGCAAAAGTGCACCCTGATTACCTTACCTATTTGCTATTGATGTACCATACTGCGCTGCGCCCAAAAGAGTTGGTATCCTTACAGGTATTTAATTATAGCGAAGATGAGGAGTGCTTTAAAATTAAACCGGATGAAACGGTACAAATAAAGAACGTCACGCATTCAAAGACGAAAACACAGAAGACAAGGTATGTTGCCATTCCTCCGGAAGCAATGGAGTTAATTAGAAAACTGAACTTATCTCAATACCCTTCCGATTATTTTATTTTTTCCAAAGACTTTAGACCGGGTTCCATAAATATCGACCGCAAGCGTGCTACCGAAATATGGGCTAAAGAAGTACAGGGAGTTCTGAAAATTGATAAGAAAATGTACGGATTGAAACACTTAGGTATGGACGACAAACTCGACCAAGGTACCAGTCTTGCTGCTATCCAAAGCCAAGCGGGACATACCACCCCGAAAATGACCGAAAAATACACGCAGCGATTAAAGAAAATCAGGCAGCAGGAGATTAAGGATAATAGTAAAGGTTTTTTGGAAGAATAGAGGGAAACCAATCCGCCATGTAACTATACCCTCCGAAGCCATGCGTTTATTAAAGGAGATGAACCTTTCTCTATACCCGAAGGATCATTTTATTTTCTCCGAAGATTTTAAACCGGACGAAGCTAACATCCCCCGTAAGCGTGCCACGGAAATCTGGAAAAAACACGTAATAGACCATCTAAAAATTGATAAAAAGCTCTACGTGGTGATACACCTTGATATTGACAACAAGATAGAAAACCATACCAGCCTCGATGCCGTGAGCTAACAAGCAGGACATACAACCAAACAAATGACCGCCAGTTACTCTAAGAAATTGAAGAAGGTTTATGTTGAGGAGATTAGTGAGAAGAGTAAGGGGTTTTTGGAGTGAATTTATTATCAAATAATAATCCTATTTCTTCTTCTATGGCATAGGAGTGTATGCAAGAATCAAAGGCAACGGAAGACCTGTTACATTCACAAGTTCATTAATAATATTTTGCAAATCGATATTAATTGTTTCATTGGTTTTTCTATCTGACTTTGCTGTAGTATTTATGCCTATACCTTTTAATGCTTGCTTTGTTGCATGTTCTATTCCGTTTAACAAATGCTCATCAGGGTTAATGCCAACAGGCTGCCATAAAGCGGGTAGTTCCATATTTGAAATATGAGGAGGTTCTTGCGTTAAATTGTGATTTATATCTTTGAATTGAGCATATACATAGTAAAAATGATCGTTGAATCTCTCTTTTGTAGCTATTATTTTATCTCTTATTGAATTGATATCTGCTGTAATCCTAGGATAATTAGGGATAATGTAGCCATCAAAGTCTCCGCCAGGTTTGATAGTTTTAAATTGTTTACTATCCAGTATAGCAATTAATGGGTTAACACCATATCTTAATAGATAAAAAACAAGATTTTGCCACCAAATCAAATGAGGTATTGAATAAATCTTTTTTAGCTTTCCATGTTTGCCTAGAAATGAATCATAGTAACCCATATCATTATATCTATCTATCAAATCTGTAAGGCTGTATTTATTCAACGAAAAGTCAAACATCTCCTTTTCGCTTTGGCCATCAATTCTTT
>CAIUDH010000056.1 GCA_903897855.1 uncultured Bacteroidota bacterium | reverse complement strand
ATTTATGCTCCATCGGAAGTCGGGTTTATGATGTTAGCAACGGGGTGTATCATTTCAGTCGTTTTTGTTGCTATTGCATTCTTGAGTGCCATTTTTACACGTGACAAAGCAAAAGGTATTGGTATTTCAATAATGCTGTGGGTATATTTTGCACTGTTGTTTGATGGGCTTGTCTTATTTTTGACTTTTCAATTTTCCGAATACCCCATTGAAAAAGCAATGATTTTTATTAGTGCATTGAGCCCCATCGATATTTCAAGAATATTGATTCTTTTGCATCTTGACGTTTCGGCCATGATGGGCTATACGGGGGCTGTCTTTAAAGAAGTTTTTGGCACTACCATTGGACTCGTAATTTCGTTTGCGGTACTCATTTTGTGGATAGCCATTCCATTTTTTATTTCACTTACCAAGTTTAAACACAAGGATTTATGATAATTATGAAAATATGGCTTTTACTAGAAACGGCTAACAACGCGGTAGAAAAAGGATTAACTCAAGAATAAAAAAACATTCTCATGAAAACAGACATCAGTAATATAAAAGATATAGAGACGGTGATCAACAGCTTCTATGATAAGGTAATATCAGACGAAAAAATTGGACATTATTTTACCGATGTGGCAAAGCAAAACTGGAATCAACATCTACAGGTGATGTGCAGTTTTTGGGAGAATATCATGTTTCATAGCGGTATCTATGAAGGAAATCCTATGGAATTGCATCAGAAGCTGAACAAAACCAGTACTTTAAAGATGGAACATTTTCAACGCTGGACGAAACTTTTCACCGAAACGGTAGATGCTTTGTTTGAGGGGGATAAAGCAGAATATATGAAGCAAAGGGCTGTGAGTATAGCCACCGTTATGCAAATAAATATCTTTAGTTAGGTCATCAGAAATTACGAAACAAGAATAGCCGTAAGGGATCCTTACGGCTATTCTTGAATATAAAACGTCTCTTTTGTTATTCAGGTAACAGCACTTCGTCGATTACATGGATAATGCCATTAGAGGTGGGAATAGAGGCAATGATGGTAGCTTTTCCATTAATCATTATTTTACCATCTTTCTTCGAAATTTTAATGTTACCACCAAATACCTGTCCAAACGACTGTCCATCATTCATATATTCGGCTTTTAAAACACCAACATAAGTATGGTATCCTAAAATATTTTGTAGTTTTTCTTTATTCTCAGGTTTTAGTAGTGTTTCCACGGTACCTGCAGGTAATTTAGCAAAGGCTTCATTGGTGGGTGCAAATACAGTAAAAGGCCCTGCATTGCTTAAGGCATCAACTAAGTCGGCGGCCACCACAGCGGCTACTAAAGTAGTGTGGTCCTTGCTTCCGGAGGCAACCTGAACAATATTCGGCGAAGAAGTTTCGTCTTTAACTCCCGATTGTCCCGAAACAGGCGGAGTTGCAGCGGCAGTGTTTGGTGTTTGTGTTTCGTTGCCTGAATTGCATGCTGCAAAAGAGAGACAAACGGAAATGGTGATAAGGGCTAGGATATTTTTCATTGTACGAATAGATTTGATGGCAATATTACTTGATGTACGATATTGATTTTATGATTAGAATCACAAAAGGAAAATTATTTGCACACAGGCTTGATAAATTGACCAAGAATTAGAGTTGCTATACCCGAGAAAAGAATAATGGAGGTAACAAATAGTAATTCATTAATATAGGGTACAACGTGATATGTCAATGAGGCAATTCCTTGCGTCGCCAACAAAATCTCATTTATAAATACACCAGCACCAAATATAACCAAACCTATTTTAGAGCGTAGGTTCATGGAAATGAGCCCAATAGCAGAAAAATAGGTGATTAGAAAAACAGAGAGAATAGCTAATAAAATAAGATGAAGGTAGGCAATAACGATCGGGCGAAAACCAAAAGCAAGTTTACTAATAGCCGGAACGATTGAAGCTAATTGCAAGCTTAGCTTCACGGTCAAGGCAATGGCCACCGCCACCAAAAGAAATTTGTGCAACAGGTGAATTTGGTCGTTTTTCAAGAAGGAGCAGTTTCTTAAAGTGTTAAATAACTTAATCCACCCCACAAATTGCCCCACGGCACCAGCAACAATAATGAGGTAGAGCCAAATCGGCAAATCAAGCCACAGGGTAGATAACCCGTAAGCAGGGATGCAGCTTAAGGCAAAAAGCCAGAAGACCGAATTAGAAATTTTAAAATTAGGAATGATGTTTGTTACCAATGCGAGCAATAAACCAATACAGGCAAAGAAAAACCAGCCATTGTACTGAAAGTGAAGAAACCAGTATACGGAGACGAGATAGGCATGTTGAGGAATATGTTTAGTGCCCATCATGTAAGCAAGCGAAAATGTACCGATAGAAGAGAGGACAGCAAAGATTAAGGAAGCTCTAAACCATAAAATGCTAGGATGGTTACCCTCTGCTTTGTTTAAATCGGAATAACAAAAAAACGCGAAAACAAAAGAAACAAAAACAGAAAGTGTGGAGAAAAAGATAGAGCCTAAGCCATAGCCCTCAATGGCAAATAAGACAAGCATGGCATAAGCGCATATCAAATTTGTTATAACCAAGTTGCGATAGGATTGAAGACGTTTAGAACCAAGATAAGGGGTTAAAAACTGGATGATTAAAACAAATAATGTTTGCGTAATCCAGCCATTAAAAGCAAAATGAGAGTGGGCATATTGCAAATGTTTTTGATCGAACAAAGGAAATTCAAAACCGATTTTAAAGCGCATTAGAACGCCAATAGAAGCAACGATTAGGAGGTTAAACAAAGATGCTTTAATCCAAAGCTTAGTGGAAGTTTCAGGCATTATTAATAAAAGAGTTTGTGGTTTATAATATCAACCTTATTTTGCTCTTTCATTTTCATTAAGGTGCGAATCACAGTTTCTACTCTTAAACCGGTAAGGTTTGCTATTTCCTGACGGGTAAATGGTACCAGGATTCTTGTTTTAGGATTGTCGGTATTCTTCTTTAAAGAATTTAAAAAACCCAGAATCCGCAATTCCGGTGGATTGTTTACGATGTCTCTAGCGGTAATAGACTTGTTAAAAATGCGTAGGGCAAATTCTTTGAGTAGTTGAAGTTGTAAATTGGGATATTCTTCCAAAATCTTCATGAAATTATCCCGAGGCAATTTTATTATTACAGAATCTTTAGCGGTGATAGCGGAAGAAGGGTATACTTCATCAATAAACAGAGCCGGTTCACCAAAACTTTCCCCATCATGAAATCCGCCTTGTACATATTCCTTACAATCGTTATTGGTGTTGAATATTTTTATTTCACCGGTAATAATCTGAAAATAATACCTCGCACTGCTGCCTTCGCTAAAAACGAGTTCGCCTTTTTTAACTTTTTTAATAATTGCCCCCCAGGCAATCAAGATATCGATGTCTATTTGCATGGATTATAATGATCTAAAAAGAGTTGAGTCTTTGTTATTTTTGAGAAACGACACATGATGCAAATTTTTAGATTTTCCAATACGTATTACGGTAATATGCAAAGTAAATAAATTTATTGGGAAAACGAAGCAGAAAAAAACATTTGATTTTTTTTTAAAAAAGCGATAATCGGCAGCACTCCTAAAATTAAATGGCTCCGTTAGGGTGATGATGCATTCGTGATTTTAGATTATTTTCACGCAAATAAGATTGTTCGACAGGCAAAGTGGAATGAAAAAATTTTATCTTCAATTAAATATAAGCATCCTTTTGATGGTGGTCACTTTTTCAGTGCGCGGACAGCGTGGTGAAGTAAAGGGAATCGTTCGCGACACTACCGCCTTTCCCCGTGTTGATAAAGCTACAGCCGCCGTTATTGAGGCCTCCGATTCTGTATTGAGGGCATTTACGCACACGCGTAAAGATGGGTTTTTTATCATTCCGAATTTACCATTCGGAAATTATATCCTTATTATTTCACATCCCAATTTCGGTGACTATGTGGAAGAAATAGCACTCTCCGATTCCAGCAAAAGCATTTCCAAGGATTTTTATTTGACCTCTAAGACTATCTTGATAAACGAAGTTATCATTCAACGCCAGCGCGATATTAGGATCAATGGCGACACCACAGAGTTTAATGCTACCAATTACAAGTTATTGGAAAATGCGAGTGCAGAAGATTTGTTAAAACTTCTACCTGGAATAAAGGTGGATAAAGATGGAAAAATTACGGCCTATGGAGAAGCGGTGAACAAGGTATATGTTGATGGAGAAGAGTTTTTTGGTGATGATCCCACGGTGGCCACCAAAAATATTAAAGCAGAAATGATAGACAAGGTGCAGGTGTATGATAAAAAAACGGATCAAGAGGCGATCACAGGGGTAGATGACGGTGATAAAAACACGGTAATCAATTTGAAGCTTAAGGACGAATTTAAGAAAGGTTTTTTTGGAAAAACTTATGCCCGTGCAGGATTGCCCAACAGTCTCGACAATGGTGTCATGATTAATTCTTTTAAGGAAAAAAGAAAGTTTTCGGCGTATATCACACACTCTAATATTGGAAATAATAGTCTTGGATGGAAAGACAGTGAGAATTATGGTACTGGATCCAATTATAATATGTACGATGATGGCACGAGCTACAGTAATTCATATACTATAGAAGATGACGATATCTTAAGCGGTGATGCCGGAATCAGCAACTCGCTTAATGGTGGAGTAAATTACAATAACAAGTTTTTAAAAGATTATAACCTGAATCTCAATTCAAGCTATGGATTTAGCAGTGGGAACCGGGATATTATGAGCACCACGAATACGGAACAAACCGTGAACGACTCGACCTATTATAAAAACGAAAAAGAGATTTATCAAGCTTCGTTACTCTCACACAAGCCGGCCGTAAGTTTGGTTTATGATTTGGATTCAAGCAATAAAATAAAGTAT
>CAIUDH010000055.1 GCA_903897855.1 uncultured Bacteroidota bacterium | reverse complement strand
TGTGTTTGCGCGTATACCAAATTACACCAATCGCACCACAAATTAAGCCACCATAAAAGGTTAATCCACTAAACGACATAAGCTGATCGATAGGATGGGCAATAAATTCATCCCATCTTTCCATTGCATCAAATAATTTTGCACCTATTAAACCACTGATCGCGGCAATCATTAAGATGCTACCCATCAATTCATGCGGATGAACATCTACCTCTTTGGTAACCGGCTCAGGATATTTCTTTTTTAGGTTCGAAATTTCAACATATGAAAGATAGGCAGAGAAAACCACCCCGAGGATAAACCCAATAACACTGCCCTGGGTTGATATGATATATTCTTGGGGATTTTCCGAATGCAGGCTATAATCGAGCACCAATCCAAGAATTTTAAAACCCAAAATGCCACCCACCAAAGCACTTACAATATTATCGGTCATGGAAGGTAAAGTTCCAAACGTTTTGGTAACACGCTCCGATGGGATGATTCCCTCCATTTCTTTACGTTTGAATTCTTTGACGAAAACAAGATAGGCTGCCGCAAATGAAAGGGCCATCATAATTCCGAAAGTGAAAAAGGGTAAGGGAAAGTATTTCCCAAATAGGTCGTAGATAATATAGGAGAGGGTTGGGTACATAATTGCTTTTGCTACAAAAATAGGTAAATGTATCTTATTCATACCTATGTATACTGATTGGCGCATTCAAAGATTTAAACCCCGAGAATGCATTGAAAATAGGAAAGCGTATTTTAGGGTTTTTTCATTGATTCATTCATAGCCCCTCTTAACCATGTATTTTTATTCTTATTAAACACATTGAGTTGGATTTTCTTCCAAAATATTTTAACTAATTTTTAAAATTTTAACGCTCTTTGAATATAGGTATTGTATTAATTTTGCAACATTATGAAAAGGTATATTTTATTTGCAGCCATCAGCATGTTTTTTGGAGTGATTGGAAGTTTTATTTATCAGAAACTAATTGCCAAAAGCGAATTGTCATTTGCTCAGCCACTCGATCAACCCATCTCAAACGTAAGCTATAATAATGCTACATTCGAGAGTGCCGATTTTGTTAAAGCCTCTTCGGTGGCTACGCCTACGGTGGTGTTTATTAAAACCGTCTCGAATGCCCAAAACCAACGAAATGGCGATGTATGGGATCTCTGGGATTTCTTCGGACAGCGAGGCCCCTCATACAGCTCTGGTTCAGGCGTCATCATAAGTAAAGATGGGTATATCGTTACCAATAATCATGTCATTAAAGATGCTAATAAAATTGATGTCATCTTGAATAACAATAAGCGAACATTTAGTGCTAAACTTATTGGTGCCGACCCCAATACCGACCTTGCCTTGATAAAAATTGATGCGAAGGATTTACAAGCTATTATTTTTGGCAATAGCGATAATTTAAAAACAGGGGAGTGGGTTTTGGCTGTTGGCAATCCATTCAATTTAACTTCTACCGTCACGGCAGGTATCGTAAGTGCGAAAGGTAGAAACATTAATGTGAATCAAAATGCTCAGTTTCCTATTGAATCTTTTATACAAACCGATGCGGCTATCAATCCTGGGAATAGTGGAGGAGCATTGGTGAATTTAAATGGCGAACTCGTCGGAATCAATACCGCTATTCAAAGCCAGACGGGCAGTTATGTTGGTTATGGTTTTGCTATTCCTGGTAATATGGTGGCAAAAATAGTGAAGGATCTCATCGATTTTGGGGATGTACACAAAGGGTTCACGGGCATGGAAGTGAAGGATATCGATGCCGAAACGGCCTCTAAAAGAAATATTAATAATGGGGTCATCATCAGCGATGTTTATGAAGATGGCCCTGCAGCCAAAGCAGGATTAAAAAGTGATGATATCATCATCAAAGTGGATAATAAGTTGATGGATAGCAAAGCCATTTATGAAGAACAGCTTAGCTACCACCGTCCCGGCGATAACGTAAAAATAAATTATATCCGTGATGGGAAAGAGGAGATGTTGGAATTTAAGTTGATGAATAAAGATGCGAATAAAGCCATCACCCAGAAATATACGGTAAGTAGCACTAGGTTAGGTGCCGATTTTAAGCCACTCACGCCCGCCGAGAAAAGCAAACTTGGCATTAACGCTGGAGTCAAGGTGAGCAACATAAAAAACGGGTCACTGCGTCAGATGAATATCCCTGAAGGCTTTGTGATTTATAAGCTCAACAACAAAAGTTATACCGATCCAGCCGATTTGATTCGTGACCTGGAAAATG
This sequence comes from uncultured Bacteroidota bacterium, assembly GCA_903897855.1. Classification (GTDB taxonomy): domain Bacteria; phylum Bacteroidota; class Bacteroidia; order UKL13-3; family UKL13-3; genus CAINMV01. The sequence continues at coordinate 3,938 of CAIUDH010000055.1, read as the reverse complement.
TAAGTGGAAGAATCGTGATCGAAGGTTTCTCAGCCGATGGGGGTAGAGCAACCTACAGTTTCTTCACATACTAGTTAATGGGTCTTATACAATGCTGTATATTTCAGTAATTTTACTTCACTCAAAAATTGTATTTTTGTCTCAAAAAAAATTACTAACGCAGCAATGAGCAGTGACGCAGCAAACAACCTTACCTTCGATGATTTTAAGAAAATCGTACTTAACGACTATCGTATCGCCTATGAGAGCCGCCAAGCTTCACTCCTAGGTAGGAAAGAGGTGCTCACCGGCAAAGCCAAGTTCGGAATCTTCGGCGATGGGAAAGAGGTGGCGCAGATAGCGCAAGCCAAAGCTTTCAAAAAGGGCGATTTTAGAGCAGGGTACTACCGCGACCAAACGTTCATGTTTGCCACAGGATTAAGCGATACACAGAAATTTTTCGCTCAACTGTATGCTCACCCCGATGTGGAAGCCGAACCTTCGAGTGCCGGTAGAAGTATGAACGGGCATTTCGGTACTCGCTTTTTAAATGACGATGGCAGTTTTAGAAATTTAACCCAAGAGAAACATTCCTCAAGTGATATTTCACCTACCGGCGGGCAAATGGCTCGTGCGTTGGGTTTGGCCTATGCCTCTAAGCTTTATCGTAAGAATGAAAAGTTACACCAATACACCCAATTTACCGATCATGGAAATGAAGTGGTATTTGTGAATATTGGCAATGCCAGTACAAGTGAAGGTCATTTTTTCGAGACGATTAATGCTGCCGGTGTTTTACAAGTTCCTTTGGTAGTGAGCGTTTGGGATGATGATTATGGTATCTCCGTACCTGCACGATATCAAACCACCAAAGAGAATATCAGTGAAATATTAAAGGGTTTTCAACGCGACGAGAAAGGAGCGGGGTACGATATTCATGTGGTGAATGGCTGGGATTATGCCGAGCTATGTAGCGTTTATGCCAAAGCCGCCGCAACAGCCCGAGCCGAGCATGTGCCTCAATTGGTTCATGTAAGGGAGCTTACGCAGCCTCAAGGGCATAGCACCTCGGGCTCTCATGAACGTTATAAAAGCAAAGAACGCTTGGCCTGGGAGAAAGAAAATGATTGCTTGAAACACATGCGTGAATGGATGCTCGAGAGTGAGATGGCCAGTGAATCGCAGATTCATGATATTGAAGAAAAAGCGAAAGAGGATGTGCTGAACGCAAAGAAAATTTCATTTGAAGAATTTATCACCCCAATAAAGAGAGAAGTCACTGAATTTTGTGATTTACTCATTTCACTTGATTCAAATAACTTTGAAGTAATTATTGCCGATTTAAAACGTATCAGTGAGCCGCTTCGTAAAGATATTGGCATCGCTATTAACGTGGCATTAAATAAGTTTCCGAAGAATGAAGCTCTAAATTCATACAAAAAGAATTTTTATCTTCAAAATTCCGAACGTTATAGCAGTTATCTGCATAGTGAAAGTGAAAATTCAGCGTTGGCAGTGAAGGAAGTAAAACCTATTTACGACGAAAATGCGAAGTTGGTGGATGGCTTTCAGCTCATGCAGGCTTGCTTTGATTATCACTTCAGCTCCAATCCATTGGTGTTTGCTTTAGGTGAAGACGTAGGTCGAATAGGGGATGTGAACCAAGGGTTTGCCGGACTTCAGGAGAAATTTGGTGAGATTCGTATCACCGACACGGGAATACGAGAGAATACGATTGTAGGGCAAGGCTATGGTGCAGCTCAACGAGGTTTTCGCCCGATCATCGAAATTCAATACCTCGACTATTTACTCTATGCCTTGCAAATTTTGAGTGATGATGTTTCAACTCTTTTGTGGCGTACCAAAGGCGGTCAAAAGGCGCCTGTTATCATTAGAACCCGTGGACACCGTTTGGAAGGTATATGGCATAGTGGTTCGCCGATGGGAATGATCATTAATGCCATTCGCGGTATGTATGTTTGTGTGCCACGTACCAAGGCTCAAGCAGCCGGAATGTATAACACCTTATTGAAAAGCGACGAGCCTGCTCTCATTATCGAATGCTTGAATGGCTATCGACTCAAAGAGAAATTGCCAATCAATATAGCTGAATTTACCGTTCCGCTGGGAGTGCCTGAAATACTTTATGAAGGTTCCGACGTTACCTTGGTGAGCTATGGAAGTACCCTACGCATCATTGAGGAGGCCATAGAACAATTGGCTTTGAAAAATATAAAATGTGAACTCATCGATGTGCAAACCTTATTGCCCTTTGATGTGAACCACAGCATTGTGGAAAGCATTAAGAAAACGAATAAAGTAATTTTTATTGATGAAGATGTTCCCGGAGGAGCTTCAGCTTATATGATGCAACAAGTGCTGGAGAAACAGGAAGCCTATAAATACCTCGATTCGGCCCCTAAAACCATTACGGCTAAAGCACATCGTCCGGCGTATGGCACCGATGGTGATTATTTCAGCAAGCCTAATGCTGAAGAAGTTTATGATGTGATCATAGCTATGATGGAGGAATATGGGCATTTTAAGAATTGACAACTAAATATTGTAGAAATTAATAAATCAAGGAAGTAATTCTCTATTTACCACAAATCAACGAACCCCTAATATCCCATGCAAACCCTCAATCGTTTCCTCATCGAAAGTAGCATTCACATGCCGCTGTATAATATTATTCAATTTATTATTACGCCTGCGAAAGAACTGAGCCGTAAAATTAATATTGCGGGGCTCGAAGATATTTTGGGTGAGGCCGAAGCTACCAATGTGCAGGGTGAAGAGCAGAAAAAACTCGATGTATATGCCAATGATGAATTTATTAAATCACTCAATGAATGTACTCATTGTGCTGCTATGATCAGTGAAGAAACCGAAGTAATTATTCCTACCCAATATCCAAATGCCGAGTATATTGTGGCATTCGACCCGGTAGATGGGAGCAGTAATATCGACGTGAATGTTTCTATTGGAACTATTTTTTCGGTGTTTAAGCGTAAAAGCACCAGTGGACCCGTAACGGAGGACGACTGCCTTCAAGCGGGCTCCAACCAATTGGCGGCGGGTTATATTATCTATGGCTCTTCCACTATTTTAGTGATGACTACTGGGCAAGGAGTACACTCTTTTACCTTGGAGCCACATGTAGGAAAATTTTATTTGTCGGATACGAATATTAAGACGCCTTTGGATGGGAATATATATTCATTAAATGAAGGGAACTATATTAAATTTCCGGAAGGCGTGAAAAAATATTTGAAGTATTGCCAGGAAAACGACAAAGAAACCAACCGCCCTTATAGCAGCCGTTATATTGGAAGTATGGTGGCCGATTTTCATCGTAACCTCAAAAAAGGAGGTATCTTTATTTATCCGAACACCGAAAAAGACCCCAACGGAAAGCTTCGTATATTGTACGAATGTAACCCCATGAGTTTCCTCATCGAGCAAGCAGGTGGTAAAGCCAGTAATGGAAGCCAGCGAATGCTGGAGGTGGTGCCTACCTCTATTCATCAACGAACTCCCATTTTTGTAGGTTCTACCAATATGGTGAATAAAGCCACTTCCTTCATGGAACAATTTGGGACGAAAACTTCGTAGTTGATTTTATTTTAATCGCATTTCTTTTTTTTCAAAAGTTGGTTGTGTTGATAGCAAATTTAATCATTTGATTAAAATATTTGTTTAATTCAAATATTTAATATTTCTTTGCAACATGGTAAAGCCTAAAAATAGTACAGCGAAGCAGAAGAAACTGCCATTAGAGGACAGCACCACGGAAGAGAAAATAAAACAGGCTGCACGTCATGTGTTTACAAGAAAGGGTTTTGCCGCCACACGTACACGCGATATTGCGGAGGAGGCTGGGTTAAATCTGGCTTTGCTGAATTATTATTTTAGAAGTAAAGAGAAATTGTTTGACCTTATCATGCTCGAAAACATGC
>CAIUDH010000054.1 GCA_903897855.1 uncultured Bacteroidota bacterium | reverse complement strand
TCTACGAACAGAAAACGGGGGTGGAACTAGTTTTGTTGGGATTAATTCATCCAAAATAAAAAGCCCGAACTTTAACCTTTACCCTAACCCCGCAAACAATCAATTGACTCTAGTTAATTCTCAGTTACCCATCTATTCAACCTATTCAATTTATACTATTCAAGGTATCTTATTACAGGAAGGTGTAGTGCAGGAAAATAAAACAATGGTAGATGTACAAAAGTACCATCCAGGGCTTTACTTTATTACCATTGGCACAACAACACTGAAGTTTGTGAAGCAGTAGTGTTGGTTTTTAGTTGCTGAACTTTTGTTGGACGTTTCCAATTGGGCCAATGGTTGTTGTTTTGTTAAATTTGTAGATGAAGATATTGTTCAGATGCATAAATTACAATTCAACATAATTATTAGAAACAAACCGAATTTTTTAACCTTGGTGCTATGTGCCTTGACCTCTCTAAGGCTTTAATAGAGTCGGGCAAAATACTAACCGTTAAGATAAATTCTCTATTATTGATTAATCCTCTACTTTTGCAGGATGAAAGTTTTGCTTGCTATTCCAGCTCGTTATGGGAGTTCACGTTTTGAAGGGAAGCCATTGGCTATGATTCATGGGAAAACGATGATTCAACGGGTTTACGAGCAGTGTTGTAAAGTACAAACTCTCACACAAAACTCAATTGATGTTATCGTTGCCACCGATGATGAGCGAATTTTCAATCATGTGAAAGAGTTTGGTAAGGTGCAGATGACATCGCGCTCTCATGAAAGTGGTACCGACAGGGTGGCAGAAGCCGTTAACGCCTCGAAAAACACCTATGATGTCGTGATTAATGTACAAGGCGACGAGCCCTTGATTCATCCTGAGCAGATATTACAACTCATTAATTGCTTCAAAATCGAGGGTACAAAAATTGCGACTTTAATACGCCCTGCCAAATATTCGGTTGCTCTCGAATCCTCAAATACGGTGAAATGTATCGTGAACCACCAACTCAAAGCAATTTATTTTTCGCGACACACCATCCCCTTTTACAGAGACACCCCTCCTGCTGAAGATAAAAAATTCTTTGTCCATGTGGGCATGTATGGCTTTACGCCCGACACCTTGCAAAAACTAACAGCATTACCTGTTTCATGGCTGGAAAAAGCCGAATGCCTCGAACAGCTGCGATGGCTGGAATTTGGATTTGAAATTCAAACGGCACTCACTACTTTCGAAAATATTTCGGTGGATAGTCCGGAAGACCTGTTGAAAGTTCAAAATCAAATCGCTACCAACTAGTCGGAATCCTCTGCCAAATTCACTGGGCACCTGCCACTCTATTTTATAATCTGTATTTTTGTGCAAATGTTTCTGGAGGTAAACGAGCGCAACCCAAACAGTTTGTACATAAAACAGGCCGTAAACTTCTTAAAAGAGGGTGGTATCATTATTTTCCCTACCGACACCATTTATGCCATCGGATGCGACCTGATGAATTACAAGGCCATTGAGCGCTTATGCAAGCTCTTTAAATCGAAACCCGAACAAACCAATTTGGCCCTTATTTGCTACGATTTAAAAAACATTTCCGACTATACCACCCCTTTCGACACCCCCGTATTTAAGATGATGAAACAAACCTTACCGGGCCCCTATACTTTCATCTTAAAGGCCAATGCCAACGTCACCAAAATATTCCATAACAAGAAAAAAACGGTCGGCATTCGGGTTCCAAACAATAATATTGCCCGGATGCTCATTCAAGAATTGGGAAACCCCATTGTTTCAAAGTCAATTCATAGCAATAACGAAATCGAAGATTATATTACCGACCCCTATGAAATTTTCGGCTCCTACGAAAAACAGGTCGACTGCATGATAAGTGATGGATATGGTAATAATCAGCCATCTACCATCATTGATTGTACCGAAGAACTCCCTTATTTGGTTCGGGAAGGCAAGGGCGAAATAAAACACCTGATGCTCTAAATACCTATCATTACAAAAAAAAACCCAAAAAAACAAATCTTTATTTTGCACCAATCCTTGACAGCAAAGTGTTTTATGGCTATTTATGCTTAAATTTGCTGAAGAGTTCCATAAAATAAATTAAACCAATTTCAATATGCAGAAGAAAAGAATTATGTTCGTTTCCTCAGAAATGAGCCCTTTCTTAGAGACTTCAGGTATTGCAAACTTAGCACTACGCCTCCCTAAACACATCCAGGAAAGAAACACCGAAATTAGGGTGTTTATACCACGTTTCGGTGTTATTAATGAGCGTAGAAACAAGTTGCATGAAGTAGTTCGTTTGTCGGGAATCAATATCAATATTGATGACACTGATTATCCATTGACTATTAAAGTAGCCTCCTTACCGCAAGCCAAATTGCAAGTCTATTTTCTGGATAACGAAGATTATTTTCATCGCAAATTCATTTTTAACGATGAAAACGACAAGTTTTTCAAAGATAATGATGAAAGAACCATCTTTTTCTGCAAAGGAGTACTCGAAACTTGTAAGAAATTAGGCTGGCCCCCCGACTTAATTCACTGCCAAGGATGGATGACCAGTTTAATTCCTATGTATCTTAAGTCGACGTACAAAGACGACCCCATTTTTCGTAAATCGAAGGTGGTTTACTCCGTATTTGAGAACCAATACAGTAGCTCACTGGGTAAAGAATTCATCCGGAAAGCCTCTTTACAACACGTAAAACAAGAGCATACAGCCCCTTACGAGAATGGCGAATGTGCAAGTATGTATATGGGTGGTATTGCACACTCAGATGCCATTATTCGCGCCTCCGACAATATTAATACTAAAGTAGATAAATTTATTGACACCCAGAAGAAGAAGCTAGTCCTAGAATCTCCTCAAGGTGAAGCAGAAAACTTAATCGATATTTACGAAGAATTTTACCATAGAGTGATTGATGGAAAATAAATTGAGACTTTTAGGGCTTTGGGTGCTTGTTTCGTTATGCCTTAATTCATGCAAACGCAAAGACAATGTGGGCAATGGCTTGGTGCCTGAAGCAAGTAATAGTAATATTGTATATACCGATACGTTAACGCTCCTTACTCGGACGGTGTTAGAGGATTCCATTGCCACCTCTGAACTGTCCTATAATGTTTTGGGAACAAGCGATAATAGCGTATTCAACCTTACCCACGCCTCTGTGTCGGCACAGTACTTTTTGCCACGCGATAACTTTTCTTTCGGAGGGGCTACCAAGTTTGATTCGGCGGTATTATATGTGGGGTTTTTGGCCAACGACAATACTGAAGGCAACCGGAGCTTTGGAGATATCACCTCTCCACAACGCTTCAGCATTCACGAACTGAGCGAGGTGTTAGAATCATCAAGAAGCTACTACAATAACAGTTTTATTAAATATGATGCTTTGTCTCTAGGTTCCTTCAATGGCAAAATAAACCTGACCGACAGTATTTCCATTGTACTGGGGAGCTCTTCGAAAAAAATCCCTCCTTGTTTGCGATTTAAGTTAGACGACACCTGGGCTAAAAATAAATTGTTTAACGCTCCGTCATCAGCCTTTTCAACCAATGCCGACTTTCTTACTTATTTCAAAGGATTAACCATCGCCAGTGAAGGGGTATTAGGGGGCAGTGGAGGATTTGTTTACGTAAACTTAAAGCCATTAACCAAGTCGAATGCGAATACTGGAGCTGCCTTGGTTGTTTATTACAACGACTCTCTATCGGTTTCCTTTAACGTAAGCAGCTCGGCCAGAAGATTAAACACCTACAGTCATTCTATTCCTTCGGCACCGCCATTTTCTATTCCGCAAACCTATGCCAACCCTGGAAACAGTTTTAATGCGGATACCTGTTTCATACAATCGATGGGGAAATATAAAATGAAAATACTGATTCCTTATCTCTATGAATTGGTTAAAGAGCACAAAAACATTGCTATCAACAGCGCAGAACTGGTTGTAAAACCTTATGCGAGCACCCTTAGCACCAACTTTTACGCCCCCAGCATCCTTCGCCTTTTACAGCCCAATGCAGTAACCGGAAGAAATGATTTTATAAAAGACATATTTTACGCAGGAACTACCCCCTTAAATTCATTTTATGGTGGGAGTTATAATATGACCACCGGTGAATATCGCTTTAATTTTACACTTCACATGCAAGAGCTACTGAACGATTATAAAGCCACTGGAAGTAAAGAAAAGAACAGAGGATTGTACTTGATTATCCCTACCGACAATCCAATTGCTGCCAGCCACGTGATCATGGATACACACAAAGGCAGCGGAATTAAATTAGAAATTTATTATACCATTCAAAATTAAGAAAAGGTGATTGTCGTATTAAAAGCCAAGCTTTCTAAAAAACAAGTCGGTGAGGTACTTCGCCAACTTTCTGATCTCAATTTAGAAATCCATAATGCTACCCTAAACGATAGAAATATTGTTGCTATTAGTGAGTTCCCCCATGATTTTGACATTCGTCGAATTAAATTACTGGAAGGGGTGCAGGAGGTTTTTGAGGTAAACGAACCCTATAAATTGGCCAGTCGTACCTGGAAAAAAGACCCTACCACATTTGATGTAAATGGAGTCACCGTGGGCGGTAATCTTATTAATATTATTGCAGGCCCTTGTGCGGTGGAGAGTGAAGAACAGATTTTTACTATCGCCGAAGTGCTTCATAAAAATGGAGTGAAATTTATTCGTGGAGGAGCCTATAAACCACGCACCTCCCCATATGCATTTCAAGGTATGGGCGTTGAAGGATTGAAATTACTTCGCCAGGCTGCCGATAAATATAACTTACGGGTGGTCACCGAAATCATTGATTTGAGTGTCTTAGACGAAGTTTGCGACTACGCAGATATCCTACAAGTGGGCACACGCAATATGATGAATTTTTTCATGCTCACAGAGCTTGGAAAAATTGATAAACCCATTATGCTAAAACGAGGCATGAGCAGCAAGATTACAGAATGGCTGATGAGTGCTGAGTATATTTTAAGCGGAGGTAATGAAAGAGTGATTCTCTGCGAACGTGGTATTCGCACCTTCGACAATAGCGTGCGTAACACCCTCGATGTGGCTGCTTTCCCTATCATTAAGGAGCTGAGTCATTTGCCTGTTTTTAGCGACCCAAGTCATGGCACCGGATTACGTCATCGGGTTACACCAATGGCACTGGCCTCTATCGCTGCTGGTGCCGACGGGTTAATGATTGAAGTGCATCATAATCCCGAACTTGCCTTAAGCGACGGACCGCAGTCGTTATTCCCGGATCAATTTGAGACGATGCTGGAGAAATTAAAACCCATCGCTCACGTTGTAGGAAGAGCATTGGATTCGGAATAATTTAGCGTGCCACTCCACTGATTTGTGATGTGGAGCATGAGAAATGGCATGACTACCTCAAGAAAATCTTTTCAACTGCCTTTCTACTTCTTGCAATCCTTCTTCAAAGCTATGTGGCGCATAACCTAATATTTTTTGTGCTTTAGAAATATCCAAACCCGTTACAGGTGGGCGTTTAGCGGGCTGGTTTAAAGTTTCACTCTTCGAAGCACTGACTAAATTAGCATTGAGATTCCAAAAAGCAGCCACCTTTAGTGCCAGCTCATAAATATTCATAAAGTCTTTCCCTGAAATATTAAAAATGCCTTGCGCCTCTTTTTCTGCTATAAGAATACAGCCACGAGCTAAATCGTCGGCCAGCGTGGGCGTTCTGAACTGATCATCAACAACATTAATCTGCTTTCCTTCTTCTAGGTTTTTTTTCACCCATAAAATAACATTACTTCGGCTCATATCGGATACCACACCATAAACAATGATGGTACGGGCAATCGACCATTTCTTCGCGAATGTTTGTACTACCTGTTCTCCCATTAACTTACTATCGGCATAGAAGCTCACAGGATTGGGAGTAGCCTCTTCATCGTACATTCCCTTTCCTACTCCATCAAAAACGAAATCAGTGCTCAAATGAATAAAATGAGCCCCTACGATATTGGCCGCATCAACTAAAAATTTGACAGCGTTGACATTGGCTATTAAACATAATTCCTTTTCATATTCGCAAGCATCGACATTGGTCATGGCAGCCGTATTGATAATGTAGTGCGGCTGGTGTTTTGAAACCACCTCCTGTACCTGCTTCGCATTGGCAATGTCGAGCACCTCGAAAATATACCCTTCTTTAAGCTTCGAACGATTCATGCCTTGAGCCGTTGCAATAAGATCGAATTGTGCATGGGAGGCTAATTGCTCCAAGAGCTTTTGTCCAAGCAAACCATTACTTCCGGTAATTAAGATTTTTTTCTTCACGAAGTGCAAAGTTAAGAGTAATAAAACAATTGAACACATTTTCAAAATTGCTTCTCGGCCCTATGCTTTGTAAAATTCAGTTAAAAACGCCTTTGTGCATATTCTAGTGCCTTTATTTTGTTAAGTTTTATCTATTTTTGCACTCTTAAATAATCAATATAATTATGGAGTTAAAAGATATAGTTCACATTTCAGGAAAACCAGGGTTGTACAAGATTGTAGCTCACGGTAAAGCAAATTTAGTGGTAGAGAGCCTTGATGCTTCCAAAACACGTACCTCCGTTTCTGTATCACAGCGCTTCTCCGTGCTCGACGATATTTCAATGTTTACCACTGATGAAGACATTAAATTACGTGAGGTGTTGGTGAAGCTTAACGACACAGTGGTAGGGGGTGTTACGCCTCCTTCGCCCAAAAGCTCAGAAGATGATTTGAAAAAGTTTTTCGAATTGGTTTTAACGAATTATGATAAAGAACGGGTGCATACTTCCGACATCAAACGACTGGTACAATGGTACAGTTTACTTGTTGATGATTTGGATTTTGAAGCCATGCGTAAAGCCAAAGATGACGAAGACACCGACGAAACAAAAATCGAACATCAGGAAACAAAAAGCGCCGTCATTAAAAGTCAACCTAGAGTAAAAGTGGATACCAAAGGTAAGAGTAGCGCAAGCAAAACCGCTATCAACCGGAAGACCGTTTAAGTAAAGATTTCTCAATAAAAAACCTCATCGTTTACAGCGATGAGGTTTTTTATTGCCTCATAAATTTGCTAGGACCTAGTCATAGCTTAATGTGGAGGCACGTTAAATGATTTTATACCGTTAAAATTTCTTTCTCTTTAAGTTCAAGCGTTTTATCAAGTTGCACAATACCGGCATCGGTAAGTTTTTGAATTTGCTCGTCGAGCTTTTTACCATCATCCTGAGGTAATCCAGCCTTTACCAGGCCTTTCGAGCGCTCCATGGATTCTTTACGTATATTACGAATGGCAATTTTACCATTTTCGGCTTCCGACTTCGCCTGTTTCACCAAATCTTTTCTACGCTCTTCTGTTAATGGTGGAACCGTAATTCGCACTAGTTTGCCATCATTTTGAGGGTTCAAACCCAAATTGGCTTTGCTGATACCTTTCTCAATTTCAGCGATTAAACTGGCTTCCCACGGTTGTATTTGAAGGGTACGTGCATCGGGAGTCGTAACATTGGCTACCTGACTTAACGGGGTAAGACTTCCGTAATAATCAACCATGACTACATCGAGCATGCCTGGAGTGGCTTTGCCAGCGCGAACTTTCGCAATTAAATCGGTGGCATGATTGTAGGCGTTATCCATTTTGATTTTGGTATCGTCGTGCAGGGCTTTGGCTTGTTCTTGCATAATGCTAATTTGTTAAGATTAAGTTGCAAATATACTAAATACACTATCCAAAATGAAGATGAACCTGATTACTTTTTAGGCGTGGTCGGAAGATTCTCTTTCGGACTGGCCACTGGCAAACTTGCTTTCCTTTTTTCATAGGCTGCTTTGCGTTCTTCACGTTTCATTTCCATACGCTGATGTTCTTCTTTTTGTTTTAGTGTATAGCGTTCGAATTGTTCTTTACTCAATACTTTTTGGAATTCAGTATTACGCGCTATAAACAATTCCCTACGTCGTTTTTTAAGCATCTCCCGCTGGTCGCCAAATTGCTGTTTTGCAACCTCCATCTGCTCAAAAAACTGCTGATGTGCCTTCATAATTTCTGATTTTTGCGATTCATTGAGTTGCAGATATTGGCTCATTCTAAATGTCAATACTAAGGCTCGCTCTTCGGCCGAGAGTTGTTGCATGTGGGCTTGCGTAGCAAGGGCGAGCGTGAGGAGCGCTAGCACCAGAAATGATTTGAAAATTTTCATATTACGATAGATTAAAGGATTATAAATAGAGTCTTTGAGATGGGCAAGGAAGGGAATGGTTTAATATTTAATGACATAAAAAACGAACCGCTTGCTATGGCCTTCATTGAAGAGCAAAAAAATACGGTAACTTTGCACTCTATGGAATATAGAAGATTAGGAAACTCAGGGCTGCAAATTTCAGCCCTCTCTTTAGGCACTTGGCTCACCTTTGGAGGGCATGTCGATGATATTACAGCCGACAAACTCATGTCGATTAGTTATGACGCAGGAGTTAATTTTTTTGATAATGCCGAGAGTTACCAAGGCGGAAAAAGTGAAATTGTGATGGGCGCCATTTTAAAACAGAAAACTTGGAACCGCAGTAGCTATATGGTGTCGAGTAAAATTTTTTGGGGCAATGAAGACGGCAGCCCGAATCAAAAAGGGTTAAGCCGTAAGCATATTTTCGAAGCCACTCAAAAATCGCTACGAAGTTTGCAATTAGATTACATCGATATTATGTACTGCCACCGGCCTGATAAAAATGTACCCATTGAAGAAACGGTATGGGCCATGCATAACCTTATTGTTCAGGGCAAAATACTCTATTGGGGTACCTGTGAGTGGAGTGCCAGTGAAATTATGGAAGCGCATCTCATCAGTGAAAAACACCATTTAATTGGCCCTATTGTAGAGCAACCTCATTATAATATGTTTGTTCGGCAAAAAATGGAAAACGAATACCTTCATTTGTTTAAACATAAAGGTCTTGGCACCACCATATGGAGCCCGTTGGCATCAGGCCTCTTGAGTGGGAAATATAGTCATGGCGTGCCTTCCGATACCCGCTTGGGCGATGAAAATTTAGCTTGGCTAAAAGACAGTACCCTGAGTGAAGAGCGTTTGCAAAAAGTAACACTATTGCAAAATTTAGCCCAAGAGCTCAATTTGAGTTTGCCTGCCTTGGCCTTGTCGTGGTGTTTAAATAACCCCCATGTAAGTAGTGTTATTTTAGGTGCTACAAAAACATCACAACTGGAAGAGAATTTAACTTCTATAGGAAAATACAAGCTACTCACCTCCGAGGTAGTGATGCAAATTGAAAACATATTACAGAATAAGCCAGTGCTACCGGCCTTTTAAGAGAAAGGCGAAACAGGCATCAAAACCTTCCCTGCCGCAAGGTGACGCGCCTTTATCGACACGCTTCTATTGTTTTACCAATACCGCGCCGAAAAGAGTGTCTGCATTTTTATCGTAACCCATAAAATAATTTTGTTTCATTATTTTTAGTCCTAAAGGCTCAAATGATTTTACTTTTTCGGTATTCTCAGCCGCATATACCGAGCACGTGATATAAACTAGTTTGCCGCCGGTCTTTAAAAACTTTACTGCGTTCTTTACGATACTTGTTTGCAAGTTACCATACACCCCAATTTCTTCCTCTTTAAACTGGCTTAATCGCTCTGGGGTGCGTCCCCAAGTGCCACTTCCCGAGCAAGGAACATCAGCAAGGATAACATCAAAAAACGAGTCAGGAATAACGGTATTATCGAAGATAAGTGCTTCGTTTTTCTTCACGGCATCATATACATTAACACCACTCACAGAAAGCTGCTTATTGCTAAACCGATCTTTCAAATTGTTCAAAATATTGGATCGTTTATCACTACAAAAGAGATGTACGCCCGTAAAACGATCCATAAGCATTAAGCTCTTCCCTCCAGCACCAGAGCAGCAATCCCATAATTTCTCTTGGCCTTCCAACTGAAACAAATCGATGGTTTGCTGAGAGGAGTAGTCCTGCACCTCATAACTGTTCTCAGGTAGCAATTTAGAAATATCGATTGGGGCGGCAAAAGTGAAGCACTCCCCGTTATTTACAAATTCCACCTTTCGTTCCTGCAAAATATTCAACACCAGATTTACCTTGTTTTTAGGCACTCTGATAAAGAAATTGGGTTGCACTAAATGCGATTTCACAAACTGTTCTTTATCGATACCTTCCTCCAGCGATGAGATGGAAGGGAACGCATTTGCCATCGTAATCATATTCGTGGAGCGTAGGATTTCGAATTTCTCTTCTAGGGGAGCGTCCCAGGTAGAAAGCAGCGCAGTATCCATATTCTGAATGCTGAGCAGGTAATTATAAAACGGGGTTGGTTTCGGACAGGTTAAGAAACCACTATAACATAATTTTGTTTCGAAAGGCAACTTTACAAACAGGGTCTTACATCGAAAATATTTATACACGACCTCACTATAAAATCGTCGGTCGCGGGCCCCAAACTGTCGATGTTTTTTATAGAACTCTTTAAGATGAAAATGAAGCGGAATATCATTATTATACTCCGTAAGAATTTGTTTAATATATCCTAGTTGTACGAGTTCTCGCATTAGTAAAGCCGATACAGTTTTAGTTTTTCATATCTCCACACGGCATGATATCCATTGAAAATACCATGACTAGCCAAATCCCGAACATAAAAGAACCCCGAAATTTCATTAACAAAATCCTTATTCAAACAATGGTCTATCCAGTTCCTACCCTCGGCAAATGCTTGCGACAAAAAGAGAATATCGTTATAGCCCTTATAAGTAAATTCAACAGGATCCTGATTATAACTTTCGATTATTTTCTTACGCAGCATCCCCGTTGGAAAATCTTCGAAATTTACAAATAGGCGAGAGAAAAATTTCACTTTTAGAGAGTCCCACGTTTCATAGTCCGGCGCTTCCGACTCTAAAACGTCGAACAAACAAAAAACTTCAGGATGGCCCGATTTCAATGCTTTTATCTGAGCGAGTGCTTCATTGGCATAGTAGCTATTCTTAGTATTGATAAAAAAAACATACGATTTTCTCTTATCTAATTTTGATATGAGTCCCCCGTATTCTTTATTTCCTAAATCGATAATTTTTATTTTTGATGTGTCGTTTTTATCGCTCCAGACCTGCTTCATCAAACTATCTATTTGCTGGGCTTCTCGTCCATTCTTACCGTCTTTCGAATTGAACAAAAAAACAAACTCTTGATCTTTCTCTTTAAATTTTTCAACAAAATAAGATGCAAAATAAGACGCAAATGCCGTGCTGTTTTTTTGCGAAGAAAAAATATTACTGAGTTCGTTAAACTTAAAATCCTTCTCAAAAGGTAGGTACAGTATGGTTTTACGTTTTTGGAGGAGAGAGGTCGCCATTTCAACCCCACTCTGAAAAATGGGTCCAATGAGTACATCGAGGTCTTGATAGGCCTCTTTCATCAAAAGCGTTTCAACAATACTGCTATCCAATTCTGTATCTTCAACATAGAAGTCGATGTTCACAGCACCCAACTTCTCAATGGAGTCGATGGCCACCTTTACACCGGCCAGATAATCTAAACTGGAGAGCGCAAATGCGTGTTTCAATGCCGTGGTATCGCCTCCATCTTTAAAAAACGGGAAAAATAATCCCACCTTGAAATGTTTATCCAACGATGCGTTTATTTTGCTTGTTGGGGCATACTCCACTGGGGCAGCTATGTTTTGCACATCCAGCGTTTGAGCCCCTACCTTCGGGAATACAGAAAAAATAAAAATAAAAATCAGAAAAAACTTAGCCATCATATTCTTAAAATGTCATCTTATCTATTATCTACTCCCACTCAATGGTTGCAGGGGGCTTAGAACTTATATCATATACTACTCTATTCACTCCCTTCACTCGGTTAATAATTTCACTGCTTATTTTCGCGAGTAACTCATAGGGAAGATGCACCCAGTCGGCAGTCATTCCATCGCTGCTATGCACTGCACGCAGAGCCAAAACATTTTCGTAGGTGCGCTCATCGCCCATAACGCCAACACTTTTTATCGGAGTAAGGATGGCACCTGCCTGCCAAATCTTATCGTACCAGCCGCTCTCCAACAAATTCTCAATATAGATAGCATCTGCCTCTTGTAGTATTTTCACTTTCGCTTCTGTGATATCTCCCAAAATACGCACTCCGAAACCGGGTCCTGGAAAAGGATGGCGTTTCAATAAGTTCTGATCGATACCCAACGCAGCACCCACTTTTCGCACTTCATCTTTAAACAATAAACGAAGTGGTTCCACCACTTTCATATTCATCTTTTCGGGAAGACCTCCTACATTATGATGCGATTTAATGGTAGCACTCGGGCCATTCACCGAAACCGATTCAATAACATCGGGGTATATAGTGCCTTGTCCCAACCATTTTATATCAACCAATAGATGTGCCTCCTCTTCGAAGATTTCAATAAACACACGTCCTATAATTTTTCTTTTTTGCTCCGGATCAGTAACTCCAACAAGGGCATCATAAAACTTCTGCTTCGCATCGACTGGCTTTATATTTAAGCCGAGATGCTGGTAGTTTTCGATTACCTGCGCCATCTCATTTTTACGCATGAGGCCATTATCTACCACGATACAATAAAGATTCGCCCCTATGGCATGATGCAGCAAAACCGCTGCTACGGTGCTATCGACACCCCCACTCAAAGCCATCACAACATTATCCTGATTCAACCTGGCTTTCAAGTCGGCAATCGTTTCATCGATAAAAAGTTGAGGAGTGAAATCTTGAACACAACCGCAGATGGGGATCAAAAAGTTTTGTAAGAGCAGTCGTCCTTCCTTGCTATGGGTCACTTCCGGATGAAACTGAATTCCATAGGTAGCTTCATTTTTTATTTTGAAGGCCGCCACAGGAATGGATGAAGTTGTTGCAATAAGTTCAAAACTGGCTGGTATTTCAGAAATCGTATCGGCATGACTCATCCACACTTCCGTGGGATTGCTTAATCCTTTAAAGAGTTCATTTGAAACAATGGAGTCGATTTGTGCCCTTCCATACTCTCGCATATCGGAAGGAGAAACGGTACCTCCTGCATGATGTGCAAGTAGCTGTGCACCATAGCACACTCCGAGGATCGGTTTAATGCCCTGTATCCGGGATAAGTCGGGATGCGGTGCCTCGACCTGCCTCACGGAGAAAGGGCTTCCCGATAAAATGACCCCTTTAATGTTTTCATCAGTGAAATCTACTTCATTGATTTTATGCCAAGGTAGTATCTCACAATACACCTGCATTTCGCGTACACAACGGGCTATCAATTGTGTATATTGCGAACCAAAATCGAAAATTAAAATACTTGAATGCGCCATAACGTTAAGTCTGCGAAATTAGAAAATAAAAAACAGCTTCAATTTAATTTTTGTTATAACTATGCACATTGTTGAAATAGC
Organism: uncultured Bacteroidota bacterium; assembly: GCA_903897855.1. Lineage (GTDB taxonomy): Bacteria > Bacteroidota > Bacteroidia > UKL13-3 > UKL13-3 > CAINMV01. Next base: position 40,610 of record CAIUDH010000054.1, on the reverse strand, counting down.
CGATATCATAACCGCAAAAAGCCCTATTCCTGTTTTGGATGTTCGCAGTGAAGGAGAATATTTACAGGGACACATGCCTCTTGCCATAAATATACCCTTACTTACCAATGAGGAGCGAAAAGAAGTTGGAATTTGTTACAAGCAGCGTGGCAATGAGGCCGCCGTGCTTTTAGGTTATGCCTTAGTGGGGGGCCGTTTTGCAGAGATGATAAGAAGTATAAGCCAGTTGTTTCCCCACAAAAAAGTGGCCCTGCATTGCTGGCGTGGCGGTTTGAGGAGTAGAATTGTAGCTCAATTGCTCGACAATATGGGGTTTGAGGTAACCCTGATCAAAGGGGGTTATAAGGCCTACCGAAATTGGGTTCTGAAATCGTTCGATACGCCATTGGAGGTGGCTGTGATGGGCGGGTTAACTGGAAGTGGCAAAACAGAGCTGCTTCAATTGCTTCGCGAGGCAGGGGAGCAGGTAATTGACCTCGAAGGCATAGCGCACCATAAAGGCTCTACCTTTGGAGGCATTGAACAACTGCCGCAGCCAAGTCAAGAACAATTTGAAAATAATTTATCGGCGCAGTATCTTACATTAGATTGCAGCAAACGAATTTGGATAGAGGATGAAAGTCGAAGAATTGGCAATGTTTGTATACCCCTTCAACTTTGGGATCAGATGAGAGACTCTACACTTTTTGAAATTGAAGTAAGCTATGACAGCCGGCTTCAGCGCATTTTAAAAGAATATGCCACGTTGCCCATCGATAAACTTACAGAGAAAACCATGACCCTTAAAAAGAGGCTGGGAGATAAGCACCTCAATGAAATACTCGAATTTTTAGTGCAAAAAAACATGCACGCGTGGGCGATGGCGTTACTAAACTACTACGACAAAAACTATATCTATGGGCAGAACAAGAGAGAAGCGCTCAAAAGAAAAAAAATAAATCTGGAAAAGACATTTAGCGCGGCGCAATTTCTGAAACTGGCAGATGCATAAAAACAAAAAGGGGCAAAAGCCCCTTAATGAACAAAAACTATGAAAACAAAAACTATTTCCTTCCTTTTTGCAAACATTATGCCAACTATACTAATTATTATAAAAAATGCCCAGAATATAGTACAGATAAGGTAAAATAAAAATATAAATATCAACCAAATAAAAAATTATCTAAAATTTAATACACTTACAGCTTTAATTTGTACAGAAAAAACAATTTTCAAAACCAATGCCAAATTGTTCTTGAAAAAATATCAATACTTTTTTTTAAAAATTATATGAAAGATTGTAAAATATTCCTTTAATTGCGACACTTACATTTATTAATCATCATGAAACACCTATTACTTATCACTTTATTATTGGGGTCGATTCTCGTTAAAGCCCAAGGAATTTATGGATTTACGAACTCAGGTATGGAAACCTGGACCAGTAATACTTCAATCAGCAACTGGACGTTGGTGGGTGGTAGTATTTCAAAGGTGCAGCATATAAAAAATGGGGCATCGGGAGCGGCCATAAAAAACGAAGCGGGCTCAGCGGGTAAATTAGTGGCGGCATTTCCTTTTACTGCCAAAGTGCCAAGAGCTTTCTTTGATTACAAGTTTACTTTAGGAAGCACCTCAGCAGCCGACACTTGCCTGATTGACATCATGTTAACTCGTTGGAACACCGGTACCAGCTCTCGTGAAATTATAGCACGCGTAGTTAGAAGTGGAGTTTACACCGATTTCTCATGGCAAACCTTCAGTTATCCATTCACTTACTTTAATACACTGGTATCGCCCGATAGTTGTTTCATTGCCATCAGCACTTCTATTAATGCTGGTTTTAATGTTGGAACTACTTTAAGCGTAGACAATTTTGCTTTTGAAGCACCCAACGGCATAAGCGCATCGAATGCAAAAAATACCAGTACTTCCGTTTATCCTAATCCGGTAAAAACCAATGCAACCATTATTTTTGAATTAAGAAAAGATTCTAAAGTATCGCTTCAAATTAGTGATGTAACTGGTAAAGTAATTGATACTTATAATTTCGAAAGAAATGCAGGAATTCAACATGAGCAATTGAATGTTGAAAATTTAAAATCAGGCATTTATTTTTACGAGATAAAAAGTGCTGACGATTTGAAAACCGGTAAATTTACGGTGAGTAAATAAGTTAAACTCTAATAAAAAATAAAACCTCGTAACTATTTTGTTGCGAGGTTTTTTATTTCTGTAACCTATGAAGATTGATATTCATGCACATATTTTGCCTGAGACCTGGCCCGATTTAAAACAACGATACGGCTATGGTGGTTTTGTTTATATGGACCATCACAAAAAAGGCAGTGCTCGTATGATGAAAGACAATGGTCAGTTCTTCCGAGAAGTGCAAGAGAATTGCTGGAACCCTGACCTAATAGCGCTCGATATGGAGAAGCACCAAGTCGACAAAATGGTGCTTTGTACGGTGCCAGTGCTATTTAATTACTGGGCCCAGCCAAAGGATGGTTTAGATTGGTGCCGTTTCTTAAACGATCATCTTGCAGAGGTACAAAACAGTCGCTCAAATCAATTTATTGGTTTAGGCACCTTGCCTATGCAAGACATTGGCCTTAGCATTGAAGAAATGCGCCGTTGCAAAGAGCAACTCGGTATTAGAGGATTTGAAATAGGAAGTCATGTTGGCAACTATAATTTGGATAATAAAATTTTCTTCCCTCTATGGGAAGCTGCTCAAGCGCTTGATGTTGCTATTTTTGTTCATCCTTGGGATATGATGGGTCAGGAAAAAATGCCAGACTATTTTTTACCTTGGCTCGTAGGAATGCCCGCTGAAACAAGTTTGGCTATTTGTAGCATGATTTTTGGTGGCGTTTTTGACGCCTTTCCGAAGTTGCGCGTGATGTTCGCTCATGGTGGAGGTTCATTTCCTTTTACGGTAGGTCGTGTGAGCCATGGCTGGCACGCCCGTCCCGACTTATGCAACATCAATGATATCAAAGACCCCAGAGACTATATTGGAAAATTTTGGATTGATGGCATTACCCATGATGAGGAAGCTTTGAAATACCTCATTCAACTTATGGGTGCTGATAAAATTGCCTATGGCACCGATTACCCTTTCCCCTTAGGCGATTTAGAACATGGAAAATTTATTGAGCAAATGCCCGACCTTAGCAATGAAATAAAAAACCAACTCTTAAGTAAGACCGCTATCGATTTTCTGCGTCTTTAACCTCAGTCGCTATTTGTCCCAATTCAAGCGTGGCATCCAACCGGCAAAAGTCATCACCATACTTTGTTTAGAGGTAATCCAGTAAGGATGTTTCTGAGGGGTAAATTTACGTGGATTGGGAAAACAGGAAACAATCATAGCGGCCTCGTTCAAACTAAGCTTAGACGCTGGCTTCCGATAATAGCTTTGGGCAGCCGCTTCAATGCCATAGATGCCATCGCCCATTTCAATGATGTTTAGATACACTTCCATGATTCGTTTTTTATTCCAAAAGGTTTCAATCATCACCGTAAAATAAGTTTCAAAAATTTTGCGTACCCAACTTCTCACCGGCAATAAAAATAAATTTTTCGCACACTGTTGGCTGATACCGCTTCCTCCACGTAGCTTTCGTTTGTATTTTTTACTTTCGTCATAGGCTTTTTTAATGGCCTCAAAGTCGAAGCCATGATGTTTTAAAAAGTTAGGATCTTCGGAAGCTAATGCGCAATAGTAAACATTGGGGTTGATATTTTTAATCGGCTCCCAATCGTGCTTGGGCATCTTTAAACGATAAACCATGATTGGGACTATCTTCACCGGTACAATTCGATACAGGAGCACCACAATGAGTGTAGAGAGAAAGAACACGGATGCGATGGAAACAATAAGCTGTTTAAAAAACTTCAAGAATTTCTTCATATTTACAAGAGCGCACTATATTGTACCATAAAATATCTTGGTGCTCCTATATTAGCAGGAGCAAACAGATACTCATGATTGGTTAAATTTTTAATGATAAAAGCCACCGTAGAATTAAACTTCACAATCTTATACGAAGCCCTGAAATCAACTATCCAATCGCCTTGGGTATGCTGCTCGCGATAGCTTCGAACTCCAGGAATTAGATCGTTGAAGGCCTCATCGATATTGGTCATAAAACTATTATAACGTAGGGTTGAACCGATGGTAAAATGAGGATACCCAAAATCCACATTGAGACGCAACAAATCGTTATTCCGATATTTTAGGAATCGATCTTTTTTATTGATTGCTTTGATAGAATCGAGGTTGATTGGATTGATTTTTGTGAAGCCGCCAGAGAGGGTTAGCTTAACATTCTTTATTTCCCCTTCAGCAGCAAACGATGTTTCAATGCCGGTGATGCGGGCATTGGTATAATTGCGTGCCTTGAAACCGAGGTAAGGTAATGGATTTCCAAGGTATGATGGGGTGGGTGGGTAATAATCAAATATAAATTCAATCATGTTTTTGTACTGTGTTCGGAAGGCTGCGATATCGACCATCCCTTTCCAAGAACCTGCCAGAAAGCCCTGTTTCAAGGCCATTTCGGTACCCCAGCCACTCTCCGGTTGTAGATTGGGATTGGGGAAAATATTTAAAGTGCCTGAAGAAGTGGTTGCATACAGCTCAGCAACAGCAGGCATTCGATAGCCTTCGCCTACACTTGCACGAAAATAGGTGGCCGTGGCTAGATGCCAATTTAAACCAGCCCGAAGCACCTTCACAAATCGTTTGGTTAACGTATCGACATTGAAATACTCAGCCCTAGAGCCAAAACTGAATAGGATTCGTTTAAGCTTGTATTCAGCCTGCATATAAACGGCCGCATTATCGGACGATTTATTGCCATAAATGGAATCGCTTTGCACCTTTGAAAAAGTGTTCACCGCACCTAAGGTAAATTTAAGTTCATTACCTGTACTATCAGTAAACGATTTTTGATATTGATACTCACTGTAAATGAAACTCGATTTATAGTCATTCTTTTGTATTTCTATACCCGTATTATCGTTGTAATAGTATCGGTTTCTAAACGAGTGCCGATGCCCTTGAGGAGAGATATAGGTGAGATAAGGATCGATATAAAAGCGATTGTTAATGGATTTAGTAAGCGTGCCATTGGCAGCTATGAGTGGGTTGCTATCATTTTTCCAGATTAAAAAAGTATTGCTGCGTTGCCTGTAGAAATTAAAATTTGTTCCTGCTGCGAGGCCCTTCACTTTTTGAAAATGGTATTTGTAGTTGGTGGTAAATCGTCCATATTTAGTTGTTTCGTCCTGGTGATATTGATTGTCCAACACCGTGGCAGCGCTAAACACAAAATCATGATTTCGTATCTTTCGGCTATGTGATGCGTAGATACCATGATTGAATATAGGCGCGGAGCTGATATTATAATATGACTTCTCATAGTTGTCGTAAACCCCTGTAAAAACTCTTATTTTGGTTTCCGGTTTCTCTGAGGGAGAAGCGGTTCGTAAATTTATAATGCCTCCCAGCGCACTGCTACCAAACAAGGCCGAAGAAGCCCCTTTGATAACCTCCACTTGTTGAACATTTTCAGTAGGTAAAAAATCCCATTTGATGTCGCCCGCGTCCGGACTCAAAACAGGCAAATCGTCGATCAGCATCAATACACGACTGCCAGCACCATAGCTGAAACCACTCCCACCGCGAATATTTACCTGACCCTTCACCACATTCACCCCCGACACCTGTTCCACTGCTGTTTGCATATTTAAATTTCCGGAAGCCTCTATCAGCTTCGGTTTCAATGTTTCCACAGAGGACGTCACCTCCGCAATTTTTTGTTCAAACTTCGAGGCTGTGACTACCACCTCATCCAAATTATTATTAGACGGTTTCAGTTGAACATCTAATACATTATCGCTTTGGGTGAGGTTGAGGGCCACAGACTTTGACTCATAGCCCATTAACTTAAAGGTTATGACGATGCTATTCGATCCTGTTTTTAAGACATAATTTCCGAGCTCATCGGTCACGGTACCGGTGGCATGAGCCCCAATGATAACACCTTGCAGAGGTGATTTTGAATTCGCGTCAATCACCTTACCATGCAAGATATAATCCTGCGAGAAAAGAAGTTTTGAGAAAAGAATAAAAACAAGAATTAAATATTTTGTCATGATATGCTAAAAATATTTTTGAAGAAGTCAAAACTAAAGATATTTTTGTGAAAGTAAAATAATAAAAAAAACAGTTTATGACAAGACTAACTTCTGAAGAGGAGTGGATGAAGCGCATTGCGCTTAAAATGGTTCCTCTGGTAGGCGACGTGAGTGCCAAAAACTTAATCAGCTATTGTGGAAGTGCCATAGCCGTTTTCAAGGAAAAAAAGGCCCGCTTGCTTAAAATCCCATCTATTGGTGAAGCCATTGCCTCTAGCGTAATCAATTTTAAAAATTTCGAACGAGCCGAACGAGAACTAAAATTTATCTCCAAGCATAAAATCGAAACTTGTTTTTATGCCGATGAAAATTACCCCAAGCGCCTAAAGCAGCTCATCGATGCTCCATTTCTATTGTATTACCGAGGCCATGCCAATCTCAATCAAGAGAAAATCATTAGCATTGTTGGAACCAGAGAGGCCACCGAATACGGCAAGAATTTCTGCACCCGGTTTCTCGAAGAACTGGCATCACATCCTATTTTAGTTATCAGCGGACTAGCCTATGGCATTGATATTGCGGCACATAGGGCGGCCTTAAAAAACAAACTTCCCACCCTTGGAGTTTTAGCACATGGCTTAGACCATATTTATCCAGCGGCACATAAAAACATAGCCGTTAAAATGATTGAAAACGGCGGTGTAATTAGCGAGTACGTGAGTGAAACCAAGCCCGACAGAGAGCATTTCCCGGAGCGTAATCGCATCGTGGCCGGCATGAGTGATGCGATTATTGTGGTAGAGGCTGCCCTCAAAGGAGGTGCGTTAATTACCGCAGAGTATGGAAATAGTTATAACAGGGATGTGTTTGCCTTACCCGGACGCAATAACGATGCTGTAAGTGCCGGCTGCAACAAACTCATAAAAACGCATAAGGCCTCGCTTATTGAAAGTGCCGACGATTTAATTTACATGATGGGTTGGGAGCAAAAACAGATTTCAAAAAAAAATAAGCAAGCGGCCCTTCTATTAAATCTCACCCCACTCGAATCGATGATTGTTGAAAAACTTACGACTGTTGAAAGGATACATATCGACGAACTCCATCAGGCCTTTGAGATACCAAGCAGTGAACTCGCCCTAGTGCTCTTGAACTTAGAATTTTCAGGAATCATAAAATCGCTGCCGGGAAACTTTTTTGTGCGCCTCTGATTAAAATTTTTTTTCGTCAGCTAACTTATTTATATTTGTGTATAAACAAAACAAATTAATTCGCAACCCAAACCCCCTCCCCTACAATGAAAAAAATTATACAAATTTTAAATCGCAAAGGCAGTAACATTATTCATATTGAGCCTCAACTGAGTGTTCACGATGCCTTGCAAATTATGAGTGATAAGAACATCGGTTCACTTGTGGTCACCCAGGAGAATCAATATTTAGGCATTATTACCGAGCGCGATTATGCACGTAAAGTTATGCTCAAAGGCAAGAACAGTGCTGAAACCACAGTAGCTGACATCATGACCACCGACTTCCCCCTGCTCGCCGAAGAGGATAGCATTGAAAAATGTATGCAGTTGATGACAGAAAACAATTTACGATACCTACCGGTGATGCGAGGGGTCGCTATTGTAGGATTGATAAGCATCATGGATGTAGTGCAAGAAACAATCCTTTCGCAACAAGAAACCATCAGCGAATTACACCAATATATTAGCGGTTCATCTTACTAAAATGGGGTTCATTTTTTTTGCTTATTTTTGCAAACTAAAATGGTCTCATAGCTCAACTGGATAGAGCACTGGTTTTCTAAACCAGGGGTTACAGGTTCGATCCCTGTTGGGACTACTGAAAAACACTCTTAAACCCTTACAGTCATTGACTCGTAAGGGTTTTTTGTTTGGGTTGGGGGAACACTGAGGGGAACAATTATTAACAAATAATTTAAGCCGAAATTAAAATAATCCATTATTTCTGAGAATAATACCTTAACGTGATGCTTTTTTCCAAAGTGAATCATTCGCATCTAATGGGAAAAGAATGATGAGATTTTCAGGACTTTCATTTACTGCAACCCTTAAACTGCAAAAACCGGTGAAATTGACCACCCCCGACCGGTTTAAACTGACCCTAACGAATAATACTAAATCGAGCACTGAATTCGGTATCGGCTACTTTAATGTTATAAAGATATGACCCCGCAGGCAAATCATCTACTGGTATAGTCAATACTTGATTCCCCGCATTAATAGAACCCCTCTGAATCAACTTTATTAAACGACCATCAATGCCAAAAATTGAAATTTGAACCTCAGAATTACTCCTGAGTTCGATTGGAACAGAAATCATGTTTTTGGTGGGATTTGGGTACGCGATACCCTTAAGAAAACTGGCCGGAATGAAGAATTCATTGATACCATTACCAAATCCGAAAGATAGTTCATCAACAATGATTTGCGTGCCAAGTTTGGGAGTTGTGAATCCGCCTGCTATAACCATGATTACAGCGGTATCCGGATTTTTATTTGATAGATACCGAATCGGAAGAGAAAGACAATAGAATTTCGACATGGTAGAATCGAATTTAAAAGTGCAGCTATCTATGGCAGCGATTTCTGAGTCGCCCTTCATTAAGCCTAGCATGATGAAACACATATCACCGGTGGTCACTTTTGCTTTTAAACATGCCTTAATTGAGGTAGGTCGTAAATTAAAGGGGAAACTAATACTTGCAATACCTGGAATAGCCATAAATCCGGGATCGAAAGTTTTCACGAGCATAGAATAATTTCCGGCATATCCAGGGCTATATCTAAAAACGCTGGTATCAATGCCATCATTGGTAGTCTCCCAGTATTGAGGGTTGAAATTATTGTCTACGTCCTTTACCCACGTTTCAAAACCTCCATTTAAGATTTGCGCTTTCGATTGATGGTAGCTTAAAAGACTTAGTAAAATAAAAAAGAAGGAACTTAATTTATTAATCATTAGTTGACGTCAGAGTTTATTGTGCTGACACCGCACATTAATTTACCGTAAGTATTAAAAGTAAAGTAGATTTTTTCCTACGTAGTGTTTCTTGTTTGTTCAAAATTAAATAATAATTTCAACAACTACGCATCTTTTTTGATTTTATTCATTTGCGACTCGATTTCAGAAAGTCCTTTGATAAATATTGATTTTTCAAATTCGATGCAGAACAATATCGCTGACATAGGATTGATGTCTTTGGTATTGGCGTTTTTTTTCAACTGATAATTTAATTCATCCGCAATAACTAATTGGGTTAATGAAACTCCTAAAATTTTAGCGATTCCCTTAAGTCTGGATAGTTTTGCATTCTCTGGATCATGTTCAATGGCAGAGTAAGCCTGTTGCGTTAAATCTAACTTCTTGGCTACCCACTCCTGGCTGTAACCCTTGCTCTCCCTAATAAGTCTTATTGAATCTCTCAATGAATTTTTTATTTAACAATTTTTGCTTGGCAAATCAGAAGAATTGGTTGTTGATTACAGGTAAAGTCTGTAATTGAAGTATTAGACTGTAAACGTATCACTTTAACCATCATAAATTAAACAACTTTGAATTATAACATTTCTAAAAGGAATTCGTTTCAATCCTATCGGAATTCGTATACTCAAAAACGAAAGAAAATAAAAAGCTAATGCGGTTTTAGATCATTTCCCTAGCTACCCAAAGGCTTCCCCATATTTGTGCGATGCCTCTGCGAGGACGCTGACGTCGCTGAGGTAGTAGCAAATCGCTAATTTGCACTTTTCGATGACGTGTACAGTGAGAACAAAAACAGATTGATTTAAAAAAAATCTACCTTTAAATCCAAAGCATTCACTAAAAGCAATCAGGCGTATCCTCAAGAATTCATATATTTACAACGATAAATCAGTAAATTAATATTGAACCTGTATGAGCCAACTTGATAAACTTGATGGTGAAATCTTAAATATTCTGCAACACGATTCTACCATCGTGGTCAAAGATATTGCGGAAAAAATTGGTCTTTCTAAGACCCCCACTTCTGAACGTATTAAACGAATGGAAATGGATAGTACTATTCTCAAATATGTGGCGTTAATAAATCGCGAAAAGGTAGGTTTGAGTTTGCTCGTATATTGCAATATCGTACTAAAAGAACAATCGAAAAAAGCATTGATGAGCTTTGAAAGCGCAGTGTTGAAAATGCCGGAAATACTAGAAGTCATCAGCATCTCAGGCACCTACGACTATATGCTCAAAATAGTTGCCAAAGATATAAACGCCTATAACGATTTTGTGGTGAATGTGATCTCTAATATTCCCAATATTGGGCAGTATCATAGCAATATTGTGCTGAAAGAGGTGAAGCGAGAAACGGCTTACAAAATCTGAAAACTAACCCTGGTTTTTTAGAATTTGACGCACCACCTGATTAAACTGTTCCACTATCTTATCGTTGCATAAATTGCCCATACTCCCTTCATGGGTATGATGAATTTCTTTTGTTGGATGAAACGTATTGGATTCAATGGCTTCCGCAATATTTTTATACGCGTCTCTAAAAGCCACCCCCTCGCGCACTTCGCGGTTTACTTCCTCCACACTAAACAGTATATCAAAATGTGAGGAAGCCAATGCATTCTCTTTGATTTCAATATGCTGAAGCATGAAGGTAGTCATGGAGAGGCATTGCTTTAACGACTCGATGGCAGGAAACAAACACTCTTTGGTAAGCTGCACATCGCGATGGTAACCCGATGGCAAATTGCTCGTGAGTAACGTAAGTTCATTGGGCAAGGCTTGTATTCTATTGCAACGTGCTCTTATGAGTTCGAATACATCTGGGTTCTTTTTGTGTGGCATGATGCTGCTGCCCGTAGTGAGCGAATCGGGAAACGATACCAAGGCAAATTCCTGATTCATATACAAACAAATATCGTACGCCAATCGGGCCAAGGTAGCCGCTACGGTAGCCATGCTCATCGCCATCAGCTTCTCAGTCTTCCCTCGGGTCATCTGCGCATACACCACATTATAGTTCAGGGTATCAAATTGTAATAACTCGGTGGTGAGAGTTCGGTTTAAGGCAAACGAGGAACCATACCCGGCTCCAGAGCCCAAGGGGTTTTTATTACATACGGCATGGGCTGCTCGGAGCATTTCTAAATCGTCGGTGAGAGACTCGGCATAGGCCCCAAACCAAAGTCCAAAACTGGAGGGCATGGCCAATTGCAAATGCGTATAGCCTGGCAGGAGATGCCTCTTGTTTTTTTCACTCAAGGCAATGAGCTCATGAAACAGGGTTTGAACACTACGTGTAATTTCTTCCAACTCGTAACGCATGAACAATTTTAAGTCAACCAATACCTGATCATTACGCGAGCGACCACTATGTATCTTTTTTCCAGCTTCTCCAATTCGTTGGGTGAGTAGAAATTCAATTTGCGAATGAATATCTTCTACCGATGCCTCCAGCACAAATTGTCCGGTTGCAATTTCTTGCAAGATCTCTTGTAACGCTTGGTGTATTTGTTGTCCTTCCTTTGACGTCAATAACCCAATGCTCACAAGCATTTCAGCATGAGCCAACGAACCTAATACATCGTAACGCGCCAATTGCAAATCGAATTCACGATCGTGGCCTACCGTAAAATTACCTACGATATCGGCATGCTCGTTGGAGGTGCTATTGTTTTTCTGCCAAATTTTATGACTCATGATAGTGCAATTTTTGAAAGCATCTGGATATAAATTTCTATCCCTGTTTTGATCTCTTCTATAAAAATAAATTCATCGCTGCTATGCGATCGCAAGGAGTTTCCAGGTCCCATTTTCACGGCTGGGAAATTCATCACGGCCATATCCGAACTCGTAGGCGACCCATACACTCTGCGCCCAAGGCTTATTCCTGTTTGCACTAAGGCATGTTCTTCACTGATGGCTGAGGCATTCAACAGCATCGATCGTGGCGTCACTTCACATTGCACATGCGATCGTACCACATCGAGCACCTCCTGATTGCTATAGTCATCGGTAGTACGAATATCCACAGTAAAGGAACAAGAATCGGGCACCACGTTATGCTGATTTCCGGCATGAATAAGGGTAACACTCATCTTCACTTCTCCTAAAAACTTAGACACTTTGGGAAAACAAAAATTTCTGAACCATTGCAAATCGTCGAGGGCATTGATGATGGCATTTTCGGGATTGGGATGTGCTGCATGTCCTGCAACGCCTTTGGATACACAATCGAGCACCAATAATCCTTTCTCCGCAATGGCGAGCTCCATTTGAGTAGGCTCTCCTACAATGGCCACATCAATGGGGCCCATCACATCGAGAATAGAAGCCACGCCACCCAATCCAGAAATTTCTTCCTCCGCCGTGGCGGCATAAATAAAATTATATTTTAATTGGGGCTGATGATAGAAATATAAGAAGGCCGCCATCAAACTTACCAAGGGGCCACCGGCATCATTGCTTCCTAAGCCATATAGCTTACCGTCTTCTTCAATTGCTTCAAATGGATTCTTGGTATAACCAGCATTGGGCTTCACCGTATCGTGATGCGAATTGAGTAAGATCGTGGGCTTGCTGGGTTCAAAATATTGATTGCAAGCCCAAACATTATTGCCTTTTCGATGGGTGTTTATGGCTTTCGATTGCAAGAATTGTTCGATACAAGAAGCCGTGTCATGTTCTTGCTTACTCAACGAAGGAATGGCAATCAATTGCTTCAGTAAATCGATGGCTCCTTGTTGAAAGGTCTCAAGGCCGGGTGCTTTATCGTATAATTTTGGTTCCGACATAGTCTGTTTCATGTTGGCTTTTTAAAATATTCAGGGCATGGGCGATGATCACTCTGCAAACGCCCCCTTCAATGGCTGCGAAGGCATTATCCAATTTAGGGATCATACCCTGGGAGATAATTCCTTGTTGTTGCAATATTTTGTATTCGTTGGCGTTGATGTTGGGTATCACACTCTCTTCATCTTCTACGTTGCGAAGTACTCCATTTTTTTCGAAACAATACATCAATTGTACTTCGTAGTATGAACTCATCGCTTGGGCCAGTACCGAAGCGAGGGTGTCGGCATTGGTATTGAATAGCTGGCCTTGGTTATCGTGTGTGATGGAACAAAAAACAGGCATGATGTTTTGAGAAAGTAATAACGAAATAAATTTGGTGTTCACTCCTTCTTTGATGATGTCGCCCACAAAACCAAAATCAATTTCACCAATTTTGCGTTGGTGAGCCTGCAAGCAATTATTATCCGCTCCGCTAAGACCGATAGTTTGAATCCCATTTGATTGGCATAGCGCCACAATTTTTTTATTGATACCCCCGGCATACACCATCGTTGCTAATGCTAAGGTAGCAGCATCGGTAATCCTTCTTCCGTCCACCATTTGCTGTTCGATGCCCAATTGAGTCGCAAATTGGTCTAAGAGCTTACCGCCACCATGAATGAGAATCATCGGAGTTTTTATTTCAGAAATCAGAGAAATAAATTGATTTAATCTCAATTCATGATTGATGATATCACCTCCAATTTTTATGATGTTCAAAGTCTGCATAGCTTATTGATTCAGGCCTTCAAGTATTGATTTTAATACAATTTGAGCGGCAAACAAACGATTGCCTGCTTGCTGTTGAATGAGGGAGTTCTTCCCATCGAGTAAGGCATCGCTCAACTCTACATTTCTGCGTACTGGCAAACAATGCATGATTTTTGCATTCTGTGTTACTTTCATTTTCGTTTCATTTAACAACCAATGATCATGATTCCCCGATAGGATTTTTCCATAATCATGGTATGACGACCAATTTTTCACATATACAAAATCGGCGTCCTGTAATGCCTTCTGTTGGTTATATTCGATAATGGCCCCTTGCGAAAAGGAGGATTGCAATTCATATCCTTCAGGATGGGTAATAACAAAATCAACTTGGGCTTTGCACATCCACTCACTGAAGGAGTTGGCAACAGCTTGTGGTAAGGGTTTGACATGGGGTGCCCAAGTAAGTACCACTTTGGGTTTATGAGGTTGGTTCCATGCCTCGGTAAGGGTCATGAGGTCGGCCAAGCTTTGCAAGGGGTGACGTGTGGCCGATTCTAACGACACTACTGGCACCGTACAATATTTCATGAATTGATTCAACACAAACTCGCTCTCATCTTCTTCACGATTTTCCAAAGAGGAGAAACAACGGATGCCAACGATATCGCAATACTGACTGAGTACCGCCGTGGCATCTTTCACATGCTCCACCTTGGTGCCATTCATGATGGCACCATCTTCAAATTCCCATGCCCAACTTTCCTGATTTACATTGAGCACCATCACATTCAAACCCAAGTTCATCGCCGCCTTCTGAGTACTCATACGAGTGCGTAAACTAGGATTCAGAAAAACCAACCCGATCGTCTTACCTTCTCCTAAAGAAGGAAAGGATAAGGGATTGGCCTTCAGTTTTAAAGCCTCCTGCACCAGCTCGTCGATGTTGGTTACATCAGATAAGGCTGTGAAATTTTTCATGTTCATTCGTTTGTTATGCCTGGGAAGCGCTTTCTTTAAATTGTTTTTGCATCACATTGCGGAAAGCGGTGATAAAAATATCAGCTTCGGTATTGGAGATATTTAGAGCTGGCAAAATTCGTAAGGTGTTTTTGTTGGATGCCGAACCCGTAAATATTTTATATTCGTTTAATAACTCGTTGCGTATGGCTGCGCAGGGCACTTGTAGTTCAATCCCAATCATAAGCCCTAGTCCACGAATTTCTTTAATGCCAGGGATGCCTTTCAATTGTTGCATGAGATATTGTCCCACTTGAGAAGCATTGGAAACTAAATTTTCTTGTTCAATAATATCGAGCACAGCGATAGCGGCTGCGCAGGCAAGGTAGTTACCACCAAAGGTGGTGCCCAACATGCCATGCTTAGGTTTGATATTGGGGTGTATGAGTACGCCTCCCACCGGAAAACCATTGCCCATACCTTTCGCAACGGTGATGATATCAGGCCGTATATTAGCATGTTGGTGTGCGAAGAACTTACCACTTCTTCCATATCCCGACTGAATTTCATCGCAGATCATCAAAGCCCCGTGTTGATCGCAAACCAATTTTATTTTTTGCAGAAAAGAAACTTTAGGAATATTTACTCCACCCACCCCTTGTATTCCTTCGATGATGACAGCAGCAATTTCATGGGTATCAAATATCTGCTGCAACATCACTTCATCATTCCATTGGCAGAAAACAATATTAGAGGTTTCATTCACCGGAGCCACTATAGAAGGGTCGTCGGTGGCGGCTACGGCGGCGGAAGTACGGCCATGAAATGATTTTTCGAAGGCCACAATTTTCTTACGACCGGTATGAAAAGAGGCCAGCTTGAAAGCATTCTCATTGGCTTCTGCCCCCGAGTTACACATAAAAAACTGATACTCTTCATAACCACTTTGTTCGCCTAGCTTTTGTGCCAATACACTTTGCATGGGAATTTGAACAGAGTTCGAATAAAAACCAATTTGGTGAAGTTGGTTCGTTAATTGCTTCACATAATACGGGTGCCCATGACCTACCGAAATAACAGCGTGTCCTCCGTATAAATCGAGATACTGATTCCCCTGCTCGTCCCAGAGGTAACTTCCAGAAGCACGCACCGGAGTGATATTGAAAAGTGGGTATACGTCAAATAAATTCATTTTGATAGCTGTTTAAAAGGCCGAGGCCTTCAATTTTAATCCTGTGGTTTCGGGCCAATGAAGCAGGAGGTTCATGTTTTGAACAGCTTGACCGGAAGCTCCTTTAAGTAGGTTGTCGATCATGCTTACAATCCATAATTTATCGTCATGCGATTCGAGATATATCACACACTTATTGGTATTCACGACTTGTTTTAAATCAATATTTTCTTTGCTGATAACTACAAAAGGATGAGTCGCGTAATAACTTTCAAACAAGGCGTAGGCGTCTTTCAACGACAAGTTTGAGTTCACATAGGTGCTTGCAAAAATTCCTCTCGTGAAATTTCCTCGCTGTGGAATAAAGTTGATGCGATGATTGAAACTTGGTTGCAGCTGCTGAATGCTTTGATTTATCTCGTGTAGATGCTGATGCTCAAATGCCTTATAAGCCGATAAATTATTGTTCCTCCAAGCGAAATGTGAGGTGGGGCTCATACCCTGTCCGGCTCCTGTGGCCCCCGTGGTGGCTTGAACATGCACTTCATGCTGCAGCAACTGAGCCGATGCCAATGGCAATAAGGCCAATTGTAAACAGGTGGCGAAGCAGCCGGGATTGGCAATGTTTGAAGCCTTTATTATTGATTCACGCTGAAGCTCGGGTAGGCCGTAAACGAATTTTCTCGTGTTGGTGGAAAGAGTATTTTGTAATCGAAAATCCTGACTCAAATCAATGATCTTTACCGCTTCCGAAATTTCATTTTGTTGCAGAAATTTTTCAGCTTCTCCATGAGCAACGCATAAAAACAAAACTTCAATATCTTCCAATAAAGTATCCGTGAATTTCAAATCGGTATCTCCAATTAAATCGGTATGCACCGTATACAAAGGTTGGTGTGTATGGCTTTTACTCAACACACAAGCAATATCCACATAAGGATGAAGCAAGAGTAAACGAATTAATTCGCCCCCTGTATATCCTGCACCACCCACGATACCGATTCTGATTTTTTCCATAAATACTATACAGCGCTATTTTTTACTTGGTGATAGATGGCGGTGGCATTACCAAATATTTTTGAGAAACCTTTAACGTCTTCTCCCGACCAAGTGTTATTCATCTCGCCATAGCTCCCAAATTTTGCCGACATTAAATCGTATTCCGATTCGATGCCATCGACTTGAAATCGATATGGAGCGAGGGTTACAAACACCTTACCCGTAACATGCGCCTGCGTGCCATCGAAGAAGGCCTCAATATCGCGCATCACAGGGTCTAGAAATTGACCTTCGTGCAGCCAATTACCATACCAATCCGATAATTGATCCTTTAAAAACAACTGCCATTTTGAAAGTACATGTTTCTCCAAGGTATGATGTGCCTTTAAAATAATCAATGGAGCAGCTGCCTCAAATCCAACCCTGCCTTTAATTCCGATAATCGTATCTCCAATATGAATATCTCTTCCAATTGCAAAGGGAGCGGCTATTTCCTGCAGTAATTGAATGGCATGAACTGGATTTTCAAACTGTAGTGTATTCACACCCACGAGCTCCCCTTCTTTAAAAGTGAGCGTGTATCGCTCGTGTTCTACTTTTCTAAGTGGGGTAGGAAATGCTTCATCAGGCAAATTCGCGTGCGAGGTTAATGTTTCCTTGCCACCTACTGAGGTGCCCCAAAGGCCTTTATTGATGGAATATTTTGCTTTCTCGAAATCGATGGTGATCCCATTTTCTTGCAGGAAATTCATCTCTTCTTCCCGCGATAGTTTTAAGTCGCGAATCGGAGTCATCACTTTTATTTCCGGAATTAAAATATTGAAAATCATGTCAAAACGCACCTGGTCGTTGCCGGCCCCTGTGCTTCCGTGCGCTATATAGGCGGCGGCAATGCTTTTAGCATATTCAGCAATAGCGGTTGCCTGAAAAATACGCTCAGCACTCACCGATAAAGGGTAGGTGTTGTTTTTTAATACATTACCGAAAATCAGATACTTAATACATTTTTGATAATAGTTATTTGTTTCATCAATACAGGTATACGATTTAACGCCTAGCGAAAGAGCTCTGCTTTTAATTTCATTCAACTCTTGCGTGTCAAAACCACCGGTGTTCACGGTTACGGCATGCACTTCCAAATGTTTTATTTTTGCCAAATAAACGGCACAATAAGAGGTATCTAATCCACCACTGAAAGCGAGTACTACTTTAATATTTGTCATGAAGTAATTTCAGCAAAAGAAGGTGAACTAATATTTTGGTTTTTTTTTGCCAGAGGGTCGAAAAGCATCGCCGTACAAAGGCAGTTCTTTTTCCCTTTGCTTTGTAGTATATCGTAATTCACACAACTGCTACAGCCTTGCCAGAATTTTTCTTCTGAGGTAAGTTCCGAATAAACCACCGGTTCATAACCCAATTCCGAATTAATTTTCATGACCGCTGCACTAGTGGTCAATCCAAACATCTTGGCATGGGGGAATTTCGATTTCGACAGTTTAAAAATCCTGTTTTTGATCTTTCGAGCCAACCCGCTCTTGCGGTATGAAGGTGCCACAATCAATCCTGAGTTCGAAATATATTCATCATTATCCCACGACTCGATATAACAAAAGCCCGCCCATTCGCCCAGACTGGTTAAAGCAATCACCGCTTTTCCGGCTCTGATATAGTAAATTATTTGCTCGGGGCTGCGTTTTGAGATGCCCGTCCCTCGCTGCTTGGAGGAGGTCTCCATCTCATCACAAATTTGTTGCGCAAATTGAATATGTGCTTCTGTCGCAACCTCCAAATTAAAAGACTCGTAGTTCATTTCTTGCTAAAGACTATAAAGATTTAATACCTATTTTATAGCGCAATAATAGGTAAAAAGACTTATATTATTAAATAATATAGATATTTTATGTTAATTATCAAGAATGAACAAGCTATTGCATGAGTAACACAGCCCAATTCTAAACTCAGAATAGAGCGATGAGGATAGCTAAAAATTGGAAGTAAAGAGAGATCTGGTGATGGTAGATTTACCATTAAAGAAATGAAAACCTAGGGCTTTTTGGTCCATAAAAAATAATGAAACGTCAGCGAAAAAAAATTCGTATTGAGCCGAGTTGGCTATTTATTTCATTCCGAAAGTGATCGGAAAACCAAGTCTGTCTCTACAATATAAGTAGAACCTTAGCTGCTTCACAGCAAACTTACTGTCCTTTTTAGTTGTTTTTCCCTTTTATCAGATTCAAGGCGCTTCCCGCTTTAAACCATTCAAACTGATTGTCATTATAGGTGTGATTCAGAAGCAGTTCTTCTTTGGTCCCATCATCGTGTGTGAGTATCGCTTTAAGAGGTTTAGCGAGGTCGAAATGCTCTAATCCAATAATATCAAAAGTATCGTTTTCACGAATCTTTTCATAGTCTTCTTTATGGGCGAAAGTAACCGCCAACATTCCTTGTTTCTTTAAATTGGTTTCGTGAATACGTGCAAAGCTACGTACCAGAACTACCCGTGCTCCTAAGAAACGTGGTTCCATGGCAGCATGTTCTCTGGATGAACCTTCACCATAATTCTCGTCGCCTACAATGATGCTGTAATCGCCAGCCGCTTTATATTGACGGGCTACGATGGGCACTCCTTCATATTTCCCGGTCAACTGATTTTTTACGCAGTCGGCTTTATCATTGAAAAAATTGGTGGCACCTATAAGCATGTTATTGCTGATATTATCCAGATGACCTCTGAATTTTAACCACTTACCTGCCATGGAAATATGGTCGGTAGTGCATTTGCCTTTTGCCTTGATAAGGAGTTTTAAGCCTTTCAAATCGTGACCGTCCCATTTTTGGAATGGAAACAATAATTGGAGTCTTTCACTTGTTTCACTCACATTAATCACCACCGAACTACCATCGGCTGCGGGAGCCTGAAATCCTGCGTCTTTTACTTCAAAACCTCTCGATGGCAATTCATGGCCCGAAGGTTCTTCCAATTTCACCTGTTCGCCCTTGGTATTCGTTAACGTGTCGGTCATGGGGTTGAACGATAGACGACCTGCAATAGCCAAGGCTGTCACTATTTCTGGAGAAGCTACGAAAGCATGCGTATTTGGATTGCCATCGGCGCGCTTCGCGAAGTTACGATTGAATGACGTGATGATGGAATTCTTCTCTCCTTTTTCTGCATGATGACGACTCCATTGTCCTATACAAGGCCCACAGGCATTGGCTAAAACAACACCTCCCATTTTCGCAAAAGTATCCAAGAATCCATCACGTTCTACCGTGAAACGCACTTGTTCGCTGCCGGGTGTAATGGTGTATTCACTTTGAGCAATGAGATTCTTAGAGATAGCCTGTTGTGCCAAGGAAGCGGCCCGTGAAATATCTTCATAACTGGAGTTGGTGCAGCTTCCAATTAAACCTACATCGAGCTTGTCGGGCCAGCCATTTTCCTTCACCGCAGCCGCAAATTTACTCAATGGCCAAGCCAAATCGGGCGTAAACGGTCCATTTATATGTGGTTCTAATTCCGATAAATTAATCTCAATAATTTGGTCGAAGTACAATTCGGGATTTTGGTATACTTCCGGATCAGCGGTTAAATAACTCGCTACTTTATCGGCAGCTTGCACCACTTCACTCCTACCCGTGATATTTAAATATCTGCGCATGCTATCGTCGTATCCGAAAATGGAAGTCGTAGCACCAATTTCAGCACCCATATTACAAATAGTGCCCTTGCCTGTACAACTTAATGATTCAGCTCCGGGTCCGAAATACTCAACGATACAACCTGTTCCACCTTTAACAGTAAGAATACCCGCCACTTTTAAGATAACATCTTTGGCTGATGTCCATCCGTTTAATTGCCCTGTTAATTTAATACCAATAAGTTTAGGGAACTTCAATTCCCACTCCATACCCACCATCACATCAACTGCATCGGCTCCACCCACACCAATGGCGATCATACCCAATCCACCGGCGTTCACGGTATGAGAGTCAGTTCCAATCATCATGCCACCAGGAAAAGCATAATTTTCGAGAATAACCTGATGGATAATTCCGGCTCCTGGTTTCCAGAATCCGATACCATACTTATTACTTACACTAGAAAGAAAATCATAGACTTCCTTATTTTCGTTATTGGCTTCAACAAGGTCATTCACAGCACCATCCTTGGCTACAATGAGATGGTCGCAATGCACCGTGCTTGGCACCGCCACTTTAACTTTCCCGGCTTGCATAAACTGAAGCAAAGCCATCTGGGCCGTCGCGTCTTGCATAGCTACCCTGTCGGGTGCAAATTCAACATAGTTCTTACCGCGACCATAAGCTTCGTTTGGCAAACGATGCGACAAATGTGCATATAAAACTTTTTCGGTGAGGGTTAGTGGCTTTCCGGCTAGAGTGCGTGCCGCATCTACTTTTGCTGCATATTGAGCATAAACTTTTTGAATCAAATCTAAATCAAACATAGTGCTAATGAAGTGTTAAGCGAAGGTCTAAAATTAATTTTTTAAGATGTTACCCCAATAAATTAATTGCGTTTTTAACGCCGTTTGAAATCTATTTAGAGAAATACCTTATTCTTGGCCGCGAAGGTACAAAAATTGAATCTCTCTTGCCATAGCGCAGGCGAAATAAATTATTGACACTATCCAACTGCAATTATTTTGATTATTTTTACCACCTCATGCGTATCCTATCATTTTCTATCCTTTGTCTGTTGTTAATATTCTCCTGCAAAAAGGAATTTGTAGGCAAAGCGACGGTGAATCAGGCTCCTGAAACTCATACGGTAGCTGACACCGTAATACGTTCAGGAAGTACTCGCTTCATCTCTCAAATTAAGATTTCTTGGTGGGGCGATGATCAAGACGGATTTGTAAAAGGGTTTGAGTTTTCATTCGATGGTGCCACCTGGGTCTACACCACAAAACAAGACAGCTTATTTACCCTCGCGCTGCCGGCAGGAAGCGATACAGCGAACTTTAATTTTCAGGTTCGGGCCATCGACAATCAAGATTTGAAGGATCAGACACCGGCTTCATTGGTTTATCCGGTTAAAAACTCACCCCCTACATGTAGTGTTTTTATTCCCGCCGGAACAGCTCTCTTCCCTTCCAAAAACACCAGCAAAACATTTCCTGCTTTCCGGTTTTATTGGAATGCCTCCGACCCCGATGGCGATAACAACCTAGACCATTTTGAATTGTTTTTTAACGATACGCTTGCAGCACCTTATATCCTGAATTCCTCTATTACACAGGCCGCTTTTGTTGCTAAGGAAATCCTTAGCAACACCCCCAATTGTGAGGTGTATTCGGGCACCAATCAACGGTTAAGCTTGGAAATTAATGGGCTGAAACTAAATAGTAATAATGTATTCTACATTCGGGCGGTTGATAAGGTAGGCGCTAAGTCGAATGCCTCGGCGTCGAATTCATTTTATTGCAAAAAACCGGTGAATAAAATATTGGTGGTGAATGCCTCTTCTCCTTACACCGCTTCCAAATTAAACTTGTTTCAATCGAATATGCAAAGTATTGGTATTACTGCCTTTGATACCCTAAATGCATTCCTAAAAAACAATAATAATTATGATGAACTCTCTGCCGATTATTTTACCCAGAACAAAGCACTCAAATTTTTTGACAAAATTCTCTGGTTCAGTGATAACGATTCTGTTTCACTCTCTTTTGCGCAACGTAGCTTAGGCGACTTTTTAGCCAATAATGGACGGATTTTTATGGCTATCAACTTCTCACAGTTTTTTTATGAGCAATCGGCTTTACTCGATTTTACACCCATTAAAGAGTTAATTCTCGACACGATGGGCGTATTTAGAATGAACAGTAATGCACTCATGCACCCTTTGATTGCAGGTTATCCAATACTAAAATCTTCAAGCATTATTAGTTCGGCACGACCCTTTTTAAAGGCTATTGATAACGGCTCGTCGAAGTTTGTTGATGTATATACTGGTGACCTCATTGTGAGTACCACTTCAGGCCCGGTAAGCTGGACAGGCCCATCGGTGGTTTGTGCGAAGCGTGTTGATGCCACCACCAACCAAACCAATTTCATTTTCCTTTCGATGCCCTTAGAACGGCTTAATGGAAATAATAATTTGGATTCTTTGTTTAAAAAAGTCTTAATTCAAGAGTTGGGATTTTGATACTGAAAAAGTGCACCATTTGATACTGCTCTACCGTTATTGAAGCCTTGCTAGCTAGCGCGATAAACTTTGAACTCCCCATTTTGCAATCAATACTTCTCCTTTAAGGAAACTTGGGAAACTTACTAAAATCGGGCTTGCGTTTTTCAAGGAATGAATTTTTCCCTTCTTTCGCTTCTTCACTCAAATAATATAATAACGTGGCATCGCCCGCCAATTGCTGTATTCCTGCTTGCCCGTCGAGCTCGGCATTGAAGGCCGATTTTATCATACGTAAGGCGATGGGGCTTTTCTCTAACATTTTTTTACACCATGCTACCGTTGTTTCTTCGAGCATCTCTAAAGGAACTACCTTATTTACCAAGCCCATCTCTAATGCATCCTTTGCATCGTATTGATCGCATAAGAACCATATTTCGCGAGCCTTTTTTTGTCCGACGACACGGGCCAGATAACCGGCTCCAAAACCTCCATCGAAACTTCCCACCATCGGGCCTGTTTGTCCAAAACGGGCATTCTCGGCCGCAATACTGAGATCACAAATCACATGAAGCACATGGCCGCCACCAATAGCCCAACCGGCCACCATCGCTACCACCGGCTTAGGTATACGACGTATCTGCATCTGCAGGTCTAATACATTGAGGCGAGGCACTCCATCTTTGCCAACATAGCCTCCATCGCCACGCACACTTTGGTCGCCACCACTACAAAAAGCTTTGCCACCTTCTCCTGTTAAAATCACCACACCCACCTTTTCATCCTGACGTGCAAGTTCCATGGCTTCACTCATTTCCTTCACGGTAAGCGGGGTAAACGCATTATGCTTTTCTGGACGATTGATACTGATCTTAGCGATTCCTTCAAAAAAATCAAACTTGATTTCTTCGTATTCTTTAATGGTTTTCCAAGCGTATTTTAATTGCATGTGATAGCGATTGATTTATTATAGGTTGCAAATTTAAGTGTTCGGTGAATGTCTTGAAAAAATTATTTCTTCAGCCCTATTTCACGTAAGCGTTCATCCAGAAATTGTCCGGCAGTGCAGTCTTCATAGTGTTTTGGGTTGTCAACACCAACACAGGAAGGCAAACACGCCAAACTCATACCACTCAGTGGATGCATAAAGAAGGGGATACTGTATCTAGAAGTGTTCCAGAGCGCACGCGGTGGATTTACCACACGGTGCGTAGTCGATTTTAGTTTGTTATTGGTAAGGCGTTGTAACATGTCACCGACGTTACAAATAATTTGTTCGGGTAAGGCCGTTACCTGAATCCATTGCCCACTTTTATTCAGTACCTCTAAACCATCTGCACTAGCTCCCATGAGCAAAGTAATTAAATTGATATCTTCATGTGCTGCGGCTCGCACCGCTTCAACAGGCTCACCCACAATGGGGCCGTAATGAATAGGCCGTAGGATGCTTTGACCGTATTCTACCTTGGCGTCGAAATAAAACTCATCTAAACCCAAATAGAGTGCAATCGCCCGGAGCATATAAATTCCTGTTTTTTCAAGATGCATGTAGGCTTCAAGGCCTGCCGTATTAAACTCAGGGGTCTCTTTTACCAGAATGTTGTCTGGATAGTCATTTCTATCTAGCTCCACTTCAAAAGGCAAATCCTGTCCAAAATGCCAAAATTCTTTTAAGTCGCCAGCACTCTGTCCTTTAGCATGTTCCTTACCGAAAGAGGTATACCCCCTTTGCCCATATAACCCCTCAATTTCGTACTGCAATTTGGTTTCACTCGGTAACGAAAAAAAACTCTTGGCGCTCTCATATAACTTCCCTGCCAGTTCGTCGCTTAACAGATGACCTTTAACAGCCACAAAACCAATCGTTTCAAAGGCGTTGCCTAAATTCTGTACGAATTGACTTTTCTCTGCAGCCGAGCCAAACATAAACAAATTTAGGTCGATACAGGGAATAGATTGGGTGTAAATGCTCATTATAGTAGTTCTTAACAACGATGAATCAAAATTGTTTATGGGAAGCAAATTTAAAGAATTATTTCTTCAAACAATTTGTTAAAATCTATTTTTGATTTATTGCATAACTAAAAAATATCTTTGTCTTTTATATTTTGAATATGATTAATAAACAATATGAAGCGCTTTTAAGGAAGGTGTTACAGGATGGGGCTTTTAAAGAAGATCGAACAGGAACGGGCACGAAAAGCATTTTCGGACATCAACTACGTTACGATCTTAGCGAATCATTCCCTTTGATTACCACCAAGAAAGTGCATTTAAAAAGCATTATTTATGAATTGCTCTGGTTCCTAAAAGGAGATACGAATATTCGATTTCTAAAGGAAAATGGAGTTTCCATCTGGGATGCCTGGGCCGATGAAAATGGCGATTTAGGCCCTGTTTATGGCTATCAGTGGAGAAGTTGGCATGCGGCCAATGGAAAAGTGATTGATCAGGTAACGGAAGTGATTGATCAGCTCAAAAAAAATCCGGATAGCCGGCGTATGATTGTAAGTGCTTGGAATGTAGGTGAACTCAGTGAGATGGCCCTCATGCCTTGCCATGTGATGTTTCAATTTTATGTAGCCAACAACAAATTAAGCTGCCAGCTATATCAACGCAGTGCCGACTTGTTTTTAGGTGTGCCATTTAATATTGCCTCGTATGCCTTGCTTACGATGATGATGGCCCAGGTTTGTGGTTATGAACCGGGCGATTTTGTGCACACCTTTGGCGATGCTCATATTTATAAAAACCACTTCGAGCAGGTGGAGTTACAGCTCAGTAGAGAAGGGAGAGCCTTCCCTCAAATGAAAATCAATAAAGCCGTGACCGATATTTTCAAGTTTGATTTCAGTGATTTTGAGCTGCAAAATTACGACCCCCATCCCGGCATCAAAGCCCCGATTGCGGTATAGTTTTTCGGTAGGTTAAACCCGTAAATACCCAGACACCATGGTTACCTGACAAGTTCCCTAAAATATTTTTGATTTCAATTTCTTTTTGCTACCTTTGCCGTCCCAAAAAAAAATAGGGGTCAAAATTTTATGTTTGCAATAGTAACCATAGCTGGTCAACAATTCAAAGTAACGAAGAACCAAACACTCTACGTTCACCATCTGTCAAACGAAGAAGGCGCTAACCTTGAATTTAGCGATGTATTATTAATCAACAACGAAGGTAGCGTGCGCATTGGCACCCCCAATGTAAGCGGAGCGAAAGTGACTGCTACAATTGTTGAGAGCTTAGTTAAAGGCGATAAAGTAATCGTGTTTAAAAAGAAGCGCAGAAAGGGATATCGCCTCATGAAAGGCCATCGCCAGCAATTCAGCAAAATAAAAATAAACGAAATAGTAGCTTAAATTTAAAACCACATTAATAAATAAGTAAACATGGCACATAAAAAAGGGGTCGGTTCCGTAAAAAATGGTCGCGAATCGCATAGCAAACGCCTTGGTGTAAAAATATACGGCGGTCAGGCAATCATTGCTGGTAATATTATCGTTCGTCAACGTGGCACTAAGCACCACCCAAGCGTGGGAGTAGGTATTGGCAGAGATCATACCTTGTATGCTTTAATCGATGGATTTGTAAAATTCCGTAAGAAAGCAAGCGACAAATCGTATGTATCGGTGGTTCCTACAAACGCATAAGGAACTCAATACCTAAACTGTAAATTCAAATACTGCTCACGTCAGTAAATAAAATTAGCACTTTTAGCGAATTATAAACTCATAAAACCTTGTTCATTAAGTTGAGCAAGGTTTTTTTTATGCGGTTTCATTCCCGTTTCAACCACCCTACAACCCTGAACAGCCTACAATTGAACCAGAAAACCGCCATGTGAAGGATTGAATACCTCGAGCATCTTACTTGGCTTGCATAGCATCAAACAACTGGAATTCAAGACGAGAATCGAGGGTGCTGAATAAAGGTTTTTAGTTCGATCAATTTGGGTTAAATTTGTATCCTGAAATGACAGATAAATACTCGCTTCGCGGGGTCTCTTCTCAAAAAGAAGATGTACATGCCGCCATAAAAAACCTGGATAAAGGTCTCTTTCCAAAAGCATTTTGCAAAATTGAGCCCGATTATTTAGGCCACGACGAAAACTACTGCAATATCATGCATGCCGATGGGGCTGGCACCAAAAGCAGCTTGGCCTATGCCTATTGGCGTGAAACGGGCGACCTGAGTGTATGGGAAAATATCGCCATCGATGCCATCGTGATGAATATCGACGACCTGCTTTGCGTAGGGGTTACCAATGAGTTCTTACTCTCATCAACTATTGGAAGAAATAAAAAACTGATCCCCGCTGAAGTACTTTCGGCCTTGATTAATGGAGCACATGAATTTATTGAATCGCTAAAACCATTCGGCATTCATATCCATCATACAGGAGGCGAAACCGCCGACGTAGGCGATTTGGTGCGCACTGTCATTGTCGACAGTACCGTTACGGCTCGCGCCAAACGTTCCGATATTATTGATAATGCCAATATTAAACCTGGCAATGTCATTGTTGGCTTTGCCAGTGATGGACAAGCCACCTATGAAAAAGAATATAATAGTGGCATGGGAAGCAACGGGTTAACGAGCGCCCGTCATGACGTATTCAGCGCTCTCTATAAAACTAAATATCCTGAGACGTTTGACCTCGCTATCGATGAAGTAGCTTATACTGGAAATTTACAACTCACCGACACCATCGAGGGTATCCCTTTAAATGCAGGCCAGATGGTGCTTTCGCCAACTCGCACCTATGCCCCATTGGTGCTGGAAATGTTAAAACACCACCGCCATAAGATCGATGGTATGATCCATTGCAGCGGCGGAGGACAAACAAAAATATTGCACTTTGTAGAGGCATTACACATTATTAAAAACAACCTCTTGCCTACCCCTGTTCTCTTTAAAACCATTCAGAATCAAAGCGGCACCAACTGGCGTGAGATGTATAGCACCTTTAACATGGGCCACCGTTTGGAAATCTATACGGATGAAGCTACTGCCACCGAATTGATAAAAATTTCTCAGCGCTTTGCCATCGCAGCACAAATTATAGGGAAGGTAGAAGCCAGTGATACAAAAAAATTAACCATCGATGGCGAATGGGGGAAATTTGAATATTAATTTATGAGTAAAGAAAAACTGCACGATACACGCCCAAAGCCTGAAACAGCCATCTTGGTTTCGGTTGGAAATAAGTTCGATAAGGAAGAGCAACTCAATATTTTCCTAGACGAATTGGAGTTTTTAGCTAAAACGGCCGGAGCTATAACCAAAAAACGTTTTATTCAGCGCCTCGATCATAATGAACAGGGAACCTATGTGGGAAAAGGAAAACTCAAAGAATTGGCCGATTATGTAAAAGAAAATGAAATCGATATGGCGATTTTTGACGACGAACTCTCGCCAGCCCAAACAAGAAATATCGAAAACGAATTCAACCCCGATAAGGATAATATGAAGGTAAAGGTCATCGACCGAAGCCGTTTGATTCTCGACATCTTTGCCCATAATGCACGAACAGCACAAGCTAAAACTCAAGTAGAGCTTGCACAATACCAATATTTGCTTCCTCGTCTTACCAATTTATGGACACACTTAAGTAGGCAAAAAGGAGGTATCGGCATGAAGGGAGCTGGTGAGAAAGAAATTGAAACGGATCGACGTGTCATCAATAACCGAATCGCACTCTTAAAAGAAGAATTGAGGAATATCGACCGCCAAAATACCATCAAAAGAAAAGACAGAGAAGACAAGCCTCGTTTAACCTTGGTGGGCTATACCAATGTAGGAAAGTCGACCATCATGAATGTATTGAGTAAAGCGGAAATTTTGGCCGAAAATAAATTGTTTAGCACCCTCGATAGCACGGTGCGTAAAGTAGTACTAAAAACCGTTCCCTTCTTGCTCACCGATACCGTTGGTTTTATTCGCAAATTACCACATCAACTCATTGAATGCTTTAAAAGCACCCTCGATGAAGTGCGCGAAGCCGATGCTTTAATTCATGTGGTCGATTTAAGTAGCAACGAATATGAGGCACAAATGCAAACCGTGAAAGAAACCATCGAAGAACTGGGAGCACATACAAAACCTATTATTACCGTTTTTAATAAAATTGACGCTATGACCGAGGAACAACGATATAATTTACACAATACCTATATGGCAAAAGAAAATATGCCAGTGGTTTTTATGAGTGCTCTCCTTAAAACGAATACTGAAGAGCTTCGTGACGCTGTGTTTAATCTGGTACAGCAGGTTAGTAAAAAGAAAACGTACTAGAAAAAATTAAAACTTTATGAATACCGAGAAGATTGAATCTGATTTTAAGATACTACAAACAAAATTAAAAGCGCAATTTAAGCGCCAGCCGAGCCTCGATGCGATCCTTTTTATTATTGGAATGAATGCCTTGGGAAAAGGCAATATACCCTTTGACAGAGACGAGAAAATGAATCTTCTTCATGTAGCGCATTGCACTGTTTTTGCATTAAGTGGGTATTATGAACTCGAACGTTTGGATGAGGATGGATGGCCACACTTTAAGACAATGAAGCAATATCCAGCCATGGAGCTGGCAGAGCAAGAGGTTTTTTTAAAAGAACATATTCTTAAGTATTTTAAAAGTTTAGCCTACTAAAAAAAGAACAAAAAACAAGAACAAAAAACAAAGCCTAAACAATATTTTGAATCTGTTTCGACCCACTATTGTTTAAGCCTGTTCCGACATCAGGTCATTCGATTACCTATGTGACCTGTGTTCTCTATTCCAAGTGTCATCACCTCCCGATCGGTTATCATCACTCTGACGACGCTCCCAACGGTCCTCCTCACGGGAGTTATTATTCCCTCTTCCTCGATCTCTTTGATTATAGTCATCCTCATTGCACTCTCTTCCATCACGGCAGTCGGAATTGTCATTCTCTTCATTATACCGATGGTCACGCTCATTATATCGATAGTAATATGATCTAGTTACTTGTCGGTGAGACAATACTCTATCCACATGAAACCCATTGGCATCAATGGAAGCAAACATATCACTATGCTCTCTGATTGGCAAAACTCCGTTAAACAATACCACGGGCATCGGTCTATGA
Source organism: uncultured Bacteroidota bacterium (assembly GCA_903897855.1). GTDB lineage: Bacteria > Bacteroidota > Bacteroidia > UKL13-3 > UKL13-3 > CAINMV01. The sequence continues at coordinate 10,529 of CAIUDH010000054.1, read as the reverse complement.
TGATGGTCGTACGCTGGCGAAAACGATGCTATAACAAGGGTGTGCCTTCCTCCACCTAGTAAAGGAATCTGAAAATTAGTTCCCCTGACTTGATAAGTGAAACCATCAACGCTCACCGTGTAGTTAGCCGGGCGTGCGAAGTGCAAATAGAATGAAGAGGCGTTAGCCGAAAAGATTGCAATGATTGCAAATGCGAATGTGATGATGTTGCGTTTCATGGGGCGTAAAGATTAAATTAATGAACTTCTCTGAATCATCTGTAATACATAGTATAAAGGCGTTTCAACAGATGATGCAAAATTAAATTTGCCTTTTATAATTTATCAATTCCAATTGCTGTGCCATAAAAAAATGCTTAACATCGGTTAACAGTGAGAATTTTTTAAGAGATGTTAATGACATGCAACAATTTAAGTAAATTTGCTACAAATTACCAAATTGGTTCATTCCTTCATACTGTTTAAAACCCGTGCTGCCATTAACTCTCTCTTGGCAGTCGAGCGCAAAAAAAAATTGTCGTACATGGTTTTTTTTTCCTTATCGAGCGCCCTCCTCGATGTGTTTGGTATCACCTTTTTAGTTTATCTAGTTCATTTCATTACCACCCATGAGGTGCATTACACCACGACGCAGCTGCTTTTGGGTGCTCTCGGAGTAATCCTTTTTTTTATTTTTAAAAACGCTGTCAACACGTACCTCACCAAGCTTCAGGCAACATTTGCTTTTTCTGAAGCACAACAACAGAGTACGCGCTTATTTAGAAATATCTTTAACCAAAACGAGCTCTTTTTTCGAAATACAGAAACGGGCCAATTACTAAGCGACATCATGTATATACCCAACGCTTTTTCGAATGGAATTATTTTGGGTTACATCACCTTAATTACCGAGCTCACTGTTTTAATCCTAATGCTTTGTTTTCTTGCATTCACTTCGTTTTATGTAAGCCTTCTCGTTTTACTTTTTGTGGCCCCGGCAGCATTTTTTAGTTATAGAAGTATAAAAAACAAAATAGAACTCCTGGGCAATCAACGTAATGTCAGTGTGAAACAAGCTCAGGACACCTTGATTCAAAGCCTAAATGCACATACCGATGCCATCATCTATGATAAAAAAAATTATTTCGAGAAATTATTTGTTCTAGATCAATCACAAATAAGTGCTGTCGATGGGAGCGTTTATACCCTCAATAGCACTCCCGCAAGACTGATGGAGCTTTTTGCCGTAATTTCCTTTTGCCTAATCTATATATATTCAAAATTTTTCGGTGCTGAAAATGCTTTACCCTTCAACATCACCCTCTTTGCCGCCACTGCTTTTCGTTTGCTCCCATCAGTGAACAGAAGCTTAAGCTCAATGCTTCGAATCAAAAACCATTGGTTTGCAGTAGAGGGGTTAACCGGTTACATGAAAAAAGAGATTCTAGAACAGCCTAAAACTGCGCTGCATTTCTCTAAAAACATCACCCTCGAAAATATTGAATTCAGTTTCGGCGATAACACATTATGCACGATTGAGAATTTTAACCTTGAGCGAGGCCAATGTATTGGAATATATGGAAATACCGGAGAAGGGAAATCTACATTTTTATTACTCTTGATGCAATTAATACCCCCTGCTAAAGGAACCCTCAAACTCGATGGCGTGACCGTCGAGAAAAGCATGAGCTCGAGCTATAACAAATTATTTGCTTACATAAAACAAGATGTTTTTATTCTGAATGCTTCCTTGCAGGAAAATATTACATTGAGCCCTGTAGCCGATTGCGATACCATGTTGCTCGATGAAATTATTGCAAAATTAGAGCTTGGAAAGATAAAACATTTGTTTACCCCTTTCGATTCGAGAGCTGGCGAGGCCGGGAATAACTTATCGGGTGGACAAAAAAAACTGATCGCGCTGGCCAGAGCCTTATATTTCAATAAACCCATCCTGGTCCTTGATGAAGCTTTGTCATCGCTCGATCAGGACACTTCAGAATTAGTGTTACGTGTTTTAAAGAAAGAACACCAAAATGGAAAGACCATAATCATCGTATCACATCAAAAAAACGTCTTTGATATCTGCGATCGTGTATATGAATTTAAAAATGGAACTTTGATGAATCAACCCTAATTATGTTTAGTTTTTTTAAAAAGAAAAAAAATGTGTACGAATGCCTACCTATAAAAGTAGACTTCCATTCTCATTTTCTGCCGGGCTTAGATGATGGCGCAATTTCACTCGATGAAACGATGACCATGCTAAAACAAATGCATGACCTTGGATACACACACCTCATCATGTCGCCGCATGTGATGGGCGATTATTATAAAAACACGCCGTTGATGATTCTGGAAAAACTAGAATTGGTAAGAATGGAAGCGTTGAAGCAAAACTTAAATTTAATACTTGATGCCACCGCAGAATACTACCTCGATGAATGGTTTGCCGAAAAAATAGAGCAAAAGCAACTCCTGCCATTCGGTGACAATAACATTCTTTTTGAAATATCCTACGTCAATGAACCACGCAATTTATTCGAAACGATCTTTAATCTTCAAATTGCAGGCTACAAACCTATTTTGGCTCATCCAGAAAGATATAGCTTTTACCATAACCGTTTCGAAATTTATGAAGAACTTGTGGCCAAAGGCTGCCAACTTCAAATAAATTCACTTTCCTTGATTGGCTATTACGGAATAGCAGAAAGAAAAACTGCAGAAAAACTTATTGAGAAGAATTTAGTAGCTTATCTGGGTAGTGATGCCCATAAGCAAAAACATGTTGAACTCTTGAAGGAAGTATCTAAAACTGAATTCTTCGCAAGAGCTTCACAGCAGATACAGAACAATATACTCTCCGATAAAAATTAACAAAGCCTTCCATTCCCTTTACGTCTTGCTAAGTTAAAGGTATAGAGATTTACATTTGCTCCATTCACTTTAATAATGCGTCAGGATTGTTTTTTAGACCACTATATTTCACAATATCCGCTTTGATGGAGCCCACCGCCAAATCGGCTTGTATGCGCAAGGGCAATAAATTAGCATCATCGCTCACCCAAAGCGTCATGGCATCTTGATCTTTAAATACTCGGTCGGCAATAACTTGTGGGCGGATTTTTATGGTCTTGAACTTACCTAAATCAGTCGTGATAATTTCTCTTCCTATAATTTTTAATGAAATTTTTGTGACCTGTTTGTCGAGATAAAAAGTAATCGGGTAACTTGTTCCTATCGCAGCATCTTTTACATTTAAACTGCGGGCATAATATACCATACTAATCACATCTTGGGTGTATTCGGGCATAGCTACCAAACCTTTAATTGAGGTAGCCACTTTTTTTTCATGATCGAAAGTGGCATCATCATTATCATTAAAACCACCTTCATGTTGTTCTTTAGTATATTTTAGAGGCGCAAGTGCATTCATATCGAGATAAGAATGATATTCATCACGAACCTTGAAAAACCAATCAAAACTACTTGCCGACTTCCCTTTACCAATAATATGGTATACTTCCCTTCCTTTCACTTTCTCAGTATAAGGGAGCACTTTGATTGATCCGTATCCTGCCGTAACAAAGCCGTAGTGAATTCGGAATTCGATACTTTCGCCGGCACTAAAAGCAATATTGTTAATTTTACGATACTCGAAATGATCCGATTTGAAACTTAAAAGGAATAGAACAAAAACGATTTGGCCAATATATCTAAGGTAATTTGTCATGGTAAGCATCAGGTTTGCGAATTACGTAACCAAATCGCGTACCAATTTTAGCTAACAGGCCAAAACTGATAAATTATTTCCTAATAAATCCTAAATAGAATTATTCGGCTTTCAAGCAGCCTTTAAATCTAGAAAAAGATGACATTTCCCAGCGCATGCTATACCACTTGCAACACATAAAACTTAAGATAAAGCGTTTCATCGATGCCCCAAATATAGGGATGATCGTGACTTTGGATTCGGTACTCAAGCTGCCTAATTTGAATCTGAGCATCATTGGCAGCCTCAAATAAGACATTCACAAAATGCTCTTCAGTAATAAAATGTGAGCAGGTACACGTGATTAAATAGCCCCCTTTGTTTAAAAGTTTTAAGGCTTTTAAATTAATTTCTTTATATCCTTTTAACGCATTATCAATATTATGTCGGCTCTTTGTAAAGGCAGGCGGATCAAGAATGATGGTATCGAACTTGCGCTGTTGTCGGTGGTAGTTGGTTAAGGCATCAAAGGTATTCTGCACCTCAAAAGTGCAATTAGAGAATTGGTTCAACCTGGCATTCGCTTCTGCCTGCTTAATGGCCTCTTCACTGATATCTAACCCCAAAACGTGCTTGGCCTTAAACATTGCCGCATATAAGCTAAAGGAGCCTGTATAACAAAAACAATCAAGCACCTCACGGTTCTCTACATAGGGCTTTAAGCAAAGTCTATTTTCCTTTTGATCAAGAAAAAATCCGGTTTTTTGTCCGTTTTCGATATCAATCCCGAACTTGACTCCACCGGGCTCCTCAATAACAAATTTAGTTTCAAAAGGTGGAGTCAGAAATCCTTTTTGTTCTTTTAATCCTTCCAGTATTCTTACCGGCACATCATTACGTTCATAGATGCCTGATGGAGCGAATATTTTTGTCAAAGCATGAATGATCTCTTGTTTCCATTGCTCCATCCCTAAAGTAAGGATTTGCACCACCAGCACGTCATTAAACTTATCGACTACCAATGAAGGCAAGCCATCGGCCTCACCAAATACGACCCTGTAATTGTTGGTATAACCCAACTGCTCGCGAAGAATGTTAGATGCGGTAATTTTTCGGATGAAAAAACTTTCATCAATCGTTTCAGCAGCATCTCGTGTGAGCAGTCGGATAAGAATTTGCGACTTGCTATTATAAAACCCCTTGCCAATAAAATTATTCTTAAAATTATATACCTCCACCAAATCGCCATCAACGATATCCTGATCGACCAACTCTACCTCATTATTGTAAACCCATGGGTGCCCGGCTTCTACCCTATAACCTTTGCCTCTTTGTAATTTAATTATCGCGCTCATTTTTCTTTATGATATGTTTAATTTTAACTCGTTTTTCTACTTCCACTCCCAACTCTAATTTGTCAAGTTCCTTATCAAAAAATAAAACATCAATATTTTTGATGGTTTCAATATTTATCTCAAATACGCCCAATACATTTTCGATACTTCTTATATTTTGAATCATCAAAGCAGCATCCCATAGGCTATCCTCGTCGGGTAAGCGCACCTGCAACACATAATCAAACTGCTTTAATTCTTTCACCAGAAGATGGGTGTCCTCCTTTAAGGCAATTAAATAAAAATCAGGCTGCATGTCATTTTGCTGGTCGTTGAAAAGTGCGAAACCAGGCAACTTCGTCTTGCCCACTGAGGAGATACTCTTCAGACGGTGAAGATTCAATCCGCATTTTTCATTGATACGAAATGCTAATTGGTGCGGTCTTAAATGGCTTACGATGGCCCAATGGTGAGAGGTGTCTATTTTCGCCTCCCGGAGCACTCTGTTTTTTTTAGCCATTCTATTGCAAAGAAACTATCAAAATGAATAAGAAACCAAATTATTTAATGAACTCTTAAAAATAATTCATGAAGTACAAAAAAAACCAACCCTGCCGATGCTAGATTGCCCCTATTTTGTCAAATAATTATAACAAAGTTTGAATTTCGAATTTGAATTGGTAAAATTGCAATATTCTATTCTTAAACAATTTCATCTTTCACAAAGAAGTATTGTAATATTGTTTTCTAATTGACGGATTTAGTAATTCGATAAAAAATTAATAAACCATGAGTGAAGTAAATTATAAGTTTAAAGATATAAAGGTTTATGGCTCCAATGAATGGCTTGCTAACGATGAGAAAAAGTATCGAGTGGTATTTGATGAAACAGAATGTTCCTTCATCTATTGTGAGTTGTCTTTTTTTAATAAGCTTTTCGATGAAAAAGATTGGGATATAAAAATAAACCTAAAATGCTATGACAGTAAGAGTACTGAGATGTGCGACTTACAGGTTCAGAAACATATAGCCAAAGACGAGAATGTGATTTTTGTTCGTGAAGGCTGGGGCGTTAAAAAAATCGGTGGTTATTGGAAACGCGGTGCTTACCGATGGGAAACATGGATGGATGGCGTGCTCATTGGATCGAAATCTTTTTATGTGGAGAAGGAAGGTGTTGTGAATGAGCTATCGAACCCCTATTTTAAAATTAAAAATATTCGACTTTATGAAGGCCCGAACCAAAATGTAGACGAAGCTAAACGAGTTTATTATGATTGCTTTAAACAATCGGAAACACGATATATATGGTTAGAATTTCAAGCAGAAAACTTAGTTAAGAAATATGACTACTGGGCCTGCGAACTTTTCTTCAACTTCAAAAACGACAACGGCCAACTCAAAGGAGGGGTAGAACGCCTGTTGTTTGTTTATAAAAACGACGAAACTATTACTTGTACCGTAGGTTGGGGAAGCGACCATAAAGGCACCTGGGGAGGCGACCAATATAGTATTGAAGTGTTGTTCATGGACCAAATTGTAGCAGGGTACCATTTCGATATCGGGGATGAGTTTGTAGAGGCCGATGAGGATGGCTTCGAACCATTTGTGCATCAACTTCTGGGCGCAGAAGCTCCTAAAGAGGTAGAATCCACCACTGCCGAGACCATGGAGGTTGTCATGCAAAAAATGGATGAGTTAATAGGACTTGCAACCATTAAATTAAAAATAAAAGAATACAGCAGTTATCTGAATTTCTTAAAAATTCGAAAAGAAAAAGGCTTCGAAGATGAGGATAAAATAAACTTGCACTCTGTATTCACCGGCAACCCTGGCACCGGAAAAACCACGGTGGCATTAATGCTCGGTAAAATATATAAGGCTTTAGGATTGCTGAGTAAAGGCCACGTTCATGAAGTAGACAGAGCCGATTTAGTGGCCGAATACATTGGGCAAACTGCGCCTAAGGTAAAAGAGGCCATTAAGAAAGCGAAAGGCGGAATCTTATTTATCGACGAGGCTTATGCCTTAGCTCGTGCCGGCGACGACAACAAAGATTTCGGAAAAGAAGTGATCGAGATTCTCATTAAAGAAATGAGTGATGGCGATGGCGATATTGCCATCATTGTGGCTGGCTATCCTGATGAAATGACAAATTTCTTAGGGTCCAATCCTGGGTTAAAATCTCGTTTCAATATGTACTTCGATTTCCCTGATTACCTTCCTCAGGAGCTGCAAGAAATAGCGCGTTTCTGTGCTAAAAAAAGAAATATTGCCTTAACCACAGAGGCAGAGGCTCTCTTGTACAAGAAACTGGTAGAAGCCTATCGTTCCCGCACCCATACTTTTGGAAATGCTCGTTATGTAAATGCCTTATCCGATGAAGCAAAAATGAACTTGGGACTGCGTATTATGTCGCTTCCAAATTCTCAAGAGGTAACCAAAGATCAACTGATGACTGTTGAACTAGCCGATATTGAAAAAATATTTGCCTCCAAACAACGCACCTTAGCCGATATCCCTGTTGATGAGGAGTTACTCAGTGAATCCTTCAACCAATTGAAGGAGATGATTGGTTTAAAAAGTGTAAAAAAAGAAATTGAGGAACTGGTAAAACTGGTGAGGTTTTATCGTGAAATAGGTAAAGATGTGCGTAAAACTTTTTCTTTACATACTGTGTTTAAAGGTAGTCCGGGCACAGGTAAAACTACGGTAGCAAGAATTGTAGCACAAATATTTAAAGCCCTAGGCATTTTAGAAAAAGGACATCTGGTAGAAACAGACCGCCAAGGTTTGGTTGCGAACTTTGTAGGACAAACAGCGACCAAAACAAGTGAGATGGTTGACAAGGCGATGGGTGGCGTATTGTTTGTTGATGAAGCATACTCTCTTTCTCAAGGAGGAGATTCCGACTTTGGACGGGAGGCTGTAGAGACCCTATTGAAACGTATGGAGGATCGCAGGGGGCAATTTGTGGTGATCGCTGCAGGGTATACCGATAATATGAATTATTTCCTTGAGTTTAATCCCGGACTTAAATCTAGATTCGACAGAGAGTTGGTTTTTGAAGATTTTACCCCCGATGAGCTCATGCATATTGCCAACTCACTCTTAAATGAACAAAGCTTAAAACCTACTGCAGAGGCTGATGAGCATCTGAAGAAGTATTTCGTTCACGTTTTTGAAATTAAAGATAAATACTTCGGCAATGGCCGATTGGTGCGGAAAGTTATAGAAGATCTGATAAAATACCAGAACCTACGCCTATCCCAGCTTCCTGCTGCCAGTCGTAACCTTGAGAACATGAAAGAGATAACACTGGAAGATGTGCTGCATTTCAGCCTAGAAGAGGAGCCAGCAAAAAACCAAGGCGGAAAAATTGGATTTAGAGTGGTGAGTTAGTTCCCGGCACAGGCAACCTTAAAGCCAAATAGGCTAATAAACCCCGATGCTCAGCATCACTAGGGTGCAAGCCATCACAGGCTCGATATCATTCAATTTTAAAAGTGCTTCCAACTCTTCATTCTCTGTTCCTGGATTAAAAATCACTCTGCGTGGTTTTAAATTCAACAGAAAGTCATAATAGTTTTTTTGATGCGTAGCGTTAATATACAATGTCACGGTGTCGATGGCCGCGAGCTTCGGGAATGGTTTTTGAAAACGAACTCCCATCACCTCCCCTTCCTGCTTGCTAATGGCAATAACCGTGTGACCATGGCTACGCAAACTCACGATAGCCTTATAGGCATAACGTTCTGGGTTGCTGCTTGCGCCGATAACGAGTGTGCTTAACATTTCCGTAGTATTAAATTCGAAAATAAGGGTTTTTGTTTACATCGTAATATGCCCTCTTTTAGCTAAATTCGCCCCTTTAAAAAAATTATCAAACTATATCATGGATAAAGCCGCAAGGACGGGGTTGCTACTTATTGGGTTATTACTATTGGTTTACTTCTTCGTAACCAACCCAACGCGTAAGGATGTCGAAAATTATAACACAAAAAAAGATTCATTAGCATTAGTAACAAAGCAACAAGACTCTGTTCGTGAAATTGCTCCTGAGATTATTAAAACTTCTGATAGCACCAAGACCTTAATTCAAGATTCACTCCGAGCCATTCAACTTGGTAGTTTCGGGAAACTGGCCGAAGGCGTAAACGAAGAATGTGTCATTGAAAATGACGTTCTGAAAATTATTTTAAATACCAAAGGAGGCAATATTAGAAGCGTGCAACTAAAGAAGTTTAGACGCGCCGACGGAACAGATCTGATCCTGCTAGAGAGTGGCTATAATAATTTCAATATCTCCTTCCCTACCCGTCAAGCCCAAACTGTAAAAACTTCCGACTTGTATTTTAGCCCGTCAGCAAAACACGGTGAGTCGATTTCCTTAACCGCTTCAATCGACGAAAACACCTCGCTAGTGCAAACCTATAGCCTCAAACAAGGTAGTTATCTTGTTGGCTATGATTTAAAGTTTGATGGAATGAATAGCATCATTAACTCACAATCACTACAATTGGATTGGAGTGCACGTATTCCTAAACAGGAAAAGGCCTTGACACAGGAAATGCAAACCACTACCATTTATTATAAGCAGCCTGATAAAGACGTAGATAATATCTCAGAAAGCAAAGAAACTACCGAGGATTTCCCTTATGACCTAAAATGGATTGGCTTTAAACAAAATTTTTTCAATTCTACAATCATTTCCGATAAAGCATTTTCTACTTCTAAGCTAACCGTAAAAAATATCAACTCAGGTAATTATGTAAAAGAACTATCCACCACTTCTTACCTTCCCTTTAATGCAAGCCAAGCAAAAAACGACTACGCGTTGCAATTTTATTTCGGCCCGAATGATTATAATATCCTAAAAGAATCACATTTAGGTATGGAGAAAATGGTGAATGTAGGATGGGGCTTGTTCGGATGGGTGAACATGTTTATTACCATACCTATTTTTGAATTTCTTAGTAAATTTATTACCAACTTCGGTATCATTATCCTTTTGCTCACACTGATCATCAAGCTGGCATTGTTTCCGATGGTATATGGCTCCTATAAATCGATGGCTAAAATGAAAGTATTGAAGCCGGATATCGATTTGCTGAATGAGAAATTTAAAGATGACGCACAACGCCGGCAACAGGAAACGATGAAACTCTATAAAAAAGCAGGGGTAAGTCCGCTAGGGGGTTGTTTACCTATGCTCTTGCAGTTGCCGTTTTTGATGTCGATGTTTCAGTTTTTCCCCTCTTGTATCGATTTAAGGCAACAGGGCTTTTTATGGTGTACCGATTTATCCACTTACGATTCTATTTTAAACCTTGGAACAAACATTCCTTTTTATGGCGACCACGTGAGTTTATGGACCATATTAATGACCTTGGTGACCCTGGCCATGACCTTCTGGAGTAATCAATTTAGCACTCAACCAAAAGAATACAAATGGATTGGTTATGTGATGCCCGTAATTTTCCTTGGCATATTTAATAATTATTC
>CAIUDH010000053.1 GCA_903897855.1 uncultured Bacteroidota bacterium | reverse complement strand
GATTGAAAATATATGGTGTCCTTCAAGCTGCTACAAGAAGTAAAAGTGAGCGTTATTACAATAAGAAAGAGAAAGTTTCTTGACATTTTCATATTAACTGCAAATATAACAACTTTTGAAGCTAACAGCGATTATTTATACAGAATAGAGCTTTAAACAAGCTGATATTAAGTACCAAAAACAAAATATTTTATTTTACTTCCTGCATTAATTTACGAACCAATGGAGAGAGTATTATTAAAATCAATCCTGCTATGAGTGCATAAATGGCCAGTTGTTGATACCCATCAGTATATAATTGCAGTTTAGTTATCAAGGATGCATTATCATCGGGACTCGACATTCCTGCACCCAACAAGCCCGCAGCATATTGACCGTAGGCACTAGCCAAAAACCAGAGTCCCATCATCATTCCTGACAACCGCTTGGGTGAGAGTTTGGTCATGATCGACAGGCCGATGGGCGACAAAGCCAGTTCACCAAAAGTAATTACCAGATAGGCCAGTGTAAATGCATTTAATGAAGTTAAGCCATCAGCGTCGGCAAAGAAACGAGTATAGTAAAAAATGTAGAATGCAGCAGCTAAAAACAAGAATCCTATTCCAAACTTCAGTACTGTATTGGGTTCAATTTTTCGTTTTGCCATAGCAAGCCAAAGTAAGCCCAAGAGTGGACTAAAAATGATTACAAAAAGGGCATTGGAGGTGTTGTTTACAATATTCGGATTAATTTGAAAGGAGAGTAACTCAGAATGAAGATTGTTTTTTGCAAAAAGCGCTAACGAGCCTCCGCTTTGTTCGAAAAATGCCCAAAAAGCAATAGAAAATAGAATAAAAACGAGTGCTGCGAGAAGTTTCTTTTGCGATTTAATATCTTTCTCTTTAAGCGTTTCATAAATAAAATAAAGTAAGGCGACAGGACCAATCGTATACATAAAGTAGTCGGTATAATCCGTGTTTTTAATCATCATAAATATGAATGGGATACTTACTAAGGCCCCTATATAGACTATTATTTCCTTGGTGACTCTTTTTTTGATCGGTAAATCGAGGAGCGGAGAATCGCCAATAGGTCCTAATGATTTTTTCGTGAACAAAAAAGTGATTAGTCCAATGCTCATTACAACAGCCGCCGACATAAAGGCATAGCTCCATCCATAGTCTTTACTAGTTCCAAAATACACACATACGGCACCACCCAAGAGTGCACCAATATTGATTCCTGAATAGAACAATCCGAAACCCGCATCTCTGCGCGGGTCGCCTTCTTTATAAAGATCGCCCACCATCGAAGATATATTTGGTTTAAAGAATCCAGTGCCAATGATGGATAGTGTGATTCCTACGTAAAAGAAATCCTGAGGTGATACTGCAATAATGATATTCCCTGCTATCATAACCAATCCACCAAAAAACAATGACTTTTTAAAGCCTAATATTTTATCGGCGAAAATGCCACCAATAAATGTAAAGGCATAAACAAAGGCTTGAATGGCACCATATTTTAAGTTGGCATCTTTATCAGAGAGTGACAAGCCTAAAATTTGATCCGCCATAAAAATAGTAAGCACGCCTCGCATGCCATAGAAACAAAATCGTTCCCACATCTCAGTTAAGAACAAATACCAGAGTTGCTTTGGGTATTTACCTTCAAAGGATTGAATGCTTTCTAAGGTATATGTTGAACTATTCATAAAGCAATAATAAATAAAAAAGCCTTGTAAAAATAATTTACAAGGCTTTTAAGATATATTAAAAATTAAGCTGGTTGGATATCATGTGCACTCATTTCATCTAGTTTTTTACTTAACACATAGAGAATGCCTGCTGCTACACCGGTCATTACAATAAATAGCATGAAAAATTCATACAGGTTGGTTATTTGAAATCCGATGAATGAAGGATACACAATAGGCTTAGAGGGATCCACCAATTCACCTGCTCCAGGAGGAATTAAAGCGCTCAGCGTACCAGCGAATTTGTTTGCGGCTGCATTGGCAAGAAACCAAGTTCCCATCATAAGTGAAGATAATCGCAAAGGCGACAGCTTTGAAACCATTGACAATCCGATTGGCGACAAACAGAGCTCGCCCATAGTATGAATAAGATATAATGCTACAAGCCACCACATACTCACTTTGGTGTTGCTATCAATACCGTGAACGGCATAGGCAATCACAACATAACCTAATGCCACTAAAGCTAAACCCATCGCCATCTTTTTAGCTGAGGAAGGCTCGGCATTGCGTTTGTATAATGCAGCCCAAAGCAAGGTAAATATAGGTGCTAATGCAATAATCGCTAAAGGGTTAATCGATTGAAAATAAGAAGCCGGCATTTCCCAACTGCCTAGAGTACGATTCGTTTGTTGATCGGCAAACAGCGTTAATGACGCACCCGCTTGTTCAAATGCACCCCAGAAGAATATAACAAAGAAGGCAAGGATAAAAATAACTATAATCCGACTTCTTTCCTTTGCATTCAAACTTTTGTCGGATAAAATTAACGCAGGAACAGCCAACATAGCACCATAGATAACATAGCTGATAATATCGGTGTTAGTTTTGAAAATTTGCTTAAAATTTAACATGAAGAAAACAATGCCAATGGATGCGATGATCGTTAGTATTCCATTCAAATCAAGTTTCTTAACGGGCAATCCAATTTCTTTTCCTTGTTCGCTAATGAGCATCTTTTTTTGAAAGAGAGCGAAAGAAATCAAACTAATTACCATTCCAATACAAGCGGCTAAAAAGCCCCATTTATAATCAACTTTTTCGGCTAAGGTACCGCAAACCAATGGTGAGAAAGAGGCTCCCAAATTTATACCCATATAAAATATAGTGAATGCACTATCGATTCTTCTATCATTAGCTGGATATAATTGGCCAACCATGGTTGAAATATTCGGCTTAAAGAAACCGTTTCCTATAATTAAGGACGTAAGTCCTAACCACATCATTGAAATTGCAGAGTCTCCTGAGTTTGAAGCACTAAGAAACATAAAGAACTGACCCAGTGCCATGAGCAATCCACCAATCATAATACTTCTTCTGTTACCTAAAAACTTATCGCTTAAATAACCACCCAATAATGGAGTTAGGTAAACTAAGCCAGTATAGCTACCATAAATATTAGAAGCATCGGCCTTTTCAAGAAAAAGCATTTTAGTCATAAATAGAATAAAGATTGCTCTCATTCCATAATAACTGAACCTTTCCCACATTTCAGTGAAAAAGAGGAAATACAGCCCTTTCGGGTGACCTGTTGATGTTGTGTCTGCCATAGATTGGATAATTTTAGAATTAAATTTGTTGCAAGTAAGTAAAAAAAACTAATTAATCAGTTCAAATCCACAATAAGGTTGTAACACCTTGGGAATAACGACCCCTTCAGGAGTTTGATTATTCTCTAATAAGGCCGCTACGATGCGCGGCAAGGCGAGAGCCGATCCATTTAACGAGTGTGCTAAAACATTTTTCCCTTCGGCGTTTTTATAGCGGCATTTGAGGCGATTGGTTTGAAAAGACTCGAAATTGCTCACACTACTCACCTCGAGCCATTTTTGTTGGGCTGCACTAAAAACCTCGAAATCGAAGGTGAGTGCACTGTTAAAACTCATATCGCCACCACATAAACGCAAAATACGATACGGCAATTCTAATTTTTGCAGTAGGCCTTTTACATGTTCTACCATGGTATCTAAAATTTGATAGGACTCTTCGGGTTTCGCAATTTGCACCAACTCCACTTTATCAAACTGATGCAAGCGATTTAATCCCCTCACATGAGCACCATAACTGCCTGCTTCCCTTCGAAAACAAGGGGTATAAGCCACGTTTTTTAGGGGCAATTGCTCTTCTTTTAAGATCACATCCCGATACATATTCGTAATGGGAACTTCAGCGGTCGGAATCAAATACAGATCATCGATGCCAACATAATACATTTGTCCTTCTTTATCGGGCAGCTGCCCAGTGCCAAAACCACTCTCTTTATTAATTAAAATAGGTGGCTGCACTTCCAAATAATTTGATTTCATGGCTTCATCCAAGAAAAAATTGATGAGCGCACGTTGCAATCGAGCCCCTTTGCCTTTATAGAAAGGAAATCCAGCCCCGGTTACTTTATTTCCCATCTCAAAATCGATGATATCGTATTTTGTGGTAAGCTCCCAATGTGGTACAGCACCCTCATACAACGACGGCATCTTTCCTTCCTGAAAAATGTTTTCATTTTCCTCCGGTGTTTTTCCGAAAGGCACGGATGGGTGTGGCATATTAGGGAGTTTTACCAACGAGTCAAACAGTTGTTTCTCTAAATCCTCCAAATTATCCTCCATCCTTTTCTGTACCTCACGAATACCGGTACTTGTTGCTTTCATAGCTTCTGCAGCCTCTTTCAAACCTTGTTTCATCAAATTGCCGACTTCTTTCGACAGTGCATTTAACTCACTTTTATTTCTCTCTGCTTCCGTTTGCAGTTTTCGCTTCTGCTCGTCGAGTGAAATAATTTCATCTACTAAATTTAATTCTTTAAAGTTTTTCTTCTGAAGACCAAGCATTGCAGCCTCTTTGTTGTCACGTAGATATTGTAATTGTAGCATTTTTTATTTAAATATAAATTCTAAAGTATGAGGTTGTAAAAATATAAAAAAATGGTGGAATGAAGTGGCTTCTTCATCTGGGATGAAACAAGATCAACATTTGGCATGTTTTTAATAAGAGGGTGTTACGGAAAGAAATAGAACCCCGAAGCATCAACTTTATCGCCTCTGAATTTTCCGAGACCATAATCTTCCATCCTTTGATTGAATTACTAAAAAGTAAAATCCTGAAGGAAGAGATTGAAGTGAAATTTGCGAGTCGTTAGATTTTGATACCATCAATCCTGTGGCATTATACAGCTTTAGGCTTTGAATGGATATTTCGGATTCGATTTTGACGTAATCATCGGTTGGGTTTGGTCCCACTTTGAGGGTCGCTATGGATTTGTGGTTCATGTTGACTCCCACATGAACAAGAGGTGTTGAATTGCATAAAATTTGCAATTTCCCTTCCCCATTGGTAATAATTTCTAAGATATTATTAGGCCCCATCCTCCAACTTACTAAGCTCGAGCCCTTAACAGAGTAGGGTTGATAATAGGTTACGAGATTGATGGTGTTGGCTTTATTGATATAGATGTCTATTTTTTGTGTAAGCGGATTTTCCAATACTATATTACATGGTTTGAATGCACTTACAACAAAGTCTTTTGCAGTAAAATCAGCACTATTCGCATTGTAACGTTCTAGTTGTGAAAAATTCCTAGCGAATACCATTTTGACGCTATCCTCTTCCAATTTACAATATACCGCGTCGGCCATCCCTTTAATCTTGGACTCTTTCTCATTAAAGAGAGAGAAGTAAGCTTTCGTACTGCCATTTTTAACTGTGATTAAATTGGGCGTGTTTTGGATGGTGTCGGTAGGTAGCGAAGAAGGGTATAAAACAGAAGCAAACAATACATTCTTGGTCAAGTTAACGTCGGCAAGCAAGGTGGTATGATTTTCAGCCTGATTATAGGAGAGTTCATGGATGTTTTTTGCTTTACGATAGTTTATGACCGCATCTTTTGATACGATATTGGCTTGTAATGTCACTCCGTTTTTTCTCCAGGTGGCAAAACCACTCTGAGTGCTATCGGTAAAATAGCCTAAACTGTCATTTCCATTTTCCATTCCATAGCCATGGAGTTGCCAGGTGAAATTTTTGTTATTGCTAGCTGATGCAAAATCCCAAAAGGCAAAATATTTCTTATCGAGCATCATGGCGCATCGTGTAATATCGGCACTACCGTAGTTCGTTTGTGTTTCTGAGTAGTCCAAACCAGGGGAAGTAAAAGCATCGATAATGCTTACATCGGCACCTCCACTATTCCCTGGGGAGCCACAAACAGTGCCTTGACCATCGACCAGAATCATATTATGATTGCTGGCCTGGCACACCAAACTACGTTGATTATATTGAATGTAACCGGCATCCAGAGCTAAAAGTTGGCCTTTGCTTTCAATCACAAAACTCATTTCATCGGCTTGGTTATGGCCTCCTCCTTCCATTCTTGGAATACCGCTCTCGCAGGTGAGATGCATATAATTAGCCATGCTATCCCAACCACTTCGAAAGACTATATTTCCCGCATCTTTTAAAACCTGGGTGGGAGTTTCTGTTAAACTATCATTAAATTGGGTGTAATTCAGTCCTAAAAAATTTACATTATAATCATCTGCCCCATATAAAGAACTGATGAAGCTATTATTCTGAAAGCGGCTCAATTTCGAATAGTAATTTCGCGTATAATATTTCCTTTTCCCTGTTAATGCCAGCTGGGTATTGAAAGCATCCATATAGGTATCGTCGATGGCAGGAACACGCCCATCAGGCATGCGTATGAGGAATAGCCAATCGAACAAGATGTCATAGTCGCTATCGTGAAGCGGCTGTAAAATGTTTTTAATATTGCCTGCATAATTGGTGAAGATATATTTATCGTTAACGTAGTTATGAAGACCGATAAAAAAGGAGTTGAGGTGTTGGAGTGAATAAAGAAAATAGGTTGGGCTTTCGGCATAGCCTGCCATCTTTCCTTTAATACTTTTCTTATTGGCATCATACCATAATAAGCTATCGGTGCGAGCCAGAGCACAGTAGAGCCAAGCGCTCGGCTGATAATTTACATTATTGCTGGTTGCGTCATTAATTACAATAGCGCTGGTGCCTAAAGCAGCGCACATAATTAAAGCGAAATTATTTTTGTTGAAAGTCCAAAAGGAATTGCCCAGAAAATTCTTGTTACATTCTTTGAGAAGATTTCCAGTAAAAAGCTGTAAGTTGTTTTTCGCCAAAACAAGTAAACTATCTTGCACCAGAGCACCTTTGAGACAATCATAGGCGATGTCATAATTGATCAATTCTTTACTCCGCCACTGCCAACTATCGTAAGCAGTTAAATTAGTGAAAGTAATGGAGTCGATACCCGTATTCATTGTGTTGAGCAATACAAGGGTATGTTTTAGTATTGAATCTCGCTCATTGGTTGGAATAATCAAAATACTGTTGCCCACTATTTTTCGATTCATCAAAAAAGCATAGGCTGCATTTTTGCATTGCATCCCTCTGTTTCTTCGTTCAGAATCGCTTGTGTTGCCTACCGGTACTGAACTCATAGCACGTGCATAGACCGAATTGTAAATACTTTTCTGAGGTTCAAGAAGCAGATTGCTTCGAATGCTGTTAAGGCTATCTTTAGTGCATACAATTCGAGGAAAGGAAGGGTTGGAATTAGAAACAAGCCAAGCTCCTTGAGCATCGGCAAATCTAGAAGAGGCGAATGTGACAAGAAAAACGAGTATGAATTTGAATAAATTTTTCATTTAACCACCCTCAATTACCATATTAATAAGCAAATTAATACAAAAACAACCATATAACGTTTTTTCACAAAAGTTAATTTAATCTTTAAGCTAAAGTTTTTCAATTAAATTTATATTCGCGCCTATTATGCGTCAAACACAAATCACCTTTAATATTGGTCTGGATGAGGAAAATGTACCTTTTTCAATTGACTGGGATGCTACCGATTCGGGCACCGAAAGAAAACCTGCAAAAGCCATTATGTTGAGCATGTGGGATCCTGAAGAAAAGGGCGCATTACGAATCGATCTATGGACGAAAGAAATGTCAGTGGGCGAGATGAATCATTTTTTTTACCAAACCCTCATGACCTTTGCCGATACTTACGAACGAGCCACAAACAATAAAGAAATATCAGTAGCTATGAAAGAGTTTGCCATTGGTATGGGTAGAAAAACAGAGGTAATCAAGTAATTATATTTGATTATACATCAAAGCGTATTCCTTGCGACAACGGGAGAGTAGTACCATAATTGATGGTATTGGTTTGCCTGCGCATGTATGCTTTCCAGCTATCACTTCCACTTTCACGCCCCCCTCCTGTTTCTTTCTCGCCGCCGAAGGCACCTCCTATCTCGGCACCGCTGGTACCTATATTTACATTGGCAATTCCACAGTCGCTTCCCACGACACTTAGAAACAATTCACTCTCGCGCATTGAGTTGGTAAATATGGATGAACTCAAGCCTTGGCGAACCCCATTTTGAAGTTCAATGGCTTCTTCAATAGTATTGTATTTCATGAGGTATAATATTGGAGCAAAAGTCTCGTCTTGCACAATTGAATAAGAGTTTTTCGCTTCTATCACGCAAGGGGTAACATAACAGCCGCTTTCTACGAATTCCATATTTCTTAGATTCTGACCTCCGACCAAAACTTTTCCACCTTCATCCTTGGCCTTTTCAATGGCATTTTTGAAATTAGCAACGGCCTCTAAATCAATTAGCGGACCTACCAAAACGCCTTCTTTTAAAGGATTTCCGACCGTTATATTAGGATAGGTTTTGATTAGTTTCTCTTTCAATTCTTCGTACTTGCTTTCATGAATGATTAATCGTCTTGTAGTAGTGCAGCGCTGTCCGGCAGTACCCACAGCACCAAAAATTACCGCACGCAGGGTCATATCCATATCTGCATTTTCGCTAATGATGATGGCATTATTACCTCCTAACTCGAGCAAACTTCTCCCTAAGCGGGCACCCACCGCAGCCCCCACTTTCTTTCCCATACGCACACTTCCGGTAGCCGAAACTAAAGCAACACGTTCATCATGACTCATCATTTCGCCCACCCGATAATCGCCAATAATTAAATTAAAAATGCCTTCGGGTAAATTATTTTGCTTTAAAACCAACTGTAACAGATTTTGACATGCAAGAGCCGTGATCGGCGTTTTTTCGGAAGGTTTCCAAATACAAACATCGCCACAAACAGCAGCTAACATAGCATTCCAGCTCCACACGGCCACAGGGAAATTAAAGGCGGAGATAATCCCAACCACTCCAAGCGGATGCCACTGTTCGTACATCCTATGATTCGGACGTTCGCTGTGCATCGTTAACCCATATAGCTGTCGTGATAGTCCCACAGCAAAGTCACAGATGTCGATCATTTCCTGCACTTCGCCTAAACCCTCCTGAAGCAATTTACCCATTTCATAGCTCACCAACTTTCCTAAGGCCTCTTTGTTGGCACGCAAAACATCCCCATACTGACGAATGATTTCACCACGTTTGGGAGCTGGCATGGAACGCCAGACTAGAAATGCTTCTTGCGCTTTAAGAATTAGCGTGTCATAATCGGCCTGATTAGCGATTTTAACGGTCGCAATTTCCTTTCCATCAACAGGAGAAATAACCACTCGCACTTCACTATTTCGAGTTATGACCCATTCACGGCCGGTACTTGCGGCTTCATTGATACTGTTTATTCCGAGTTGTTTTAAGATATTTTGCATAGGGTAAAGAATTTCGATGGCGAAGGTAAAGAATAAAAGAAGAATCATGCCAACGAAACCACGATGCATTAACCTCTTTTCTTCATAATAGGCATTTCCGTGTTTGAGGCACTAAAAACGATACGCTGCTTTTTTCTCTTCGAGAGCTAAATTCAAAGATGCCTCAGTGCATGCTTAAAGTACACCAATGGCGGGTGAAATCTGATTTTCTCATCCGCTTTTTTTGTCACGATCGTTCTTGCAATAAATTCACTTATATTAGTAATTCAAAGGGTATCAATTGATTAAATTCGCAGCCTCATGAGAACGATCTTTATTTCACTATTTTTCCTTTACACATTTTCTACTCTCGCTCAACGCCCCCAAGGAGGGATGCCCGATACTGCAACACTTAACAAAATGCCTAAAATCGGCAAAGTCTTCGGAGTTGTAAAAGATTCATCCACTAACACCATGGTTGATTACGCCTCAGTGGCCATATTGAGCGTTGGCGACAGTACTATTATATCAGGAGTGATTACAAATGAGAAGGGTGAATTTTTGATCGAGACATTACCTATGGGACGTTTTTTTTTAATTGTCACTTCGGTAGGCTACAAAAAATATTATACCAAACCGTTCTTTGTTTCACCACGCAACCCAGAACTTAATTTAGGCGTAATAAAAATAAGTACATCCTCCAACCAAATGAAAGAAATTGAGGTAAGCGCTGAGAAACAAGCCCTGTTGAACACGATTGACAAACGCATTATTGACGTGGGGAAGAGCCTTATTAATGTTGGTGGAACCGCTACTGAAGTGCTCCAAAATGTGCCTGGAGTTACAGTAGACATTGATGGCAATGTGAGTTTAAGAGGAAATGCCAATGTTACCGTACTAATTGATGGCAAGCCTTCAGGAATCACAGGAAGCAGTAGAGCCGCCATTTTACAACAACTTCCTGCAGGAAGCATCGACAAAATAGAAATCATCACCAACCCCGGTGCGAAGTACGATGCCGATGGAATGGCAGGAATTATCAATATTATCACTAAAAAAGATAAGATGCAAGGCTTCAACATCAACGCTACTCTGGGAGCGGGCACACACGATAAATATAATGCTGCTTTAGGAATTAATTACCGCATTAAGAAAATTAATATCTATGCGAATTATAACTACCGAAGTGAGGCCCGATATGGAGAAGGTCACAGTGAACGTAAAAACGAGTATCGCTTAAATGGAATGGATACCATTTATAATAACAATAATATAGCCTCTAGCGTCAATAATTCAGTTTCACATGTTGTAAAATTAGGCGCCGACTGGTATCTGAACAA
The DNA here is from genome assembly GCA_903897855.1 of uncultured Bacteroidota bacterium. Lineage (GTDB taxonomy): Bacteria > Bacteroidota > Bacteroidia > UKL13-3 > UKL13-3 > CAINMV01. Next base: position 19,758 of record CAIUDH010000053.1, on the reverse strand, counting down.
TTCAAACACGCTTGGATTCTCAACCACCTTAAATGCACGCAATGAGAACAGTGATGGGAATCTTAACTATATTTTCAATAATAGTGTTGGAACCACCTATGCTAAAACATTTCGCAAAACAATTTCCGATGAAAAGAACAATACGATGGACTATGCGTTGGATTATAAACATGTTTTTAAAAAGAAAGAGGAATTCACCACCTCTACAACCTTGAGTATGTCGGACAGAAGCAGCCATTCAACCTACTTAAACTATAATAAGAATATCTATGATGAAACTTTAGGTTTGTTGTTCTTAAACCAATATAATACTACCGTAGCCAATTTCAGTGTGCTCACATCACAGGCCGACTTTAGCAAACCATTAGGAGGAAATCATAAAATGGAAGCCGGTCTCAAAAGTATTAACCGAAACATCCATAATAATAATGATGCCTTTAATTACAATTCGTTGCAAAACAAGTATGAAAACGACACCCTTTATACTCAACATTATGACTATAACGAGCATATTCATGCTGCTTACATCCAATTTACAGGTGGTGTAAAAGAGTTCAGTTATCAGGTAGGAATGCGTGGTGAAATTGCTTATTTAGGTGGCAAATCACTGCTGACAGGCACTCCATTTAATTTTCAATATCCAGGATTGTATCCCAGTGCGTTAGTGAAATACACCTACCACAAAACAAATGACATTCAGATCTCCTTTAGCAGAAGGGTAAACCGCCCGGAAGTAAGAACTTTATTACCGATAAAGAATTATGAAGATGCTTACAATAATAGCATTGGCAACCCTACATTAAAACCGGAAAATGTTAATTCTTTCGAGTTTTCATATTATAAAACTCTCAAGCAACATTCCATTGGGGCTACACTCTATTACCGTCATACCCAGAACCTGATTACCCGATTACGCACCCTCGATACCCTCACCGGTATTGCCACGACTACGCAGCGCAATTTCAGTACCAGTGAAAATACGGGGTTAGAAGTAATCATAAAAAATACCATCAAGAAGGCAATTCAGGTCACCACCAGTTTAAATGCATATCAGAATACAGTGAATGGCACCAATGTAGATGCCACCTTACAATCGTCGGCATTTAATTGGAATGCACGCACCATGATTGCAGGCAAAGTAAGCAAATCTGTTTCTTGCCAGATTTCAGCGATGTATATGGCACCGATTACTTTACCTCAAGGAAAATTTCAAGGCATGAGTGGCGTTGATATCGGAGGGAAATATGATTTCTATGGAACTCACGCCACCCTAACATTCAGTGTAAGCGACGTGTTTAACACACGGCATTTTGAGCTTTTTAATTTTGGTCCAGGATTCACTTCCGACAATTATCGTAAGCGAGAAACTAGAATAGCCATGCTTTCATTCACATATCGGTTTGGCAATACCGACACCCCTTCCCGCAAAAAAACAAAACCAGACCAGGGAGGAGATCAGCGGTTGGATGAATTTTAACAGCGGTGACGAAAATGGGGAGGATAATGTGAATCAATAGTTTTCGAATATCTAATTTGTATTTAGTAAATTCGTAGGCTTTAATATAAGAAATGAAAGTATCAAACGAAACCAAAGTTGGCGCACTTACTGTTGTTGCGATTGTATGTTTAATTTTAGGGTATAATCTCCTCAAAGGGAAAAACCTCTTCACCCCAACGCATACTTTTTATACGAAGATGAGTTATAATCCTGGGATAGCTGTTTCTACGGCTATTGATTTAGATGGTTTTAAAGTAGGTACCGTTACCGATATTCAGATGACTCAAGGCGCGAGGTCGGAAGTGATTCTTGAATTTACGGTGAATAAAAAATTCAAAATTAGTAAAGACGCCGTCATTGCTTCTTTTTCTACCGGTATCTTAGGGGGGAATGCCCTTAAAATTTATAATGGTGATATTAATGGGCCATTATGTAAAAATAGAGATACATTAACTGCTAGAATAGAGTTGGGCATGGTAGAAAGTCTTGCCCCTACCCTTGCCAAGATAAAAGAAAGCCTAACCAGTTTTTTAAGCAAACTAGATAGTACTTTCACCAAAGATGCAGAGAAAGATTTAAGTGCTGTAATTTCAAATCTTAAAGATATTACCGAGAACGTTAAAACATTGACTGTTCAAACCAATGAAGTGGTGGCAAAGGAACGTGTGAAAATTGATGCTACGCTGAATAATGCAGAATCGATTACTGCTAATATCAAAAGTAATAATGAAGATATCACTGCCTCCATTAAGAACTTGAAAAAATCTACTGATCAGTTGGCTCAAGCCGATTTAAAGAAAACCATTGAAGAAGCTCAAAAAACGATCGATGAATTAAAGAAACTTATTGCTTCAATCAATGGAGGTCAAGGCACCTTAGGCATGCTTGCGACGGATAAAAAACTTTACGAAAGCTTATTGAGTACTGCCGCAAACTTGGATGCTATTTTAAAGGAGTTACAAAAGAATCCAGGCAAATATGTGCCCTTTAAAAAGAATAAAAAATAAGCTATTTATCCCTTTTCATAACGTAAACTTATGGCTTCAAAAAACCCCAAACAATCGTTAACCGAAATGAACGAATTGGTATTGCCTAATGATACCAATACCCTTGGGAATCTCATGGGAGGACGGTTATTGCATTGGATGGATATCGTAAGTGCGATTGCTTCTCAAAAACATAGTAATAATGTTGTGGTCACCGTAAGTGTCGATTTCGTTTCTTTCACCGAATCGATAAAATTAGGTGAGTTGGTGAACTTAAGAGCAAAGGTAACACGTGCGTTTAAGAGTAGCATGGAAGTTTGGATTGAAGTATTCGCTGAAAATATACCCGAAGGAACACGTAAAAAATGCAATGAAGCATTTTATACATTCGTGGCAGTCGACGTAAATAATCATCCTATTACTGTGAATGAGATTGTGCCAGAAACAGCAGACGAACAACTCATGTTTGAATCGGCTATGCGCCGAAGACAGGTTCGATTAATACAAGCAAAACGCATGAAACCTGAAGATGCACCTGAGTTGAAGGATTTTTTCGGTTTTTAATATTTTGATACCCTTTGAGGTGTAAATAGTCCCTCCTTTATCATGATAAATTCGCTTACAAACTATAATTTCATTCTGAAACTTAGAAGTATTACTGGTGTTTTTGATGCAACAAAAATAAAACATGGATTACAGGCCATGGAATATTCCATTCAAACCTTGGCTTTAAATGAGGGGACTATATTTATTAGTAAAGGACTATCAACACGAGGTATTCATCTAAGCATCAAAGAGAATGGATTGGATTTAACACTATTCCCTTTTTCTTGCGACGACGATTGGGAGCTACTCCGAGATTGGCTGCTTGTTTTTTTTACTTTTCACTCGGCCATCGTCATTGCAGAAAACGATTTGATTGAGGATATAGAAAAGTTTTTTGATGCAGAGAAATTGAAATCTCAAAGATTAATCTATGAAAATCTGCTTCACCATTATATGCATTCGGAAGAGACTTTGCACTTTTTTAGTGTTAATAGAGAATTTTATGCAGGAGTTAAAATTTTTGAACGCATACGTGAACAGCCAGAAGAAGAGCAACTCTCCTATTTCTATGCCATCATTTGCAAAAGCCAATATACCACGCTAAATGCTGAAAATGGTAAGGTAGAGAAGATACGTGAACATCTGAGTAGCACCTACAGTTTACTCAATAACCAAGGTAATATAGTGTTGCAGCCTGCCGACATGCTGAAAATTCAAGAGAATCCAAAGGATGAATTTTTCATCTCTTATTCCTCCATGGATAAGCTTTTGCGTCATGGCTGGATCTATCTCGACGAGAAACAAATTTACATCCCTGAGATGCCGGTCGACGAATGGAAATTGTTTTGCACCCAAGCCAAACTGATGAGTATTAATACTGAATTATTTTCTAAATATGTGGAGGGAAATGAGGAAGAATGATAGGATTCTAAACTTACGTACCTCAAATTAACCATTCAAAATGAATATCTTTGCCTTTAAAGAATACGATAGCAATCATGGAAGACATAAAAACAAAAATACTGCTAGTAGAAGACGATAAGAATCTCGGATTTGTAATTAAAGATAATTTAGAGCAACATGGCTACGATGTAACTCTTTGCGAGGATGGGGAAATTGCCTGGAAGACCTTCAACAAGAAAACATATGACGTATGCCTACTTGATGTGATGTTGCCCAAAAAAGATGGCTTCTCATTAGCTGAAGAAATTCGTAAAAAAAACGAACAAGTACCCATTATTTTTACTTCAGCCAAAAGCTTGAAGGAAGATAAACTCCAAGGATTCAAATCGGGTGGCGATGATTATCTTACCAAGCCTTTCAGTATTGAGGAATTAGAGGCACGGATCGAAGTTTTTTTAAAACGTTCTTCAACTGGTAAAGTAAAAACGAATAATATTTTAGAGTTAGGTTTATATTCTTTGGATTATAATCGCTTGATGTTAAAACATCCTACAGCACAAGAACAGAAGCTTACCCAGAAAGAAGCCGACCTCCTTCGTACCTTCGCCATCCATATCGACAAAACCCTGAAAAGGGATGAGCTATTAAATTCTATTTGGGGCGATGATGACTATTTTATGGGAAGAAGCATGGACGTTTTTATTAGTAAAATACGTAAATATTTAAAAGATGATCCCCGACTTGAAATCGTAAATGTTCATGGCGTCGGATTTAAATTAGTTCTTCATACATAATATTATTGAAACACAGACTACTGCTATTCGACAACTACAAATCTGAATAAATGAATACACCATCTCAAGAATTTCATCGCTCCTTAAAACAAGATACTTTCACCCATCCCGATTTTTATTTGATGGATGAATTATTTACTGATGAACAAAAATTAGTGCGCGACACGATTCGCGATTTTGTAAAACGTGACATTTCACCCATCATTGAAGATGCTTGTCAAAAAGCAATATTCCCGCAACACCTTGTAAAAAAACTCGCCGAAATGGGTTGTTTTGGTCCTCAGCTTCCTGCAAAATATGGTTGTGGTGGCATGGATTATACTACTTACGGGCTCGTGATGCAAGAGTTGGAACGCTGCGACAGCGGCATCCGGAGCACGGCCTCAGTGCAAGGTAGTTTGGTTATGTATCCGATCTATTTGTTTGGAAGTGAAGAACAAAAAATGAAGTACCTCCCAAAGTTGGCCAATGGCGAATTATTAGGTTGTTTTGGATTAACTGAACCCGATTATGGTAGCGATCCTGGAGGGATGAAATCGAATTTCAAAGATATGGGCGACCATTATTTATTGAATGGATCAAAAATGTGGATTAGTAATGCTCCTTATGCCGATGTAGCCATTGTATGGGCGAAGGATGAAGAAGGGAAAATATGCGGGCTTATTCTAGAACGTGGTATGGAAGGATTTACAACCCCTGAAACACATGGCAAATGGAGCCTTCGAGCGAGTGCTACCGGCGAATTGGTATTCGACAATGTTAAAGTACCTAAAGAAAACATGCTTCCGGGCGTTAAAGGGTTACGCGGACCTTTAAGCTGTTTAAACAGCGCTCGTTATGGCATCAGTTGGGGAGCCATAGGCGCAGCCATGGACTGTTATGAGAGTGCTCTGAAATATTCTAAAGAGCGTATCATGTTTGGAAAACCCATTGCACGTTTTCAATTACAACAAAAAAAATTAGCAGAAATGCTTACCGAAATAACCAAAGCACAATTGGTTTGTTGGCGTTTAGGAAAATTAATGGATGAGGGTCGCGCCACCCCAGCTCAGATTTCCTTAGCAAAAAGAAATAATGTAGATATGGCCTTGAATATTGCCCGTGAGGCACGTCAGATACATGGTGGAATGGGCATCACCGGCGAATACCCGATTATGCGTCACATGATGAATTTAGAAAGTGTCATTACCTATGAAGGCACCCATGATGTACATCTGCTGATCTTAGGATTAGAGATTACTGGGGAGAATGCTTTTAATTAATTCCCTTTAGAAAAAGTACAGAGTAAATATTTTTCGTTCTCTATTTTTTAATCACTTTTTTCAATAAAAAATAAATATCGATGCGTTATAAATTATTTGGAAACACGGGCCTTCGTGTGAGCGAGCTAGCTTTGGGCACCATTACTTTTGGAACCGAATGGGGTTATGGTGCTGATTATGATGAAAGTAAAAAAATTTTTGATTGCTACGCAAATGCGGAAGGTAACTTTATTGACACCGCCAACCTATACACCAATGGTACTTCTGAGAAATATGTAGGTGAATTTATTGCCAGCGACCGCGATCATTTTGTATTAGCTACAAAATACACACTCCGAGATAGCAATGCTGATGATCGTAAGCGCGACCCCAATTACAGTGGCAATCATCGTAAAAATTTAATGCGCAGTGTGGAGGCCAGCCTCAAAAGATTAAACACCGACTTCCTCGATATCCTATGGCTCCATGCTTGGGATTTTCATACGCCTATAGAAGAAATCATGCGAGGCTTGAATGATTTAGTAACCAGTGGGAAAGTGAATTATATTGGTATTAGCGACACCCCGGCATGGATTGTTGCAGAAGCCAATACACTAGCGCATTTCAGAGGATGGAATGCTTTTGCCGGACTACAAATAGAATATAGTATGGCACAACGTAGTGCCGAACGCGATTTACTACCCATGGCCCAACATTTTGGAATGACCATTACCAATTGGTCGCCTTTGGGCGGAGGAGTACTGACGGGGAAGTATTTAAATAATGAATCGGGGCGCTTGCCCGTTGGAAGTGGAAAGCGAACAGAACGTAATTTGTCTATTTCAGAAGTGGTGGTGAATGTAGCCAAAGCCTATGGATACAGCCCTTCGCAGGTAGCCATCGCATTTACCAGAAGAAATAATTTGAATACCATTCCAATTCTAGGTTCACGAAAGCTAGCCCAAATTGAAGACTGTTTAGGCACTGCCAATATTATATTACCTGAAGAAGCCATCATAGAATTAGAAAGTGTGAGTAAAATCGAGTTGGGATTCCCGCATGATTTTCTGAAATCACAGAATGTAAAAGAGATGATCCTTGGGGTTAACGAGGAGAAAATAAGAAGCAGATAATTTATCTCATTAAAAAGCCGGGTAGAAATTCTACCCGGCTTTTATTTGATATCAAAATCTGAGATTACTCATCATCTTCATCTTTTGACGACATCAGTGCTTCAAACTCGTCCTTACTTCCTACGACTAATCTTTCGTATTCACGTAGGCCAGTTCCTGCCGGAATTAAGTGTCCAACAATTACGTTTTCCTTTAATCCTAACATATGATCTACTTTACCGTAGATAGCAGCTTCATTCAATACTTTCGTTGTTTCTTGGAATGAGGCAGCACTCATCCAGCTTTGGGTACCTAAACTTGCTCTGGTAATACCTTGAAGCAAAGGTGAGGCTGTAGCAGGATGCGCATCACGACTCTCTACCAATTGTTTGTCGGCACGCTTGAGCATTGAATTTTCGTCACGTAATTTACGTGCACTCACAATTTGACCCACTTTAAACGTTGCGCTATCGCCACAATCAGATACCACTTTCTTGTCGTAAATCCAGTCGTTTTGCTCCATCAATAACAATCTATCCACGGCATCATTTTGCAAGAATTGTGTATCTCCCGGATCTTCAATCGTCATCTTCTGCATCATCTGACTCACAATAATTTCAATATGTTTATCATTGATGGTTACATTCTGCAAACGGTAAACTTCTTGAATACCATTGGTAATATAACGTTGCACAGCCAGTGGTCCTTGAATACGTAAAATATCTTGAGGTGTTATCGCTCCATCACATAATGGCTCGCCTGCTTTTATATAATCATTATCCTGAACCAAGATATGCTTTGCTAATGGTACCAAGTATTTCGTGTGTTTTTCACCATCTTTACTTACTACCATAATCTCCTTATTACCACGCTTAATACCACCGTGAGTTACAATACCATCAATTTCACTTACCACTGCCGGATTAGAAGGGTTACGTGCTTCAAATAGTTCGGTCACTCGAGGTAAACCACCCGTGATATCTCGGTTTTTACCAGCCGATCGAGGAATCTTAACCAAAGTTTCACCGCCAGATACTGTCGCTCCATCAGAGACTGCGATATGCGCTCCAACTGGAATATTGTATTCTTTGATTAACTCTTCCTTCTTATTCATGATTTTGATTGAAGGAACTCTTGTCTTATCTTTCGTTTCAGAGATTACCATTTCACTGAAACCAGTATTCTCATCCGTTTCGGTACGATAGTTAATATTCTCTGCGAAATTTTCAAATTTTACATGACCATCAAATTCGGTGATGATGAGGGAGTTGAACGGATCCCAAGAGAATAAAGTTTCACCTTTTTCTACTTTCTGTCCTGTTTTAATCAATAAAACTGAACCATAAGGAGCATTCACTGCTTGCATAATGTTACCACTATTCTTGTCAATGATACGAATTTCACCAGTTCTACCCAATACAATTTCGCTCGTTTCACCTCCTTTTTTCATCTTCACCACCTTCATATCGTCCAACTCAATCACTCCACCAAATTTTGCCATTTGCATATTTTCAGAGGCAATTAAATTCGCAGCACCACCCGTGTGGAACGTACGTAACGTTAATTGTGTTCCTGGCTCACCAATAGACTGAGCAGCAATTACACCAACGGCTTCTCCTTTTTGAACCATGCGGCCTGAAGCCAAGTTACGTCCGTAACATTTAGAACAAATACCTGACTTCGCTTCACAAGTAAGTACGGAGCGTATTTCTACCACTTCGATACCACCAGCTTCGATAGCCATTCCCACTTGCTCTGTAATTTCATCGCCTGCTGCAACTAATAAGTCGTTGCTGATAGGAGCAAAAATATCGTGTAAAGAAACACGGCCTAAAATACGATCGTATAATTTCTCTACAATGTTTTCATCTTCTTTCAAGGCTGCTACCGGAACTCCACGAAGCGTACCACAGTCAACATCGGTTACAATTACATCTTGTGCTACATCATGTAAACGACGTGTAAGGTAACCTGCATCCGCTGTTTTCAAAGCAGTATCGGCCAAACCTTTACGTGCACCGTGAGTAGAAATAAAGTATTCCAATACCGTCAAACCTTCTTTTAAGCTTGAAGTAATTGGATTCTCAATCATATCCTCTCCGCTTTGGGAGTTGGCAGAACTCTTTTGAGGTTTTGCCATCAATCCACGCATACCGGCCAACTGACGAATTTGTTCTTTACTACCACGAGCTCCACTATCCAACATCATAAACACAGGATTGAAGCCTTTATCATCATTTTTTAATTTGGTATAAACGGCTTCAGATACACGGTTATTGATACGTGTCCAAACGTCAATTACTTTTTGATAACGTTCTTTATTCGTAATCGATCCCATTGAGTATTCCTCTCCGATGGCATCAATTTCTGTGGTCGCCTGCTCCAATAACAATTTCTTCTCTACCGGAATTGCAACATTCGCTACGTTAAAAGATAAACCCCCTTTGAAGGCATAATGATATCCTAATTCCTTAATAGCATCAAGGAAAGAAGCTGTTTTATCTAAACCGCATATTTTAATGATATCACCAATAATTTCACGTAAGGATTTCTTGGTAAGCAATTCGTTGATGAAACCTACTGGTTCTGGAACCGCTTTATTGAAAATAACACGTCCCACTGAAGTGGTAATCCAACCATAAACCATACTTCCATCTTTCTGACGGGTATTGCCTTTGATACGTATTTCAGCATTCAAACTTACTTTGCCTTCGTTGAAAGCAATGATTACTTCCTCAGCACCATAAAACGCTTTACCTTCACCTTTGATCATATCATCGGGAGTCGATTTACGAATCTTAGTGATATAATACAATCCCAAAACCATGTCCTGAGATGGCACCATGATAGGCGCACCGTTGGCTGGATTCAAGATATTATGTGAGGCTAACATCAACAACTGGGCTTCCAAAATTGCGGCATTACCTAAAGGCAAATGCACCGCCATCTGGTCACCGTCAAAATCCGCGTTAAAACCGGTACAGGTTAAAGGATGTAACTGAATCGCTTTTCCTTCAATCAATTTGGGCTGAAATGCTTGAATACCTAAACGGTGAAGCGTAGGTGCACGATTTAACATAACAGGATGCCCTTTGATAATATTTTCTAGTATCTCGTAGATGATAGGATCTTTTCTATCGACTACTTTTTTTGCCGACTTTACTGTTTTTACTATACCGCGTTCGATGAGGCGGCGAATAATAAATGGTTTATATAACTCAGCTGCCATTGTTTTAGGGATACCGCACTCGTGTAATTTCAAGTATGGACCAACAACAATAACCGAACGACCCGAATAATCGACACGCTTACCCAATAAGTTTTGACGGAAACGACCTTGTTTTCCTTTAAGCATATCACTCAAAGATTTCAACGGACGATTTCCTTCAGTTTTAACGGCACTTACTCGACGGGTATTATCCAATAATGAATCGACCGCTTCCTGAAGCATACGCTTCTCGTTACGTAAAATTACGTCTGGAGCTTTGATCTCCATTAATCGCTTCAAACGGTTGTTACGAATAATCACACGACGATATAAATCGTTCAAGTCGGAAGTTGCAAAACGTCCGCCTTCTAATGGAACTAATGGACGCAATTCGGGTGGAATCACCGGAATCATCTTCAAGATCATCCAATCGGGACGGTTCTCGTATCCATTGAGGTTGGCACTACGAAATGCCTCTATAATTTTTAAGCGTTTTAATGCTTCTTGTTTACGTTGTTGAGAGGTCTCATTCGCCGCTTGATGACGTAAGTTAAATGACAAATCATCAAGGTTAGAACGTATCAAAAGATCTTGTAAAGCTTCAGCACCCATTTTTGCGATGAATTTATCGGGGTGAGAATTTTCCAACATCTGGTTTTCTTTCGGTAAACCGTCAAGAATATCTAAATACTCTTCTTCGGTTAAAAGATCAAGGTAATTAACACCGTCATTTACCTTAACACCGTTTTGTATTACTACATAACGCTCGTAGTAAACAATCATATCCATTTTTTTCGTTGGAATTCCAAGTAGGTAACCAATTTTATTCGGCAACGAACGAAAATACCAGATATGAGCTACCGGAACCACAAGATTAATGTGTCCCATACGGTCGCGACGAACTTTTTTCTCAGTTACTTCAACACCACAACGATCACATACAATTCCTTTGTAACGAATTCGTTTGTACTTGCCGCAATGACATTCAAAATCTTTCACTGGACCAAAAATACGTTCACAGAATAAGCCACCCATTTCGGGCTTAAACGAACGATAGTTAATGGTTTCGGGTTTTGTTACTTCCCCACTCGAACGATTTAAGATCATCTCGGGTGAAGCTAAGCCAATACGCAAACGTGAGAAGTTTGATTTGATTTTAAAATCTTTTTTACTTGACATATTTTATGAATCCCTGTAGGTAATTTAAGAATTATAATGCACCTGAAACGGCACAATACCGCTTTTAAAAGCGTGCAAATATAGCAAAATAAAATTTAGAAACAAAGCCCTACACGAAGAAATGTTTGGCTCCTGTTTATACCTAGAAACCATGCTTCCTTGTGGAGCATCAAATTTCTTCAATTAAAGTATATGTAAATGACAATCAGTATATTACAATAGAAACAGGGTTGTTTTATTAATGCCGTATTAATGGGCTACACGAATTCCCAAACACATCACGTTTTCAGTATCTGGATGGTGTGTGACAAATCGTCAGTTTCTCCCTGTTAAGGTCATCATAGGAAAATTATACTAATTTATGGCCATAAGCCATCGGGTGATTGTATTGGATTTAGTGACCGTTAGCGTGTAATACCCTGGCACTAACACATATTTCATTACTTTTGAATCATGGATCATTCCACAAGTACGATTGAAGATATACTAAAAAAGCAACGGCTTTTTTTCGCAACGCATCAAACCAAGGATGTCAAGTTCAGAATGAGTCAACTCCGCCTCCTCAAAGAGAATATCATAAAACATGAGAAATTAATTACAGCTGCGCTCTGGAACGATTTGCATAAATCCTACGAGGAGGCCTATTTAACAGAGATTAGTGTAGTACTCCTAGAAATTGAATACCATCTCAAGAACATGAGCCAATGGGCGAAGCCCAAAAAAGTTCGGACTCCTCTTCATTTGCTTCCATCAAGAAGTAGAGTTATCTCTGAGCCTCTTGGTGTTGCACTTATTATTGCACCATGGAATTATCCTTTTCAATTATTAATGAATCCCTTGGTGGGCGCTATTTCTGCCGGTTGTTGTGCGATACTAAAACCTTCGCCTTATACTCCCAATATTTCGAAAGTAATGAATGCGTTAATTCAAGAAACGTTTAACTCGAATTATATTGATTTAATTGAAGGTCACCGCGAGGTGAATGAAATACTGTTGGAGCAACGTTTCGATATCATCTTTTTTACCGGAAGTGCTGCAGTAGGCAGAGTGGTGATGAGAAAAGCAGCGGAGCATCTTACACCGGTGATTTTGGAATTAGGCGGAAAAAGCCCGTGTATTGTTGATGCCGATTCTAATTTAGAAATTGCAGCCAAGCGTATTGCCTGGGGCAAAACGATCAATGCGGGTCAAACATGTATCGCCCCTGATTATCTTTTTGTTCATGCTTCGGTGAAAGAAGAATTAATAAAAAAGATGATAACTCACTTCAAAGAAATGTATGGAGAAGATATTCAACAAAGTCATTATTTTGCTCGAATTGTTAACCAGCAAGCCTTTCAGCGATTACAGCGATTGCTGGAGCTCGGCCGTATACGATTTGGAGAAAAGGTAGATGCCAACGATCGATATATCTCCCCCACCCTCTTGGATGAAATAGAAGTGGAGTTCCCCATTATGAAGGAGGAGATTTTTGGCCCTATTTTGCCGATATTAACTTACACCCATCTCGACGAGGTAATTACTTATGTGAACCATAACGAGAAACCATTAGCTTTCTACTACTTCGGCAATAACAAGCAGGCAAAAGAAATTATAGCAAGAACCACCTCTGGTGGCGTTTGTGTGAACGACACGCTCATGCATATCACCAACCATTATTTGCCTTTTGGAGGTGTCGGAAACAGTGGGTCGGGAAAATATCATGGATACCATAGTTTTATGGCATTTAGCAATATGCGAGGTGTTTTAAATAGTCTAACTTGGATTGATTTGCCCTTAAAATATGCCCCTTTCAAATATTTCAAGCTGATAAAGAAGTTGCTTTAGTTGATATCACTAGATGCTTGGCAAAAGAAATTCAAAAACCAGACTCACCCCATTTAACTGTTGCGCAATTTGGGTTGAATCAATAGGATTAACAATGGTATATTCGCCGACTGAAATCGCTAAAAGTATCAACGGATCTTTTTTATTTTAGGTGTTTTTAAATAAATATTACGTTTAAAAAAGATTATGTACGCCAGTAAATTTTGGGTTTGGTTCTTGTTTTTGTTACTCACGGTATTATGGGGTTTTAGCTATTTCTTTATGAAAGCAGGCCTGGAGGTTTATACTCCCTTGCAGATGGCCAGTATGCGTATTGCCTTTGCCGGTGTTGTTTTATTGCCTTGGAGCCTATGGCATCTCACCAAAGTGCCGAAGAATAAAATTTGGATACTCATCGTCTCTGGTTTTTTTGGAAATGGTATTCCTGCGGTACTTTTTTGCTTGGCATTGAAAGGCCTTGATACCAATTTAGCAGGCATATTAAATGCATTGACACCACTTTGGGTGTTGGTTATCGGCGTCTTATTTTTCAGCAAGAAAAGTAGTCTGCAAAAAACATTGGGTGTACTTTTCGGTTTTGTAGGAGTGTTGATTTTGTTCTTATCGAAAGGGGATATCAATTTGCATAATGTGGGATTAAGCCTTTTTATTGTTTTAGCCACTTTGATGTATGGTTTAAATATTAACATCGTTGACACCTATCTTAAAGAAGTTTCATCCTTATATATTGGCACCGTTTCCACCCTTGGCATTGCTGTGGTTTATATAACGCTTCTAGGTGTTGGCGTTGACGGTGCTTTTGGTACTGCCTCCTATCATTTAATTCAGTGGAACGAACGACATATCTGGTTTGCCATAGCCTTAGGCGTTTTAAACACCGCCTTATCGAATGTCATGTTTTTTCAACTTTTGAAAATAAGCAGTGCTAGTTTTGCTTCGATGATTACTTATATCATGCCTTTTATAACCATCATAATCGCCTTATTCATCGGAGAAACTATTCCCAAGGAATCTTTATTCTGTTTGGCTTTAATACTTACCGGAGTAGTTTTGGTGAGAAAATCAAAATAATTTTACACTTTATTTCTACGCATCTCAATCATAAAATCGATGATGCGTTCATCCACGATAATATCTTGGAATCGGATGGCACGATTGAGTTTGATGCCTTCAAGAGTGCGTGCACGACTCAAGGCTACATAAAGTTGTCCATGTGCAAAAGTTCCTTTTCCTAAATCAATTCGTAATCGATCGAAGGTAAGACCCTGGCTTTTATGAATGGTAATGGCCCATGCAGGTTTGATAGGAAATTGTTTGAACGTTCCAATGGTTTCGGTAGCGACCCTTTTTTTGGTCTCATCCCAGCGGTATAAATTATTTTCCCAATCGGCAGGTAATACTTCATGCTCGGTGCCATCTTCGAATGCCACACGTATTTGAGAAGCATCGCAATAGGTTACTTTTCCAATGGTACCATTTACCCAGCGCTTGTTTACATCGTTCTTTAAAAACACCACTTGAGCACCTAATCTAAGACGTAAATTTTCATCACCACTTACATGGTTCTTATTTATTTCACCACTCACAATAGCCTTATACAAAAATTCAGGTGGATCGAGATTCAATAATTGCTTATCGTTGATGAGTTGCGCTGTGGCATTGGTGGTTGTTAGGGTAATGGTGTATGGATCTAAAGCTGCTTCGGCAGGCAATTGCTGCTGATTCAAATTAAACATATCCTCCTCCTCTACTTCACGCTCACGTATATTATCGAGGATGCCAATGAAATAGGAATCCTGTTGTCGATACACCTTGTTAAGCTCGATCATCTCTAATTGAACTTTTTGAAAAACCTTGGCACTAAAAAAATAAGGAGAGTCGTAGAACTCGGTAAACATGAGCTTTTCAACGATATTGTTTTGAACCACGGGCTCTAACTGAAACATATCGCCAATAAAAATCATACGCTTACCACCGAAGGGAGTATGCAAGTTTCCTGTATTGATACGTAAGGAATAATCAATCGCATCGAGCACATCAGCCCTTACCATCGAAATCTCATCAATAATAAAAGTGCTCGCATTATTGATAAGCTTATTTTTAGGATGACTTTTACCATATTTTTTAATTTCCTCATCCCCTATGATAACCGGTCGGAAAGGCAATCCGAAAAAAGAGTGGATCGTGACTCCACCGCAATTGATAGCCGCAATGCCGGTAGGCGCCAACACAATAGTATCAGTGGGATGCAGCATATTATAAAGCCTTAATAAGGTCGATTTTCCTGTTCCTGCCTTACCTGTAACAAACAGGAGCTGACCGGCACGTTCCATTTTCTGAAGTGGTGATTGATACGCTTGAAAAAGCACTTCAAAATCGGGGTTGGTGGTTACGTTATACAAGGCGCAGCATACAATTTATACGGATAATGGGAATACGAGATTTAATTACTTCTCGGTTAATTTTATAATCGATTTCGTCATGGAACTCCAGAGATACTTTTTCTTTTCTTCTTGGAGATACCCTGCAAATTCGGGTCGATTCTTATTTGTGAAATAATCGACCATCGCATCGGCAATAGCGGTAGGGTCGACCTCGCATACATAACCACATTTTAGATGGGGAACTATTTCAGGTAGCCCTCCTACTTTGGTTACAATCATGGGTTTTTCAAAATGATAACAAATTTGAGAGATACCACTTTGAGTAGCACTTTTATAAGGTTGAACTATGATATCGGCAGCACCAAAATAATTCTTCACTTCCTCGGTCGGAATAAAATCATCTTTGATAATCACGTTCTCTGTTAAATTTAAATCTTTAATGAGTTGATTATACGGGGCTGCATCTTCATAATATTCGCCAGCAATAATCGCCTTTATATTCAAGGCTCTTACCCGTTCATCGGCCATGGCTTGCAGCAAAATATCCAGACCTTTATACTGACGAATAAATCCAAAAAACAGAATCACAGGCTCGTCTGCTTTTAAGCCAAAGGGTATACGAGCTAATAGCTTATCAACGCCCTGCCCAAAATTATCATACACAGGATGAGGCGTTAAAATACTCTTTGCCTTCGGTAGATAATGCAATAGATCCTGTTGTACACTTTCACTCATGCAAATAAACCCATCATTGCTATGAAGGAAATACTTGTTTAACGCATCATCAAAAAAATGTTTCTCGTGCGGAATAATATTATCGCAAACGGTTATCACCTTCGTGTTTTTCGATTTTGCAAAACGAGCAATGGTACCAAAACACGGCGACATGAAGGGAGTCCAGTATTTAAAAATAAGAATATCTGGATTTAACTTTTTTATTTTCCGGCCTACCTTCACCCAGTTTAATGGATTCATACTATTGACACATACCTCTATCTCCAAATTCACTGGTGGTGCATCGGAACTAAATTGGGTTT
This sequence comes from uncultured Bacteroidota bacterium, assembly GCA_903897855.1. Lineage (GTDB taxonomy): Bacteria > Bacteroidota > Bacteroidia > UKL13-3 > UKL13-3 > CAINMV01. The sequence goes on along the minus strand of CAIUDH010000053.1, from coordinate 3,043 downwards.
TTCCGGGGAATAAAAACTCGGGGTATTGCAACGAAAAAGTTTTGATGGATGCTTCATGTCCCTCCTTCAAAAACTCTTGAATTAATCTTTCGTTATAGGTAGCCAAGCCACCTCTAAGTGGGTAGGCACTTCCTACTAAAACAATTTTTTTTTGATTCATCAAATCTTCAATATTCAATTACGCAAGGTGGTTCGTCTTAGTATCCAATTAAGAAGTCCTTATACGTTTCCGCATCATCATTATTGGAGCAATTCATATCTACTTTGATCTCAGTTTTCGGATATTCGAAGTCGCCTTGACTCACATTTAATGATTTGTCGGCATAAACTTTTTGCATATAATAGGCCCAGATGGGCAGGCTCATATGGCCACCGCAACCATGATAGATATCAGGGAAGTGAATGGTACGATCGTCATTACCTACCCAACCACCACTCACTAAATCGGGTGTTATACCTATAAACCAGCCATCAGCGAAGTTGCTGGTGGTGCCTGTTTTTGCCGCAATAGGCGTATTAATGCCATAGCGGGAACGTACCTCATTGCCGGTTCCGAAATTTACACAGCCTTTCATAATATCAAGCATCACATAGGCTTTATCGGCTCCGATGGCTTCCACTGTTCGTGGAGCAAAATCTTGTAATAAGTTTCCGTTTTTATCTACAATTTTTACAATAAAAATAGGTTGAGTCCAAACACCTTGATTGGCAAAAGTACTATAGGCTCCAATCATCTCAAACACTGAAACATCAAACACACCTAGACAAATGGTAGGATATGGTTTCATCTCTCCCATGATGCCCATTTTCCGGCAAAGATCGATGACGCCTTGAGGTCCGGCCTCATTAAACTGTGCTAACACTTGGGCAGCGATGCAGTTAATTGACAATGCAATACCAGTGCGCATACTCACCGAACCGCCATATTTGCCATCGGCATTTTTCGGTTGCCAACTTTCATAGCCTTTAAAAACAGGAGGAGTATTAGGGAAATAAGTACAAGGAGGAATTCCATTATCGATGGCATAGGCATAAGTAAATGGCTTAAAGGTGGATCCTGGCTGTCGCTTTGTGCTCACATGATCAACTTTAAAATACTTGTAATTAATACCGCCCACCCAGGCTTTGATATATCCATTTTTGGGATTCATGCTCATAAAACCGCAATTCAAATAATAGAGATAGTGTTTAATCGAATCCATCGGTGTTAAGGTCGTATCACGTTCTCCATCCCAAGTAAAAACGCGCATCTTCACAGGGGTATAGAAGGCATTATAAATATCATCCTCGGTAGCATTTAACTTCTTTAATTCAATATATCGATCTGTATTTTGCATGGCATTGTTCAAACTCTCCGAATTCTTATTCCAAGGCACCCTTTTCTTGTACATCCCATGAAATTCCTTCTGTAATACCTTCATATGCTTTAGCACGGCCTCTTCAGCATATTGCTGCATTTTGGGGTTGATGGTGGTGTAAATTTTTAAACCATCACGATACAGATTATAATTGTTTTCTGCGCACCATCTGTTTAAGTAATCACGCAGATATTCTCTAAAATAGGTAGCTTGGCCTTGCGTATGACTTTCTGAGCTAAAATGGGTTTCAATAGGCAGCTTTTTTACCGAATCACAAACCTCCGGTTTAAGGTAATCATATTTCTGCATTTGCTCCAATACCGTATTTCGACGGTACTTCGATCGTTCAGGATTATTAATCGGATTGAAGGTAGCGATAGCCTTGAGCAAACCCACTAAGGTGGCCGATTCCTGAAGGTTTAGCTTATCGGGGGTTTTATTAAAGAAAACCTTAGACGCTGTTTTTATGCCGTAAGCATTTCCTTGAAACTGAACAGTATTAAGGTACATCGTGATGATCTCTTCTTTGGTATACAATCGTTCAAGTCGGATACAGAGCACCCATTCTTTAAGTTTAGCCCATAAGGTAGCCACAATATTACTGTGGTGCCTGGTTTTAAATAGATTTTTTGCTAACTGTTGCGTGATGGTACTTGCACCGCCATTTCTACCTAAATACACTGCCGCTGAAACAAGCCTTCGTGCATCAATACCTGAATGTTCATTAAAACGAACATCTTCAGTAGCAATGAGCGCATCGTACATGTATTGGCTTATTTCACGATGGTTGGAGTTACTACGATTCTCAATATAAAAACGGCCCAATACGGTGGTCGAATCGTCGGCATAAACCTCCGTAGCCAAAGATGGGGTAGGATCTTCCAGCTCTTTGGTCGATGGCAATTTACCAAACCAGCCCCAGCTAATCATGAGCAGCATCAGCATAAAAGCACCTGTTCCACCTAAAACGGAATACCAAAAAAATTTAATAAACTTATGCTGATTAAAAGGGGGAATTGAAAACTTGAGCGCCATAATAGTTACTTATGCAAAGATAGCAAACGTTTGAATTAAAAAATGAAAATGTATTCGAGCCATCCAAAACCTGTTCCAATGCAATAACTTGTATTTTCAGTTTCTAATTTCTAAACAAAAAGAAATTTTTGCTATCGTTTTTTTAGCTAAGATTGTGCCTTCAATTTATGTTAAAGTACGACATTACATATTCATTACCACAACAACATTTTATCGACCTTGTTTTTTATGTTGACCATGTACAGGAGAAGGAAATAAAAATTCATTTACCTACTTGGCGACCAGGACGCTATGAGATTGGCAACTTCGCTCAGAATGTACAGCAGGTGAAGGTTTATAATAATTTGTTGCAGCCTTTGAGTTTCGAAAAAATATCGAAAGACTGCTGGTTAATTCAAACGAATTCGGAAGAAAATTTTATGGTGAGCTACCGCTATTACGCTGCCACATTAAATGCGGGTTCAACCTATTTAGATGAGAGCCAACTTTATATTAACCCTGTAAACTGTTTTATGTATCTTGAAGGGAGAGTAGAGGAGCCAATACAAATTCAGTTTATTATACCAGCCAATTACCATATCGCAACCCAGTTGCCGAAACTCTCAAAGCATACTCTTATTGCGGAAAATTTTGATCAATTGGCCGACAGT
>CAIUDH010000052.1 GCA_903897855.1 uncultured Bacteroidota bacterium | reverse complement strand
TGTGTTAAACTACCCCATAAAACTAAACGACAAATTATCTTCTGTGTACGATGCCGCCTCGGCAGGCATAGCCAAGCCAAGCCAACAGGCACAAGCTGTTTTTGCCGAGTTAAGTGCCTTGGCAAATGGTTACTTAGTTCAGCTCAAACTAATTATTGACACGGATTTAAAAACCTTCAATGATTTAGCACGAGAGGCGAATGTGCCGGTGATACTTCTCAATAAAGAATAGTGATGATGCCCTTGCTCAAGCTTTTGAATCATCGTCATAAGGAAAGAACCAAGGGATGAAATGGACTTTTCTTTAAGCTTTGTTAAAATATTTTCCGGTGTTCTCGGTCTTTATTTTTAAGTGAGTCAGCGCTTCTAGTTTTAGATTCAGATTGATGAAACGCTCTTCATCAGGGCTTTCTGGAGCGGGAAATTTTAAAAGCAGAATCCTTTTTTTGTTCTTCAAAACAATACGATAGAAGGCGCCTGAAACCCGGGGGTCATTAAATATTTCAAGTTCAATATAGTCGGCATCTTCCAAAGCAATGGAGAGTTTGCGCTTTCCAAGTAATCGGAGAGAATAAATTTCGATGACGGAAGCCTTAAAAACAACCTCCAACCCGGTTCGGGCATTCAGTAAAATGATGCTTGTTAAGGCGAGAAACACCAACCCTGCTGTAACAAATATCGAAATCGATTTCTGTATGCTATCTAGAGTTGCAAATAGAATGATGACGATCAGTAGTGGCAAAACACGGGAGGAAATAATGCTTATCAGTCGGTCTTTAAACGATAACTTCAAATGCAGTAAGGAATCTTCCTCTGCTAGAATATTATAAGGGTTGTAAATATTCATATTCAAAATGATGAGTTGTTTATAACGGCCTGAATGGATTTCAATAGAATTATAATACAATACTATAAATAATAATTCTAAATTTTAAATTATTTTAATCACCCCTGTGTTTTTGGCTTGGCAAGAGCAATCTGAGTAGAGTGGTACGAGGTGCTTTTTTGTGGCGTTTCGGGTAATAAAATTAGATCCGATAAATTAATTTGAAAAACATGTCGTATATTTGTATGGTTATATACTTTCATGCAAATTCGATTCTTTTTCCTCCTGTTGATGACTCTTTTTTGTGTCGCATCGGCGCATTCTCAGGCAGCATCGGTGAATTTGAATCAAACCCGTTTTTTTAGTTTTTCACCTTCGTTACAAACCAACGGTTATGGTGTGAATTTTAGATGGGGACAGACTTCTGTGCAGTCGAAGTATAGTTTCTATATTGTGGAGTTCGGTAAAATTAAACACCCCAAAGAATTTCGCTATGTGGGTAATACACGCTATAATGGATTTGTATTTGGTCGAAAATTTGTAGCGATGCCGTTAAAATTGGGTATTGGCAAATACGCTGTCTTGGGCGTTCGCAATAGTAAAAACGATATTGGAGTTGGATGGGCTTATCAGTTAGGTGCGAGCATGGCATTACTCAAACCGGTGTATCTTTTTATTGACGAACAACCCGGAATGCTAGGCAGCCATGAAAAACTCGTAAAATATAATGGGGAGAATAACATTGATTTAGAAAATATTTTAGGAGGTGCTCCTTTTTTCAATGGTTTTAATCAAATTAAAGTGGTGCCTGGGGCATTTGGCAAACTAGCGATGGTATTTAGCTGGGGCAAATATTATAACGAATACCACTCCTTGGAGATAGGGGTATTAACGGAGGTTTATTCACAAGAATTACCGTTAATGGCAAGCACTCAAAACAGTTATATTTATCCTTCTTTTTATATTAATTTTAATTTGGGTAAAGTTTGGTAATCAATTTAAATTAGAGCGTTTTAGATATTGACATGGCAGAGCAAGTAGAATTAGCAGAGCGAACAAAGAAACCATCGTGGTTAAAAGTAAAACTTCCTTTAGGCGAAAGCTACGCCAATGTTAGGAAAATAGTAGATAATCACAAGCTTCATACGATATGTGAGAGTGGTAATTGTCCTAATATGGGCGAATGTTGGGGTGCAGGCACCGCCACCTTTATGATTTTGGGCAATGTATGCACACGAGGATGTTCCTTTTGTGCCGTTGCCACTGGAAGGCCTACCGAATACGATTTGGATGAACCCCGCCGTGTTGCAGAGGCCATCAAATTAATGAAAGTGAAACATGCGGTGCTTACCTCTGTAAACCGCGATGAGCTCAAAGACAAAGGGGCTACTGTTTGGGCCGAAACCATCAGAGAGGTGAAACTGCTCAACCCCGAAACCACCATGGAAACGCTCATTCCCGATTTTAAGGCTCAATGGGATTTGCTTTATCAGGTGATCCGTGAAAACCCCGAAGTGATTTCACATAATATGGAAACCGTGAAGCGTTTATACAAATTGGTTCGACCCCAGGCCAAATACGAACGCAGTTTGGAACAAATAAAACGGACCAAGGACGATGGTCACAGAACGAAGAGTGGGATTATGCTGGGTTTGGGTGAAACGGAATCTGAGATTTTTGAGGCAATGGACGATTTAGCCATGCAAGGATGCGATGTGCTTACGCTTGGCCAGTATTTACAACCTACCAAGATGCATCTCAAGGTGAAGGAATATGTGCACCCCGACACCTTTGCAATGTATCGGGAAGAGGGTTTGAGACGGGGCATCAAATTCGTCGAGTCGGGGCCTTTGGTGCGTTCCTCTTATCACGCTGAAAGACATCTCTGATTATTGGTTTTTTTTTATTTATTTGCATCTTTTTAAAAGCAACGTATCGCAACCATTTTTCGACTTATACCAAATACATATTTTACATCATGAATAGGAAACGTTTTAGCCAATTGAGTTTAGCATTTTGTACCGCTATCCTTCTCACCTTTTCGATAGCTCAAATTAGTGTTGACAAAAAAGATGAACTTTCTCAAGCAAAAAATGAGCGCGGGGAACAGGAAAATGCCTCAGGTTATATGGCCTGGAGGAATAAAATTATTTCAAATCAAATTACCGGCACTGTTGATGCTTCTGAAGTAGCACGTATAAACAGAGAAATTGATGCGCAGGCAGCTTTAAACAAAACCAATGCCGGCATGGATTGGACAGAGTTGGGACCCGATAACGTGGGCGGTAGAACCCGAAGCATTTTAATTGACCGTACCAATAGCAAACTTGTTTTTGCAGGTGCAGTGTCGGGTGGGATCTGGAAATCGACCACCGCAGGCTCTTCCTGGACAAGAATGAACGACCAAATGTCGACTTTAAACATTTCTTGTTTAGCTCAAACATCCAACGGTGATATTTTTGCAGGTACAGGAGAAAGCGCTTTTGGAAACGGAAACGCCAGTACTACAACAGGTAGCCCATCTTTTGATGGCACCGGGGTATTTAAATCGACCGATGGAGGCTCTACTTTTACCCTGTTACCTTCGACTGACGCCGCTCTTGGAAAATCATACTGGGCCAATACCAATGATATGGTGGCACACCCTACCGAACCCGGAAAAATATTTGCAGGAAATACCAACGGCGTCTATATCACCAATGACGGCGGTACCACCTGGACCAAAGCCATTACCAATCCTTCCACTACCGGAAAATGTATGGATCTCGATATCAGTAAAGATGGCAGTGTGATTGCAGCAGTGATCGGTGTTTCAATTTATATTTCTGTTGATGGCGGTGCACTTTTTAACCGTTTAACCCCTACCACTGCAACAACACCCGATGGATGGGCAGGTACCCCTAAAAGAATCTCGCTGGCTATTGCCAATAGTAACAGTAATTATATTTATGCGATGGCAGAAAACCAAAATAGCGGCCGACTCTTATCTATCGTTCAATCGAAAGACAAAGGCCAATCGTGGACAAGAATTGTGACTGGCTCAACTCCCTACGTTGATATTTTAAGCAATGCAGTGCTCGGACAAGGATGGTGGAATAATGTCACTGCCGTTGATCCTGATAATGAAGGCCACGCCTATTTTGGGGGGATCGATCTTTACGATTGGACCTCTGCCGGGGGCTTAGTTCAAATTTCTAATTCTCAACTATCAACCAATTCATATAAATATGTGCATGCCGATAATCATGCTATCGTATGGGATTTAAAGACCACTCCTGCAACCATGTACGTGGGTAATGACGGTGGTGTTTTTAAATCGATCGACAAAGGCAAGAGTTTTTACGCTTCAAATCATGGCTATAACGTGACGCAGTTTTACGCTGTTTCGGCAGCTTACATCAAAGATGCGGTAAGAAGTTCATGGGTGGTAGGCGGAGGTGCTCAGGATAATGGTAGCTGGGTTATCGACGGACTCGGCAACACTCCTTTAAGTGGAGTTAAAACTAAAGGAGGTGATGGCTTTTATGCCGAACTCTCACAAAAACTTCCAGGATACTGCATTTTCTCCTATACCGAATCAGATCTTTCATCATACCTAAAGTTCACCTCGAGAGATAATAATGTGAATGTAACCTATGACCAAACTTTTTACAATGATCGTATCGCTGCTTTTTGTAAAGATTCAGGCACTTTCAATACTCCGTTTACCTTATGGGAAACATCTACCAATGATAGCAACTCACTTTTCCTTTTTGCTGCCAAAGGAGCCGCCTGGATCGCGAAAGATATTTATAAGGACCTTGCTGTTGTTCCTAATTGGTACAGAGTGGCACAAATTTCGGGTGAAGGTAGCTGTGTCGATATTTCACGTGATGGCAACACCGCTTTGATCGGAACGAGTTCCGGATTAGTGTATAAAGTGGATAGCATTTTAACGAAAGGCGTTTTTGATTCGGCCAACGGATTATTGTCTAATGTAAATGTATCAATGGTATGGAATTCTTCAGGACGTTTTATTAACGGTGTTTCATTTAGCAAAACCGATAAAAACAAGGTGGTGGTTACCTTAGGTAATTATGGCAATAATGATTATGTTTATTATTCAACTAATTTTATTTCTTCAACACCTACTTTCATCTCTATTCAAGGCAATCTTCCCAAAATCCCCGTTTATGATGCTGAGATTGTTTGGGATGATGCCAACTCACTGGTGCTGGCCACCGAACGTGGCATGTTTGTAAGCAAAAACTTTAATACAGGTTCGCCTACCTATGCCTTTGAAAACTCAGGAATGGCCAATGTACCGGTATTTCAACTTCGTCAGTATAAATTCAATAACTGGCCGGGATCACGATTTTATATTGCCACCCATGGTAGGGGTTTCTATGTGAGCACCACCTACGCTCATACGGGTGTAAACGCGATGGTGGAGAAATCGAACTCTATGGAGGTATATCCTAATCCTGCCAAAAGCACTACCACTATTTCATTCAATGCAAAACATAGCAGCAAGGCCGTGGTTTCTATTTACAACTATCAAGGACAATTATTGCGCAGTGACGATTTAAATGCTACCAGTGGTAAAAATAATTATAGTTTTTATGTGAATGAATTGCCCAACGGTAATTATATCGTTGTCGTAAGCCACGATGGAATTAGAGAAACAAAGAAGTTGTTGGTGGTGAAATAAGTCTGAAACAAGTCGTATTTTTTATTTTTGCAGAGGTTCACAGGGATTGTATTACTATACTGATATAATGAAGCAACTCTTGTTCATTCTACTCTTCTGCACTTCATCCCTAATTCAGGCAGCCATACCTATCCTCGATTTTAAAGTAGAGAAGCGCTGTTTAGGCGATTCAACACTTTTTACTGATTTGAGTTGCTGTAATATTGACCAATGGGTATGGGATTTTGGCGACCCGTTATCGGGTTCAGCGAACTACGCTTATACAAGAATAACCCAACATAAATATAGCAATACCGGCACCTACACCGTTACACTCAGGCTGGGTAGCGGAGCACTCACCGATTCGATTATAAAGCAGGTAGTAATTTGTGTCCCTGTAAAACCATTACTCTCCTTTCACGACACTACGATTTGCAGAGGAAATGGGGTTTTCCTTTATTCCTTAAACACCTTTAACACCTATTATTGGAATACCAACGACACTGTGAGGGGCATCTCTATCACGAACTCAGGCACCTATGTTTTATGCGCTACCAATTGCGACAGTACCTGCTTGGTTTGCGATACCGCTAAAGTAACGGTGCTCAATACCCCCACCCCTTTTTTGAGTAAATATTCAAGTTCCTGCCTCGCCGATAGTTTCGAACTCAATGCGCGGAATTCTGGTTTTAGGTACCTCTGGAGCACCAACGATACCACGCAAAAAATTTGGATCAAAAAAAGTGGCTGGTATATCGTAAAAATATATAATTCGAAATGCTTTATTTTGGATAGCACCTATTTCTCTTTTGCGAAAAAACTTGTCATCGATTTCAAAACCGATACTGTAGCTTGTCTGGGAGATACCATCTTACTTAACCCAGGTTGGCAATACCCGCTCGTGTGGTGGAACTATACCGACACCAATCACGTATTGAAAGTGTATGCCAGTGGTATTTATCCTTTAAGAATATACTATCTAGGTTGCTATATCGACACCTTTGCATCAGTTGTTTTCGCTAGTACTTCGGCTATTAAATTACCCGATGATACCACTTTATGTGAAGGGGATACATTATTCATAACGCCGGCCATTACAGCCACAAAATATTATTGGAGTAATGGTGATACAACAAAAAGCACAAAAATTTATAGTTCCGGAGTTTTTTGGTTAAGTGCCAGCTTCAACGGATGTTTCCAGTCGGATACCATAAAGGTAAAGGTGATTGCAAAACCTCTAGCAGCGAGTGTAGCAAAAGTATTTGTATGTGAGGGTGCCCCGGCCACCATTTCCGTGCCGGTGGCGATAGGAAACAATTTTCAGTGGTGGGATGGAAACACCCTTAAAAGCAGAACCTTCCTCGACACGGGATGGCATCATTACGAAATTCGAAATGCCTGTTTCCTACTTAAAGATAGTGCCTATACAGGGTATTATATCGATAGTAGGAAGGACTCCATTGCCCGGCTCGAAATTTGTTTCGAAGACGACTCTGTACTTTTTTTAACCGCAAGATCTTCCTCCTCGTACCGGTGGGAACCTGAAAATACCACGACGCAAACAACCCCAATTAAAAAATACGGATGGCATCGCGTATTACTTACCGACAGTGGGGGTTGCAAGGATATTGATTCGTTTTATATTCAAAGAAAATGTAGCGACGACACCCTACTCATTCCCAATGCTTTTTCTCCCAATCATGATGGGAAAAACGAGGTTTTCAAACCTAGTTTTGTGCGACATGTAAATTATGAACTAAGAATTTATGACCGATGGGGAGAAGAACTCTATAAAACCAATTCCATCATGGAGGGCTGGGATGGCCAATATCATGGGGCACCCGCACCTGAAGATGTATATATTTATATTGTTGAGGTTTCTGGATTTGGTGTTTTTAGAGAATTAAAAGGGACCTTCCATTTGCTCAGATAATATTACCCAAACCTCGCTACATCTACTTCTTTGTGAATTGGCGTGGAATGACATAGCAGGCCTGTTAAGGCATTTGCAAAATAAGGGGCAAGCATCACTCCTTTGGTACCCAATCCATTGAACACGGCGAGTTGCTTCTTCTGCTGATGAATACCAAGGATGGGTCTTCGATCGGAAGCAGCGGGGCGCACGCCCGCCCGATGCTCTAAGATGGTGAAGGGAATTGAAGTAATATCTCGAATGTTTTTTTCTAGCTCCAATAAGCCATCAGGGGTTGGCCATTCATTTAGTTCTCTCCAATTATAGGTTGCACCTACTTTATAGATATTGTTGCCAATGGGCAGTAAGTAGCATTTTTTATTTAGAATATAGTTACTCACCTCATCAGGCAGTGGCTCCGTAAATTTCAGTGTAAGAATCTCTCCTTTAACTGGTTTCAATATCACATTCTTAAAAAAAGGATTTTCTGAAATTTGATGTCCTTCACAGAAAATGATTTGTCTCGCCTGATAATTTTTGTAAGCGATATTTGTTTCATGAAAAACGATACTTTGATAGTCGAATTTTTCCTGGATATAACTTGTTTTAAAATAATCTAAGGAGGCTTCTATGTATGAAGCACAATCAAGTGCCCCCGTATTTTTCACGATACCAAGGCCATCTGAGATGGAGAGGTTGATGCTAGGCATCGGCTCAGTAAGAAGAGCTCCAAGATATTCACCTACGCCTTCTTCCCGGCGTTTCTGCCAAAGTTCTTGCTCGTTCCTAGAGGCCATCACTCGGGCTAGTGGGAGAGGGGAGAGGAGTTTTTTATTTAAAACAGTTTCAACACTTTTATAAAACTGTTCGGCATAGGGTAACACTAAATCGGCCAGATAGCTTTTGGTGATTCGATAAAAGACAACGGGATTGTACACACCGGCTGCTACCATACTGCAGCGAGACATTTGCGGCTCGGAAATAATTTTAAAACTAAAGCCTTGTTGATGCAGGGTATGCGCCAGGGTTATTCCGGCCAATCCGCTGCCAACAATAATAAAATCGGAATGCTGCATTTTCATTTGGTAGTCGAATAAAATCAGAACAGGAGGCTAATGAAGCTTGAACCTATTTCTCGAAGAAACCCATACTGGCTCCTACCCAAGTAAAATCTTTATTATAACGAACGCCAATCATTTTGCCGCGGCTTAGGCGCATCAAATTCAAGGCTGGTTCGGGTCGTAGTTTTCCCTCTTCCCAAAAATAAATCATTCGAATCTCGCACTGCACGCCTCCTTCCGGGGTGTTTATTACAGGCTCATATTTAACTTTCCTTTGTAATATCCAGTTTTCTTTGTCTTTTACCTCATCTAAATCTTTGGCCGACACATCAATGATAACACCTTGTCCGCTAAACGAGTAGAGCGGCTTCAGCACATAATTCTCGAGGTCGGAGGGGTATTCTTTCAATGCGCTTAGAAACTGTGTGCTCGGCACAAAGTCGAAATGGAGGAAAGGCAAGGTGTATTTACTGATGCGGTAAAACCAATTCGGATGAGTGATCCATTCTACCTCATATTCCTTAAAAAGATCGAAAGAGGCATATTCCGTTTGTTGGTGCAAATCGTCAAAAATCAATCGATTGAAAATACGATGGATTCGTATTTTCTTTCCTTCATTCCAATAAAACAATTCTTTACCTTCGGCTTTTATATCGTAGTAGTCAACGATAGGAATGCCAAGATAAGATTGTAAAATATGGAAATCGATGCGGGTTTTTTGGGTAGCTGGTTTTACATCCATCAAAACAACATTTTCAACTTTGTAATCCCCCACGATCACTCTTGCTAAGAGTTCAAGATAGGACCGATGCGTGTGGTTGTTAAAATACATCGTGAAGCCATCGGTGGTGTTGAATAAGCTAGCATAAGCCCGGCCTAAAAACTCTTGAAACCCAAATAGGGTGGCGAATCCCTGAAGCTCGATTAGTTTCGGGGTAAGTTGTTCCTGCTCGTCTCTACAGATGGCAAAGTCGAAAGCCATAAAATGAGGCTTCCCTTCGTTGCCGGGTACGTGGCAATTTTGGGGTATAGAAGCTTGCGACTGTTCCATAAATTGAGGAGCCGTAATTACATCCACAATTTTTTCACTGGCAGCAATTAATTGATGCGTCAGTTTCTTGTCGAAGAACACAGGGGTTTCGCCAACTCTAAATTCCAACTGATTGGGGTAGTTGCTCTGAATGAACTCTTGCAATTGAGTGTACATTCCAATAGTATAATTCAGGTTGAAGGTCTCGCGTATTTTAGGTATCATATGAATAAATTAAAAATATCCAAAAGCAGTTCCTAGAAGCCAAATACCACATCCCATAAAAATCAATCCGTTACCGGTGCTTATAATTCGCAGTGTTCTTGCATTTAGCACTTTGGTGATACGTGCAGCAAAAAAAGAAATGATAATCTCAGTACTGAAGATGGATATTAAAGTAGCGATATAAAAAGTGAAACGATACGAGGTGGTAACATAGGCCACATTTACATTGGCAATTAAAACAACCCAAGCAAAAAAGTTCATTGGATTCAGAAAATTCAGAACAAAGCCCCTCATAAAATACATGACCGGGTTGTTAAAAAATTTCCTCTCGTTCGTTTCTTTTACATGTTTTCTTATGGTAAAATAGCCCATAATAACAAGTATTGAACCACCCAATAATTCCACCCAAAAATTAGCACTGCTTCGGTCAGTATTTTGACCTTCAATAAACAGATGGGTACCTGTGTAGGCAGCGCCAAACAAAATAATATCGGCTATAATTACGCCTGAAGCAATAAAGAAGGCCGATTTGATTCCATTGCTTAAGCTGTTTTGTATTAATGCAAAAAACACGGGCCCTAAAGAAAAACACATAGGGATTCCAATGACGAGTCCCGATAAAAATGCGAGTAGGTAATTTATCATCTGCTTTTGCGAAATTATAAAAAGATTTCGAATCTAAAAGATTATTAATAGATAGTGCAATAATGTTGTTTCGCTATTATTTTTGCGCAACTTTACCCGTCTCACTTTGAATCTAAGCATAAACACTTCCAGCTCGGTAATACAGCCAATTTTATTGGATGTGTTTCAGGAAAAGCAGCTTTCCGTTTATTTTAAACGCGACGATTTAATTCATCCTTTTATTAGTGGTAATAAGTGGCGCAAGTTAAAATATGTGCTTCATGATGCACATCAAAAAAACAAAACGTCGCTTGCTACTTTTGGTGGTGCTTTCAGCAATCACCTTCTGGCAGTAGCTTGTGCAGGAGCTACCTTTGGTTTTAAAACTATTGGTTTTGTGAGGGGAGATGAGTTAGAGATCAAGAATCCTGTTTTAAGGATGTGTCATCTTTTTGGAATGCGTTTAATATTTATCGCTCGAAATGAATATCGCGACAAGGAAGTGCTTTATGCCAAATATTTCAAGCATGACGATAGCATTTATTTTGTGCCGGAAGGAGGGAGCTGTCTTGAGGCGTTGCCTGGAGTAGCTGAAATCATAGATGAGTTAACCGAATCCTATGATCATATTTTTACTGCCAGTGGCACGGGAGGCACGTTGGCTGGACTTGCTGTTGGGGTCGCCTCTAAAGCGTTGAAGACTCAAGTTCATGGTATTGCAGTTATAAAAGGAGGCGATTATTTGAATCAGGAAATTCAAAAATGGATTGCCCACACCCCGTATACTTTACATACGGATTTTCATCGTGGCGGTTATGCTAAAACTGATCATGAGCTGGTTCTCTTTACACGAAATTTTGCACGTCATACTGGAATCGTGATTGAACCCATTTATACCGCAAAGATGCTGATGGGGGTGATGCAGCTTTCAAGAGATGATTATTTTAAGCCGGGAAGCAAAATACTTTGTATTCATACTGGAGGGGTTTGGGGAGGCATTGGATTGGCATTCTGAGTTTACTGCAAATACAACCTCATCCCTAAGGTAACTTCGCCATCGCGCAGCGCGTTCAGCTTTTCCAGCGTCGCCATGGGGATATCATACTTTTTGCTAATCGATTCGAGGGTATCGCCCGCCGACACAATATGATATGGTGGGATGTCAATTTTAGAATCATCCGATTTTGCCACCCTCAATTTATTGCCTACTTTTAAGGTATCTGAAATTGAGATTTCGTTCATTGCGAAAATTTCGTCAAGTGTAATTCCGAATTTTATAGCGATGCCCTCTAAACTGTCGTCCAGCTGAATCACATATAATCCTTCACGATCCATGACATAAACTTTGGGAGGTATAATTCCGTCCAAACGATGATTGCTTACTTGTAACTTTTGTAAAAGGTGGATATTATTATCTTTTATTTTATTTAATGCTTTTAATTCTTCCACTGTAATCTTATACTTTTTGGCAATGGAATAGAGGGTTTCACCTCTGAGCACAAAGTGATAAAGTTCGTTGTTATATACCTCATCTTGTTTGTCGGAAGAATCTTTCGAATCATTTCTCTTGGGGTTGCCCATATAAACTGAATCTTTGGAAGGCACGGGTTTTATTTTAGCCACGGCACTATCGAGTTTATGATCGATGGTCGATTCTGAATTAAATTTTGCTTCAATGATGCTATCTGTTTTACTTCGATCGCCCATGTGAATACGCATGTCAACCGACTTCGTATTGTCTTTTAGAACCTTACGTTTTTTTACCTCTCTTTTATTTTTTTTATTGATGGAAATTTCTTCCCCTTTACTGGGCTCTTCACCCGGCTTGAGGCCATTTCTTTCTAAAAGCAACGAGAGCTTCACCCCATATTGTTGAGAAATGTCGTGCATCGACTCACCCGATTCAACGATGTGAGTTTCGTGGTTATTATTCTCATTTCGTTTTGTTTTTAGGTATACGATATCACCGTAATGCAATTCTTTTACCGTTGACAAATCGTTTATTTTTAATATTTCGGATACCTTTAATTTGTTTTCGATGGCGATGCGGGTATAGGTATCGTACTGTGTGGCCTTGGTTGAAGGGATCCCATTGGAGGGGGTAACGGAATGTTTTTCAGTGCTGTCTTTCAGTGATGGTGATGCTTTGGTATATCTATCGTATTGTTTCAGATTATATTTTTCTATTAACTCAATAAGCTGGGTGGCATAGGTAGGATTCGTAGCATAGCCGGCTTCTTTTAACCCGTAGGCCCAGCTTTTGTAGTCGGTGACCTCCAAGTCGAACAAATAAGCATAACGATTGGCAGAGAGTAAAAAACTGGAGTGGTCTTGATACGAAAGATACACATCGTCATAAGAGCGGAAACATTCTTGAAAATCATCATCATCTTCCAGAATCACTTTGCCGGTCCAGGAGTTTTTGCATTTAATTCCAAAATGATTATGTCCTTCGATGGCCAAACGGCTATTCCCACACTGCGACTCCAAGATTCCCTGTGCCAGAGTGATGCTTGCAGGTATGCGTGTACGCAGCATTTCAAACACGGCAATATCCTTATAGGTGTTTACATAGTCGACCACGAGCCGAGAATTCTTCCCCGATTGGGCTGAAGACTGATGATCCCAAGTTAGAAATAATAAAAAAACAAAAATCTTAAATGTTCGCATCTTAATTTTTCAAATGCCATGAACTGCTGCTTGTTCGGTAATGCAATGATAACTTAATAACCGAAAATTTAAAAAAGTAAATTGTTAACGTGTGTGGTATTTGGAGGGCATCCCAAATAGACGCATGGGTTTTTAAACTTTCTCAATCAACAAAAAAAAACCTTAGAGAAATCGGGATTTTGATTGATTTGTAGCGGGAGTAGTATTTTGTCTTCTCCCTTTTCTGATTTCGGAAGAGTTGATTCTATTGAGTTCCATTTTATTTTTTAGATGTTTTTAGGCCAATTTTTTCGCGCTTTTTTCGCAGTTTGGGTGCTGATTCGATTTGTAATTCTAACTACTTGCCATATAATTATTAGACTACTCAACGAAAAACTTTGTAAAAACTTTAAGAACCTCATTCGTTGTGATATGCACATAATATTGACCTGATGAAATATTCGGCAATATTATATTTTGCTCTTGTAGTTCATTTGAATATGTTTCATCAAATATCAGTTTACTGTTATTATCATATACTTTTATTCCGGTGATCGTTAAACCGGGTGTACTAACGGTGCAAGATCCCGCATTTGGGTTAGGATAAACTTTGACATTTATTAAAGCTGCTTCAATTTTATTAATTCCTGTTCCTCCGGTCTTTTTAAAAGGTGGACCTCCTTGGTTGGTTGTTTTTAAAATATATTCCGTTTGTGATGGAAAAAATTTACCTACCGCTGCGTATCCTACTGAATCATTGATAAAGATTGTTTTCAAACCATCCATATACACACCTTGTGTTTCATACCAAATATTTCCTCCATCAATGGTCTTGAAAATACTAGATCCATAGCTAACAAAACCAACGTTTTTATCTAAAAAATGAATTTCATTGACAGACCATGTATTACCAAGTGTCTGTTGAAAATATTTTATAGTGTCCGGCCAAGTTACACCTCCATCAAATGTTCGGATTACATGGCATTTGGCTTGAGAAACTGGAGTTCCTGCTTTTGTATGCCAGCTTATGTAACCTGTATCACTATTTACAAAGAAATAACGGAAATTTGCATCAATGCTATAATTACCATCAAGACGTCTTCTGATATTCCAATGGTCCCCTTTATCATAACTTACCATTAAATTAATTGAGTCATACTTGGTCCCGTAACGTAAATAAAACCCATAATAATTTTTCTTTGTAATACACCCCCCCTAAGAGGAACATTGAATCACATACCTTTAGTAAAGCATAATTATTCACATTGAATTTTTCTATTTTAGATCCAAATAATAGTACAGAGTCTTCGTTGATTTTTATAACATCATCTTTAGGATGTTGATATGTGGTGTAAATAAAGTGATTGTTTATACTATCCCATTTATTAGAAGTGAAATTAAAAACTCTGGTGCCTTGACCAAATCCAAAAAGCTTACCCTTCATAAAAACAAATCGGTTTGGATTAGTATAGGTCGCATCAGTATCAATAATTGTAACAATTCCGGTGTTCATATTAATTAAAGCGACTTGACTTTTTGCGCTAGTAAAACTACTTAAGACTACAAATGTCGTATCATTAATTCGATCAAAGCCCTTACAGTTATCAAGTCCTGTTGGAATATTTCCTGGTAAAAATAAATCCACTTTATCCCAATCCTTTTGAGATTTTGAAGTAATAAAAAGACTTAAGAAAACAAGTGCAAGTGCCGTTTTTTTCATATTTTTTAGAATTGATTGGGTTTTACTTTTATTATTTTGTGGAAACTGATGCGCAAAATCATTGGTTTTATTGCTTTTAACTGATCAAAACTAACCTATTATAATTGTTTAACCAAAGAATCAGAAAAGGTTTCATTAAAAACTTAGAATTATTCTTCGGAGTTAAAAAAAATACGAGCAACTGCCTTTATTAGACAAATCACAGATTGACTTTCGGAATTGATAGTATAATATTCTGCCACTTATGTTCATTGAGGAAGTTCTGATTATAAAAAAACAAGTAACCTTCATCATGCAAATTCAGGAATTTAATGGTAAACTTGAATGATAAATAAATTAAACACCATGAGCAAAATATTACTTACCCTTATTGGGGTCTTCCTAATTCAATTATCCTTTAGTAAAACTACATACATCGGCGGCCATTTTGATAAGCCTTCTACAAAGACTATTACTATTCAATATTATGCTTCAATTATAAATATGATTGAAAGTAGATCAACAAAACAGGAATTACCAATTGATAGTCGAAATAATTTCCGGTTTGAAATTGAAACTGACATTCCACTTAATTTCCATTTGATTAACGGTGACAATTGGCTTTTTATCAATAAATATGTGGCTCCCGGGGATAGCCTTTGGTTTGAAATTCAAAAAGGCAATGTAACTGAAGTAACTGGTAGGTGTGAAGATTGTATTGGATTTATGTTCGAGTGGCAGGATAAATTTTGGAGTGGCAAAGCTGTAAACAAAGAATTTAATTCGAGTGCTAAAAGACTTGAACCGAAAGAATTTGTCGAATACTGGAATAAACGAAGAACAGATCAATTAAATTCCTTTAATAAATTTTTTAAAGGTAAGGCATTGCCTTCTTTATTTAAGGAAGTGATGGAAGATGAGATTAATTATTCCTATGCAGTTGCTATTCTTCAGTATTCAACAAAAAACGTAAAATCATCCAGCCGTTTAGAGGATAGTGTCTTTTTGAAATTCTTAACGTTGATCCCAATCAATAATCCGAATGCCCTTTCACATAGAAAATATCTACAATTTTTAAGAGAGCTACCGGCATATATATATTTCGCAATGACTTCAGACCCACGGATTAATCATTCTGACAAAAGTTATCTTTGGCAGAACCAAATTCATATCAGGGATTCTATAGCGAAAAAATATTTTACGGGAGAGATTTATGAACTTGCTTTGTATCAGATTCTATATGAACAAATACGGACAGCAGGAAGTATAAAGGGAAAATCGTATTTTGAATCATATTATCACACTACGGATAGTATTATTTCGCAATGCGCTTCTAGTTTTTCTGACCAAACATTATATAAAAGGGTAAGCAAAAAATTCCATGAACTCAAGGATACCTCTAAAGCTGCACCTGATTTTGTTCTAAAAGACATTGATGGGAAGCAAGTTAGGTTGTCGGATTTCAAAGGGAAAGTAGTTTATCTCGATTTTTGGGCGACTAATTGTGCTCCATGTGTTGCGGAAATCCCTGACGCTAAAAAACTAAGTGAAAGATTTAAAGGTAAAGATGTCGTCTTTATTTATGTATCACTTGATCATTCTGATGAAAAGTTGAAACAGTTTCTCAACAAGAATTCGTTCAACGGAATTCAACTTAATGCCCCTCAGGGTTTTGCCTCCGATATCGCAAATCTCTATGAAATTAACGCTATTCCTCACTATTTTCTAATTGACAAGGCAGGTAACATCGTTAATGCAGATGCGCCAAGACCAAGTTCAAAACCGGATGAGATTATTGAAAAACTGCTGCAATAATAAATTATTTACTCTTTTCAAAAGTGTACAAACACAATTCAAATATTGGACAGTATCGGATTAGACCCAATAAGAATGGATTATTGGATTCTTCTTCTAAATATCATGTTTCATATCATAAATATCAGGTTAAACCTGACCATTTAACGATGAAACATAAATATTTACTCTAAACCTACTAAATATTCAATTATCTTTCGTATCATTGCAGTCAGGTTTAACCTGACATTTCTGCTATGAAGCCTAAGTACATTTCCACCCAGTCAAATCAATTACTGTCCTTTTTCAATGGACGGAATAAGGCAGGTTTTGTCTATTCGGAAGCATTTAAAGCATTACCTGAATCAAAGGAAAGTACGGTTAGGGAATTACTCAGTGATATGACCAAAAGGGGCTTGCTGATGCGATTGAAAGACGGAGTTTATCATATTATACCCTATGAGGAAAATGCAGAATTATTTATGCCCGACTGGCATTTGATAGCAGAACATTTGGTGAACGATGCGGAATATTATATTGGTTATTATTCCGCTCTGCAAATTCATAATCTGATTACGCAGCCATCATTGAAGGAACAAATTGTGGTATCGAAACAAATCAGACCTTCCGAAATTAAAATAAAAAATATTTCATTTCAATTTATCTACCATAACGAAAATCATTTTTTCGGTTCTAAAAAAATATGGATCGATAACTTTAATAAAGTATGGTGTTCCGATTTGGAAAAAACGATTATTGATTGTTTGTTTCGCCCTGACTATGCCGGTGGAATTGTTGAAATTGCAAAGGCTATTCATGGTTCTAAAAACAAAATAGATTTTGACAAACTATTCGACTATACGAAAAAATTCAAATCACAGGCGGTACTTAAGCGGTTAGGGTTTTTGTTGGAAATGCTAGAGATACAGAATTCAATCATTGATAAATTACAAAAAGAAAAAACAGCTTCTTATGTTTTATTAGATACAGAACTGCTGAAGTCGGGGAAAATGATTAGCCGATGGAGTATTCAGCAAAATTTGGAAACGGAAACGATTAAAGCAGCAATTTATTCATGATTAAACCGGGAGAAATACAACAGAAGGCCAGAGAAATCGGAGTGCGTGACCAACAAATAGAAAAAGATTATATTCTTTCGTGGATTTTGAAAGGAATTGCAAAGCATGAGCAACTTTCAAAAATTATCGTTTTTAAAGGCGGAACTGTTTTGAAGAAAATCTATTTTGAAGGTTATCGTTTTTCGGAAGACCTTGATTTTACTTTGCTCGATAATTCTATTTCTAATGATCGGGTATTTTCCATGTTCAGAGAAACTTTTGAATATGTAATGGAAGTAGCAAATATTCCGCTTGGGATTATTGATAATTACGAACCCGAGGATACCCACCGGCTTGACGTACAAGGAGGCATAAACTTTTATATCAGTTATTCCGGGCCATTGGGCGGAACAGGTTCGAATAAAAAAGTGAAAGTTGATATTTCAAAAAGCGAAAAGCTGGAATTTTCACCGGCTATCAACCAAGCAATTTTAAGCTATTCTGATATAGAAGCACACGAACTTTTGTGTTATCCTTTGGAAGAAGTGCTTGTAGAAAAAATGCGAACAGTGATGCAGCGAATGCAAGCCCGGGATTTTTATGATATTTGGTATTTGCTGGAAATACATGAAATGGATGCTAATTTTTATCTGAATGAGTTCTCCAACAAATGCTGGAGTAAAGGTTTAAATCCTCATGATTTTCCTAAGAAATTAGCAGAAAGGGTTCCACAGTGGAAAGGGCGTTGGAAAAGCTCTATGAGTGAGCAAATTCAGGATTTACCCGACTTTGATAAAGTGGAACGGGAAGTTCAGAGGCATTTGAAGAAATTGAAATTCTGATATTGGATTGAAGTGGAGAGAAGAAATTCGTAGTACTCGAACCATCGTTTGGTGATGTCTTTGTGCTGGTAAGCATCGGTTTTGGAGAAGTCGCGCTTGCATCCAAAATTGATGTACAGGCTTTTAAATTTAAGCTTTTCCATAGTTTTAAATTTTCTCACTTTTTCGCACTCAACAAAAAAACCCTTATACAATAAGGGTTTTGATTGATTTGTAGCGGGAGCAGGACTCGAACCTACGACCTTCGGGTTATGAGCCCGACGAGCTACCACTGCTCCATCCCGCATTATTTTTGAGGGGGCAAAGGTAATGTTTCTTATTGTGTTACGCAAGTATTAATATAAGTTCTTCACTTTGGTAAATTGTGCAATGGCTAAAACAAACTAAATTTTGTCGTTAATGGGAATATTTCTATTTTCGTAAAATAACTAATTGAAATTTTTCCTCTTGAGAAAAACGCTACTTCTACTTGGCTTTTATTTCTTTGCTGCAGCTATCGCTTCTGCTCAACTTTTTACGCTGGGAAGTGGGACAACCCTTTACCTAACTCCCGGCACTGACTTGTATCTTAATCATGGTGATTTCCTGAATCAGCCAGGTGGAGTGATGGATAATAGTGCCACCATTCATGTTACCAACGATTGGATTAATAATGGAGGCAATGCAGCTTTAACAATTAACCAAGGAACGGTCGATTTAAATGGTTCCACTAGTCAACATATTAAAGGAAACTCAACGACCGAATTTAATGAACTGAATATCTCCAATGGCTCGGGCAGCATAGTTTTAAATACCAATACCAATGTCGGGGGAACTAGTGCGGAACTGATTCTAGGATCCAGAAATATTGACCTCAATAGCCAACAATTGCTCATCACCAATAGCAGCATTTCTGCAATTACACACAGTAGTGGTTATATTATAAGTGAAACTCCTCCCGCAACAGGCTATGGCAGTATCGGGTGGACCATCAATACCTCCACCGGTAACTTTGTGTTTCCCTTTGGATCCGGTTCCAGTTATATACCCTTTACTTTCAATATTACCTCGGCGGGCACTGGCAATGGAAACATTGTGGTATCTACCTTTCCTACGATTACAAGCAATGCTCCCAATAATAGACCATGGCCTACCGGCGTTACCAATTTAAATGATGCCCTCTCCATTGAAAATGCCAATCGTGTCATTGATCGATTCTGGCCACTGACGGTGTCAGGGTTCACTACCTTACCTGTAGCGTCCTTAAATTTTACTTATCAGGATAATGAATGGGATGTGACTTCGGCAAGTAGTAATGTGATTGCTGAAGGCGATTTAAAAGCACAACGATGGAACAGCTTCGGATGGCTAAGCCCCCCTCTGGGAGCCACCAACACCTCGAGCAACACCACAACCATTACCGGCGTAGATTCGTTTAACTCGGTTTGGACCTTGGTAGATGTGAATTACCCCTTGCCGGTAACCTTACTCTCGTTTGAGGCTCGTTGGGAAAACGAGCCGCGAGTGAAACTTACCTGGCAAACGGGAAGCGAATTAAATAGCCATGAATTTGAAGTGTGGCGTAGTGAAGATGGTAATGATTTCAGCTACTTGACGACTATAAATACAAAAGCGTTGAATGGGATTTCAATGAACAAAATTGATTACGAAGCGTATGATGTGAATCCGTTTCCTTCGATCACCTTTTACAAACTGAGAATGTTAGGTCAAAATGGGGAAATCTCTTATAGCCCTATACGTTCGGTGAAACAGACTTCCTCAGGCAGTGCTTCTTTTACTGTTTCTCCTAACCCCGCAAGTAATACATTAACTTTCTTTTTTAATCTCGAGGCTGCCGACGTGGTTTACTGTACTTTAATAAATTCGGATGGGAAAATTCTTAAAACGATGATTCACGACTTAAACAAAGGAACCAATTCGTTTTCTGAGGAGTTGGACCCGTTAAGTGCCGGCATCTATTATTTGCAAGCTAAAAGTAGTTTTGTGAATTTCAAACCCATGAAACTCATGGTGGTTCACTAGCAAGTTTTTTTTTCTCTAAAATTCAATCTCTTTTTAATTTTCCTGTTGTCGATATTTAATCATCTTTACATAAAATTTTACAAATAAAAAAGAATGAAAATCATTTTTCAATAGAACACATATTCACTAAGTTTGCAGAAAAAATTTAAGTCATGGACGCGTTAAAAGAAAAATTTCAGGTAAAAGCCACTGCTTATGCCGCTGAAGTAAAGGATATCATTAAAAATCATGGCACTGAAAAGTTTGGTGATTACACTTTAGATGATGTTTATGGTGGCATGAAAGGTATCACCGGATTAGTTACCGAGACGTCGGCGCTCGATGCTAATGAAGGAATACGCTTCCGAGGATATTCGATTCCTGAGTTATGTGAGAAACTTCCCGGTAAAGGAACACCCTATCCGGAAGGATTATTCTACCTGATGCTTTATGATGAACTTCCAACTCTTGAAGATACTCGCGAAATAAATAAATTATGGACTTCGCGTTGGGATGTACCTCAGCACGTTTTTGACACACTCGATAGTTTGCCTTTAAACACGCATCCTATGACCCAATTTAGCATTGGCATTATGGCCATGCAAACAGAGAGCATTTTTGCAAAAGCGTATCATGACGGAATCAACAAAAAAGATTATTGGGCTTACCAGTTTGAAGACGCAATGAATTTAATTGCTCGTCTGCCTCGCGTAGCCGCCTATATTTATCGTAGAACGTATAAAGAGGGGAAACATATTGAACCGGATACCACCCTCGACTGGGCGGGCAATTTTGCTCATATGTTGGGTTATGATGGCGAAGAGTTTGCTAAACTCATGCGTTTGTATCTTACCATTCATGCCGATCATGAAGGTGGTAATGTATCGGCCCACGTAACGCATTTGGTAGGTTCGGCATTAAGCGATCCTTATCTTTCTTTCTCAGCGGCTATGAATGGTTTGGCAGGCCCCTTGCACGGTTTAGCCAATCAGGAGGTGGTGCGCTGGCTTAAAAAAATGTGCGAACAACTAGGTGTGGCACGTCCATCGAAAGAGCAAATTGCTAAATATGTTCAAGAAACATTGGCTGCTGGTCAGGTGGTACCTGGTTACGGTCATGCTGTTTTGCGCAAAACAGACCCGCGTTTTACCGCACAAATGGAGTTTGCTAAACAATATTTCCCTGACGATGATTTGGTTAATACGGTTTGGAATGTATATGATACCGTGCCTCCTATTTTAGAGTCGTTAGGCAAAGTTAAAAACCCTTGGCCTAATGTTGACTCACATTCAGGTGCTTTACTGCAGCATTATGGATTTATGGAAGAAGATTTTTATACCGTATTGTTTGGAGTTTCGCGCTCTTTAGGGGTTTTGGCATCCTTAATTTGGGATAGAGCCATAGGCTTGCCTTTGGAGCGTCCGAAATCGATTACCACGGAAGCCATTAAGAAGAAGTTTGGGATATAAAAGATTGCTTTTAAAGCAATCTTTCTACCCATGTACGGTTCATAAAGGATTTGAAGTTTCGAGCTTCGTCTGATAAGCATAAACCTCGCCTCAATAAAGTAGCGAGGTTTTTTTTATTTTGAATAAATCGATTTTAATTTCAACAAAAATTTTGTTGTTTAAAAAATTCTTATAGATTTGCCGTAAATAACTTTAAACCCATAACTAATATGAAATCTTTTACTTCCTTTAAATCCTTCGCAATTCTTGCAACTCTTACTCTTTTTCTGGCATCTTGTAGCAACGAACGTTACGGCAATATCCAACGAGGATCTGTAAAATCGAAAGAAACGGCCAAGGTTGAAAAAAGCATTCCAACCACAGTACAAGCAGCTGAAGAGGCTGTTGTCGTTGAGCCAATTCTTACTGAAGCCCCCTCTTCTTCTGAAGTATTCAGCAGTTTTAATGCCATAAAGGCTGTAAAAACGGTTGAAGCCACTACAGTGAAAGAAAGGATCTCAAAAAAAATAATTTCGAAAATGTTTTCTCAGGTTGTTGCTACTGCCGTTGAGCCTAAAGAGTCGGCCAAAATTGAGACGACCTCCAATCATACCAGTACCAATAACCACGAGGTAGATAAAGTGCTTTTAATATTACTCGCTATTTTAATTCCACCGGTTGCTGTAGGGTTGGTTTCCGACTGGAGCGATACCACTGCGATCATCGTTAACCTAATTCTTACTATCCTTTGTTGGATTCCTGGAATTATCCATGCGTTCATCTACATCAAGAAAAACAACTAGACGTTGTTAAAAAGGAATATATTACTCGGCGGGTTAATAGCGATACCAATTGTGTTATGGTTATTACCCGCCGATTTTTTTGATTCAGGCTTGCCGCCTCTTTGTCTTTCCCAAATTCTTTTACACCAAAGTTGCCCCGGTTGTGGCATCACACGTGCCGTGCAACATGCCATGCATCTTGATTTTGGTACCGCCTGGGATTTTAACAAATTAGTTATTTTTGTTTTTCCAGCGATGATCTATTTCTGGTTCAAATACTTGATACGGTTTTGGGCTGAAAGAAGAGAGAAAAATTAATTTAAAACAAAAGCTTACCGAACCTTTGATCGGAAACAAAACCAGCGAACTCCGCTGCGCCAATCATTCTCTGCTAACCGTTTATTAAATGTCACCGAGTTGCGGTCGCATGACCAATTCCTCTACCACCACGGTTTTTAAATTATAGCAGCTCCATACCGCTTCGGCAACTTCATTCACTTCCATAAAACGCGTTGCAGGTAAAGTAGTGCCTGCCCATGAATTGGTAAGGGTAGGGCCTGGCAGCACAGAAGTAACTTTAATAGCAACTGGTTTCAACTCTTCGCGTAAAACTTTGCTAAAACCAAGTAAAGCAAATTTGCTTATCGAATAGCTTCCTCCGTTGCTATGCGCGGTGATGCTAGCGGTAGAACAGAGATTGAAAATATGTGCCGTCTTTGATTTCTTCAAGAGTGGTAATAGGCCTCGGGTCATATGGTAGGTGCCGCCAATATTAATGTTCATGACGGTTTCAAACGTTTCGTCGGCTTCCTCGCCAATGCTACCCGGCAAAAACAGGCCTGCATTATTTACCAATACCTGAATCGTTTCGAAATTTTCGAGAATGGAATGTGCGAATTGTTGAACCTCCTTTTTACTTCCCATATCGCACACTTGAGTAAACACCTTGATGTTTGGATATCGTGCTTCCAACGACACTTTAAGCTGCTCTAACTCTTGCCTGTTTCGTGCACAGGTGATGATATCAAATCCCTTCCTTGCAAACACTTCAATGATAGCAAGGCCAATGCCTTTGGTTCCTCCGGTGACAACTAAATTCATCTTGCAAAGTAAATATTAAAATTCATTTCTTACATTCGATGCTTCATTTATGCAATTATTTTATGCTCCTGACATCGTTCTTGAAGAACAACTGCCTTCGGAAGAAGCGAAGCACTGTATTAAAATTTTACGCCATACGGTGGGCGACATCATTGATGTAACGGATGGAAAAGGTTCTTTTTATTCGTGTGAGATTTTAAACACCAGTAAATGCGCCTTGAAAATAATTCTTACTACAACAGAAAAAGTGTCAACGCGCCACCGGCTGCATCTGGCGGTGGCTCCAACAAAAAATGGTGAGCGCACCGATTGGATGATTGAAAAACTCGTTGAGTTTGGGATTGATGAAATTACTTTTTTAAGTTGTGCTCATAATGAGAGACATAAAATGAATTTGGAACGATGCAATAGAATTGCTATTTCAGCGATGAAACAGTCGTTGAAGGCGACTTTGCCAAAAATCAATGACTTGATATCGTTTAAAGAATACATTTCACTCACAAGCACAAATAACTATAGCAAATATATAGCACACTGCGATGCTACTTTTTCTCGTCAAGAAATTAATACCACCTCTGCATCCAAAAATGTAAACTGTTGCATTGGGCCAGAAGGCGATTTTTCGAAACAGGAAATAGCGTATGCGTTAGAAAAAGGATTCGAAGGAATCGCGCTTGGGGATAGTCGGTTGCGCACAGAA
The DNA here is from genome assembly GCA_903897855.1 of uncultured Bacteroidota bacterium. Taxonomy (GTDB): domain Bacteria; phylum Bacteroidota; class Bacteroidia; order UKL13-3; family UKL13-3; genus CAINMV01. The sequence goes on along the minus strand of CAIUDH010000052.1, from coordinate 87,513 downwards.
ACTGCTGCAATGGCTGTTTGCAGCTATTTCTATTTCAATTAAGCGAATGCTGCTTACTACAGCGTCTTTTCAACCACCACAGCTGTACCATAGGCCAATACTTCGGTAAGGCCTTGCATCACTTCATTCGATTCGTAACGCATGTTTATAATGGCATTGGCACCCAAATCTCGGCCATGCTTAATCATGAGTTGCAAGGCTTCCTCTCTCGAGTTCTCGCATAGTTCAGTATAGATGGCACTTTTACCTCCGAAGATGGTCATAAAACCGCCGGCAATATTTCCGATTATGCTTCTCGACCGAACGGTGATGCCTCGCACTAAGCCCAGTTGGGTTTTAACATGATAGCCTTCCAAGGCGGTGCTTGTAGTAATGAGTAAATTATCCATTTTGATTTTTAAATTAGTTAAGCAGTGGTATTTCACACGAGGGCAAATATAGTAGAAAAGATTCCACTTATGAAAAGGATAGGAAGGGTTTAATGAAAAATCAGGGACCTAAAAAAGCCCCCATCTTTAAAGGATGGAGGCTTTTGGAAACATTTAAACTATATTTATTTGATGATTTCAGTAACCTGACCAGCACCAATAGTACGACCACCTTCACGAATCGCGAAACGTAATCCTTTTTCCATTGCAATAGGGTTAATCAATACAACATTAATGGTAACGTTATCGCCTGGCATAATCATTTCCACACCTTCTGGTAAAGAAATCTCACCAGTTACGTCGGTTGTACGGAAATAAAACTGTGGACGATATTTGTTGAAGAACGGAGTATGACGTCCACCCTCATCTTTGCTCAATACGTAGATTTCGCCTTTGAATTGAGTGTGAGGGGTTACTGAACCTGGCTTGCAAATAACCATTCCTCTACGGATAGCTTCTTTTTCAATACCACGTAATAATAAACCTACGTTATCACCAGCTTCACCACGATCTAATATCTTACGGAACATCTCAACACCAGTAACTACTGAGGTTAATGTTTTCTCGCCTTCTTTTTGCAAACCAATAATTTCTACCGATTCGTTCGAGTTAATAACCCCTCTTTCGATACGACCTGTTGCAACAGTACCACGACCTGTGATTGAGAATACGTCCTCAACAGGCATTAGCATAGGCAATTCAGTTAAACGTGGAGGAACAGGGATGTATGAATCAACAAAATCCATCAATTCCATAATTTTTTCAACCCAAATAGGATCGTTATTCAAACCACCTAAAGCTGAACCACGAACGATTGGAATCTCGTCGCCTGGGAACTCATATTTGTTTAATAACTCACGAATTTCCATTTCAACGATGTCCAAAATCTCAGGATCATCAACCATATCCACTTTGTTCATAAACACAACTACCTTAGGCACCCCTACCTGGCGAGCCAAAAGAATATGTTCGCGAGTTTGTGGCATAGGGCCATCTGTTGCAGCTACAACCAAGATAGCTCCGTCCATTTGTGCAGCACCAGTAACCATGTTCTTAACATAGTCGGCGTGGCCCGGACAATCAACGTGAGCATAGTGACGTGTTGCTGTAGTATATTCTACGTGTGCCGTATTAATAGTAATACCGCGTTCTTTTTCTTCTGGAGCAGAGTCGATTGATTCGAAAGAACGTTTTTCTGAAAGACCTTTTCCTGCTAATACAGATGTAATTGCAGCGGTTAAAGTAGTTTTGCCGTGATCTACGTGACCAATAGTTCCTACGTTTACGTGTGGTTTGCTGCGGTCAAATTTCTCTTTAGTTGCCATGATTGATTATTTATGATTGTTGTGTTAAAATTTAAAAATATTACTAAGTTACAAAAATTGTTTTTCCCTTTATTCTTACTTCAAAATTGAGCGGGAGACGAGGCTCGAACCCGCGACCTGCAGCTTGGAAGGCTGCCGCTCTACCAACTGAGCTACTCCCGCATTTTTATTTTTACACTTTTACCTGCCCTTCTTAAAGTCATTGAGCCGTTGAGCAGAATCGGACTGCCGACCTCTTCCTTACCAAGGAAGTGCTCTACCACTGAGCTACAAAGGCTTATTACCGTGGGGAGAGAAGGATTTGAACCTTCGAAACCGAAGTAACGGATTTACAGTCCGTCCCATTTGACCGCTCTGGAATCTCCCCGAATCAATTAAGGGATACGTGTTTCTACTTATCAACAACACATATCAAAACGCGTAAATCGCACCTCCAAAATTGTTTGGAGCCAAATGCCGGGATCGAACCAGCGACCTACTGATTACAAATCAGTTGCTCTACCAGCTGAGCTAATTTGGCCTGTTTTACACTTTCCTACCGGCCTCAAATGCAAAGCCAATAGGTGTTTTTTAAAGAACATTCCTTGAAAAACACGGGCTACCCGTTTTTCAAAGGAGTGCAAAAGTATGGAAAAAAATATTTTTTACAAAGTTTTTTTAAGAAAAGGTGAATGATTTGTTTGGGGAGGCCTAAAAAATTGCGTTTAGCAAAAAATTAAAAACTTACTTTTGCTCATTATAATGGTTTAAGTTCATGCAACAAATCGAGAAATACCAACCCCAAAATAAAATACGTATTGTTACGGCAGCTTCCTTATTTGATGGGCATGATGCTGCCATCAATGTGATGCGACGACTCATTCAAGGCACGGGTTGCGAAGTGATTCATTTGGGCCATAATAGAAGTGTGGATGAGGTGGTGAACTGCGCCATTCAAGAAGATGCCCAAGCTATCGCCATGACGAGTTATCAAGGGGGGCATATTGAGTATTTTAAATATATGTTCGATTTGCTGAAGGAAAAGGGGTCGTCTCATATAAAAATATTTGCCGGCGGCGGCGGTGTTATTCTGCCAACAGAAATAAAAGAGTTGGAAACCTATGGAATTGCTAAAATATATAGTCCCGACGACGGACGAATCATGGGCCTGCAAGGCATGATTAACGACTTGGTAGCAAAATCCGATTATGAGACGCTCACCGAATTGAAAAACCATCTGCAGATTTTAAAAGAGAAAAACCCAAAAATAATTGCAGAAACGATTACCATTGCCGAAAACCATCCTGAAAATTTCGATAAAACAAAACTACTCAAACCGTCGACAACGATCCCGGTATTGGGCATTACAGGCACTGGTGGAGCCGGGAAATCGAGCCTTGTCGATGAACTGGTACGACGTTACCTCGCTGATTTTAGTGATAAAACCTTAGCCATCATTTCGGTCGATCCGAGCAAAAGAAAAACTGGAGGTGCATTACTAGGCGATAGAATTCGTATGAATAGCATCAATAACCCAAGAGTCTATATGCGATCGCTGGCCACCCGTCAAGCAAATTTGGCTTTGAGTAAGTATGTGCAGGAAAGTATTGATATCTGTCGGGCTGCCGATTTTGATATGATTATCGTGGAAACCAGTGGAATTGGCCAAAGCGACACGGAAATCACCGACCATTGCGATGTAAGCCTCTATGTGATGACAAGCGAATTCGGTGCCGCTTCACAATTGGAGAAAATAGATATGCTCGATTTTGCCGATTTGGTAGCCATCAATAAATTTGATAAGAAAGGAAGTCTGGATGCGCTGCGTGATGTGCGCAAACAGTACAAACGAAACCATAATTTATTTGAGGCCAACGATGAATCTTTGCCTGTATTCGCCACCATCGCATCCCAATTTAACGATCCCGGCATGAATAATTTGTACAAAGCCATCATGGATAAAATTTGTACCAAAACCAATGCGCCATTGCAAAGTAAGGCTGAGTTGACCCTTGAGCAAAGCAAAAAAATATTTGTGATACCTCCCGATAGGGTGCGATACCTGGCCGAAATAGTGGAGAATAATAAACGCTACGACCAATGGGCGAAAAAACAAAGTGAGATTGCTCAAAAACTATATCAGCTAAAGGGAACATTGGAGATATTAAATAAAGAGGAAGATGAGGCGAGGCATTAGAAAGTCGATTTTTAAAATGGTAATTCGTAATTAATTTTTATGCAAAATATAAAAGACAAAATCATCTCCTTCGAAAAACAGCTCGCGCCCGAATGCAAAGAGTTGATAGAGCACTGGTCGAGTAAGGAAAAGCTATATACTGATGAGGATTATAACTATACGGTACGTAATAAAACCTTGAAGATTAAAACCCATACGGAGAGTTTAAGTCATTCGCAGATACCCAAAATAAGTACACCCCGTTATACCGCTTGGGGCGATTTGCTACATTGGCAACTTCAAGAAAATGTACCCGGCGAGTTTCCTTATACTGCCGGAATTTATCCATTTAAGCGGGAAGGAGAAGACCCCACACGCATGTTTGCCGGAGAAGGCGGGCCCGAGCGCACCAACAAACGGTTTCACTATGTAAGTCTGGGCCAACCTGCAAAACGCCTCAGCACGGCTTTCGACAGTGTCACTTTGTACGGAGAGGACCCACATACACGGCCTGATATTTATGGCAAAATCGGAAATAGCGGGGTGAGTATTGCGACTCTCGATGATGCTAAAAAACTTTACAGTGGCTTCGACTTATGCAGCCCTACCACTTCGGTAAGTATGACCATTAACGGTCCGGCAGCAATACTATTAGGCTTCTTTATGAACGCTGCCATCGATCAGCAATGTGAGAAATATATTATTGCCAACGGCCTGGAAACAGAAGTAGAGAAAAAAATTAATGCGCTCTACCAACATAAAAACATGGAGCGGCCCCGCTACCATGGCGACCTCCCGCAGGGTAATGATGGCCTCGGATTAATGCTCTTAGGCGTTACAGGCTCAGAAGTATTACCTTTGGATGTTTATGAAAAAATAAAAAGGGAATCGATGGCTTCCGTGCGAGGTACTGTGCAGGCCGACATCTTAAAAGAAGATCAGGCACAGAACACTTGCATTTTTTCAACCGAATTTGCGTTGCGATTGATGGGCGACATTCAACACTATTTTATCATCAATAAAATTCGAAATTTTTATAGTGTGAGTATCAGCGGCTACCATATCGCCGAAGCCGGAGCCAACCCCATTACCCAACTAGCACTCACCCTCTCCAATGGATTTACCTATGTAGAGTATTATTTAAGCCGGGGGATGCATATCGACGACTTTGCACCAAACTTGTCTTTTTTCTTTAGTAATGGTGTCGATCCCGAATATGCTGTTATTGGCAGGGTTGCCAGACGTATCTGGGCTAAAGCCATCAAGCATAAGTACAATGGCAATGAGCGAAGTCAGATGCTCAAATATCATATTCAAACGAGCGGGCGTAGTTTACATGCTCAAGAAATTGACTTCAATGATATTCGCACCACACTGCAAGCGCTCTATGCTATATACGATAATTGCAACAGCTTGCACACCAATGCTTATGATGAAGCCATCACCACTCCAACCGAAGAAAGTGTACGCCGAGCTATGGCCATTCAACTTATTATCAATAGAGAACTGGGACTCACCAAAAACGAAAATCCAATTCAAGGAAGTTTTATTATAGAGGAGATGACCGACCTGGTGGAAGCCGCGGTTTATGCCGAGTTTATGAGCATCAACGAACGTGGTGGCGTGTTAGGTGCGATGGAAACCATGTATCAACGCAACAAAATTCAGGAAGAGAGTTTGTATTATGAAACATTGAAACATAACGGTGAATTTCCCATTATAGGAGTGAACACATTTCTTAGTAGTAAAGGCTCGCCAACGGTGATCCCACAAGAGGTGATTCGTAGTACAGAAGAAGAAAAGCAATACCAGATTGCCACCTTGAAAGCCTTTCAAAAGAGAAATGAGCAGGAGGCTCCAGCCTTGCTTCAAAAGCTACAACAAACGGCCATTGCCAACGAAAATATTTTTGAAGTATTGATGGATGCATGCAAAGTTTGCTCACTGGGTCAGATTTCGAATGCCTTATATGCCGTGGGTGGGCAGTACCGTAGGAATATGTAGTTTGGTTCAATACAGAAAAAGGTTGGAATTGAAGATGTATCTCATATGGTAATAAATACATATAAAACAGATCATAATACCAGCAATTTTATTGGCGGCACGCATTGAAATTTCACATTAATAGATAATCGATAAATCATATCATGAAAAATATACTCACTACACTCGCGCTTTTTTTATGTCTTATCGGCTCCTCTCAAAATTTAGTTAATGCTAATAACTGGCAGCGTGTACCAGTGCCTTTGAAGAGTGTTCAGAAGTTATATTTCTGGAGTGCCGATAGCGGTTTTGCTTACGGAAATACTAATGAAGCTAAATTGGTAAGAACCTATGATGGCGGACTCACCTGGAAAACCATATTTGACATTACGCAAATAACAGGTTCTCAGATCTACATTTGCCCGATTCATATACGGAGTAAAAATGAGGTGGGTCTCGCTTTTTGGGATGCTGACAGCTTTTTAAATTTTATTAAAACCACGGATGGTGGGAATACCTGGGAAAATCATAAAGGTTTAAATAAAATATTTAGCAGCTGTTATGATATGATTTATAATGGAGATACCGTTGCAATAGCCAGTTCAGAAATGAAGTGGGATAATAACGGTGCATATTATTATGCAATTCAATATTCAATAAATAATTGCGAATCTATTCAGAGTGAAATTAGATACGGTTGTTATATTAATTTTCGGCAAGTTAATAAGGATATTTATATATTAAACGGACACACAAGAATACAAAAAGATGGCACAGATATTTCTAATGCATTTAGTAGCTTCCGGTTTGGGTTTGATCTAAACCTTGATAAAGTTGATATGGCTATTCATAATTGGATGTATTGGTATAATTATGGGTATTATGATTATTTTCCAAATTATAATGACATCGATCATGGTTTTGAGGTCACTATTGTAGGAAAGCTGAAAAAATACCCAATTAATGATTTACCCACTGATAGTTTTTATTATAGTGAAAATACCAGAACTGATGAAAATAAATATCAAGCGTTTTGTATACGTGGTCCGCGTTTCGGTTATTGCATAGACAATCAAACAATAGTGATTTCTACAGCAAAAAATATATTTATGGTAAATGGTAACGTGTTTACAGGTGGGCATTTAAACTTCGTTAATGAGACTGACATGGTGACTTGCATTACCTTTGGAAACAATAAAACAGGGTATCTCGGAACAAATAAAGATTATATATTTAAAAATACAAAAGGAGGAGAATTGGTTAATGGAATCAAGGAAACTAATTATTTTAGTTTTAAAGTTTATCCAAACCCAAGCATTTCTAGTATTTTTCAATTAGAGTTCCCAGATAATGCTGAATATTTTTATACTTTACATAATACACTCGGACAAATAGTGGAAAATGGGAATTATAACACCAATAAAATTATTAATTTGGCTAGTTTAAGTAAAGGCATTTACTTTCTTACCGCCTATGATAATCAGAATAGACAAAGCTGTCAAAAAATACTTGTGAGATAATCCACTTTACTTTGAAGACATACAACAAAGTGAGATTTGGTTAATTGACCTTGATCCTACAAAAGTTGCTGAAATACAGCAAAAAAGACGTGCCATTGTAGTAAATAATGATGGGCTGGGCCAACTGCCCCTAAAAATAATTGTTCCATTTACTGACTGGAAAGACCGCCACGACATTGCACCTTGGATGGTTAAATAGAATCCAACACCACCAACGGACTTTTCAAAACTTCCTCGGTTGATTATTTTCAAATTCGTTCGCTCTCAAAAGAAATGGCAAAAGGACCCAGCCTGAAACGAAGAAATTATTGTTTTGTATATGCCCACCTCGAAAGTTTTATCGCGCTCAAAGGCTTTAAATTCAGGCTGAAACTTTGGGACGAATTGGATAAGCGCGAGAAAGAAACAGAAAGAAATTACCGGAAGAAATTCTACCAGCAATGCACCGGTTTCTTGTACGTTCCAACAGCCTTTCCCACCAACGATTCCAGGGGTATTCCCGACTTACGGCCCCCGAATTTTTAAGTTTCCTCAGATATTTCAATTATAAATTTTGTAAAAAGCAAAAAATGTGTATTTTTGCACTCCTATTTCGGAAATCGGAGAAAATATATATGTTATACATTCAAATAAAAGAATCAGAACCTTTAGAAAAAGCGTTAAAAAAATTCAAGAAGAAATTTGAAAAAACGCAAGTGGTAAAACAATTACGTGTTCGTCAGGCATTCACGAAAAAATGTGTGCGCTTACGCGAAACCAAAAAGCGTGCAGTGTATCGTGAGTCGCAGAAGCTTAGTGCAGCTGCCGAAGCATAGATCATTATATTCATAATTTTAAAAAAGCCTGTTGTATTTTGTACAACAGGCTTTTTTATAGCCTTAATTTTCTGTCCTAAGTTTTAAATAGCCGTGCTTTTATTTTAAACACGAAATCTCTGCCCCGCTCATTCCAAAAAGAGTATCTTTGCTTCGTATTTAACGGGGTGCTTTTTGCAATATGCTTTGGCTGAGATGAAACCCGATGAACTTGAACAGGTAATGCTGTTAAAGGATTCCTCAATTACATTTCTCTCATGGTATTTTTTTTGAGCCCCATTAATTTTTTAATGTGTCCTTATTATGAGAAATTTTTTCCTTTCGTTGGCCTTCCTTTTTTTATCCATTAGTATCTCTGCCCAATATGTTGTTAAGGGATTGGTACTCAGCACCACCACTTACAGTGCAGTGGTGAATTCCACGATCACCCTCAGCAGAGAAGATGGAGCCTTTGTACAAAAAGCCTATACCGATAAAAGCGGATATTTCTTGCTTTCAAATGTAGCCTCTGGAAAATTTAAACTTACAGCCTATGCCATCGGCTATAAGCAAGAGGTGCGTAATCTCGAAATTTCCCAAAACAAACTCGATATAATCATAGAGTTAAAGCCATTTCAGATAGTGAATGATGAGGTTTTGGTGGAAAGCATCAAAAACAAAAAGCCCTTTCTTGCCACACACACCAACCTCAGTGTGGACCAGGTGAAAAAATTTAATTATGCTCAAGATTTACCGGTCATCCTGAGCACGACCCCGAGTGCGGTGTATACCAGTGATGCAGGCGCAGGGGTGGGTTACACCGGATTGCGTATTCGAGGAGTGGACGCTACCCGTGTAAACGTAACTATCAATGGGGTGCCATATAACGACCCCGAAAGTCATAGTGTATACTGGGTCGACTTGCCCGATTTGGCGGGACATGTAAACAGTATACAAGTCCAACGAGGGGTTGGTTCTTCAACCAATGGGGGTGCTGCATTTGGTAGTAGTATTAACATAGAAACTGCAAAAAACAGTATGGAGCCTTATACCCAATACACAGCAGCTTTTGGCTCATTCAATACCATTCGTAATAATTTGAAATTTGGCACCGGGATTTTAAAAAATAACTGGAGTTGTGAAGGTTCATTAAGTATGCTTAAAAGCGATGGCTATATTGAAAGGGCCAAGAGCAATCTCCGGTCGGGCTATGGCACCATCGCCCATTATGGTGTCAAAAGCTTACTTAAGTTTATTATCATGCATGGAGCTGAATCGACCTATCAGGCTTGGGACGGAGTGCCAGAAGACTCTTTAAAAGTGCATCGTACGTTTAACGGTTTTACTTATAAAAACCAAACCGATAATTATTCACAGACGCATTATCAGTTGCTCTATAGCCACGCTATCAACTCGAAAATGAATCTGAACACGGTTTTACATTATACGAAAGGGAAGGGGTATTATGAGAGTTATTATGGTGATGCAACACTGTTAGATTATAGTATGCCAAACATCATTAGCGCCGATTCCAGTGTGCGTACCAATGCCGATTTGATTGCTAGAAAATGGCTTGACAATGATTTTCTAGGGGTGGTTAGCTCTGTCATCTTCAAGCAGAAAAAATACGAAATTGATGGTGGATTGTCTTATAATAACTATGTTGGTTTACACTTTAATGAAGTGGTTTGGAGTGATGTCTGGACTGCTCCCAAACCCAATGCAACATTTGAACCATTGAGGTATTATAACGATAAAGGAACGAAGAATGACGGGAATCTATTTGGGAAGATTTTTTACCATTATTCAAAACATCTCAATTTGTTCGCCGACTTACAACTACGACTATTAAATTACAATTTCAATAACGCGAATGATAGTAATATGACCAACCAGTATCAGTTTTTCAACCCGAAGCTAGGTCTTGACTTCAACTTTTCCGACAGCAGTAATATGATCGTTTATTTTGGCCGATCAGCACATGAGCCTACCCGCGATGAGTTTGTGCAATCGACCAGCGTGTCGTTGCCGAAGGTCGAATTCTTGAATGATATTGAAGTTGGGTATTCGAAAAAACATAAGGACTGGACCTTTATCGCCAATTTTTATAATATGAGTTACACCGATCAACTTGTTTCCACTGGAAAGCTCAACGACGTGGGTAACCCTGTACGTGAAAATGTAAAAAGCAGCTACAGGCGTGGATTAGAAATCATCATACAGCATACTTTCGAAACCGGATTCTCGGTGAATGCAAACGTCACCTATTCAAAAAACAGGATCAACAACTATTTTGAGTATGTGTACAATGCTTCCTATGACTCCTTCAGTGTAATAAACTACAAGTCAACACCAATCTCCTTCTCTCCCGATGTTATTTTTGGATCCTCTATTAAGTATGCCACTCATAAGAATTTTGAATTTGAGTTAATTTCAAAATATGTGAGTAAGCAGTTTCTGGATAATAGCGGCAGCGATGACAGAAAACTTAATTCCTGTTTTGTGAATGACATTTATTTGCGCTATCATTTTGCGAACCAGAAGTGGGTTGACGATTTAAGTTTAAGTGGTGTTATCTATAATGTTTTCGGTACATCCTATGAGAGTAACGGATATACGTATGGCGATTTGACCCACGGCATTCGAAACAGCTATAATTATTATTATCCGCAGGCCTTACAACATTTTGCATTGATGCTTCAGGTGCGATTTTAATTTTATAATTTCGTGCCATGGAAATTTCAAGACCGAAACGGTTTTTTGTGGCACAGGATTTTGTGGTTACTACCTGGGAAAAATTAAAACCATTTTATGATATTCTAACTCAGGATGATATCGCAAGTGTTGCCAATTTGGAGCAGTGGCTGCGAAAACGCAGCGAGCTTGAAAGTGTTGTTAGCGAAGACCTCGCATGGCGGTATATACGGATGACCTGCGATACCTCAAATAAGGAAGTTGAAGAAGCATACCTTTTTTTTGTGCAGGAAATAGAACCTCATATTTCTCCGTATAATGATGTGTTGAACAAGAAATTAGTCGACGCAAATTTGAAATGGCCATTGCCAACTGAAAAATACTTTGTTTACTTGCGTGCCGTTAAAAAAGAAATCGAAATTTTCAGAGAAGAGAATATTCCGTTGTTTACAGAGCTGTCGACTCTCTCTCAGCAATATGCGGCCATCAACGCCAAGATGACGATCCATTACGATGGCAAAGAGCTAACCCTGCAGCAAGCCGCCAATTACTTAAAAAACCCAGATCAGAGAATACGCGAAACCCTCTATTATTTAATAGCCAACCGAAGGCTTGAAGAGGAGACGGTCTTAAACGACTTGTTCGATAAGCTTGTTGCACTTCGACATAAGGTGGCTACCAATGCAGGTTTTGAAAATTTTCGTGATTTTATGTTCGCGGCCTTAGGCCGATTTGATTATACTTCGTCCGATTGCGAAAAGTTTCATGAGAGTGTGAGAGAGCAGGTAGTACCTTTCATGAATGCCAGAGCGCGCAAGCGAAAAGCCGAGTTGAAGTTGCCTGTTCTTAAGCCTTGGGATATGGACGTAGATACCGAAGGTAAACCTACCTTGAAACCCTTTACCGATGGGTATGATCTTACCGATAAAGGGATTGCTTGCTTTGCCAATATTGATCCCTATTTCGCCGATTGTCTTATGACCATGAAGCAGTTAAAACATCTCGATTTAGATAGTAGGGTAGGGAAAGCTCCCGGGGGGTATAATTACCCGTTGGCCGAAATTGGCGCCCCATTTATTTTCATGAATGCTGCCGGTAATATTAGAGATCTTCAAACTCTAGTACATGAAGGAGGGCATGCGGTGCATTCTTTTTTGACGAAGGACATGGAGCTGAATGCCTTCAAAAACACACCGAGTGAAGTAGCAGAACTCGCGAGTATGAGCATGGAACTCATCAGCATGGACGGTTGGGATGCTTTTGATTTTAATGCCGATGAGTTACGCAGGGCATTTATCGATCAGCTGGAAAATTCCTTGGAGACTTTACCTTGGGTGGCTACTGTTGACAAATTTCAACATTGGATTTACACCCACCCGTTGCATACAGCCGAAGAAAGAACACAGGCTTGGGTGAAAATATTCGATGAATTTAACATGCAGGAAGTGGATTATGCCGGACAAGAGAAATACAAAGCAAGTGCGTGGCATAAACAGCTGCATATTTTCGAGGTGCCATTTTATTATATTGAATATGGCTTTGCACAACTGGGAGCCATTGCCATGTGGAAGAATTATAAAGCCGATAAGGTAAAAGGGTTAGAAAATTACAAGGCGGCATTGAAGTTAGGTTACAGCAAGCCTATCGGTGAAATTTATAAAACAGGAGGCATTCAATTTAATTTCAGTAACGAATATGTACAGGAATTGAAAGAGTTTGTGGAGTTAGAGTTAACTAAATTAGAAAATTAGAACACGATGAAAATTTTTTGCATTGGAAGGAATTATGTGGATCACGTTAAAGAACTGAGTAATAATATACCTGATGCTCCCGTCATTTTTATGAAGCCCGATACGGCTTTACTGAAAGAGGGTGAACCCTTTTATCACCCTTCCTTCAGTACCGATATCCATCATGAAATAGAACTGGTAATTAGAATTAACCGCGTGGGTAAAAAGATACAGCAGGAATTTGCCTATAAATATTATAATGAAATTGGCTTGGGTATTGACTTTACTGCACGTGATATTCAAACCATTCAAAAACAGAAGGGGTTACCTTGGGAAATTGCCAAAGGTTTTGATGGGAGTGCACCCATAGGGAAATTTTTAACGTTGGAGAATATCAAGGAGGTGAAAAATATTAATTTTTCGCTTCAGAAAAACAGCGAAATCGTGCAGCAAGGCCACTCCAACTTGATGATTTATAGTTTCGATTACATTATTCATTATCTCTCTCAGTATTTTACCTTAAGGGTGGGCGATTTAATATACACCGGAACTCCGGCAGGCGTGAGTAAAGTGAGCATCGGTGATGTGCTTGAAGGCTTTATCGAAGGAGAGAAGATGTTGCATTGCGAGGTGAAATAATCGCTTGCTTTAAAGAGGGAGGTTTGTTAAATAGGGGTGTGTTTAAAATAACGATTTCAATTTTATGTTTAAAAAAGTTACTGATACTATAAAAGCAAGTTGGAATGAAAAACCATTACAGCTGATACTCTTGTCAGGCCTGTTTTTTCGCGTGCTTGCCGTTTTGTTTTCCAAAGGATTCGGGATGCTTGATGATCATTTTCTCGTTATTGAGCAAGCGCAAACTTGGGTAGATAGAGTGGATGAAAACAACTGGCTAATCAATGCTAAAAAAACCATGGAGCATCCCGATGGCCATAGTCTTTTTTATACTGGATTACACTATTTCCTGTTTCGTTTTTTAGAGTTCTTCGGACTGCATGATGCACAGGGGAAAATGTATGTGGTAAGGGTGTTGCATGCGGCCTACTCCATGATCACGGTATATTATGGCTATAGGATTACGGAAAAAATTGCTGGTGGGAAGGTGGCTAAAATAGGAGGGCTGCTTCTCTCTATTTTTTGGATGTTCCCTTTTTTAAGTGTTCGTAATTTGGTTGAAGTTGCTTGCATTCCTCCTTTGGTATTAGCCACCTGGCTTTCATTAAGGGATGAGAAGAATTCATTCGCTAAATATTTTCTTATCGGATTGCTGCTGGGCATCTCTTTTAATATAAGATTCCAAGCCATTTTGTTTGCCGGCGGTTTTGGCCTGGCCTTGATGTTTCAACGAAAATGGTTGGCGGCACTCACTACGGCATTGAGCTTTCTTATCTGTGCTGCAGTCATACAAGGTGGAAGCGATTATGTCATCTGGAATAAGCCCTTTGTGGAGTTTGCCGAATATGTGAGGTACAATATTGAAAATGCTAATAATTATTATACGCAGCCATGGTATAATTATTTCATTTTGATTTTAGGAATGCTGATCCCTCCCATTAGCTTTTTCCTGCTTTTTGGTTTCTTTCGTAATTTTAAAAAGAACCTCCTGTTGTTTCTGCCGAGTTTTATTTTTCTTGCTTTTCATTCCTATTTCCCCAATAAACAAGAGCGCTTTATACTTCCTATTTTCCCCTTCATTATTATTTTGGGAACCATAGGTTGGACGGAGTTTGTAGCACAATCAAAATACTGGAGAAAGCATCCATCCTTATTGAGAAATTTTTGGATTTTTTTCTGGACGTTAAACACCATGGCTTTATGTATACTATCGGTCTCTTACGGTAAAAGAAGCCGGGTAGAAGCGATGTGCTATATTCAAAGTCAAGGCGATGCAAGTGGTTTGGTAATCGAAGAAAGTGAGCGAAACAATGTGAATATATCCCCACGGTTTTATCTGCAAAAATGGGTGCCTGTGTTTGGCGTCAGCAAAGAACAGCCATTGCAAAATTTGGAAGCCACGCTTACTCTTACCGTAGCTAGCCTACACCCAAACTATGTCATATTTTATTCTGACAAAAACATGGAACCCCGGCTGAATGCGATGAAGGAGGTTTTTGAATTGGAATATAAAGCAACCATCGAACCGAGTTTTATTGACGACGTGATGTTTCGCCTGAACCCCAATAATGTGAATTATACAGCCTTCATCTACAAGGTTGTAAAGGAGCGATGAAATAAATTATTAAGAATGAGTTTAAGTTAAAACAAATTGATTTCCTTCAATCTTATTTCTGCTGTCTGGCGCCTATTTAATTTACCTTTGCATTTTATAAATTATTTTTATTGTCAGAGGTTTTCATCTGCCAATAACAGCTGTTTTTTTTACTCTTTCTAACTATGCATCCCAACAATTTTAATATAAAAGGTCTAACCGATGAACAAGTACTCGAGGCCCGCGAAAAGTGTGGCTACAATAGATTAGACTATAAGAAGGAGAATGGATTTTTGGATGCTATAAAAAGTTTGGCCAAAGAGCCTATGGTGATTCTCTTATTGGTTGCCTCTGCTGTTTATTTTCTGAGTGGAAAAACAGGCGATGGTATTTTCCTAGCCTCTGCCATCGTATTGGTAGCTGCTATATCCTTACACCAGGATTCACGGAGTAGAAACGCATTACAAAAACTGAAAGATTTCACCCAGCCTAACTGCAATGTAATCCGTAATAACGAAGTCATAGAAATTCATAGCGATGAGCTCGTGGTAGGCGATAGCTTGATGGTGGAAGAAGGCACTTCCATTGCAGCTGATGGCATCATCATTCATTCCAATGATTTTTCGGTAAACGAATCAATTCTTACGGGCGAATCATTTGCTGTTTATAAGGATGCTAGGAAAGAGGATAATTTTATTTACCGAGGCACCACCGTAGCGAGTGGGTTGGCCATTATAACCATCACCTCCATTGGGCTTGAAACGAAACTAGGTAAAATCGGAAAAAGTTTAGAAAGTATAAAAGAAGAAAGCACTCCTCTCGAAAAGCAGATCGGCAATTTTGTGAAAAAGATGGTGATTGTTGGAGCGATTGTGTTTGTCATTGTGTGGCTTATAAACTATTTCCAGACCTACGACATCTTAGATAGTTTGTTAAAGGCCTTAACCCTAGCCATGAGCATCTTGCCGGAAGAGATTCCGGTGGCTTTCACCACTTTTATGGCACTCGGAGCTTGGCGTTTAATGAAGATGGGTATTGTGGTGAAACAAATGAAAACAGTCGAAACCCTAGGCAGCGCCACTGTCATTTGCGTCGATAAAACAGGAACCATCACCGAAAATAAAATGAGTCTGGCTAAACTCTTTGTGCTAGCCACTAATAAAATAACTAACGCAGACGATAGCTTAGAGGAGGATGAGAAGGAACTGATACGAATCGCTATGTTTGGGAGTGAACCGATCCCGTTCGATCCTATGGAAATTGCATTGCATAAGGCCTATCTAAAGTCATCTTCCATCGATGAGAGAGCTCATTATAAAATGATACACGAGTATCCTTTGAGTGGAAAACCTCCCATGATGACACATTTGTTTGAGAATGCATCCAATCAACGTGTCATCGCTGCTAAAGGAGCACCAGAAGCGTTGATGGGAGCCTCCAATTTAAGTGCGATACAGAAGCAACAGGTCGAAGCGGCCTTTCGTGAATTAACAGTAGATGGCTACCGTGTATTGGGCGTTGGCGAAACTGTTTTTGATGGTACCGATTTTCCTGCTGAGCAACAGGACTTTCAATTTCAATTTAAAGGAATCATAGCGTTCTACGACCCGCCTAAGCAAAACATTCAAAAAGTACTGGAAGATTTTTATACCGCAGGCATCGCTGTTAAAATTGTAACCGGTGATAACGCTGCAACAACAGCGGCTATCGCTCGACAGATTGGTTTCAGAGGGTATGAACAGAGTTTAAGTGGCGATGAGTTGATGCAATTAACAGATGCCGAATTGCAAGAAAGGGTGATGTTTACCAACGTATTTACCCGGATGTTTCCAGATGCTAAACTCAAAATTATAAATGCGTTAAAAGCAAGGAATGAAATTGTTGCCATGACCGGTGATGGTGTCAATGATGGACCTGCATTAAAAGCGGCCCATATTGGGATTGCGATGGGTAAAAAGGGTACCGAGATTGCCAAGCAGGCGGCCTCGCTCATTTTGATGGAAGACGACTTATCGAAAATGGTAGATGCGGTGGCCATGGGCAGAAGGATATATACGAATCTGAAAAAGGCCATACGCTATATCATCTCTATTCATATCCCGATTATCTTAACCGTTTTTATTCCCTTGGTATTAGGCTGGGTATATCCGAATATATTTTATCCGGTACATATTATTTTCTTGGAGTTAATTATGGGCCCAACATGTTCGATAATTTATGAGAACGAGCCCATGGAGCAAAATACGATGCTTCAAAAGCCTCGACCTTACGCGAGTGTGTTTTTTAATGCTACAGAGCTTACCACAAGTATTATTCAAGGGATGATGATTACGATGGGAACCTTAGTTGTTTATCAGTTTGCAGTAGCTCATGATTTTGGAGAACATATCACCAGAACGATGGTTTTTACGGTCCTCATTGCAGCTAATATTTTTCTGACCTTAGTAAATCGTTCATTCTATTATTCGGTGCTCACTACCTTAAAGCATAAAAATAATTTAGTCGTTATAATTATCGGAATTACCATCGCCATCACTGCAATCTTACTGTTTGTAAGGCCTTTAACCGACTTCTTCGAGTTTGAGCAACTCAATTTAAGTCAAATTGCCGTGAGTGTGGGCATCGGTTTTGTATCGGTGATTTGGTATGAACTCATCAAGTGGGGAAAGCGAATAAAGCGATCAGGACTCTAAAAAAAAGTATAGTTACTTTGTTTTTAGAGATAAAAGATTTGCTTAGCAGAATATTTTATGAGCTCTAACTTACTTCTTAAAACTCAACGGGATCATAACTTTCACGCTTAAATTTCGACCCATGTTAAAGACCCCTGTTTTGGTGGTGAGATAGTTTTGAGGCGCATACTTCAATCGACTTAAATGCGACTGATATGCAATATCGGTGAGGTTATTGGCCGTTATAATTAGACTACAGAAAAGATTTCCTTTTTTATCTAAAACATCACTTCCTATCGCTGCATTGAGGAGGGTGTAACCTTGGGTTGGTGTTTCTGTTCCGTTCTCGAGCAGTACATGATTTTGACGTAAAAAAACTTGAGCGTTGGTTAGAAAATAGAAATTAGTGATCGAAGTTTTGAGCTTTTTTATATCGGCTCGCAACTCACTGGTAATATGGGTAGCCGGGGTCAAGGGCAAATATTTACTACTGTCAGTTTGATCTTTATTGATGGCATTGACCCATGAAATAGTATTTTCGAAGTGGAGCCAGTCGAAAGGGTGCGGATGTATATCAATGCTAAATTCAGCCCCATTTAATGAAGCCTTCCCTTGCACAAATTTATAGGTAGGAGTAGGAGCACTGGGGTCGGTGATACTGTCGCCACCAAATTGGCTATTTAATTTTTTTAGATATACAAAGTGGTTGATGTTATTCGTAAAAACGGCAGCATCAACCGAAAGGTGGTCGCTATTAAAAAGCACCCCTAAATCGCCTTGGTAAGAGGTCTCCGGGCTCAGTTGGGGGTTGCCTATCTCATAACGGAAGGTGCCTTCGTGCCGGCCGTTGGAACTGCATTCTGCCGCCTGTGGTGCTCTGTAACCACGGGCTATGTTTGCCTTTATTACCAAAGCTTTAGTAGCCGAATACGTGCCACCAACGCTACCGCTGAAATTGCCATATTTTTTTTCAAGCGACGCGAAACGAACTTGTGCATTCTCAATGAATTCATCATTTTTATAGTGTCGGTAATCATAACGTACGCCACCAGCCAAATTTAATTTAGCATTGATTTCCTTCTTCACGAATCCGAATACGCCTAAATCTAATTGTAGGTATTCGGGAATCAGAAATTCAAGCCCTAAGTTTTTGTTTTGTTGCAGCATCCCGTTACTTCCAAAGGTGATTTGCCACGACTGCTTCTCAGGTAAAAAATATTTCACATCAAAGGTAGTTGACTTTAAAGAAAAATGTAATCCTTCCATTTCCGGGTTCAACACATCGGTAAATTCTTTTCTTGAATTATGCTGAAAAGCAATTAAAACAGAGAGTCTGGATTGGCCTAAGATAAAAGTATTGTCGAGTGCAATTTTTTTATGATTAATAACTTGCTTTGGTAAAAAAAGATTTCGGCTTCTGAGCTCCATATCGGGAACTATTTCACTGCCAATGGTGGAGTCGGGATAGCCTATTTGTTTCGTAAATTTTCCGGTGCTGCTATCACGATCTCCCTCTATTAACCCCAGATTCTGACTGAATGAGCTCACGATAAGGTGGCAATAGCCCCAGCGTTTATTGAGTCCTAGCGTGCCGTTAAAATCTTGTTCATGAGTACCGGAATTAAAAACCGCTCCATCGAATTTATTACGATAATTACCTGCATTTTTATAGCTGCCTCTCACCATCCAGTTCACATCTTCCAAGTTGCCATTTTGCATTGCCGATAATCCGACCAGTCCATTATTTGATTGGTAATTGGTAGTTATTGCTCCGTTCATTGTGCCTGTGGCGGGTGCCGGCGCACTCAAGATATTGATAACACCAGCCATGGCATCACTGCCATACATGAGGCTAGATGGTCCTTTAAGGATTTCAATTTTGTTGGCGCTAAATTCATCAATTTCAATACCGTGTTCATCACCCCATTGTTGCCCTTCCTGTCGTATGCCATCGTTTAGGGTGATGATGCGATTATAACCCAGGCCACGGATAACAGGCTTCGAAATGCCAGCCCCAGTGGTTATTTGAGCGATGCCAGGTTTGCTTGTTAAAGCATCAATGATATTGGTGGAAGTGGTTTTAAATAAAGCGGCTCGGTCAATGGTGGTAACGGCTCCCGGCATCTTGAGTAGTTCAGTTGCTTTTGAAGAGCCGGTAACTACCACTTCTTTGGTCTCAATGACGGTGGTACTGAGCAAGAAATTTTGTATGGATTGAACACAGGGATTCACCTGGGCACTTATGGTGGAATATCCAAACAATTTTATTTCAACCAGATACTGACCAGCTGGAAGGTTCTCAATTTTGTATTTGCCAAGGGCATCGGTAGTGGCGCCTTTTTTCAAGTCGGGCAAATAAATTAATGCACCTATAGAAGGGCTCCTATCATCACGATCGGTAATCGTGCCTGAGAGTATACATTGTGCTTGGAGACTTTTTACGCTCAAAAATAAAACTATGATAGTCAAGAATTTGAATTGCATATCAAAAAAATAAAAATGTGGAAACGAAATCATTCCTTTAAGATGGATGATTGAATAATTGGGGTTCTCGTAACTTAGGCCAAGAGGGGAGGACCTTTATTATAGATGCTGCTTGAGATAGAATTTTGAAGCGGCAAAACATAGACGGGGAGGACAGAAATCGTTTTTGACGTGAGGGCCGTATTAACGATGCGCTGATGAGTATGAAGCGAAGTGAAGTGACTATCACAGGCAAAGCAATGGGTGGGCTTGCCATGCAGATGGTATTTGTGCTCACATTGATGAGCATCACTCACCGCGATTTGATACACTACATTATCGCAATGTTCGGCTTGAGAGTGAAATTGGTCGCGAGCCAAATGATGCTCATGGGTACTATCTTTAGGTATTAATGCCCAGAGATAAAGACACAGAAGTAGTAGCGTGGTATATGATTTTCGATTAAGAATAATGCAAAAGTAAGAAAAAAGTTGAGGTAGTGCGTGAGTCAAAAAATTGCAGTTTTTGATTCACTGCAATCTCTACAAAAAGCACTAAATTGCTATAGAGTAGGATACTTCCGGCTTCTACGCGTTGATTAGATATCGATTTTGGCGTATTTTGCGTTAGCTTCAATAAATTCTCTACGAGGTGGCACATCGTCGCCCATGAGCATACTAAAAATACGGTCGGCTTCGGCCGCGCTATCCATGGCTACTTTTTTAAGAGTACGTGTTTCGGGGTTCATGGTGGTGCTCCAAAGCTGCTCGGCATTCATCTCTCCCAAACCTTTATATCGCTGTATATGCACGCTGTCAGTTTTGCCATCTTTGGCTAATTCCTGCACTGCCAAGTCGCGTTGAATCTCTGTATAGCACCAACGCTCTTCTTTTGCTCGTTTCACGAGATATAGAGGGGGTTGAGCGATATATACGTTTCCGTTTTCTATTAATTCCTTCATATAACGGAAGTAGAATGTTAAGATTAAGGTACGAATATGGCTACCATCGACGTCGGCATCCGTCATGATAATAACTTTATGGTATCGTAGTTTTTCCATGTTAAGAGCGGCATGGTCACCCAATTTCCCACGACTTACACCAAGAGCAGTAAACATATTACGGATCTCCTCGTTCTCGTAAATCTTATGCTCCATGGCTTTCTCCACGTTTAAAATTTTACCACGTAGCGGCAAAATAGCCTGAAACTTACGATTACGGCCTTGTTTGGCAGTACCGCCGGCCGAATCTCCTTCGACAAGGTAGATTTCGCATTTCGCCGGGTCTTCATCACTACAATCGCTTAGTTTTCCAGGGAGTCCGGCACCGCTTAATCCGCTTTTACGTTGCACCATCTCACGGGCTTTTCGGGCGGCTTCGCGAGCAGTAGCTGCGAGCACCACTTTATTCACGATGGTTTTCGCTTCTTTGGGGTTCTCTTCCAGGAAATTATTTAACACTTCGCCCACACACATATCCACGATACCCATCACATCGGTGTTTCCGAGTTTTGTTTTGGTTTGTCCTTCAAACTGAGGTTCTTGTACTTTCACAGAAATGATGCCGGTGAGTCCTTCTCTGAAGTCATCGCCTTGAATTTCTACTTTAGAATTTTTCAGCATCCCGTTTTTTTCCGCATAGCTTTTAAGGGTACGCGTAAGTGCCCTACGAAAGCCGGCCACGTGTGTTCCGCCTTCATGCGTGTTGATGTTGTTGACGTAGGAGTGCAAGTTTTCGGCATACCCAGTATTATATTGGAAAGCAATTTCTACCGGCATTCCAAATTTGTCACTCTCCAGATAAATCACTTCAGGTATAAGTTTTTCACGGGTACCGTCAAGGAATCCAACAAATTCTTTCAATCCACCGGTGCTGAAAAACTTCTCAGTTCTAAATTCTCCGTTGTCTGTTTTCTCACGTTCGTCGGTAAGCGTAAGGCTGATGCCTTTGTTTAAGTAAGAGAGTTCGCGCAGACGTGCAGCGAGGGTGTCGAATTTATATATGCTTTCGTTGAAGATGGTTTGGTCGGGCCAAAAACTTACGATGGTGCCGTTTTCTTTTGACTCGCCGATTACTTTAACTTCGTGCAAGGGTTTTCCACAGCTATATTCCTGAACGAATATTTTACCTTCACGATGCACTTCAGCCACCAACAAGGAACTCAAGGCGTTCACACAACTTACGCCCACCCCGTGCAAACCGCCGGAAACTTTATAAGTGTCTTTATCGAATTTTCCACCAGCATGAAGTACCGTCATCACCACTTCGAGGGCGCTCTTTTGTTCCTTTTGCATGATTCCCGTTGGAATTCCTCGGCCGTCGTCTTTCACCTTGATGTGGTTATCTTCATAGATGGTTACATTGATGTTTTTACAGTAGCCTGCGAGAGCCTCGTCAATAGAGTTGTCGACCACCTCATATACCAAATGGTGTAAGCCGCGAAAGCCGATATCGCCGATGTACATGGCGGGACGCATTCGCACCGCTTCTAATCCTTCTAAAACGGTGATATTTTCGGCTCCGTAATTTCCTCTGTCTTCTTTTTTCGTTTCTTCCATATTGGGGGTTTGAGCAGTACTTTCCATTGAATATTAAATGACTCTATTGGGGTTATTTTTAAAGCACACGAAAGTACAACAAAAAGCCCGAATTCGTAGCTCTAAAATGCGGCTTTTTTGATCTTTTTTCCACACTAATTCAGGGGGTTAAAGAAGGTCATTATCTCGAATACGCAAGGACTGATATTGAATATTTTTGGTGAAGCAAAAGAACGTAATTTCAAGGCGTAAAAGTTCAAAAGGAAATCTTCTGGTTCTAGGAATCAAATCGAATGGTAAAAAAGAGGGGGCCTACTTCCAGATTCTGAAATTGAGTTGGAATTCTTTCTTCTGTACCAGCGATCGCCAATCAATAAAAAGCAACGCACTAATTAAAAGTAATCCAACCGACAAGCTAAGAATCGATTGCCATGAAACAGCACCATGAAGTAAGCTTTCTGCATTTTCGGTGGCATATTTCCCCAGATGTACTGCAATGGTATCGCTGGTGAATTTGCCAACGAAGAAGGAGGGAATGATATACAGCGGTTTAATCCTTGCCATACCTCCAGCCACAAATAGCGGTGTTGTTGGTAATGGTAGTAAACAGTAAGCAAGTATTACGGCCTGGCTTTTCCATCCTTTCTCTTTTAATATCTTACCTAAAAATTGAACATCTTCGTTTTTAGAAGGTTTAAAAATTTTACCTGCAATAAGGGGGATATACAAGGTAAGCACATACCTACCCAAAATGGAGGCAGCAACTCCAATAACGATCACCCACCAAATATTTAGACCGAACATGATTTGCAAAAAAATCATGATGGTAAATGCCGGGGGAAAAGGGAAAGGAACCACATCAAATAGAAATGCTCCTAGGAAAACGTAAAAGTACTGCAACCACATAGATTAAATTTCTGAGTAACTACAATGGCAAAGATACTCATTTTGTTAGTTTTGAAATATTAATTCAAAACGATGTCATATAGTACGACCTTCTTAAAGGGATAATATGGGGATTCATAAATTTAAGTATTTTTACCGCTACATCATACGCTCAAATTTAATTTTTCAAGCAGTTTAATACACCCAGGGGAATGCCAAACACAGAGACCGCTATCAAGACCACTTATTTCAGTATCATTGGAAATGCAAGCTTGGCATTGGTCAAAGGCATTGCAGGTTATTTCGGAAACTCCTATGCGCTCATTGCCGACGCTATCGAATCGACCACCGATATCTTTTCTTCTTTTTTAGTTTTATTCGGACTCAAATATTCGAGCAGACCTGCCGACAAGAATCATCCTTATGGTCATGGTAGGGCCGAACCACTGATTACCTTTTTGGTGGTCGGTTTTTTAATTACTTCAGCCACCATCATTGCCTATGAGAGTATTAAGAATATTGGTACTCCCCATACCTTGCCTAAATCATGGACGCTCATCGTGTTGGGCGTTATCATCGTTTGGAAGGAAATTTCCTATCGTTTGGTAGTGCAGAAAAGTAAAGAAACCAACAGCTCTTCTTTGAAAGCAGATGCTTGGCATCATCGAAGCGATGCCATCACTTCGGTTGCCGCCTTCGTTGGAATTTCTATTGCATTAATTGGGGGTACAGGTTATGAAACTGCCGACGATTGGGCCGCACTCTTTGCAGCAGCCTTTATTCTCTATAATAGTTATCTTATTTTCAGGCCGGCTCTCGGAGAGATTATGGATGAGCATGTGTATGACGAGTTAATTGATGAAATAAGAGTTGCAGCGATTAAAGTGGAAGGCGTTATTGACACCGAAAAATGTTTTGTACGCAAAGCCGGAATGAAATACCAGGTCGATTTACATGCGTCGGTAGATGCAAAAATAACAGTGAAAGAAGGTCATGATATTGCGCATAAATTAAAAGACACCTTACGTGAAGTGATACCTCAACTAGGCCATGTACTGATTCATATTGAGCCACACGAATAGCCCCACAGAATTTAAGTTTGATGTGTTTTACAGGGCGGGAAAAAAGTATTTATTCCATCTTCATCACATCAAAAAAACGGAAGGTGAATTTCATTCATAAATATTTGGAGTTCATAGGCTTCAGTCTGACTTAGGTTATAAAACAGATTTTAGGCAATCGAGGAGGGCCATCCAATCCCAAATCAAACTATTGGTGATTTTCCGCTTGTTTTTTCGGGTCGAAATTGAGTGTGAAGTTAACGCCAAAGGAGAGGTGAAAAGGCAGATACTCCACTCGATCGTATAGCCCTAGATTCGCAGCCGGTGTATAGCTATAATTGGTGCCATAGTCATATCTCATTTGAAACATCACTTTTACCATTTCTGAACCGCCTCTAACCATTATGCCGGGCTCATACCGCCGATCAACGCCCCATTTCGAATACACATAATCGATATTGGTTATCCGCATAAAAGCAGCCAATTCAATCTTCTCCCAATGATAACCAATGGTTGGTTGTATAAATGAACGCGTATAAGGCGAGATAGAGTTAATCGCTCCCTGGAGTCCGGTGCTTTTGGTAAAACCTATTCCAATCGGCATCTCGAAGCGCATGTCCTCGTAAGGATAAAATGGCACGATCGCCACTTCGAAATCTTTAAATTTACGACCATAGCTAGAGAGTGAAGAGTCGGTATTACGGTTAGATCCTGCATAGGAGAACATGGCCCCGACGTAATTGAGGGGTGCATAAGCAGCATGAATTTCGCCGCCGGCACCACCCAGACTTAACTGCCCAACAAAATCATTCTTCTTGGCAAAAAGGGGAGTTTTTGCGCTTACCGATTTATAAGCATAGGTTCCACAGGAAGAAATTATGACTGAGAGTAGCAAAAGGGTAAAACGGAAAATTTTTTTCATAAATCAAAGGTATAGCTTCTAGCCGGGAATGTAAAAAATAATAATAATTTAATATTCTATCATTGATTGTTACTTAATTTTGCAGCTATGAAATATCTAAAGACCAAAGACAATTTTTTGAGTATCCCCGACGAGAAACACTATAATTATAAAGATTCTAAATTTGTAATTCAGCAAGCTCCATACGAACATACCTCTAGTTATCTTGCGGGAAGTGATAAAGGGCCCAAAGCAATTGTATCAGCGTCTCAGTTTGTTGAGTTATATGATGAGGAATTGGATCAGGAAAACTATTTAAAAGGTGGGATATGTACATTGCCCCCACTAAATTTTAAGCATAAAGTAGATAAAAAGGCCGTCGATTATATTGCCGAACAAACCGAGAAATTGGTAGCTGATGGAAAGTTTGTAGTGAGTATCGGTGCCGAGCACACGGTAACAGCAGGTTTTGTAAAGCCCTTTGCAAAACGCTATAAAAACCTTACTGTGTTGCAGATCGACGCTCATAGTGATTTACGTGAAAGTTACAACGACAACAAATTTTCGCATGCCAGTGCCATGGCTCGGGTGCGCGACGAGAAAGTGAATTTAGTGCAAGTAGGGATTCGTGCCCAGTGTATTGAAGAGAGTGAGTTGATTAAAAAATCGAAAAATATTCATACTTTTTATGCGCATTACATCCGTGAAAATGACAAGTGGATAGAGGAAGTATTAAAAGCATGTACGAAGGATGTATATATAACTATTGATGCCGATGGTTTCGACCCCAGTGTGATACCTGCAGTGGGTACTGCCGAACCTAACGGACTAGCCTATATGGAAGGAGTGAATTTACTCAAGCGAATCATCGCAACAAAGAATGTCGTGGGTTTTGATGTGGTGGAATGCGCTCCTATGAAAGGAAGTATTCTAAGTGAGTATACCCTAGCTAAGTTAATTTATAAGATGATTGGTTATATCACCCTCAAAAAGTAACGTTAATTTATTTGCATTCAAAGCGATGACCATATTAAAAATAGGAAATAAAGCCCCTGATTTTAAAGTTAAAAATCAGGATGGCAATGAGGTAAGTTTAAAAGATTTTAAGGGGAAAAAGTTAGTTCTTTATTTTTATCCTCAGGCCAACACGCCTACGTGTACCATTGAAAGTTGTAACCTGAGCGATAATTACAAGCAGCTTCAGAAAGCAGGTTATGAAGTGGTCGGAGTGAGCCCCGATAGTGAGAAAAAACAAGCTGGTTTTAAATCAAAATTTAAGCTTCCCTTCGATTTGCTGGCCGACACCGAGCACGACTTGGTAAAAGCCTATGACGTGTGGGGCGAGAAAAAAACTTTCGGAAAAACGTATATGGGATTGAAGCGTACCACTTTCATCATCAGTGAAAAAGGGCTTATCGAAGATATCATCGAAAAAGTAGAAGCAAAGGAACACACGAAACAGATTCTGAAGTAGGGGTCAATGTTAGCAAGAGCTAAATTTATAGTGCTCTTCGCAGGGCAGGCCTATAAAAACATCAACTGAAATTCTTTCTTTAAAAACGCGAGTGCTTTTTGATTCGGTAGTTCGTTGCGCTGAATCACATTTTCGAGGATGGCTTTGCTTAAATCAATCCCACTGGAATCGGGATGAAGTGGGATATATGATTGATTGATTAAATTGATGGTCTGTTCTTTTGCATCTTTAATTACAATCCAAGCTTGAGTGGAGAGGTACATTTGCATGGCTACATTATGAGCATACTCTGTGTTTATTTCAACAATTAAACTTTGTTTCAATTCCAGTGCCCCCTGATTGGCAACACCACTTCTCATTAAAATACTGTCGGGCTGTATGCGTTCCAGAAATAAGGTAAGCCTTTCATAAGCTTGCATACGTGCAGGAAGTATAATGCTTTCCCCGTGTTGTTTCAATTCGATATTTCTTTTCTTTAATTCATGGCCTAAAAACTGGTGGGTGATGAAATAAGCCGCCCCTAAGGAGATTAGAGAAGGAATTACATAGCGACTAAGCTCGAGCCAGTAGTCGGTAAGGTCCATTAAAAACAAAGGAGTCATAATTATAAATAGATTATTGAATGATTAAAAGCCAAAATTAGTTTATTGATTGAATAACGCAATTTTATTTTATTTATTGTCTTTGCGATAGCCCTCGATGGCGACACGAACCTTGCCAAACTTTTTCAGTAGTTGTGCCGCTTCCTCCTGACGGATATTTAATTCCTGCATAATCATTTTCGTGCCACGTGCAATGAGTTTATGGTTACTCAATTGCATATCCACCATCTTGTTGCCTTGCACATGGCCCAATTTTATCATCACGCTTGTGCTAATCATATTCAGGATTAGTTTTTGAGCAGTACCCGCCTTCATGCGTGTACTGCCAGTAACGAATTCGGCCCCTACGACACATTCAACTTTGTAATCTGATTGTGCCGCAACCGCACTTTTTTTATTGCATACGATGCAGGCTGTTGTTATTTTTTTCTCACGGCATTGCTTCAAGGCTGCTGCCACATAAGGGGTGGCACCACTGGCGGCAATACCAATCACAATATCTTTGGAGCTGATCTTGTGAGCTTGTAAATCCTTAAACCCTTGGGTTAAGCTGTCTTCTGCAAATTCAACCGCTTGGCGTATGGCTCTATCTCCTCCAGCCATTAAACCAATTACGGTGCCTTGGGTCACTCCAAAAGTGGGAGGGCACTCACTGGCATCAACAATGCCCAAACGGCCGCTGGTGCCTGCTCCTATGTAAAACAACCGGCCTCCTTGTTGTATATGTTCTAAAATGCTTTTAACCAATTTCTCAATCGATGGAATACATTTTTTTACTGCTATTGGAACGGTCTTGTCTTCCTGATTCACCGACTTCAGCAATTCTTTAAGCGACATCTTTTCTAAATTATGATAGTAAGAAGTTTGTTCAGTGGAAGTGACACTAGTCTTTTTCATTGGTGAATATAGATTAGTTTTTTGGTCTCAAAAAAATCGGTGTTGAAATATTTTTTCAGATTTATCTCCTCATGTTTAAACTGGTATTTCTGATGGGCTTCATTGAGTTCGGCTTTTAAATCCCCCCCTTTTAAAAGCAGGAATCCATTGGTAAGCAAGTTCTTGTTCTCGGCTTTTATCTTGCCCTTACTCCAAAAAATTAAGTCGAGGGCAGAGGCTACCGCACGACTGATGATAAAATCAAATTTCGAATCGATGGTTTCGGCGCGCGCATTTAAGGCGGTTACATTGGTGAGTTGTAAGGCCGTAACAATTTCATTGACTACTTTTATTTTCTTGCCTATACTATCAACGGCTAAAAACTGTACCTCAGGAAAAAGAATCGCCAGGGGTATGGTTGGGAATCCTCCGCCACAGCCAATGTCAAGGATATCGGTATGTGGGCTGAAGGTGATAAATTTTGCAATTGCCAAGGAATGTAGAATATGCTTTTCATACAAGGCCTCAATATCTTTTCGTGAGATGACGTTAATTTGAGCATTCCAATGTTCGTATAAATTTTGAAGCGCTGCAAACTGTTCGTGTTGCTTTGGCGTAATGCCGGGGAAGTATTTTTCGATCAGGTGCAAAGGGAGGTAATGGTTTTTACAGGCGTGGCTTTTAGCTTACCCAATTAATATTTTCAGTGTCCTACTTCATGGCTTTCACAATATCGACGAAGCCTCTTGCTTGCAGTGCGGCTCCGCCAATTAAGCCGCCATCAATATCAGGCTGTTCGAATAGTTCTCGGGCATTATCAGGCTTTACGCTTCCCCCATATAGGATACTGATATTTTCGGCAAGGTCATTACCGTATTTGTCGGCAATAATTTTGCGAATAAAGGCATGCATTTCTTGAGCTTGTGCCGAGGTGGCCGTAAGGCCAGTGCCAATAGCCCAAACGGGTTCGTACGCGATCACGACATGTCGTAGTTGTTCTTCAGGTAAATGAAAGAGGGCCTCGCTCAGTTGCGCCTCGATAATTTGATAGAGTTTTCCATTGTTACGTTCCTCCAAGGTTTCTCCCACGCAGTAAATAGGCTGCATTAAATTGGCCAAGGCGATATCGATTTTTTTTGCCAGCCAATCGTTGGTTTCATTGAAATACAAGCGGCGTTCGCTATGCCCTATAATCACATAATCACATCCTACTGATTTTAGCATGGAAGCGGATATCTCACCGGTATAAGCGCCGTTGGGCATATTGCTACAGTTTTGACCGGCCATCTCTAGCATCGGCATCCCAAAAATTAAGGGTTGTAGTTTGTACAGATGAATGAAGGGTGGGGCTAACACTACATATACTTGGTTTTTTACTTCCAGGGTATAAAGCTCAATAATTTCCTTCACCAATTGCACGCCTTCATCGAAGGTTTTATTCATTTTCCAGTTGCCAGCTACGATTTTCTTTCTCATGATATTTCTTGATGCGTTAAATAAATTTTTTAGGCTGCAAATATAAGCAGTTCAGTGTTTATTACGATTAGAACTTTCGGTATTTAGCCGTTTCTTCAAACAAATGAGTCAATATTTTTTTATCCATATCGGTAAGGCTTAAGTGTCTGCGTTGCATCACCAACTCGGCCACCTCAAATACTTTTGCGATAGGATACACTTCCATTCCTTGGGCTCCTCCCCAGCTAAAATCGGGAACGAAATTGCGTGGGAAACCGGCCCCGAAAATATTACATGCCACACCTACTACCGTGCCAGTGTTGAACATCGTATTGATACCGCATTTACTATGATCGCCCATAATCAAACCACAAAACTGCAAGCGTGTATATTCAAATTTGTCGGTTTTGTAACTCCAGAGTTTTACCTCTGCATAATTATTTTTCAAGTTACTGTTGTTGCTATCGGCACCGATATTACACCATTCGCCCAATACGCTATTGCCAAGAAATCCATCATGGCCTTTATTGGAATAGCTGAAGATGACACAGTTATTGACTTCTCCTCCGACCCTACATTCAACGCCGAGGGAGGTAGCACCATAGATTTTAGCTCCCATCTTTAAAACGCTATGTGCTCCCATCGCAAAAGGTCCACGTACCATACAACCTTCCATGATCTCACAGTGCTTTCCAATATAAACGGGGCCTGTTTGGGTATTTATGATTGAGGCGTTGATGGTGGCTCCTTCTTCAATAAATAACTGTGATACATCGCCGATTAAGGTGTTGTGGGAAGGCAAGGGCAATGATGTTTTTCCGGAAGTTAAAATTTGAAAATCGGCCCGTATTTCTTTGTCGTTAAGCGTAAAAATATCAGATAACTGGTTTATCACGGAGAGCTCTTCCGACTGCGTATCAAAGAAAGTAAGACCGAGGAAATTAAATTTCAAGGGTGCTTCAAGCACTGCGGCAATGAGGTCGCCCTGGTATTTTATGGCATCACCCGGCTTGAGATATTTTATTTCCTCTGCCAGAATGGCCGTCGGACATACCCCTGCGTTGATGAAAATAGTGCCTGTCTCGGTAATGGTACAAGGGTATTTTTCCTGTATTGGCTCAGTGGTTTTATAGCTTACGGGGCATTGGCAATAGTGTTCCCACTTTTCTTTTATCGTAAGTATGCCAACACGAAAAGCACCCACGGGGCGTGTGGAAGCCAACGGATAAAACCGTTCGCGGGCAGGGGGGTCGATGAGTACGATGTTCATAGGATATAAATTTGGCGTAAAGGATGAATCGCAATACTTAAATACGAGGGTGCAAGATACAAAAATCGTAATGCGAATAGAGTATGGTAAAAGTTGCCGATGCGTAGTGAAGAAATCACAAGGCAATAAAAAACCCTTCTGTTTTGAACAGAAGGGTTAAGAGTTTATAACAAAGAAATTAAGCCGGGGTAACAGTAGTGGTAACCGGTTCTTTCTTAGCGTAACGTTTGTTGAATTTATCAATACGTCCAGCAGTGTCGATCAAATTCGATTTGCCGGTATAAAACGGATGCGATTTGTCGGAAATCTCTAATTTGTAAAGTGGATATTCGTTTCCGTCAGTCCATTTGGTTGTTTCTTTAGTTTCAACGGCACTTTTAGTTAAAAATGCATGGTCGCAACTCATATCTTTGAATACTACCAAACGGTAGTTTTTAGGATGTATCTCGGGTTTCATATAGGGCTTTCTTTTTAAAAAAGGAGTGCAAATATAGCGTATTTTCTTGAAATATCAAAATGTCGATAGAAATTGTTGTTTTAATGTCATTTCTAGGGTATTTCCTGGCTTTTTTGTACTGCAGGCAATGACTCATCATGTCGGCAAATAGGGTGATCAAGGCCAAGCGTTGGGAAATCAGAAGCAAAGGTACTCTGTAGCGGTAAAAGAGGCCCCTCAAAACAGTATTCTTCTGCTTATGAAACGGTTCAACAGGTCATAAAAATCGATCTGTTTTCAGATTTCTTCATCAACGCAGGAAACGAATCATCGGATTTTTATCACCACCTTTCCCTTCGTCCTTCCGGCCTCCACATATTGCAATGCTTCCAACACCTGCTCAAGGGCAAATGTCTTATCAATGTATACTTTAATGGCTCCAGTTTCGACAATTTTCGTTATTTCATCAAGTAGTTTTCCATCCGACTGCATGAGCCAGTAGTAGTAGTCGATTTTATTTTTTTTGGCGATTCGTTGAATCTTTAAATTCATCAACGTCAGAAAAGTTTTTAAGAAAAAGCCAAGGTGCATCCTCACTGCAAAGGCTCTGTCGGGCGGGCCTACAATACTCACGAGTTTTCCTCCTAGTTTCAAAATTTGCATCGAGTCGAGCTTGGTTTGTGCACCTAAGGTATCATAAACAATATCGTAATCTTTGATCAGTTCGAGATAGTTTTGGGTCTTGTAATCAATCACCACATCCGCCCCCAATGCCTTTACCCTCTCTATATTGGCGGTGCTTGTGGTGGTCGCGACATGCATTTTAAGATATTTCGCATATTGAATCGCAAACATCCCGATACCTCCGGAGCCGGCATGAATCAAAATTTTTTGTCTTGCCTTGGCCTCACAAATTTTTGTCAAGGCTTGCACAGTGGTTTGCCCTACCAGTGGCAGGCATGCAGCTTCTTCATGTGTGATATTTCGTGGTTTTATAGCGAGGTACTTCGGCTCTACCGTAATATATTCGGCGAAAGTGCCAGGATGGGTATCACCCACTCGGCCATACACCTCTTGGCCGATATTAAACTCACTCACATTTTTGCCTACGCTCACCACGATTCCACTTAAGTCGAACCCCAGCGTTTGCGGCAGCTTGAAACGATGTAGAAGCCGCATGGCACCATGAACTATTTTATAGTCCACCGGGTTAATGCTCGCAGCAAAAATCTGAACGAGCACTTCATTTTCTGCAGGCACAGGGGTGGGAATATCTTGAAGCAGGATATGATCCTTTAATTTTCCGTAACCGTTAAAAAGAATTGCTTTCATTTTCTAAATTATTTTAGGGCGGCAAAAACAGACGGTATTAAAGCCTCCCCGTTACTTTTGTCAGGTGGTTAGATTCGGTGTCTTAGTACAGGTCGTTATTTAGTTTGTTCGCCAAATAATAGCCCATACTAAAGCTTGCTTGCAATAAATAGCCACCTGTAGGGGCATCCCAGTCGAGCATTTCGCCGATCGCATATTGATGCGGAATTTTTTTAAGTTGGAAATTTTCATCTACCTCATCCAAGGCAATACCTCCTATGGTGGAGATGGCTTCATCGAGTGGTGCCATACCTGTAATTTGAAGAGGGAGTTGTTTTATTTTTGTTGCAAGTATGGCAGGCTGAGTGAATTCTTCTTTGGTAAGAATCGTTTTCAGTAATGCAATTTGTAGTTTTGTTAAGTTGAGTGCATCATTTAAAACAGTGGATAACGATTTTTTGCCTCGGTTGGCCAGTCGTTTTTTTATTTCCGTTAAGCTCAGGGTAGGTTTTAAATCCAGGAATATGGTGGCGTTGCTTTTTTCGTTCAGCTGTTTGCGGATTTCCGGACTCAAGGCATATACGGCGCCCCCTTCGATACCTAATTTGGTGAGCACCACTTCTCCTTTTTTCTCTTTCCCATTGCAAAACACGGCAATGTTTTTCAATGGCATTCCTTCCTCTTCGGTAATAAATTTCTCCTCCCAGCATACTTCGTAGGCGCAATTAGAAGGCTGAAAAGGAATCGTTTCAATCCCTTTCGCGGCAAACAAGTTCAGCCAGCTTCCATCGGAACCCGTTTTGGCCCAGCTTCCTCCTCCCATGGCAAAGACTACAATATCGGCCTTTACGATATGATCTTTATAGTTATGATCGATGATGAGTTCGTTGTTCTCGTTCCAGCCTTTCCAAGTATTTTTGGGCTTAATTGGAATCTCTTTTTTAGAGATGATTTTTAGGATTGTATTTAAGACATCAATAGGACGTATCCCCGCGATGGGAAATATTCTTTTGCTTGTGCCTACAAAGGTTTCAATGCCAATAGCACTAAGCCACCTTCGAAAGTCATCGTTGGTAAACGAACGGATGCTTTTTTCTAAGAAGGAAGAGGGCGTATAGCGCGTAATAAACTGTTCCAGTGGTTCCGAATGAGTGACATTAAAGCCACCATCGCCAGCCACCAAAAATTTTCGAGCCGGAGCGGCACCTTTTTCGAGGATCGCAATCTCAAACTTTCTCTCATCGAGCATAGCGGCCAGCATTAAGGCTGAGGGGCCACCACCAATTATTAATATAGATTTCTTTGTCATTTATTTGGTGATGCGAAGGTAACATTTTCAAATCCGATTTGCGACTTGCGCTTCATGCTGGTGATCGTTCATTAAAAATGCTTTACCTTTTGCTTTTATACTTTTTGAAATTATAGTTAAAGGTAAGCATGTAAAAGCGATTCAGTACATTGGTTTGCAGATCTTGCGTATAGCTTTCGGTATTGGTGCGTTGTATGCTATTATTCTGATTCAAAATATCATTCGCGCTGAGTCGGAATTCAGCCTCTTTATTTTTCATGAATTTATAAGCAATAGCCGCATTCCATAAAGAGATGGATTGATTATACGCGGCTGTTAACCCCGTATATTTCAGATTCGAATATTCGGTAAAGAGTACCAGGCTTTTACTTGGGCTAAAGGTTATTTTCACCTTCGAGTTTTGATTAAAATAGGTGGTGTTAGAAAAAGTTTGTAACGAGTTTGCCGTGTTACTATAGGCAGAGTTAGAAGAAACGGTAAAATCAATTTTCTCGCTAATATTACTGCTCAACACAAGACCAACCGAACTGTTCATGGTGTTGGCAAAATTCTTTTCGTTGTTTATGAATCCAGGAATTCGGTTATAATTACCCAATAAATTAAAGCTGATATTTGTTTTTATTTTCGAGATGGGGAACGTGTAATTCACAAAGGAGCGCAAAGAGAAATAGCCATCTAAGTTAATGGGGCGTTGTATTTGAGAGCCTCGCGGCAAGTAAATTTGATTATAAACGAAAGTGTCTTTATTGGCAATTAAAGTGCTGGTTCCAATATAATTAGTGGCATAATTACCACCCAGTAAGGCAAAGAAAGAATTTGCTTTTTTGGTATTAACTGCGGAGTAACGCAAGTTGAGATTTTGTTGAAAATCCTGCTTTAAATCGGGATTGCCTGTGGTTAGCTGTAGCGAATTTGAATTATTGATGACCTCTTGAAGTTGATCAATACTTGGAGCATTATTGCTTGTTCTATAAAAGATCCGTAGGTTTTTCTGTGCTGTAAATTTATACATCAACATGGCGGAGGGCAAGATGGAGTTGAAGGTTTTGGCAAGGGTATAAGCCGTTGGTATTTCTTGGTCTTTATCGAGTAGGGACCTTTGATAGGCCGCATTTACAAAGATATTGATCTTCTCCTTTTGGTAGCGATAACCAATGCCTCCCGATTGTGTTTGATATTGGCTTCTAAAAACATTGGTGTACAACGAGTCCAAATCATTGTATTCACTGGAAAGATTGTTTTTATTATAGGTTTTTTTCGACGAATAATTTTGTGCGTAACTATTGGAGTAGGTGAATGATAGAAAACTGGTTTTGCTTAGGGGTTCGGTGTAGGTGATATTACTGCTTATAGAGTTTCCGTTTTTATAGGTGTTCGACTTCTGATCTATGGTATCGCCTATGATAGAGGTATCGTTATAATAAAGATTGTTGGTGATGAGCGTGCTCTCTCCTGTGTTTTTAGTGAAAGCAGGTGTGGCATTAATGGAGAAGGTGCGGCCTCTTTTTGGAAACGAATGGCGGTATAAAACAGGTAATGAGATGGAATAGCCCAATAGGTTTGAAGCAGAAGTGTTTTTCGTGCTACTAAGGTCGACGCCATTTCTCCTATTTTCGCCCATCAAGGTTTTCGAACCATCGTTGGTTTGAAAGGAGAGTCGTGGTTGAAAAGTGATGGCATTTTGGGAGTCGAGTTTTGTTTCTAATTTTAGATTGATACGATTGTTTTGATTGGTGTAATCGGATTGGTTGCTTTCTTGGTAAACCAGACCATTGTTTGAGCCTAGAACATATTGCTGTGAAAGGGTTGAAACCGAATTGTTCTTGGTTTGGTTAAAAAAGTAGCTGCCCGATATTTCTGTTTTCTTCCCCCATTTATCACTATAGTTGAGGCCCAAGGCGGTAGGCGTATTGATTCCATTTTGGGTATTGGTTAAAAAGTTATCAGCGGTATTTGAATTTTGTCCTCCCGGTCCACCGGGTCCTCCACCATGATTTCCACCACGCCCACGCCCACCCGCACCCCCACCGCTGCTGGCCACCCCCACCAAATCTTCACTGGAGAAATTTTGGTCATTAATGTTATTCGATTGTACAAGAACCGTGATGCGTCTGTTGTCTTTAAAAATATTCACCGAACCACCTGCTTTATACTTATTTTCCAATCCAGCTCCGGCATAAACTTTTCCAAAGGTTCCATTTCTGAACTGAATTTTTGTGACAATATTTATGGTCTTTGAGGTGTTTCCGTCGTCAACGCCGGTGAATTGTGCCTGGTCACTTTTTTTGTCGAACACCTGAATTTTATCCACGACTTCAGCAGGTAAGTTTTTTAGCACTGCACTGGCATCATCGCCAAAAAAAGCTTTCCCGTCAACCAATACTTGCTTTACGTCTTCACCTTGGGCTTGTACTTTACCATCAACCACCGTCACGCCAGGCATCTTCGTAACCAGATCTTCAGCGGTAGCGTCCTTATTCACTTTATAGGCGTTGGCATTATAATTTGTGGTATCGCCATTTTGAGTAGCCAAAGGGGCTTTGCCCTCCACCTCCACCTGTTTGAGGATTTTCGAATTCGGAATCAAATAAATGGGGCCCAAGTCGACGGGAGCATCGATTACATGAAATAATTTATAAGTTGGGTTATAGCCGATGTAAATAATTTTTAACATATAAGAAGTGTTGGCCGAAAGGCGTTCAATTTTAAATAGCCCACTCTCATCGGTGGTGCTTGCTTTTAAAAATGAAGAGTCGTGATTCAATAGAATTACAGTAACGCCGATGGTCGGGTTTTTTGTCTCGTCCATTATTTTGCCGCTTACACTCAGAGATTGAGAACGAATTTGAGTGCATGTCAAAAACAAGATAGTAAATAGGATTAATCTAGTCATAGCGGTCATGTTACATTTTTCTTCTTCTACGCGTCATATAAAAGATGAGTTTGACACGTATTCTTACTGACAAAAAGGGAGTCTATCCCAAGGCCCAACTTGACCAACTCCATCAATAAAAGGGGCTGGAGCAATTTTTTTTATTTGCTTTTCCTCCTGTTAAAGCCAATAAATATTCACTGAAAGGTTTGCCGAAACTTTCGTGAAGATAATTTTTTAGGATTGCCTAAAACCAGGTGAAGGAACCTAATTTTTCATAATCCGAAACGACATTTTATTTTTACTCTCTACATTCAAAAGGTAAATTCCCGGTACTAACTGCTCGATCACTATTTTTTGATTTCCCGCTTCGATAACGCCGCTTAATACAATTCTACCTAGAATGTCGGTGAGGTTAAATTTGTTTCCTTCAAAACGAGTCTCTGCTTTTAATACAAAAAAAGCATTGGCAGGATTCGGAGATACAGAAATTTCATACTGTTTCGCTAGAGGGTCAATCCCTATTTTGGTTACTGCCACACATGCTGAGGTATCTGTGCAGTTCGAATTTTTCAGACTCACTGCATAATTTCCATTTTGTGTTGGGGTAAAATTTTGGCCTATGGCTCCCGCAATAGGAGAGTAGCTTTTATCACAGTCGAGCCATTGATAGTTTATGCCGTTGGCCACCGCACTAATGGTAAATCCGTTCAGGGTGGTTGATTTGTTTATAGCCGGGAAAATGGTTGCATCAAGGGCTGTTCTGGAGGCCGACACACATCCACTATCCATGGCTTCAATATAATAGGTGGTTGTACTATTAATGAGGCCTGTCGTATAGTTTGTGCCTGTATTTAGGACGCTGCCTCCAAACGGAACACTGTACCATCTCACCACCCCAGCACTTGCGGTGGCACTCAGATTAAGCGCGGCTGGTTTGCAACTGGAGGCTGGTATAGTTGAGGTAATAGTGGGTATTTTGGTAATTTTTGCTACCACGGCAGTACGAGGGTAAGAGCTACAATTGTTTTCCTTTACCTCAACATAATATTTGGTAGTGGTGGTTAGTAAGGGAGTGGTATAGGTGATGCCCGACGTTAAAGCCGTGCCTCCAGTGGAGTCGGCATACCAATAAATAATGCCACTCAAGGCCGATGCCTCTAAGGTGAGCGCTTTAGGGCCACAGGAAGAGGCTGAGATGACCGCACTAATGGTTGGTATCGGGTTAATGGTTGCTTTAGCAGGCGTTCTAAAACTGCTGGTACAGCCATTGGCGGTAGCGTCAACATAATACGTGGTGGTGGTGGTTAAGGAGGGGGTGGTGAAGGAGACTCCTGTAGCAATGGAAGTGCCACCCGTGGCCGCCGTATACCAATTAATAACTCCTGCGCTAGCCGAAGCTCCAAGCGTTAATTTGTCGCCTAGGCAGCCACTGGCAGAAGTGGTTCCGGTAATGTTTGGATTGGAATAAATGGAGGCAAGTACAGAGGTGCGTGTAGCCGAGGTGCAACTGTTTAATTGTGCTTCAACATAATAATTGGTGGGAGCAAAAAGCACCGGTGTTGTAAAGGTAGTACCGGTGTCTAAAGGGGTGCCTCCTCCTGAAGCAGCAAACCAAGATATGGTTCCCGAATTGGCGGTGGCATGCAGTACAATCGACCCTGAACTACAGGTGCCAGCAGGGGTTACCGACGTAATGGTAGGTAAAGGAATAATAGTGGCAATGACAGGAGTTCGGAAAGCTGACGTGCAGCCATTGGCCGTAACTTCTACATAATAGGTTGTTGTGGAAGTAATAGATGGCGTGGTAAAATAAATTCCAGTGGCTAATGAAGCGCCGCCGGTGCTTGCAGCATACCAATCGATAGTGCCAGCGCTGGTGGTGGCTGAAAGCATTACTGGCCCCGGACCACAGAGGCTATTGGAATTGGCTGCTGTAATCGTTGGAATGGTCTTAATGGTAGCCACGACAGCGGTTCTTGAACTAGAAGCACAACCGTTATAAACGGCATCAGTATAGTACGTGGTGGTTGTTGAAAGTAATGGAGTCGTAAAGGTAATGCCTGTATCTAAAACCGTTCCTCCGGTGGCGTTTGCATACCAGTTTATTTTGCCAAGTGAAGTTGTAGCTCCTAACACGATGGTACCCGCTCCGCAAGTAGATCCAGGCGTTGTGGAGGTAATCTGTGGGTTTATTACCGTTATTTTTTTAGCCGCTGAATTGGAAGAAGTAGATCCAAAATAACAGGTGAGAACACATCGAAAGTAAGTCGTGGAAGTTAATCCGGTGGTGGTATATGGAATTTGATTGGCACCAGTTATATTGGAATAATTCACTCCGTTGGCCGACGATTGCCATTGATAGGAATTGCCCACTCCAAGTCCGGTGGAACTGCTTAAATTCAGTGTCGCCGAGCCCCCTGCACAAATGGTGTCTAAAGAAGAAATTGCATTACCAGCAGTGGAGTTGGAGCAGGGTGTACGGGGCACCCCGTCGAATTCATCGGCACCAATATCGGGACGCGTTCCACCACCTTTTACACTGCTTGTTGGGCCAGGGCGGGTGTCATTATCAAAATCTTTGGTGGTACTGGCAATAGTTAATCCACTCGATTCCAAATAAGAAACTGCCATGCCGGCGGTATCAATATGCATATCAAGGGTGGTTGAGCTACCGGTAGCATTTTTAAAATTGGGACTCGCAGAAACACTAATACTATCTTGCGCCGTGGCTGCTTGCCATAGACTTAAGGAAGTGATATTGGTACTGTTATTTTGTGAAAGGAAATTAGTGCCGGTCCAATAATTATTAGCATTAATAGACTGTCCGGAACTTCCATTTAGTTTAATGGCATAATGTTTTCCATTTCCAGCGGTGTTCGACCGTGTATTCACGAAATTATTATTTATAATTTCACGTCCCACCGAACCAAGTGCTGTGATGAAAGCATAGCTGTTTGAGGAACCCACACTCACTGTACCTCCAAGGTAAATGCTGTTATAATAAATTGAATTTATTCCACCATCTTCATTGATACCCGCCATTAAAATTGTTTTTCCAACTTCTGCCCCTGTTTCATCGTAACCTAATCTAATGAAATTGTTCTGCACCGTGGCGTTGCCTGAGGCGAGAGAAATTGCTCTAACATAGGCGAGAGCTGTGTCAGAGGAGGTAATAGATAAACTGTGTATGAAGTTCTTCTCAATCGTATTCGAATTACCTGTTGGTCCGGCATAATAAATTCCGATGATATTGGTTACAGCCGTGGTGATTCCATGGGTGAGTTTCATCGAATGGATACTATTGCCTGAAATAATTGCAGGACCAGTGGTTGAGGCGTAAACAATCGCGACAATAGGAGAGGTGGAGCCTCCTGCACTGGTTTGCCCTGAACTGCTTAAGTTTCGAATAGTATTTCCTGTTATCGAATAGGCCCCGGCCGTACTCGCTACAGTGATGCCGGCCATCGAACTGCCTTGGGTGCCGGTGGCCACCGAGTTCGTATTCATATTTGCGATGAGGTTACCCGAAATTGTACCACTGGTACCGGTGCCATTTGCAATAATTGCTCTCATCGATTGTATAGAAGCACTGGTGGAAGCACTTGCGGCATTGATGCTATTGGCCACCGTGGCGCTTCCAATAATATTATTGGTGATATTTACGGTGGTGCCTCCCGAAGCTGCGATACCGTTGAAGATGGCGGCCACGCTGGTGGCTGAGTTAAGGACGATTCCAGCAATAATATTGTTGGAGATGTTAATTACATTGTTTGTTCCGCCACCGGTACGAAAGCCAATAAGCCCGCTAGTATTGGCGGATGCTGTAAAAGTGATTCCGGGCGTGGATGAGCTGGATCCGAATATATTCCCTGTTACAGTACCAACATTCGCGTTGCCATTGGCAATATTAATTCCTTCCAAGGCTGTCGAACCCGTGTTAGCGGTAGTGATATCAATATTTGTGATGGTGTTGTTCTGAAGGGAAGTAGGGGTGCCTAGCCCTACCGATATATCCATGGCCCAAAAGGCGTAGGTTGAAGTACCTGTCATGGTTAAGGTGCCGGTGCCTGCAGCCGTGCTTCCCCCAATAAAGTTGCCATTAATCACAAATCCATTGGCAGCATTAGCGATATTGGAAACATTGGGAGTAACCCATAAGGCCCGATAAACGGCGGCACTAGTGGCGTAGTTTATAGAGGTTGTTTGATAGAAGTGGTTATTCAAAATATTCCATGCCGTATTTCCCAAGTCGATTTTTATATGCGTTGCAGCCAAGGTGGCATTGAATACATCATAAATATTACAGTTGCTTATAGTACAGCTATCATTATAGGAACCGGTCGTGGTTTGAGTACCAAAAGCGCAGATGCCAATGCTCGGGAAGGTGGAGGTAGTGGTGCCGGTACCATGAATATTACAATAGGAAATGGTGTTTTTGTCGTTTCCTGCGAGCGAGGTTGCATTGGCACTATTAATGAATATGACCCCTGCTGCCGTGGTTATAGAGGGCACAGAGGTTGTGTTTTGGCCACATACATTGCAGTAGGTTACTAAATTATTGGACGCGTCATTGGTTATTTTAATGGCAACACCCGTGGTGCTGGTGTTAGTGATGGAAAGAACACTGGTCGAGCCAGTGGCTCCTGGTCGGCCATCAATGGAAAAGAAAGAGGTACCATTATAAATAAAAGTAGCTGTCGTGTTTGCACTGGTAATACTAACTCCACTATTTCCAGCCGAAGGGCATATGGTGACGGTATTCGTACTCGAGGCGTTAGCGAAGGCACCGATACTTATGGGGAAAGTTTCAGCAGTGGAGTAAGTAGCATCAGTTAAGGTGAAGGTAACGGCTGCACTAACGCCATTCGTGGTTAAATCGGCTATGGCAGCGGTGATGGTGGCATAGGTTTGACCTGATCCTACCGTATAATTTCCAGCTAAGGGTGTTGCTTGTAGCGTTGCTGTGGCAAAAAGGCACAGGGTAAGAATTGAAACAAGTAACGACTTTTTAAAATTTCTTTTTAAGGGTAAATAGAGGTGCTGCATTGAATGAGGTTTAATGTTTAGTGTTAATGGAAACGTATAAGGACTGCGAATTCTGATTGTGGCGTCAAAGATATGTAAATGTTTTCTTGACAAGTTTGCAGCTGGGCCTATTGCATTGGCATCATCAGCAGACTTCATAATAAATCAAGAGTAATGATTTTCGGGTTCATTTGGAGCTAAAAAAAACCTAATTATTATTTTCGATATCTCTTAAAGGCAATCTTCTTATCTCTCCCTTGGTTCCTTTTAAGGTGCTTTTTTAGGTTTGACAATTTCGTTTAGATGGTATAACTCTGCTCTGCCAAAATATCGTCTTGGTCGTAACTAAAAACAACCTTCAGGTGAGTTAAGGTAGGGGCGGCCGACGATACTGTTTCGACGTCACTGAAGCTCGAAGCCAATTCAAGGCACAAATTAATTAAGCCATCACTTTTTTGAATAATTTCAGGGATAATCATAAATTTCAGGATGCCGCTAATGGCCTCTTCGGCCGAGCATTTTATGAGTAGTTCCTGATATGTTTTATTGAATGTAGCGCGCAGCTCAAGCAAGTCTTGATGACCAATAAAAGTCACGA
Source organism: uncultured Bacteroidota bacterium (assembly GCA_903897855.1). Lineage (GTDB taxonomy): Bacteria > Bacteroidota > Bacteroidia > UKL13-3 > UKL13-3 > CAINMV01. The sequence goes on along the minus strand of CAIUDH010000052.1, from coordinate 44,923 downwards.
ACTCTAAATCTTTTTCAGTAGCTCCTGTAAGGGTCATGGTTTGCACAAAACAAGGTTCCGGTACTGCCGCTTTTTGCGCGTTAGCATCTACTCCAGCATGCGCAACGATGCTGGCGTTAACCGAAAGAAATACTCTGTCAGAAATTTTATCCGCTTGTGGATTATCGTAATGCTTTTTAATTACGCTAGGAAATTTATTGAGCAGCTCGGCAGAGCCGTTGGAGATGGCGATGAGGAGGCCTTGAAAGGGGATACCGATAGCAACTTGTTCGGAGCCTAATTCTTGATGTATTTTTGCGAGAAAAGAAGTGTCTAATATTTTCTCTGAGGCAAATTCTTGTCCACTGGCAACAATTACTTTTTCACCGTTCACTTCTTGCACATCATAGGTAATCTCTAGGTTTTTTAAATTCTCCAAAGCTTCTGTTTTTCTTGCGGCGAGCTCTGTTGCATAGGCTTCAGGGCTTGAGGCTTCCGAATATTTTATTTTATCGTCGAGGTCTTCGGCGATGCCCATCACGGGGCTCTCATCAAAGTCGAGCAGGGGTTCTTTAAGTACGAGGGCATCGTCGATAAACCATGCAAAATTTTTTATGACAGGTAATAATTGTCCCATATTGATTTTTTTTAGAATTGTTTGTAAAGCACTAATGCAAGTATAAACGAAAAATCATTAATCAGCAAAAGAGAATCGTCATAGAAAGATTTCAATAACTCATTACATAATTCATTAGAGGCCGCAATTATAAAAACTAAAATTACATTTACGGCTTTTGTTTTTCATCTTAAGTACAAGGGCCATGTGCTGAAAAGTGTTTCAAGGCCTGTCTAAAATAATACACATTGTCCATTATGAGGTCGTTTTAATTTTGTTTAGAGTCCAACTGAACACTTCATGGGCTTTTGCAAAAATCTCATCGTCGTTAGAACGCCTATCGGAGTTTGTTTTTAAAGCTATTTTTCTATTTTTTGCGGAGTCTAAAATAGTGGAAAATCCACTGAAAAATAAAGATAAAAAAGTCTTTAAATATATTTTATTAGTTCAAATATTACCTCTAGTATTGTATTAACATTAACTGTGATCAACACAACTTTTTTCATAATACCCCATAATCTTTAATCAGATTTATCATGAAATCACGTCTATTTTCATTCGCATTATTATTCGCCTTATTCTCTTTTGAGGCTGGTTCACAAACTACAGAAACACTCGCCACGGGGTCGTTTATTGTCAATATGGGTGTCACACCTCAAACGGTTGGCAATGGTATGAAACCCTATGGCTTAGTTTACGAGCTGCTAAAAACGTACCGTGTGGAGATTAAATGGGTCATTGCCGCAGGTAAAGTTAGAGATGGCATTGACTTCACATATATGGGTACCCAATTCAAAGGTGGTACGTTCGTTATTCCAAAAGGGTTTATTAGTACTGCCGTTGCAGCACGTATTACCTATTGGCAAACGCAAGGGGTCGTTGGAACTTATACCCAAGCACCATTAACTTTAACAATCACGAATACCCTTCGAAGTGTTCCTCTTTGGACTATCGATCCTCAGTACGGAACGGTTGCCGTTGGGTTCTTTACTTCAGCCGGTATACCCTCTTCTGCGTATAATTGGATTACTCCTTCTTTATTGAATGGCTGTAATGATATTTTTGTTTTGCCTCATGCCGATGCAACCTGGGCGGTACATGGTAATTTATATAATTGGAACAGAAACAATAAAGGGGCGATATGGGCTGGTTGCCATGCTGTCAGTGTTATAGAGGCCATGTATAATCCGGCAATTCCTGCACAAAAGTGTAATTTTTTATCAACCACTGGCTTAGTAAATTTTGCAAATCACGGACAAGGGAGCACTCCTTTTAATGATTTATTTAACCAAGCTTCCTATAATGGGGCTCCTATTGCCGCCACTGCCGATGATCCGGTATTTCAACGAATGGGAAGTGAAGATGCCGCACATCTTTCGGGTTCAGAAACAATCTATATCCCATTGGCAGGAGGTGCTTGGAGGAATACAACCAAAATTGGATGTTATGATGCCACACAATCGAACGTAACGGCGTTTCCCAATGGGCCGGCTTCAGTTACACTTTATGGAAGGGCCTTCGGTATTGATACCGCCGGTTTGGTGATGTATCAAGGCGGACATAATATTGGTGGCACAGGAGCTGCCAATGTAGCTGCCATGCGACAGTTTTTTAATTTTTCGTTTTTAGCGATGCTCGATAAAACACCGACCTACAGCTCGAGTTCGGTGCCTTCAACGATGGGGCCTGGAGCAGCCATACCAGTATCGGTTAGTTTTGTTTCCCCTCTTGGGAATACCCTTACCTATCAATGGTCGTCGAGTTGTGGTGGCCATTTTGCCAATGCCAATGCAGCCTCCACTTCCTTCACTCCCGATACGGTGGCTTTACCCACCGATTGCCAAATTACGTGCCTCGTTTCTGATCCTTGTGGTCGGGTCTCTTATAGTTCCACTGCCACTGTCTTTGTGCCTTCTCCTGTTCGTCCTGTAGCCATCGACGATACGCTTAGTGTGAGTTTATGCAGCCCAGTAGGCACCAAAAATTTATTGTCCAATGATTATGATTTGAATAATGATGCATTAACGGCCATCACCATTATCACGCCTCCATCCAAGGGCAACGTTTCCATTGTAAGTGGTGGCTTAATTTCCTTTGTCGCCTTCTCTGGTCAGGCGGGGAGAGATTCTTTTTATTATAAAGTATGCGACCCTACTGCCTTGTGTGATACTGGAAAGGTGTTGGTAAATATTGGATTGCCAAGTGCGAAGGGCTGTTTGGCCAATGAATATGAATCGTTTCTGAGTTCTGGAAATGCCGTTGCGGTGGTCGATAGCACCTCTGTATTGAGAGGCTGGAAAGCCATAGGGGCAGCCGTTGCCGCCACCAAAGATTCCGTCAACTCGGCATCAATTAATGCAACAGGCGATATTCTAACTTTAGATTTTGGGGCAAGTTCAAACCTAACGGTAGGCGATAGTATTGTGCTTAGAATGGCTCTCAGTAGCAAGAGGTATAATGCATTAATGAAAATTGAGTTGAGTGAAACCAATTCGTTTCCCAGTGCCTACTTTAAAGCGATAAATGTAGCGTATTCAACGTCTAGTTTCGTTTATCGCGATTATGGATTCACTGTCCCTTCCGGTGTTACCGTTCGTTACCTAAAAATTCATCTTACCTCCTATACAACGAGCTCGTCAACCTCAACGGCATTCAATGTATATACCGATGCTGTGAGGTACCGTAAATACGGTTGTGTAAATGCAAAGCCCAATGCGAACAGAGATGCAATTACAGGCAGCAAAAATGCGACCTTAATTTTTAACGAAAAGACAAATGATTCCGACCCACAAGGATTTGCCTTAAGTTATAGTATTTCACGCAACCCTTCGTTTGGCACAGCCACAGTACTCTCTGATGGTACCCTTAAATATGTTCCCAATGGCGGGTATGTTGGTAACGATACCATTATATACAATGCATGTAATACTTTGTGCATATGTGATACGGGCCTCGTGGTAATTGCTGTAACAGCCACTGGTTGTAGCGATGCGGAAATTCAACTTCATCCTGCTGGAAATGCATTGAGTCAGGCTACTAGCGGAACGGTAACCAATGCATCAAGCTCTATTGGCATTCCCAATGCCTCCAATGGAAGCGCAACAGGAACTGCGCAGATGAGTGGTTCTAGTACCTTAACCTTGACTTTAACAGATACGGTTACTAGTGGGGAAACGTGTACCATTCGATGGGCTCCTCACTCAGCAGCAATAGCAACCATAACAGTGCAAGGCAGTTCTAATAACAGTACCTGGACTACCTACTCAATTTCCCCGGCAAGTACGAGCTCGAGTCAGTATACTTTTATAGGGAGCACTTTTTCACCCACAGCAAAAACAAAATATGTGAAGCTCACCCAAACTGCAGGATCACCGGATATTGATGCGATTAGTTACAATGAAAAATGTGCTTCGATTCCGAATCGTGATCCTTTTGTGTATAACGATACCTCTTACACCACCACCAATGTAAGTACATCGAAAAATGTAGCTAGCAATGATGTCGATCTTGATGCTGGACAAACTTTGTCGGTATCCTTGCTAGCCTCTCCAAATGCACCCAAGCATGGGGCGCAGTCGTTGGTTGGTAATACGATAACGTATACCCCTACAACAGGGTTTTCTGGTTGGGATACCTTGCGATATAAAATATGTGATAATGGATCGCCAACTTTATGCGATACGGGATCCTATTTTATTTATGTAACTCCTGCACCTCCATTGGGCGTTCGAGATTTACTTTCCTTGCCTTCAGGGGAAATGAGTGGATTATTGCCTCTTAGTAACGACACCAAGACGGTCACAGGGTTAGTGTATGCTGTAGTAGACTTGCCTGATTATTGGCCGGCCTCGAATGGTAGTGTGAGTCTGGTTGCCGATAGTGTTTATTATACTCCATTTCCAGGTTTTACCGGTGTCGATTCGTTTGCCTATTTAATCTTTGATGATGAATTACTACCCCTTGCCGATACCGCCTTCATTTCGGTTACCGTAACCAACCAGGCACCTGATGCTGTAAGAGATTTAGCCATAGCCAATCAGTGTCAGCCTGCTACCTATTATCCATTAACCAATGATTTAAATCCTGAAGGGGCACTTAATATTTTTGTAAGTGGAGTAATTTCTCCAACACCCCAAGGGGGAACTGTTACCACCGATGGTTCGGCGGTGTTCTATATGCCTGCTTCGACTTTTGTAGGCTCCGATTCAATTAAATATTATATTCAAGACCTTGAAACACCCCCAAAAACTGATTCGGCATACATTTTTATTGCCGTAAGTGCTCTCCCCAATAACAAACCTGAGGCCATAAGCGATACCATTAATTTGTCCATGAATTCGACCATGTACTGGGATTTGACAAGCAACGATATTGAACCCGATAACCAGTCTTTGCTTGTCTCGTTGTCATCTGGAATTTTAATGCCGCATAAAGGGGTTCGATCCTTATTAGGAAATGGAATTCTTCAATATACTGCGTATCTATCGGTAATTGGAATTGATTCGTTCGACTATATCATAAACGACGTGCCGCTTAATGCCGGCGGCGGATGCCCAGTGGTTGCTTCAAAAGGCGATACTGCAAGAGTTTATATTTATATCAATACAATAAATATAACCATCGCTAATAACGACAATAATAGTACACTTCGAAATACCGTAGTCAGTGGCAATGTGTTATCCAATGATCAGGACCCTGAAGGTGATGGAATTGTTTTCTCAGGATTTCTCGATTCGTTAATTGGGGTTTACAAGAATACGGGTCTATTCACGGTGAGTGGGATTGATTTAAATGGAAATTATGTGGCAGATGCCGGCACCATTACGATTAGCACCAATGGCGCGTATTCATTTGCCCCTACTTCAACCTTTACAGGGGTTGTAAATATAGCGTATCAAAAATGTGATAATAATGTTTTTGTTGCCTGTGAAGATGCATACCTCCATATCAATGTCATTGCATCAAATACAGGGCTGGCGAATTCTGTAAATCCACATGATGATCAGTTTCTAGGGTATCAAAATAAAAGTGTAAGTGGCAATATTCTTTTGAATGACTACGATGCTCAAAACAATAGAATCCTCTTTCAAGGAATCTTTGATTCGACCTCTTCCACTTTTAAATCAATTGGTTCTTGGAGTGTTAGTGGCTACGACCAGAATGGAACATTCATCGCGAATGCAGGTAACATGAGTGTATATGCATCAGGAAATTTCTTGTTTGTCCCCGATTCGTCATTTATGGGGGGGATTAATTTGCCCTATCGGGTTTGTGATAATGCTACACCATGGGCTTGTGCAAATGCGACCTTCAGAATAGATATTAATCCAGATGTAAATGGCTCACAGAATGACCGTCCCTTTGCAACCGATGATCATAGTTACACCATGACCGATATGCCTTTATATGGAACTACTGTATTGGCCAATGATACCGACATCAATGGAAATGCTTTGGTGTTAAATACAACCGCAGTGAGTGGCCCCTCTCATGGCACCTTGGTGCTCAGTTCTAATGGAACCTATAAATACACTCCGAGTGCCGGCTATTTTGGCCCCGACGAATTTGTTTATCAAGTTTGTGATAATGGATCCCCTTCCTTATGTTGTGAAGCAACCGTACTTCTCGATGTGTTTGCGTATAATTCGGTGTTGCCTAGAAACGATAATAATAATACCTTCAGGGACATAACCGTTACTGGACGAGTTCTGTCAAATGATTTTGATGCCGAAGGCGACGCCATCAAATTCAGAGGTTTTATTGATTATTTAACTTCATCGCCCTTAACATCAAGTGCCACTATTGGGGGCTATAATGCAAGTGGAACATGGATTGCAAATGCCGGTTCGTTAAGTTGGAATGCCATATCAGGCGACTATTCATTTACCCCTGCAAGTGGGTTTGTAGGGGAGGCGAAAGTAGATTATATTTTATGCGATAGTGCAGCGTTTAGTACCTGCGCTACAGCCAATTTGTCAATTCATGTAATTCTACCATTTGCACCTGCTACACACAATTCGGTATTGCCTAATAACGATACCTATGTTACCATTTTAAACACGGAAGTGCAAGGTAATGTACTTGCCAATGATAAAGATGGTGAAGCGGACGTTGTTAAGTTTAAGGGGTTTTATGACCCTAGTTCCAATACTTTAACGCGTATTGGCACGTTTGCGGTGGTTCCAGGGATAGATCAGTTTGGACGATCAGTGGCTATGGCAGGTAGTTTTAGTTTTGATCAGAATGGGTCGTTCCGATTTACCCCTACATCCGATTTCTCAGGAACCATAACGATAGCCTACCAAGCATGTGATACCTTAGAAACTCCTCAGGCCTGCGAAAATGCGAGTATTACTATCAATGTGAATCCAATCGACAATAGCTCAACAAATAAGCCACCAGTACCGGGTGATGACTTGATTCTTATCAATCCCAATTTCACTGCTATCGATTCCGTATTAACCAATGATGTCGATTTAAATGGCCCCTATTATTCTTTGACTACTCAAGCTACATTAATTGTAGAACCCCTGCATGGTGCGGTATCCTGGCTCTCCAACGGGAAGTATACTTATGTCGTAAATGCAGGATATGTGGGCCCCGACTATTTCGTGTATGAAGTGTGCGACTCGTTAGGCCTATGCGCACATGCGACGGTATATTTGCTCATTTCGGATAGCATGCAACTACTGCCTGTGGGCTTGCTCAACTTCAATGCGATAAGGCAAAATAAGGACGGATATATCCACTGGTCAACCTCATCAGAAATCAATGCCGACCGCTTTGATGTTTATAGATCCTTAGATGGAATCAATTTCTCGTATATCGACACTAAAAAAGCAATGGGCAATAGCATGACTTTAAGCAAGTATCATGTGTTCGATAAAGACATCACTGCCTTGAACAAAAGATTTATTTACTATCGATTAATGATGATTGATAATGATGGTCAATTTGAATGGAGTTCAATCGCCGTTTTAAAAGTAGATTTTGACAATCAAAGAGCGAATGAATTAGTGTTGTTTCCAAACCCGACCACAGGTTTAGTTTATCTAGATTTGGGTAAAGCTACGATCTTGGGGAAAAGATTTCAAATAACTGATATCTATGGGAATATTATTCAGGATTATACTATCACAGTTTCCTCAACCCAAAACAAAGTTGAATTTAATACGAGCCTCTTTGCCTCAGGAATGTATTTTGTTAATGTCCTGAATGAAGATGGAACGATTACGTCATTAAAATTTGTAAAATATTAAGGGTAGTAGCAGTCCTATAGGGGTTAAGGGAATAAACTCTTGGATTTTAGGATACTCACCTTCCCTCTGCCAGCGGCCATCATCAAGGTCCCTTTTCTCGCTTTTCGTATCACGTGAAAGAATTTTTCGTCGGATAACGGTGCCCAATTCTTTCCATTATCATAAGAAACATCGGTTCCGAAAGGGCCGGTAGCCAGGAATGTTTTTTTGTTGATGTATTCCACACATTCACGATAACCACCAGTGGGCACCTCAGGCCTTAGCCAATGTTGGCCACCATCGGTTGAATAGAAGACATGATTTATTTTTGAGGTATCATGTAAAAAGTCGCCTCCAACAATAATTAGTTGATTAGGTTTTTTATAGGCCACCGAAAAAACCCCGGTGCTATTTCTTCCATGGATCATGGGTGTCGAAATCGAATCCCAGGTGGCACCTTGGTTGTTGGAGATAAATAATCGCGATTGGCTTCCCCCGCTTGTAAGGATAATTTTTTGTTTTTCTATACAGCGAATACCGGTTCCACTGGCAGCAAAGGAGGCTTCGTTTTCAATCAACACCGGCCTACTCGAATCGGGGAGCTCTTGCCAATGAAGTCCGCCATCTTTCGTTCGTAACAGTAGCATTTTCCCATTTAAGGGATCGCCATATAGGAGGCCATCATGCTCATCCCAAAAATCGATTCCGTCAAAAAAAGCGGCACTATCGTTATTGGAATATACATTATGCCAGCTTAAGCCGCCATCCTGTGTCATTAGAATATGGGCTGGTGAACCGCTATTAGCTATTATCGCTTTTTTATCATTAAACGCATAAAGCGATCGAAAATCAGCCTTCTCAAAACCATTTACTTGGTTCATAGTCCAGTTCTTTCCACCATTCATGCTTCGCCCTGTCCAGCCGTTGCTGCCACTCACCCATACAATCTTATCATTGACTACGGAGAGGCCTCTTATATTGGTATTTATTTTTAAGTCGATGTTGGTCCATGATAAATTTTGGGCAGCAAGAAGTTTCGACAACATAAAAAGCAGGATGGTAAATTTTTTCATGCGGTACGAAAGAAGTTAGAATTAGTTTAGAAGTTTAAGAATCTCATGATAGATCAAATCGCCTGAACTAGGGCGAGGGGCTTCTCTATTACTTATTTCCCCGTTTTTGTCGATGAGCATATAATGGGGTATACTGTTTATCCCAAAATATTTAACGATAGGCGAGCTCCAGTCGCCGGGCGAAATAAGCAATAAGCCTTCCATACCAATACTCTCCACCGCTTTCTTCCAAGCATCATCATTGCCATCAACCGAAATATACATGAACACCACATTTTTTAGTTGTTTCTCTGTAAAGCGTTCATGCAGTTGTTTGGAGTAGGGAAATTCTTGACGACAAGGTCCGCACCAGCTAGCCCAAAAATCGACAAACACTACTTTGCCTTTAATATCTTGAGGATTAAACGCGTTGCCTTTGAGGTCTTTTAAGCTGATGCCTTCGAAGGGGTTTTTTGATGTAGTCTCATGGGTTTTTTGCTTTTTGTTTTGTTCCTCATTTTTTTTCGCAGGCAATTCTTTTGCCTTGATGCGCGCTTCACATTTTAATTTTAGTAATTGAGTGTAGGTGCCTCCATGTTCTAATGTACTGAGCTCTCTATAAATTGCTTTCACGGTGTAAGGTGCTACTTTATCACAGTCGGCGTTTAAGAAGTTAGCGATATACCATGTTAGTGTTTTCGGGGTAAGATTTGATTTTGCATAAAGCACTTTGCGCTGCATGCTCGTGTTATAATCAGTGAACTTGTTGAATCCATTGGCTTTTGAGGTATAATAGATGATATAGCTTGTGATGAAATCTCGGTATGTGAGGCAGCTTAAAGCGTTGTCGGTAATTAAATTCGAGTTCATTTTATCAAGCATCACTTCTGGCAAAGCAGTCACGGTAAGTAGGGTCGACGATTGGTTGGCGTTGGTGATGGGGTAAGAAAGTAGGGATCCAAAATAATGATATCGTATGGTTTGTTCAAGGTAAGTATTGAAAGCGTTACTAAATTTTGATTTGTCTTGCTGGTTGAAAAAGGCGAGCTGTTTTTTTCGTTGTTCGAACAATTTCATTTCGAAGGCATCTGCTGTGCTGTTAAGCATCCGTTGTTTTAATTTCTCGTTGTCAAAATCGAAGTTAAATTCTTTGAAGAAAAGTGTCAGAAACTTGTTTTGTTCGGCACCTTGGCCAGCAATTGAAACTATCCCATTCAGTGAGTCATGGGCGAGAGTTAACTCTAAGGCATCGTTGGGCTCTATAAAAAGCATCATCGATTGCTGGTGATAAATTAACTTGGCAATGGTCGGGTTGTTTAGTGAAACTTTAAAACGGCACTCGTTTTCATCGATCTTGGTTTGGAGCGTTGGGTTATATTCGTCGATGAATACCTTGTCGATTTTGAGGGTGCATGAATCGCTGTGAGAGGCGGCGAACTTTAATTTTACCGTGGCATTGGATTGCCCAAAACTGAGCGAAGGAAGAATCAATAAAAGCAACAAATATTTATTTATAATTGTCATAGCCTGGTATAATATATTAATTTTAAGAACGGAAAGTTAATGAATTTTCGGTAACCCTAAAATGGAGGAACCTCAATAATTATTTTATCGCAGAGCCTAATGAATCTTTTCAATATCATGAGAAATCATGGTGCAGGGCGACAACTCAAATGGCAGTTTAGAAAGCAGCGTATTCAAGCGACTTTCACCGAATGAAAGATGAAATCACTCCACAATCTTCAATTTTGCAAATCGTAAAATCAAAACTTTTCTTCCATATTGGTCGAATTCGATGATGGCTTTACGTTCGCTGCCTTTACCTTCCATGGCGGCTACCAAGCCTTTCCCAAAACGCTGGTGTTCTACATGGTTGCCGGCTTCCAATGTATCGGTGTTATCGGCTTCGAAAGAGGTGGCCTCGGTGGGTTGTGCTTTATGTAAGGGCTTGAAATTGATATCGGGTAACAGTGGTTTGGGGTGGCCTCCGAGTTGTGCCTTTAATGAAGTGGGCTTGAAATTATGACGCTCTTGGTCGAGGTTGAACTTACGAGGTGGCAAGTTGGTTTTTACCGGGGTCATGAAATGGATATACTCAGCAGGCAGCTCTTCCAAAAAACGACTGGGTTCATTGCTTATTAGCTGCCCGAAACGGAAGCGGGTATCGGCAAAACTCAAGGTCACTTTTCGCTCGGCGCGAGTGATAGCGACATAAAATAAACGTCGTTCCTCTTCTAGGTCGTTACGTGAAGAGAGCGCCATCTGACTCGGAAATAAATTTTCTTCCATTCCCACTAAATACACATGTGGAAATTCCAGTCCCTTCGCCGCATGAATCGTCATAAGCGTTACCTTATCGTCGCCTTCCACATCTTTGTCGGCATCGGTGAGCAAGGCAATATCCTGCAGGTATAAGTCAAGTGTTATGGGTTCGCCGCTCTCATCTTTGGATTGACTAAACTCTTTGATTCCGTTTAGAAGCTCTTCCACATTCTCAAAACGACTCATGCCTTCCACCGTTTTGTCTTCATACAAATCTTTGAGTATCCCACTTTCTTTGGCCACCCTGTAAGCCACGTCGTAGGCGCTTTTGCGGGAGAGTTCGGCTTTAAAGCTTTTGATGAGCATCACAAATTCTCTCACCTTATTTCCCGATGCTCCGATTTTCAAAAGGTCGTTACTGTCAATAATTTCCCAGAGCGATTTGTTTTGCTCGCTTGCCATTACCCGAATCTTCTCCATCGTGGTTTTGCCAATACCGCGTACAGGGTAGTTAATAACCCGATCGAGAGAGATCTCATCATTCGGATTTAGCACCAAACGTAAATAGGCGATAAGGTCTTTTATTTCTTTTCGTTGATAGAAACTCATGCCACCATAGATGCGATAGGCGATATTCATTTTGCGTAAGGCCTCTTCCAGTGCCCGGCTTTGCGAGTTGGTACGATAGAGGATAGCAAATTCTTTGTTGTACATCTGGTGTTGCATCTTATCATCAAAGATGAGGTCGGCCACCAATTTTCCTTCTTCGTTGTCGGTGAGTGTCTTGTATATTTTTATTTTATCGCCTTCCGTATTCTCTGTCCATACGTTTTTCTCTATTTGTTCTTTATTTTTTTTAATTAACTCACCAGCCGCCTTTACAATAGTTTGAGTGCTACGATAATTTTGCTCGAGTTTAAAAGTTTTCATTTCCGGATACTCCTGATTAAAGTTGAGGATGTTTCTGATGGTGGCCCCTCGAAAGGCATAAATACTCTGGGCATCATCGCCCACCACACAAATATTATGATGCACGGCGGCTAGCATTTTCAAAATCATATACTGAGAGAAGTTCGTATCTTGGTACTCATCCACCATGATGTATTGAAACTTATGCTGATAATGTTCGAGTGTCTTAGGATGCTTTTGGAGTAACTCATACATCTTCAGCAAGAGGTCGTCAAAATCCATGGCCCCGGCTTTAAAGCAACGTTGGCAATAAGTGGTGTAAATTTCGCCCATTTTGCTCATGCCTGAGGTTTGGTCGGATGCTTCTCTCTCTTTGTCTTTATAGTATTCGTATGGAAAAATTAAAGCATTTTTTGCTTGTGAGATACGATTATAAATTACATTAGGTTTGTATACGGCGCTGTCGAGAGCCATTTCTTCAATGATGGTTTTTAATAGTTTCTTAGCATCATCGGTATCATAAATAGTGAAGGCTTTTGGGTATCCTAATTTCTCGGCTTCAATACGTAAAATTTTAGCAAAGACACTATGAAAGGTTCCCATCCAGAGGTTACGTGCTTCGGAGCCCACCACTTTCTCTATCCGGTGGCGCATTTCTTTGGCTGCCTTATTAGTGAAAGTAAGCGATAGGATATGAAAAGCATCAATTTTATGTTGCAGCATATAGGCAATTCGATAGGTAAGCACCCTCGTTTTACCTGAGCCTGCACCTGCAATAATCATCACCGGACCTTCAATTTCCTTTACCGCATCTTGTTGCGCGGGATTTAATTCTTTTAAAAAATCGATGGAAGATTCTAACTCTTTATTCATGCTTCGAAATTACGAAAAAGTAGCCATTAACGCCCAACTAACCTCTCACATCGAGTACATCTCGTAAGCCAATGCCAATCAGATTTACGCCAAGCACCAAGAGGGCGATGGCGATGCCTGGAATTAAGGCCAGGTGAGGGATATGAAGGATGAGAAAAGAGTAATGTTCTTTGATCATCATGCCCCAGCTTGGGGTGGGAGGTTGTATGCCAAATCCAAGAAACGACAACCCTGCTTCCAACAAAATGGCCGCTGCAAAATTACTGGCAGTGATTACAATTAATGCCGAGGTGCAATTAGGTAAAATATGGTGAAATAAAATCCTGAAATTATTGAATCCTAAAACTTTGGCTGCCACCACAAATTCCTTCTGCTTCAGGCTCATCACCTGTCCCCGAAGTATTCGTGCCACATCAACCCACATGGTAAGTCCGATGGCAATAAAAACTTGCCAGAAGCCTTTACCTAAGGCCAAATTAAGTGCAATAACCACCAAGAGCGTTGGCAAAGCCCAGATCACATTCATAAACCAGCTCAGTACCTTGTCCACCCATCCACCGTAGTATCCAGCCATGGCGCCTATCGTGACTCCAATTAGCAACGAAATAATAACGGAGAGTAGGCCAATGAGTAAAGTATATTGTGCCCCAATGATCATGCGGCTTAGCACGTCTCTCCCAAAGCGGTCGGTACCTAATAAAAAGGTGTGAGAGGAAACTTCAAATTTCTTGAGACTGCTTTTTTCAAAAGATTTTATAATGGCGGTGGTGTCGTCGGCTTCGGTATAAATAAATGCGTTTAAGGTTGTGGTGGTTTCATCCATTTTTTTTATCGCCATGGATTCTTCTCTATCATCAATATAATTCAGGGTTAACACCGAGCATTTAAAAAGCGGTGTTTTGTTGGCCACCGACAATCGCATCGTGTTGGCATCCGTGCTCTTGTCATAAATAAAAAAACGACCCACGATGGCTAAGAGAACAATGCCTGTAACCATCACAAAGCCAGTAAGTCCAACGGGGTGATGTAGAAATTTTTTTAATTTCAAAATATTGATTTCTATTTGCTGTTATGTGCAGTCAGTCCAGTTTTTGTAGCCATGAAACGAAATTCCTCTACATGGTCAAAATCGAAGAACGGGGTACTCAAAAACTCTTGTTTTGCCTCATTAAATTCCATCACTTGTACATATCTTTTTTTAATTAGTTTTCTGAGACACTCAGTAACTACACCTAATCGTTTTTCCGAAACTTCCTTCACAATGGTTTCAAAGGGTTCCATAAAATACAAGGCATCTAAAATTTCAAACTCTAAATTGTCCATGAGCGCAAATATAAGGTGGAATGAAAAACGAAATATTAAAACTAAAAAATAATAATAGGAGAAGGGTGTTGAACTCTTGTCAGAATCCCATTTTTATTGCATCGCCAACACCTCTGCCAAATGCAAACAACGAATGGGGGTATTATGTTTTTGGGCATAAGCTTCAAGATGAAATAAACAGCTATAATCGCTGCTAATCAACACTTCGGCACCGGTATCGATGGCATTATTTATTTTTTGTTCGCCCATAGCCACGGAGATCGGTTCAAATTTCACAGCAAAAGTGCCTCCGAAGCCACAACAAACGGTATTGTCTTTTAACTCTACCAGCTCCAATCCTTTCACTTTACTCAAAAGTTTACGTGGTTGGGTTAGGATGTTACATTCGCGCAAGGCACTGCAGCTATCGTGGTAGGTAGCTTTGCCATTAAACGTGGCACCTACATCTTCAATCTTAAGTATGTCGACAAGGAACTCCGACAATTCAAAAATATTTTTCTGTACGTTTTTACATTCGTTATGCGAAACAGTATTATGAAATAACTGTGTGAAACCATTCCGAACCATTCCTGTGCAGGAGGCAGATGGTGTCACGATATAGTTTTCGCCATCAAATTCTTTGATAAACTTTTGGCCCACAACCTTCGCTTCATCCCAATAGCCTGCATTATAGCCTGGCTGCCCACAACATGTTTGATTGGGGTTGTAGCTTACCTCCACACCCACGCGTTCCAATATCTTTATCATATCGAAGGCGATGCTAGGCTTCAACTGATCAATAAAGCAAGGAATAAATAATTGTACTTTCAATTTGTTGTGCTACTCAATACGAATGGGCAAAAATAATGTTAAGTAGGTATGAATTCATGGAAAATATAAACAGTCTATACACAATTCGTTCTCATTTAGGCCTACCTTTGCATTCAGAATATACCAAAATGAAGATCTATACTAAAACCGGTGATGCCGGTGAAACCTCGCTCATTGGCGGAACACGAGTGCCTAAACACCATCTAAAAATTGAAGCCTATGGCACGGTCGATGAATTAAACTCGTATCTTGGGTTAGTTCGGGATAGCTTTGACGATAGTCATTCGAAAGAGATATTATTTCAGATTCAGAATAATCTATTTGTTATTGGCTCACACTTGGCAGAAGATAAGAAGGTGTCTAAAATGGTTCTACCGGAAATAGAGGAAGCCCAGATTCTATTGCTCGAAACAGAGATGGATTCCATGAACGAAGTGCTCCCAGAGTTGAAATATTTTATTCTGCCAGGGGGGCATATAGCGGCCTCCTACACTCATATAGCACGTTGTATATGCCGTCGTGCCGAGCGTTGTGCAACACATTTGTCGGAAACTGAAGCAGTGGGGAGTGATATTATAAAATACCTCAATCGTTTAAGCGATTACTTGTTCGTTCTAGCCCGTTATATTGCATTTAAAAACAAGGCCGAGGAGCTGAAGTGGATAGTACGTTAAGGCAGCATTGCCTTTGGTAAATGATTTGAGTCTGATACTAAATTCTAGGCCATATTAAATCATAACGGTAAAACACAATATTGTTTTTAATACCCGCTATAACGTTGATTAATTCTACTGATGAGTTGGGTAAAGATAGGTTGCGTAAATGCCACAAAAAGGTCTTGTGGCGGCGGAGGACTCATTTCATAACCTTTCGTTAATTCCAGGTCTGCGGGTTTCAGTGCTTTTACATCACCTTGATAGTAGCCATATTGATTCACCCAAGTATAGGCCCCAGGCATTTTTTCGTTTTGAATGACGGTATTCGTATTCTTATCTACGATTTTCATGTCTAAGACTCCTTTGCTTTCTAGAATCCTACGAGTTACAAACAGGGTAGCTTTGGCTTTGCCATAAACTTTCACCACCGTGTCGCGTTTGGTTTCGGCTATGTAAACTTTAGTTTCACCCACTAACACCGAATCGTTTGTTATTTCACGTTGTAATTTCTCTATGGTGAGTTGCCCAACAACAAAATCATCAAAACTTAAATCTATGATTTCATCGATACGGGTATTGGATTTCTTCGCATCTGCTTCGCTGTAAAATTCTACAAACTTGCTCACCCGGTGTTCATATAAGTATTGAATAATCTTATTCTGAAAATAATCATTACTCATTTTTAGGCTATTACTATGCACTTCCACTGGCAACACAATAACTTTCGTTACCGCCCAATCCATCGCTTCTTTCATTTTGGCATCACAGTCTTTAAAATTGCCTTGCATTAAGTGAGAAGCTCGTTCAAATTCGTTGTATGCAATTTTAGCATCGTTTTTATTCTGTTTGGCCAGATACTTTTGGCCGAGTGCGTAATGTAATTCGGCCGCTTTAAGTTTAGTTTCATTCAGCTCAACGGTGAAGCGTTGTGCGGTCACGATTTTTTTTGCCGCCGGACAAATTTGGATATTATCATAGAGGTTATTGAGGGCTTCATATTCTGTTATGATGCTTTCATAACGGATATTGTCGTTGCCCAAATTCATCGTTTTAATTCTATCCATATGGTATTGTAGCGCAAGTGGATAGGCCTCTCTAAGGGTTGTGGTTGCTTTCTGGTGGGTTGGTTTTTGTTTTAATCGGGCCACCGCTTGTATCACGGCAGCATCATATTGGCCATGCTTTAAAGCTTTTTTGCCACTCGAACAAGAAGCCAACAGGAGTGAGGTGATGGCAAATAGAATGGTGTAAAATTGTATTTTCATGGGATGGGGTTTTTCTTTTTTTGACTTTTGCAATCGCAATGCCATAGGTGGTTTATTAACATTAATTTGCTTTTATCGGCATCAAGAGGAAGTCCTGATAGGCTTTTTCGATGCCTTCCTTTAACGGAGTTTTAGGCTCCCAACCTAAGTTCTTTAACTTGGTATTGTCCATGAGTTTACGTGGAGTGCCATCGGGTTTACTCGTATCAAAGGTGAGCTCGCCCGGGTAACCTACCACCTCTTTAATCAATAAAGCAAGCTCTTTAATGCTTAAGTCAACACCACTTCCAATATTAATCAATCCTGGTTCATTATAATTTTGCATGAGCATGAAACAGGCATCGGCTAAGTCATCGGCATACAAGAATTCGCGAAGTGGTGACCCGCTTCCCCACACTACCACTTCGGCAGTTTGGTTCATTTTAGCTTCATGGATACGCCGAATTAAGGCCGGAAGCACATGCGAATTTTCAGGATGATAATTGTCGTTTAGTCCGTACATATTGGTAGGCATCACACTAATGAAATTGCAATTGAATTGCGCTCGGTAAGCATCACATAATTTAATTCCTGCAATTTTGGCAATGGCATAGGGCTCATTGGTACTTTCTAAATAGCCCGATAATAAATATTCTTCTTTGATAGGCTGTGGGGCCATTCTAGGGTAGATACACGAGGAGCCAAAAAACATTAATTTTTTCACCTTACTTAAATGACTTTGATGAATGATGTTGCTCTCAATCATCAAATTCTCATAGAGAAAATCGGCTCTGAAGTTATTGTTCGCTAAAATCCCTCCTACTTTCGCAGCGGCGAGAAACACGTATTCCGGCTTCTCTAACTCAAAAAAGTTGACTACCTCAGCTTGATTTCGCAAATCAAGTTCTTTGGAGGTACGGGTTATAATATTTACAAAACCTTCCCTTGAGAGTTTTCGATGAACAGCGCTACCCACCATTCCACGATGCCCTGCAATATATATCTTAGAAGATTTTTCCATGGTACTTATTCGAAATAATTTAAGGTTTTAAATCCATGTTCTTTAAGAAACAGCTCTTTCTTCATCAGTTTTAAATCGCCTTTCATCATGTCGTTGACTAGCATTGGCAAATCGTATTTTGGTTTCCAACCCAATTTGGTATGGGCTTTGGTGGGGTCGCCAATGAGCAAGTCTACTTCTGTCGGACGATAGTATCGTTTATCGACAGCTACCACTTCCTGATTTATTTGAAGGGGTGAATGCTCTAACTGCAAAAATTCGAAACGCGATTTATCGATCGCCGTAACGATTCCTATTTCTTTGTCGTCAGTGCCTTTGAATTCAACGGTAACACCAACATCGTTAAAGGCCATCCGAATGAATTCACGTACGCTCGTGGTAACGCCAGTTGCAATAACAAAGTCTTCGGCCACCTCCTGCTGTAAAATCAAATACATCGCTTCAATATAATCTTTGGCATGCCCCCAGTCGCGTTGTGCACTCAGATTTCCCAAAAACACTTTATCCTGCATTCCTAAGGCGATACGTGCGGCAGCACGGGTTATTTTCCGTGTCACAAAAGTCTCACCACGGATGGGCGACTCATGATTAAATAAAATACCGTTGGCTGCAAACATGCCATATGCCTCACGGTAATTCACCGTAATCCAATAGGAATATAATTTTGCTACAGCATAAGGACTACGTGGATAGAAGGGGGTTGATTCGCTTTGAGGCACGGCTTGAACCAAGCCATAGAGCTCGGAGCTGGATGCTTGATATACCCGTGTTTTTTGTGTGAGACCTAAAATACGAACGGCCTCTAAAATGCGTAAAGTGCCTATCCCGTCAGCGTTGGCGGTATATTCAGGGGTTTCAAAACTTACTTGCACATGGCTCATCGCCGCGAGGTTGTAAATTTCGTCGGGCTGCACCTCTTGTATGATTCGAATTAAATTGGTGCTGTCGGTTAAATCGCCGTAATGCATCTTAAACCGCACATTTTTTTCATGAGGATCGAGATACAGGTGATCCACCCTGTCGGTGTTGATCAATGAAGAACGTCGTTTTATACCATGTACACTGTACCCTTTATTTAATAAAAATTCAGATAAATAAGCCCCATCTTGCCCTGTGACTCCTGTAATCAATGCTACTTTCATGTTGTAATTTTGTAGTGAAATAATTTGCGTATGAACGGGCGAAATTACTAATTTGCATCCTTGTATACAACGCCCTTATGACGGAAGTTTTAGTTTTCTCACAATATAGCACCTCTCGACTGCATTATGTACTGCATTGGGTTTTAACAAACAGACTGGGCCTCGATTATAGGATTACCAATAATGTCATGGAATTTGGTGCTTCTCAGGAAGCAAAAATCAATTATAGTAACCAAACCCTCATGGGGTGCATCAATATTGATTCTTCATCCATCCTTTATGAAACAACCATCAACGAAAATTTTGGTGAGATAGGGGAGTGGAATGGGAAGCACATCATTTTTAAAAATGGTGGGAATGAGATTCCTTTTGACCTCTTCGGCGCTGTTTTCTATTGTCTCTCCCGAATGGAAGAATATGGCAATAGTAAACTTGATAAGCATGGAAGATTTACGCATCAGAGTTCTATTCTGCATAAATTGAAGGTGCTTCATACCCCTATTGTTGATTTATGGCTTGAAGGATTCAAAGAGGTGTTACTGTCTTTTTATCCTGCATTAGAGGTGAAATCAGCAAAATTTAAGTTTCTCAATACCTTCGATATCGATCAGGCCTTTTGTTATGCAGAGAAAGGGTTTACACGCATTGCCGGTGGATTCATGAAGGATCTCATGAAGTTTAAATTCCGTCAAACCTTGGAGAGGGTACTCGTGATTCTGGGCGTGAGAGCCGACCCGTTTGATACTTTTGAATACATCATTGAAAAGCACCATCAATACAACTTAAAAACAGTGGTGTTTCTTCTCCTGGCCGATTTTGGCGCCTATGACAAAAATATTAAGATTACCAATTTGAAGTTTATTCAGAGAATGAAACGTTTACTTCAAGAAGTGAGCCTGGGGATTCATCCGTCCTATTTTTCTTTTCAAGACTTGGAGCTCATGCGTAAAGAAGTGGATCGATTGGCAGCGCTTCAAGGGCAGGCTGTGTTGCAAAGTCGCCAACATTACTTAAAATATGAGTTACCCCATACTTTTCGTAATCTTATAGAGCTCGGTATTCGGCAGGAGTATAGTATGGGTTATGCCGAGGTGGTAGGTTTTAGAGCTGGCACCGCGCACTCCTTTCACTGGTTTGACATAGAGCGAAATGAAGTTACCCTCTTAGAGATCCACCCCAGCTGTGTGATGGATGTAACACTGAAAAATTATTTGCAGCTCACTCCCGAGCAAGCGAAAGCGACACTTTTAAATTTAATTCAGGAAGTAAAGCAGGTTAATGGTACTTTTATTCCAATCTGGCATAATGAGAGCATAAGTGGCTTTGGCCCTTGGAAAGGGTGGCGAGCAGTGTATGAAGCCATGCTTGATTTTACAAAGTAAATCGCTAAATTATTTATCTTCGCATTATGCTTACAAATATTGAACATATCGGAATTGCCATTCATAACCTTGACGAGGCCAATGCACTTTATTCGAAGATTTTAGGCATCAGCCCTTATAAGCAAGAGGCCGTGGAGAGTGAGCACGTGATTACTTCTTTCTTCAAAATCAATGAAACGAAAATCGAGTTATTACAAGCTACCGACAGCACATCGGCCATTGCCAAGTTTATTGAAAAAAAAGGCGAAGGGGTGCATCATATTGCTTTCGCTACAGATGATCTAACAGCTGAAATTAAAAGGCTGACATCCGAAGGTTTTGAAGTGTTGAAAGGATTCCCGAAACAAGGTGCCGATAATAAAATGGTTGCCTTTCTACATCCCAAGGGAACGGCGGGGGTTTTGGTGGAGTTATGTATGGAAATAAAGAGTTAGAAAAAAAGGATGCAAAAATTTTTAATTATTGGATTAGGGAATATTGGAGCCGAGTACGAATTAACTCGGCATAATATTGGTTTTTTACTGGCCGATGCACTCGCTGACGAATGGAAAGTAACTTTTAAGAACGAACGACTGGCCGCTTATGCTGAAGCTAGTTTCAGAGGTAAAAAAGTGTATCTTATAAAACCATCAACATATATGAATTTGAGTGGTACGGCTGTTCGTTATTGGCTTAAAGATTTGAATATCGACACCGTGAACAGTTTAACCCTCGTGGATGACCTGGCCTTGCCATTTGGTGAGATAAGAATCAAAGGTAGCGGCAGTGATGCCGGCCATAATGGACTTTCGAGCATACAGGAAGTTTTGGGTACGCAAAAATATCCCCGCTTGCGCTTTGGCATTGGTAACGACTTCGAGAAAGGCAAACAGGTAAACCATGTGTTGGGTAACTGGACCGAGCAGGAGGTGAAGCAACTGGCTGAGAGAATTCCAAAATGTATCGAGGCCATCAAAGAATTTATGCTGGCAGGCTTGGATCATGCCATGAGCAAATACAATGGAAAATGAAGACAGTGCTTATTTATAGCGTGCTTTAGACGAAAAGTAATAGGCTATTAACTCACTTCCATCATTTGCATAAAAATTCATATTTTCGTACCATGATATTAATTGCTGATGGCGGTTCCACAAAAACAGCGTGGACGCTACTCGACGACAATAAAACTACCATTGGAGAGTTTCGTTCCGACGGTTATAATCCTTATTTCTGGACTACAGAACAAATTGCGGAGTCGATAAAAAAGCAATTGGTTCCGCTAATCAAACCTAGTGAGGTAAAGCATATTTATTTCTATGGAGCAGGATGCAGCACTCCCGAGAATAATGTGATCGTGAAAAACGGAATCGCTCAAAATTTTAGTGCCGCTGAAATTCTGGTAACACACGACCTATTGGCCGCTGCCAGAGCTTTACTTAAACGCCAAGCAGGTTTTGCCGCGATTCTGGGAACAGGGGCCAATACCTGCTTCTACGATGGACATGATGTGAGTTTAAACATCGACTCTCTAGGGTACTTGCTCGGCGATGAAGGAAGTGGCGCTTATATAGGAAAGAAAATCGTACGTGATTATATGCGTGGTTATTTCCCGGAGACACTAGCCCAAGCTTTTAAATTGAAATATGGTTATGCTAATAACGAACAGATTTTTCACGATCTGTATAGTAAGCCATTCCCAAACAGAACGCTAGCTGGATTCTGCACGTTTGCTTCAGAGCATGCCAGTTATGATTATATCCATTCTATCGTGCACGATTCCTTTGACGACTTCTTTAAAAACTTGGTTTCTCATTATCCCGATTATGCGAGTCATTCTTTTAATTGTATAGGCAGCGTTGCTTTTAGTTTCAAAGACATCTTAACCGACATTAGCGAAAATAAATACCACATGAAAGTAGGTAATATTCTGCGCTCACCAATCCATGAATTGGTGCAATTTCATATCGATTATCAAGTATAGAAGATAAGCCGCGGGCGTTATAAAATCATCACATAAAACTTTACAAGGCAGGAGTGGTGGGAGTTCTGATGTTTCAACTATTAAATGAATTAGATGCAGATTGAAGTTAAAAATGAGAAGTACTCAAGGAAGTATTCTCCCGATCAAGTAATAAAATTTCGCCGTGAAGGAAGCACCTTCTACTTTCATACGAAGGTCGAAATTATTCTCGAGCTTAAGGTTCTGAGTGATCGTGTGGTTAGGTTTCGCTATGCTACGGAAGGAAAGTTTGAACGCGACTTTAGCTATGCCGTTACCCAAAACTATGAAGAATCCATTATCGCACTTCAAGTCGTAGAAGATGAATCCATCTATCTAATCTCTACTTCGTTAATTCATTGCAAGGTTAATAAGGAAAATTTAAAAGTTACCATCACCGATTTAAATGGATTCATCATCAATGAGGATGAGGCCGGTTTTCATTGGATGCATTATCTGCTTAAAGGAGGGAAAATTGTTTTCAATAGTAAAGTGATACAAGAGAATGAACAGTTCTTTGGGATGGGCGACAAGCCAGTTGAATTCAATATCAGAGGTAAGCGTTTTGAAAACTACGGTACCGATGCTTATGCTTACGGTAAAGGCACCGACCCGCTTTACAAAAACATACCCTTTTACTACGGCTTACATCATGGTGTTGGCTATGGTATTTTTTTCGATAATACCTTTCGTACCATATTCGATTTTGGAAGTGAACGCGACGATGCCAGCAGCTACTGGGCAAGGGGTGGCGAAATGAATTATTATTTCATTTATGGCCCCGAATTGTTAACCGTAACACAAGAATATACCAAACTCACCGGCACGCCCGAGATGCCGCCGTTATGGGCTTTAGGCTATCATCAGTGTCGCTGGAGTTATGCCTCACAAGAAAGAGTTTTAGCAGTGGCCCAGGAATTTAGAAAGCGCCAAATTCCTTGTGATGCCATCTATTTGGATATTGACTATATGGATGGTTTTCGATGTTTCACTTTTCATAAGGATAATTTTCCTGAACCCAAACTTATGATGAAAACTTTGGCCGACCAAGGGTTTAAGACGGTAGTCATTATTGATCCGGGAATAAAGGTAGATACGGAATACAAAATTTATAATGAAGGACTAGCACTTGATGTGTTTTGCAAACGTGCCGACGGGGCACTCATGGAAGGCGATGTATGGCCGGGCAAATGTGTTTTTCCTGATTATACGAATCCTAAGGTGAGGGAATGGTGGTCTAATTTGTTTGATGGCCTCATCGATTTAGGAGTGCGTGGGGTATGGAACGATATGAATGAGCCGGCGGTATTCGAAATCGGAACCTTTCCCGAAGATGTGCGTCACGATTATGATGGTGCACCGTGTAGTCATCGTAAGGCCCATAATATTTATGGTCATTTAATGACCAAGGCCACTGTTCAAGGCATCAAGAAGTTTTTAATGCCCCATCGTCCCTTCGCCATTACTCGAAGTTGTTATGCAGGGGTGCAGCAGTTCACCAGCGTATGGACTGGCGATAACACAGCCTCCTGGGAGCATCTGTGGCTGGCTTCACAACAATTACAGCGATTAAGTGTTAGTGGAGTGTCGTTTGCCGGAAGTGATATCGGCGGATTTATTGGCCAGCCTAACGGGGAGCTTTATGTGCGTTGGATTCAGATGGGGGTGTTTAGTGGATTTATGCGTACCCACAGTGCAAGTAATGAAGACGATTTCAATCAGGAACCTTGGAGCTTTGGAGCAAAATACGAAGCCATCAGTAAAAAATTTATCGAGATGCGTTATCGCTTACTCCCTTATATTTATAGTACCTTCTGGCAATATGCCCGATGGGGTACACCCATGATGCGACCGCTGAGCTTTGTGGAACAAAACAATGAGGAAACCCATGCTCGTAATGAAGAGTTTTTATTCGGAGACAATTTGTTCATATCGCCTGTAATCAATGAGTTTCAGGCCTCCAAAAATGTGTACCTGCCTCAAGGCGACTGGTTTTTTAATTGGAACAACCAACTGTATAATGGAGGGGCGGAAGTAACCATTCAAACCCCTCTCGATCAAA
The DNA here is from genome assembly GCA_903897855.1 of uncultured Bacteroidota bacterium. GTDB lineage: Bacteria > Bacteroidota > Bacteroidia > UKL13-3 > UKL13-3 > CAINMV01. The sequence goes on along the minus strand of CAIUDH010000052.1, from coordinate 20,376 downwards.
TTCCTATTTTTATTAGAGCCGGTGCTGTGGTTCCTACCTATCCCAAAATACAATATGTAGGCGAGAGGCAAATTAAAGAAGTGACACTTTATGTTTACTATAAGGACGGCGACTGGACGAGCGAGATGTATGAAGATGCAGGCGATAATTTCGGTTATAAGAGCGGGAATTATAATGTGGTTCGCTTCGAATTGAAAGGCGACAAGAAAAGTTTGCGTATCCGTATAACAATTAATGGTAGCTTTGAAACGGAGTACGATAAATATAAAATTCTTATTCATGGTATCCCTTTCAGAGCAAACGATTATAGTCTTGATGGGAAAGTATATAAACTTACGGAACGTAATTTCGCTTTAGATATGGTTAAATTTTCTTCTCCTAAGAGTGTGCATGAAATAATATTACGATAAACAATACCAAACATCCATTCGTGGAACAAATCATGAGCAATAAACCAAATATTATATTCACCGCCCTGAAGCTGAGATGTCCGAATTGCGGCAAAGGGAAACTGTTTGTAAATCCCAATGCCTATAATTATAAAACCATGGCATTAATGAACGACCAATGTGACCATTGTGGGAGCTCATTTAGTAACCGGGAGCCTGGTTTTTATTGGGGTTCCATGTACGTGAGTTACGCTATTTCAACTTCACTCATTGTTTTTAACCTGATCTGGCTATTTCTTATTTTTGGCTGGAATATGTGGGCTCTCATTGTTCCTAACGTAGTGATGATGATTGTTATGGCACCGCTCAATTTTAGGCTCTCTAGAGCATGGTGGCTGGGATTGAATATGCGATATTTTAACAAGGGTCAATAATAATAAACGTCTATCTTTGTGCTTGAATGAGAAATTTTTATCTGCTTTTTCTGCTTTTTTTTCTTGCTGGATGTGATCAGCTTGTCCTGTTTGAGAAAAATACGCGCTTAGAGCAGGCCGAGTGGAACTACCTTGAAAAACCAGCCTTTGAAGTAATGGTAGAGGATACCAATGCCAGCTATGCCGCTTTCGTAAACATTCGATTCGAGGCGGAATATAATTATAGCAATCTGTTTTTTTTATTCAATATGCAGATGCCCGATGGCTCACAGAAACAAGAAAGAATCGAATGTGAGCTTTTTGATAAAGATGGCTTACCCCTCGGCAAAGGCCTAGGCGATTTGTTTTTTATTCGTTACCGAATACCTCGAATTTCAAGATTTCATCAAATAGGTACCTACCAGTTTATGCTCGAGCAAAATATGCGCGTCGACCATTTAAAAGGGATTCACGATATCGGAATACGGATAGAGAAAGTGAAGTGAGGTATCTGTGCGAAAATTATTTTTCACTTCCCGCACTCGGATATAATGAGTGTATTGCGACTCCATTCTGCCGTATAAAATTACCATAGCAAGTCTAATCTACTTCTATGACGCTGTATTGGAACATTAAAAACTACATTGCTTTTGAAAAAGCACTCACCAGTGACGACAGGCCGCTATTGTATCTTTCTACTTTTTTTTGAATTTATAGATTAAAAAGCTATGTTTGAAAACATATGAAGCAGCGTTACCTCATTTTATCTCTTTTTGTTTTTTCTATGGTATGCACTATAGCAATTACTGGATTTCAAAAACCGATAGAAGCTAAGGAGCAGGAAGGTATTGGTGAGTATTACAAATTATTACTCGATCGACAGGCTGGGGTAACGGGTAAAATAGAACCTGCCGATGTTTATCAGGTGGAACAACAAATTTCTAACCTCTCCAAAGCCTTGCCTAAAACCAATGCCAAAACATTATCCTGGAGCGAGTTGGGCCCCGATAATGTAGGAGGTAGAACCCTTGGCATCCTGGCCGACAATCAACATAATGGATGGATTTACGCCGGTGCTGCAAGTGGTGGATTATGGTTGTCAAAAACAGGGGGAACGTCTTGGTATCATATTTCCAATAGCAGCGATTTTTATGAAAATATCTGTATCAGCAGTATCACACAAACTCCCGATGGTGACATTTATTTTGGTACCGGGGAAGAAACTTTTCAAGGATTACGTGGCGGTGGAGTTTGGCGAAAAGACAAGGATAGCACAGAGTTTCGCAGGTTAGGCAATACCAATCCTGCGTTGGGTGGTAGCATCTGGAATAATGTCAACTTTATGGCCGCCTCAGGCCTCAGCGATAGAGTATATGCCGCCAATGAGGGCGGTTTATTTATAAGCGATAATAATGGTACAACTTGGGCAAAGGCGAATGGTACCCCATCGGGGAGTTGCACGGAGGTGAAGGCTGCTTTGGATGGTACGGTAATCGCTCTCATTAATAAAAAAGTGTATGTAAGTGGCAATAATGGCGACCTTTTTACGCTATCAGCAGCAGGATTGCCTAATTCTAGTAGTGTTGCCAGAGGAACGGTATCCATCGCCTCGAAAAACACAAAATATTTATATGTCGTATTTGCCAAGTACAATACGAACGATTGTTATGGTGCGTATAGAAGCCTCGACAGAGGTGTCACCTGGCAATTAGTACAGATTGGAAATGCTTATTTCAACCCCTTTGGCGATCAGGGCTGGTATGATATCTGCAGTGCCGTTGACCCCGAAAACGAGAACCATCTGTTTGTTGGAGGCGTAACCCTTTGGGAATGGCACGGTCCGGGATCAAATTTCCTACAAACTCAGGAATATTGGAGTATGCATCCTGATCTTCATAATATCACCATGGATTTACGCACGAATCCATATACCATTATCATTGGCACCGATGGAGGCGTATATAAAAGTAACGACCGAGGAAAAATTTTCTACCCGGCCTTAAAATTATACTCCACCACTCAGTTTTACAGTATGGGAGCCTCACGTAACGATCATGTGCTCGGAGGAACGCAAGATAATGGTTCACTATATATCGACAAGCTTGGTAATACCATCAAATCGTCGACCTCCATCTTAGGTGGCGATGGATTCTTCTCAGAAATTGCTTGGGGCAACCCTGCCGAAATAAAATTTGCTGAGTCACAATTTGCGAATTTACGACGTAATAAAGCCAATAGCACGATGACTTCCTTCTACGATGATAAAGCAACGGCCTATATCATTGATTCGAAAAACGGACAGTTCAGCTCTCCATTCACCTTATGGGAAGATCCTATCAACGATACCATTTCTCATTTTGCAATCGGAGTTAATGGTGCTATTTATTTTACCAGGGATGCCACTAATTTTGTGGTGCTTGGAGGTGCACGTTGGTATAAATTGGCTTCCTTTGGTGGTAATGTCAATTGTGTTGAATTTAGTGCCGATGGAGATATGCTTTTTTTTGGTGTAGGCAACGGTTTATATCGCGTGAAAGGGCTTAATACGGCGGTGTTCGATGACACCTTCGATGGCAATCCAGCAGCTCATGGAATCACATTTACGTTTATGCCTTTCAATTCGTCAGGCACTAGTGTGCAAGGGGTGGCCTGCGATCCGAAGTATCCTAACAGGCTTCTCGTTTCAACGGGCAGCTATGGGTATGCCGACCATATTTTTATTTCACGTAATGCCAATGCGGCTTCTGCCGATGTAAAATTTACTTCCATTCAAAGTAATCTACCCGCTTTCCCATGCTATGATGCCGCCCTCGATTACACCGACAGTAGTACTTTTTTAGTCGGTACAGAGTATGGCATGTACGCAAGTTTTGATGGGGGGGCCAGCTGGAGTGAACAGAACACCGGATTGTCGCGCGTGGCGGTATATCAGGTGCGACAATATATCGATATACGTCAGCCATGGACAGGCTCCACCTATTATTTAGCCACCTTTGGCAGAGGCATGTTTAAAAGCACTTCGCTCTCCACAGGAATAACAAAGTCAGCACCCAAGGAAATTCATCCTTTCACAATTTTTCCCAATCCGGCAGTCAACGAGGTCACAGTGCAAGGGTTACATCGGGGTGAAGTGAGAGTGTATGATATGCAAGGAAAATGCTTACTGGTAAAGGATTTGCTGCCCAGTGGAAATGTCAATATTGCAGCATTGCCTAACGGAAGTTATATCTTCGAATTACAAGAAAACGGACAACGTTTAATCACCAAATTTTTAAAGATGTAAGCGATTGCACTAAATACAATCTGCTATTTTCTCCAGCCTAACCCCACCCGAATTTCGTATTTTCGCGCCTATGAAGTTTGAGAATATAACCATCGAGAAGGCTGTGAATGAAGGGAAATGCATCACCCGAATCGATAATATGGTCGTGTTTACACAACGTACCGTGCCTGGCGATGTAGTGGATTTGGAATACCATCGAAAGAAACGAAACTACGCCGATGCCAACGTGACACAATTTTATAGTCGTGGAGAAAGTTACAGCGCCCCATTTTGCCCCCATTTTGATTACTGCAGTGGATGCAAATGGCAGCAGATGCAATACGCTGCTCAGCTACGATTAAAACAGGTCACCGTAGAAGAATCATTAGTGAATGTTGGAAAGGTAGAGCTGCCAGAAATCAATCCAATCGTAGGGTCGGCCAAGGTGACCCATTATCGTAATAAGATGGAATACTCTTTCACGCATAAAAAATGGGTGCCCGAATTAACGCAACTCGATGTGGAAGAGCATAAGGCGCTGGGCCTGCATGTAGCCGGACGTTTCGATAAGGTGCTGGATATAACCGATTGTCATTTACAGCACGATTTAGGCAATCAGATTCGCAACTTTGTGAAAGATTTCGCGATTCAAAATGAAATTACCTTTTTTAATTTGCGTGATCAAAATGGGATGCTTCGTAATCTTATTTTAAGAAATAATACCGCAGGTGAGTGGATGTTTATACTTATGTTTATTGAGGATGATCAGGAAATCATCACGATGATTTTGGAAGCAGTCAAAAAACAATTCCCTCAAATCACGTCTCTTCTTTATGTTATCAATTCTAAACGAAACGATACCATCACCGATTTGCCGGTGCTTCACTATTCGGGCAACGAATTCTTGATGGAAACCATCGGTGAACTAAAATTTAAGATCTCTCCCAAAGCTTTTTTTCAGGTGAATGTTCCACAGGCGAAGATACTTTACGATTTTACTAAGAAATTTGCGCAGCTACGCAAGGAGGATATCGTCTATGATTTATATACAGGCACCGGAAGTATTGCTTGTTATGTGGCCGGCGATTGCAAGAAAGTGGTAGGATTGGAATACGTACCCGAGGCCATCGAGGATGCGAAATCGAATGCAAGCTTGAATAACATTGTGAACACCTCGTTCTTCGCCGGAGATATCAAAGATTTGCTTACTGCCTCTTTTTTCGAAGAGCATGGTGTACCCGACGTCATCATAACCGATCCTCCACGCAATGGAATGCATGCCGATGTGATTGCCCAAATTTTGATCGCTGCTCCCAAGCGTATTGTTTATGTAAGCTGTAATGCTGCCACTCAAGCGCGCGATCTGGCTTTGCTTGATGTTAAGTATAAAGTAATAATGGTGCAGCCATTAGATATGTTCCCACATACCAGCCACGTAGAGAATATAGTGTGTTTGGAGATTAAGTAAGGATTAAAACAAAAAGAGGCAAAAACAATCTAAGGTGTTGAATACACTGAGATAGCCATTCGGTTTTGATGCCCCTTGGCCAAGCATTGATGGTTTATCAAATGCCCATCTTTTGCATGTACGATTGCAAGATGATCACGGCAGCAGTTCGATCGACTAAACTTTTATTTCTACGTTGATTCTTTTTCACTCCGGCGTCAATCATTGCGTTTAATGCCATTCTACTAGTAAAGCGTTCATCCATCATGGCCAGATTCATTTTTGGAAATTTCTTTTTAAACAAGTTAATATATGCTTGCAACGGTACATTCGATTCGGAAGGGCTGCCATCATTTTGAAGAGGCTCACCGAACACCACCAAACTTACCTCTTCCAACTTAAAATAGTTTTCGAAAAACACGATCGATTCTTTTGGATGTACCGTGATGAGCGGAGTTGCAATAATTTGAAGCGGATCTGTTACTGCAATACCCATTCGTTTGGTACCATAATCGATGGCCATAATTCTACTCATGGGGCAAAGGTAAAATAAAAAAGCCTTCCCCGTTGATGGGAAAGGCTTTCTTGTTTTATGACTTTATTGAAACTTAGTTCAAGGCGTAGGTATAAGTTCCTTCGCAATTTCCTGCAGCGCTCCAATCGTAAGTGCCACCGGTGGTAATGCAATAAATTGTAGTGTACCCAGAGTAAACTGTTACCGAGCCACTTTCGTAAGGAGATAAAGTTCCTTTGTAGGTACCATCAAGATATACTTTCACATAATAACCCGTGTTGTTGGTGAAAGCTACCGTACATGTTCCACGGGTTTTTGAAGGTTTTGGTGCTTCAACGTCAGTAGAAGGCACATCCACTTTAATGTTGGTGTTGGCTCCACGTGTAGCCTCAACTTTCTTTTTTGTTACAGCAACGTCTTTTTTACCTTGAGCGTATGTAGCGGTTAATGCAAACATAGCAATGACTAGGGTTAGGAATACTTTTTTCATGATACAGATTTGAATAATTTAAAATTGAATAATTAATTTCTTGTTTAATGCTACAAGTTTATTCTTTTTTATATTAAAACCGAAATAATTTTTCAATAATTAATTAAAATTACCAATTCTTCGGTGTTCTAAATACCACAAAACCCTTAGCAAGGCAAACAAATTGAGCGAATTGCAAACTAGAGTTTTGTAGATAAATTATAATTGATATATTTGCACCTCGAAAAAAGGAGCGGTAGCTCAGTTGGTAGAGCACAAGACTGAAAATCTTGGTGTCGGCGGTTCAATCCCGCCCCACTCCACAAATTTTTACAATCCTTGTAACCTAAGGGTTACAAGGATTGTAAAAACGAAGCAAAGCAAGTTTCAAATAAATGAAACAAATCTGAAGCAACTGGCGCCCAAGCCATGTAAACAACCCCTATTTATTGAAAATATTGAGCAAATCAGGATGATTGCTCTAGATAAAAAAATCGCGACACATTTATCTTACGATAACTTGTCATAATGGAGGGCTAAAAACAAGAACAGCATAGGGATACCTAATGCAATTATTATCGGTCATTTGGTTCAACGCAATCGCGAGCAATATTTTATCAAAATTACTTAGTATACTTACCACTCAAAATTTAGTAACCCATCACTTAATGCACTCCATTTTATGGCTATACAGAATACCAAAAAAGAAAAAGTCGCAACCGAAATTAAATTCTTAGAAGGACCACATTCGAGATGGAGTGAATTTAAATTTCTGATGAATGTAATGGTCGAATTTATTAAAGGTCTCCGGGCCTTGCATTTTGCCGGGCCCTGTGTCACTATTTTCGGATCGGCCCGATATAAAGAAGATCATGATTATTATAAGAAAACAATGGAACTCTCGGGAGCCATTGCACAGTTAGGCTTTACGATTATGACTGGTGGTGGTCCGGGAATTATGGAAGCGGCAAACAGGGGCGCGAAGGCCGTTGGGGGCCGATCGGTGGGCTGCAATATTGTGTTACTAACCGAACAGCATATTAATCCTTATCTTGATAAATGGGTGTACATTCACTTTTTCTTTGTTAGAAAAACCTTATTGATAAAGTATTCTTACGCCTTCATTGTGATGCCTGGAGGTTTTGGCACTCTCGACGAATTCTTTGAAGCATTAACCTTGATTCAAACTAAAAAAATTTCCAACTTTCCCATCGTTATCTTCGACCTAGAGTTTCATAATAAGCTAATGAAGCATATCGATTTTATGAAGGTCAATGGATTGATTTCGAAAGAGGATGTGGACTTATACCTGGTCACCGACTCTGTTGAAGAGGCGACTCAATTTATACGGAACAATACGATTGAAAGGTATGGGCTGGCACCCAAAGTTAAAATGCGCCCTTTTTCTTGGCTAAGAGAGGGCTAAAAAAAAGAAAGCCCTTTCCGGCAAGGAAAGGGCTAACAATTACATGAAGAGTTTTCTACTAAGTTATTTTATTTCTACTTTCTGACAAGCAATACCTTCGCTTGTTACGATACGTACCAAGTAAATACCAGCTACGAATGTTGAGCAGTTAAAGGTGATGGTATGAATTCCAGACGTAAAGTCATTGGTGTTGTTTTGTAATGTTTTGCCTGTTAAATCGATAACAGAAACCGATACTTCAGAAGCATTGGTAAGATCAACCGATACATTGAAACTTCCTTGAGCAGGATTCGGGTAAATCACTGTATTAAGTGTGTTTAATGTTGAGTTTAATCCAATAGTGGATGGAGTATAAGAGTATGGTGCAAGAAAGGCATCAGTAAAATCGGCACCGGTAGCTGCTACTGAGGTAGAGCCCGGACGATAATCAGGTGCATTAAAGTTATAAGGCGATACTAAAATTCCTGCAGAAAGTGCAATGGTGTCATTGTTTTTTCCTGCAAACCAATTGTAGATATTGAAAGTACCGGCATTTACTTGTAAGTTTTTACCTGTTCCAACACCCGCAATAATATTATTTTTAAATCTTAAACTATCAGTGAATGCATTCCCTTCAGATGAAGCACCATCAATATGCAATCCATATGGCCAATCTAAAATTAATGAGTTAAAAGTAGAGATATAAGAGTTACGACGGATACGTGCACCACGGCGAAATTTTGCATCGATCGTGTTGCTTGTACTTCCACGGTAAGGGCCGATTAATGTTACATTTGAAAATTTGGCAGAGGTATACGGCATATTATCTGAACCAGCAGCGTCGTTATCCGACTCAAAACCTTCAGAAGTTGATGAAGCCGATTGGTCAGCAATCTGAGGATCACGTACGCCTAACAGAAATTGTAGCATTCCACTAAATCCATTGTCTGTATCGAAATCATCATCTAAACCACGGTAAGCTACGAGGTATTTGCAATTTACTGTTCCGCCAAACCACTCGAAAGAATCGTCATTGGTGAAAGAACATTGTATATGGTCTATTTGAGTAAGTGAACCGATTGCACCCATAGTTAATCCGTTAATCTCTTTATCCGGTTGGAAAGGAAATCCAGCGAATTCAATACGAACAAATGACAAGACACCAGTACTGTCATTATCGTTGGCACCTCCGTAGTTGGCTTTTACGGCATCTAATCCACCTTCGATGATGGAAGTTCCTCCAGGTGCGTTCGTGCGGGCAGCGCCACACAAAACCACTCCACCCCAATCGCCTAGAGAGCGGCCTCCAACGGCGAAATTTGACGTGAAAACAATTGGATTTGCTGCAGTTCCTTTTGCATAAATTTTCGAACCACGTGAAACAATAAGTGTTGCTTCAGTGGCTTTTTCACCGCGGATGATAACACCTGGTTGAATGGTTAAGGTAGCATTGTTAGTTACATAAACTTTATTTTGCAATAATACCACATCTCCTGTACTCCAGGTTGTGTTGGTGGTGATGTCGGCACTCACTGTTTTATTGGTTGCGGCATAAACAGTATTTTGTGGGTCCCAATTACACCAGCTGTCTGTCCACATTGCTTTCGCAGGGGCAAAGGCGCCTTTGTAACTTACTTTTTCGAAAAATTTTACTTGCGAGAATAAAGAAGTGCAAATAATGATGAGGGTTAATGTTGAATAAAACTTTTTCATTTCTAAAATAATAATTTGTGATTTAATGATGCAAAATAACACTTGACATATTTTGTAATGGTTACTGCTATGTTATGTATTTGTTAGCAAAAAAAAATGAGCCAAAGGTCAACTTCGCTCACTTTTTTTGTATTCTAATTTACCGATCAGAACTTGTATGCCGCACCAACACTAACAACTCGGCCATTGTTTACCTCGCTTATGATATTGTCGCTCTTGGCGTCAAATGTTTTGTTTTTGTTGATGTCTTGATAGAAAATTTGTTTTTGGGCTAAGCCATCTTTGAAATTTATTTTCACTTCCAGATTTTTCTTTTTTAGAAATGTTTTTGCCAATTGAAAATCGATAATCGATCTTCCATCTTCCCAAACATTCGGTTCGATTGAATTTCCAACGATGGCAATGCGTCGTCCAATGAGGTTGAATGATAAGGCAGCACTGAAGTTCTTGATATCATTGCTATATTGAATACCTGAATTGATGATGAATGGCGATTGTCCTTGCAAAGGGCGCTTTTCTGGTAATGAGCCTTGCACATCAACCACACTGATATCCGACTTTATTAGCGCCAGGTTCGAGTAGAGTGTGAAATTATTTAGTACCGTGTTAGATTCTGCTGTGTTAAAGATGGTACTCATTAATAAACGCACCTCTAATTCCATACCATAGTTTTTCGCTTTATCTACATTGCTGAAATTTATTTCAGGGGTCGTGTTGGCCACCGTAACTTGCTCTATAGCATCTCTGAAAGCCTTATAAAAAAGGCTCACTGAGAATAGTTGCCCCTTGCTAGGATATACCTCATAACGCAAATCAAAATTAGCGATAGAGGCTCTTTTCAATGATGGATTTCCGCGGGTAGTAAAGTTGGTTACAAAATCGTAAAATCCGAATGGTGCAATCTCACGGTACTCCGGTCGCGATACCGTGTTGGAATAGCATAGACGTAGATTTTGGAATTTGGTGACCGAGTAAATAAAGCTGAATGAAGGCAAAATATCCACCTTTTTAAAACTAGTGTCAATGGGGGTGCCATCATCTTCTGCAGTTTTTAATGTCATTTTAAAGTCCTCTACACGAACACCATATACGAATCTGAATTTTTCTTTTATTCGAGTGTCAAACATCATAAAGCCATTGGCTAAATTAGAGTTGGCTTTGTAGGAGTCGTTGAATTTTGTTTGCTCTTCTAGTTTAAATCCACCTTTGCCATTACTTAAGACCCCTCTATTCTGTAAAGCAAAAATTTCATCTTCAGGCAACAGTAACAAGCTCTGATCGAACGAAATGCCTCCTCCAACAATTTTGTATTGTGTGAGTCCAAGTTGTCGAACATTAAAATCACGATTTCTATATTGGTAACCTCCTCCGAGTTTTAGTGTGTTGCTCACATTTCCTTTTTTCTGTCTCAGGGGTAAGGTCATATCGGTATTAAAGCTATAAATATTTTCTCTATTGTTTGAATAGAAAATATTTCCACCTGTAGTAGGGGTGCTGCCCGAAATAGGGATGGATGCTATAAATGTAGGTGCAGGTTCTCCAGGGTCAGCACTCGCCGATGGCATCGTATAGAGCATTCTCCGAAGGTTTGGAATGTTTCGGTTAATGTTACTCATAGAGCCAATCCAATGCAACATCAATTTTTTTGATCCTATTAAATGATTTCCTGTGAGTTGGCCGGAATACATTTTATTTTCCGTGAACCACCTAGAACTGCTCCGTTCTAAAAGTTGTGGAGTGGATTCAAACTCACGAATACCATTACGCTTGGTTACCTTATCGTCGGTATTTACGTTGATTAAATTTTTGAAACTGATGGTGTTATTTTCATTGATTCGAAGGGCGAAATTCCCTAACACGCCTGCAAGAATTTGTTGGCTGTAGTTTTTATCCGTAAGCTCAAATTGTTGTTGCGATTTACCATCCGGGCCTGCATTATCGAAATCGCGACGAATAGAGCTGCTAAATGTATTGCTATTATTGTATGTAAGAGCCACAATGCTGCCAAAATCCATTTTACGAATTAAAAAAGTATGTGCATTGGTATATTGCAAACTCAAATTAGGTGATGCATTATATGCTTCCAGTCCCCAGTCATTGGGCATAAAAGCAGCTGCTTTTGCTTGGTCGTTGATGGTGCCTTTCTTCATGTCGAAGGTCGAAGGCAAATCTTTAGATAATGCTCGTTTCCCATCATCAAGGCCTATCCAATCGTACTTGCCTCCTTGGTAAGTGTATCCATTTTGAAAGGTGGTGATAGAGTTAAAGCCCGTTGACACGGAGAAAGAGTTAAAGTTTTTATCAGGGATTGATTTTGTAGTAATGTTTATGATACCTCCCGCAAAGTCGGCAGGAAGGTCAGGCGTGGCTGTTTTTATTACAATGAGGTTATCGAGCAAATTTGCCGGAAAGATATCAAAGGAGAAAGCTTTCCGGTCACTCTCAGAACTTGGAAGTGGTGCTCCATTGATGAATGCCGCATTATATCGATCGTTCAGTCCGCGAATAATCACAAACTTATTGTCTTGTATGCTTGCTCCACTCACCCTTTTAAGTACATCACTCGTGGTCTTGTCTGGTGTTTTCTTGATACTTTCTGCTGATACCCCATCACTCACACTCGCACTATTTCTTTGTATGGCAAGGAGTGCTGCACTTTTCTCTTTATCAATGGTACCTGTAATAACCACTTCTTTCACCTGTTGTGAGGTGGGTTCCTCCATCGAGATATTGACCTCCGTCACTCCATTGGTGTTTAACACCACGCCGGTAATTCTTTTCGATTGGTACCCCATCGATTTACAAAGTAGGGTATAGGTGTTGGGTGTTAAATTTTTTATTTGATAGTTTCCCTGCACATCAGAAACAGCTCCTGATGTTGTGTTTTCGATTGTGATTAAAGCCCCAGTGAGTTCTTCGGCGGTTTTTTGGTCGGTAATTTTTCCTGAAATGACGCCTCGCCCGCTCGCATTTTGGGCAAAAGAAATAACGGTGATGAATAGTAGTATTGCGCTAAAAAAAATCTTCATGTAATATGTATTTAAACGCCACGAAGATATTTCAGCTATGTTAGCTCAATTATATTACTGTGTTATCAATTTATTACCAAATTATTCGTTTAATAATTTTTTAGCTATTAGGTTTATAATTTTTGCGTGCTATTTTTGCCTTCTCTATTATGATTATCACAAAAGAATCACTTGAACATTTCACGACGCAGGTATTTGAAAAAATGGGCTGCTCCATCGAGCATGCCATTGTGGCTGCGAGTGTATTGCTTAAAGCTGATTTAAGAGGGATTGATTCGCACGGTGTCGCACGGCTTTCCGGATATGTTCGTTTATGGGAGAAGAAACGAATCAATACCATACCTCAGTTTAAAATAGAACACGAAACTTTTACCACCACGACCCTTAATGCCGACCGTGCATTAGGCCTCGTTTCAGCACCTTACGGCATGGAGTTAGCAATCGAAAAAGCTAAAATATATGGTTGTGGTTTTACCTCCATCATCAACAGCAATCATTTTGGAATTGCAGCCTATCATGCCATGAAGGCATTGCCTCATGATATGATAGGAATAGCCATGACCAATGCCAGCCCGTTGGTAGCCCCTACCCATAGTACTCAACGGATGCTGGGTACAAACCCCATGTGCTATGTGTTTCCCGCTAAGAAGTTTCAACCTGTGGTGGTTGATATGGCCACGAGTGCTGCCGCCAATGGCAAACTTGAAATCGCACAACGTTCGGGAAAAACAATTCCTAAGGGTTGGGTGCAAACGAAAGAAGGGGGCGAAACAGTGGATGCGAATGCACTAAAAAATGGAGGATCTTTGCTTCCTTTAGGGAGTTCTGTGACGAATGGCTCGCATAAAGGCTATGCCTTAAGTAGTGTTGTCGACATTTTTTGCGGTGTGTTAGGAGGGGCTAATTATGGAATTTGGGTGCCTCCTTTTGTCGCCTTTTTAGAACCTTTAACGAATTTGCCAGGCCAAGGGTTGGGTCATTTTGTTGGTGCGATTCGGGTCGATGCATTTAGGCCTGCCAATGAGTTTACAGCCAATATGGACCAATGGATTGAATCGTTTAAAAATGCCGAACGCGGAAATCCAGAACAACCAATAATTATTCCGGGTGAGCCAGAATATAATGAAGAACAAATAAGATCGAAAGAAGGAATACCTTTGCACGAAAGTGTGGTGCTCGACTTAATGCAGGTTGCCGAAAAATTTGGCCTTCACTTTAACGCATAAACAAATACTCCTATTTTTAAGATGAACGTAAATAAATTAGAGCGCCGTGGCGCACAAAAGAAAAAAGAATTAAAGAAATTTTTAAAACGGATTGAAAAAAAATCGCCTAAAGGATTACTTAAAACCAATGCCGAAGTGGCTGTCGAAACATGGGCAGAAGTGGATTGTCTAGCATGTGCGAACTGCTGTAAAAAGATGACCCCTACCTTTAAGAAGGCCGAGGTAAAACGTATCGCAACGCATCTTGGATTAAGTTATAAAGAGTATTTTGACAAGTATCTTGAGGTAGATCAGGACAATGGCGATATCGTAAACAAGAGTACCCCTTGTCAGCATCTGAATATGAAAGATCATAAATGCGATGTGTATGAATTGAGACCTGCCGACTGTAGGCTTTTCCCTCATTTTCAGCGTAAAGACTTCAACGATGTTTCTTATGTAATCGCAGAGAATATTCCACGATGCCCGGCCACCTTGGTTTTTGTAGAGAAATTACAGGAACGCTTAATGTCGTAAATTAGAAAATTATTAATTACAACCGACCCATGAACGCAAAATTTTTAACAAGTCAGACACAGGTAGAAAAATTAACTGATCCCGATAAACCAGAATATGCTTTCATTGGAAGAAGTAATGTAGGGAAATCGAGTTTGATAAATATGTTGATGGGCAATAAGAAGCTTGCAAAAGTTTCGGCCTCTCCTGGGAAAACACAGACAATCAATCATTTTGAAATAGATGGCACCTGGTATCTTGTCGATTTGCCCGGATATGGGTATGCGAAAACAGCAAAAACCGATCGTGCCAGCTGGAAGGTGATGATCAATGACTACCTCATGCTGCGTGATAATTTGATGTGTGTATTTGTGTTGCTCGACCTGCGCTTGCCACTACAGAATAATGATTTAGAATTTATGAATAACCTCGGCGAAAATGGAATCCCATTCGTTATCGTATATACCAAAGCCGACAAAGTAGGGAAAGTGTCATTCCAAAAAAATATTAAAGTCATCACCAAGGAGTTGCTCGAGTCGTGGGAAGAGTTGCCACAGCAATTTATCACCTCCGCTGAAACTTCTATAGGACAAGCTGAAATTTTAAAATTTATTGAGGAAACGAATCGCTTATTTTAGAAAGGCCGATAAGAATCCGATTCGTGCTGGAAGGGGAGACCCTTGGTGGAACAGCAATAATGCGTATGCTCAGAAGGCGAATTTAAAAATTCTTATACTTTGAAATCCAGAAGAGTAAAGCAGTAGGCCCTACTTCAACAGGTTGTTTTAGCAATTCCGAAAATTCTTGTATGTTTGCATTAATAAACAATAGCAACTTCATGCGTTTTCTTAAACTAATAACCCTTATATTTTTCTTCACAACAATTTTTGTTGGATGTATTAAAAAAGGTGATAATGATCCTCTCATTTCTATTTACAAACGCTCTACGCGATTGGCGGGGGTTTGGAAATTAAAAGAATTGCAGATTCAAGACCACGATGTAGACCAAAATGGGAAAATAAATATTTTGATTCGTACTCTTACCAATGATAAGTATACAGAAACCCGTGGCACCGATACCTTATCGAAAACTTACGTCGGCACCTTAAATACGACCCTCACCATTACCGACTCCTCCTCGTCGAACTATAGCTTTAAAGAGGAAGTGGCTACCAACGGACTAAATTATACAAATTCATTAAATAACAAAACCTGGTCGTGGAAAGATGGCTCGAAGAAGTCGGCATTGGTGTTACAGGATTTCAAAACGTTTGATATACTTGGCTTGTGGAGTGATAAATTAGAGTTGACAATTACAGATATAAATGCACTTAATGTTTATGGCGCACATTCGTATGTTGAACATTGGGTGTTCGTTAAACTCTAAGCTAATTTATACGATCCGTCTGTCACACCATAGTTTCTGCCAATTCAAGTAGGCATTTCTGCCAAAAACGCATATAATTGGCATGGCATGGCAATTGTTTTGCCCTGTTCACTAGTTTAATAATCAATCAGAATTCATGAGTGGAGTTAATAAGGACCCAGTAATTATTTCATCAAATATCATCGACGATGAGAATGAGAATTTCGAGTTTATTCCGATATCGGGCGACGATGTGAATAATAAGGATGTCAAAGTCCCTGATATCTTACCTATCCTGACTCTAAAAAACACAGTCTTATTTCCGGGTGTCATTATTCCGATTACGGTGGGCAGAGACAAATCAATTAAGCTGATTAAAGATCATCATAAAACCACCAAAATTGTAGGAGTCGTGTCGCAAAAAGATGCCAGTGTGGAAGAGCCTGCTGTCGACGACCTGAACACCATTGGAACCGTGGCCGTCATTTTAAAAATGTTTCGTTTGCCCGACGGAAACACCACCGTCATTATTCAAGGTAAAAAACGATTTCAGATAAATGAGGTGGTCACCACCGAGCCATACATCACAGCACGGGTAAGTGAATTGAAAGAGAATAAGATCGATAAAAAAGACCGAGAACTTAGTGCACTGCTCGACTCCATTAAGGAAATAGCCAATAAATTTATCCAGCTTTCCCCCAATATCCCCTCGGAAGCGGTGGTAGCGCTTCGAAATATAAGCGATCCCATTTTTTTGGTTCATTTTATTTCTTCCAACTTGGGGGTCAGTTTATTAGAAAAACAGAGTATCCTCGAAATTGCAGATTTCAAAGAGAGGGCGGAGAAGGTTTTGAGTTTCGTTACCAAAGACCTGCAGTTGCTCGAAATGAAAACTGAAATACAGAATAAGGCGCGTCAGGAAATGGACAAGCAACAACGAGAGTACTTCATTCAACAGCAAATCAAGGCATTTCAGGATGAGCTCGGACATGAGAGCCCCGACAAGGAGATTGCCAACATGAAGGATCGAGCCGCTAAAAAGTTATGGGCCGAATATGTAGCCAAGCATTTCCAAAAAGAATTGGAGAAAATTCAGCGAATCAATCCCATGAGTCCTGAGTTTGGCACACAGATGAATTATCTGCAACTCCTACTCGACTTACCATGGAATGAAAAGTCGAAAGACAATTTTGATTTAAAAAATGCCAAGAAGGTATTGGATGAAGACCATTATGGTCTCGATAAAATAAAAGACCGGATTCTAGAATATTTGGCTGTTATAAAATTAAAAGGCAATATGAAGAGCCCTATTCTTTGCCTTTATGGCCCTCCCGGGGTAGGGAAAACTTCCCTTGGGAAATCGATCGCCAGAGCCATTGGTCGTAAATATGTGCGTATGAGTATCGGTGGCCTGCATGATGAAGCCGAAATTCGTGGCCATCGCAAAACCTATATCGGTGCCATGCCCGGACGAATTATTCAAAATATAAAAAAAGGAGGTACCAATAATCCGGTGATGGTGCTTGATGAAATTGATAAAGTAGGACGCGATCATCGTGGCGACCCCTCTTCTGCACTGTTAGAAGTGCTCGACCCAGAACAAAATTCGACCTTTTATGACAATTACTTAGAGCTCGACTACGATTTAAGTAATGTGCTTTTTATCGCTACCGCAAACTCCCTCGACTCTATACAACCTGCACTCCTCGATCGTTTGGAGATCATCGAAATCAATGGCTATACCCAAGAAGAGAAAGTGCAAATCGCAAAAAAATATTTATTGCCAAAGCAGCGCATTGACCACGGATTAAAAATCAAAGATTTTGCAATCAGCGATAAAGTGCTGGAATTACTCATCAATGATTATACTCGCGAAAGTGGAGTACGCGGTTTAGAAAAGCGTATAGCAGGATTGGCACGTGCATTTGCGATGCGCATTGTGATGGATAAGAAAGCCAACAGAAGTGTAACCGAAGAAGATGTGGTGAAAGTATTGGGCGCTAAGAAAATCGAGCACGACGAATATCAGAATAACGATATTGCGGGGGTGGTTACTGGTTTGGCCTGGACTCAGGTAGGTGGAGAGATCCTTTTCATTGAGAGTCGACTTACGAAGGGGTCAGGGAAATTAACACTCACCGGACAACTTGGTGAAGTAATGAAGGAAAGTGCCATCACGGCATTGACCTATCTCAAATCGAAAGCCGACGACCTTAATATTGATTACCGCTTGTTCGACAAATATGATATTCATATTCATGTTCCTGCTGGTGCCGTGCCCAAAGATGGGCCTAGCGCAGGTATTACCATGCTTACTTCATTGGCTTCGGTTTATACCCAGCGTAAAGTAAAAGCCAAGCTTGCCATGACAGGCGAAATTACCCTTCGTGGGAAAGTACTTCCAATTGGAGGAGTGAAAGAAAAAATACTGGCTGCCAAACGAGCAGGCATCACCGATATCATCTTGTGCGAAGCCAATAGAAAAGACATCGACGAAATAAATGCCACCTATTTAAAAGGCTTAAACTTTCATTTCGTTGATAAGATGATGGATGTGCTGAAAGTCGCCTTGCTAAAGGATAAAGTGTCGAATTCGATGGTATTCAAACTAGACGAAGTGAAGAAATAAAAGAGCGTTTAGAGTCGCAACTAAAGATCTTACTGAGATTTTTTACTCACTCCTGATTTAAAGATTAATACGTAAGATATAACCTACCATGAACCCACAATTACTAGAGCAAGTTCAAACAGAAGTTGATACTGCCTTTTTTTATAAGAGATTATCGGAGCTTACCAAAGACGAGACGATGGGTAAGATTTTCGAGAACCTATCAAAAATAGAAGAGTCGCATGCTGCTCATATGCTCGAAAAAATAAGGAAAGAGTCTCCTGATTTTGTATTACCCGCACCGAGCACGAAAGCAAAAATTCAAATTAAGTTAGGAAAGGTTTTTGGTTATGATTTCATTCTCAACGACCTCACCAATACCGAGAAGCAGATCGCTAAAGCGGCCGTGAGAAGCAAGATGAACCTAGGTGAAACACCCAGTGGTTTTGAAACGAATCATTTTCAGATTATGCAGGAGGTGTCTAAAAATCATTCTTTACCGATCACCGGGAGTATTATTTCAAAATTTGAAGGACGGCATAAATCGATTGGCGGTAACGCCTTACGTGCAGCGGTTTTAGGGGCTAATGATGGATTGGTGTCGAATATGAGTTTGGTGATGGGCGTGGCGGGTGCCGCTGGTGTTGCAGGTGCAGCCGTGCCTAACAGCACCATCTTACTCACAGGTATCGCTGGCTTGCTTGCAGGAGCCATCTCCATGGCCTTAGGCGAATGGCTCTCTGTGCAAAGCTCAAGGGAGTTACATCTGAAACAAATTGCCCTAGAAGCGGAAGAAATAGAAAGTTCACCGGAACAAGAGCGTGAAGAACTGGTACTCTTGTATCAAGCCAAAGGAATGGATTTACAAGCAGCAGAGGCCCTCTCGCATAAGGTTTTTGAAAACAAAGACACGGCCTTAGAAGCTATCATTAAAGAAGAATTAAACATCGACCCCGATGAGCTGGGAGGCTCGGCTTGGGAAGCAGCGATTGCATCCTTTATCTTGTTTGCCTTCGGTGCTATTTTGCCGGTGATCGCTTTTATGTTTTTATCGGGCAATAATGCGATCGTGGTAAGTCTCTCATTCAGTGTTGTAGGCCTTTTTGCAATAGGAGCCACCACCACTTTATTTACAGGCAAAGGGGTCTTATTCTCTGGTTTCAGACAGGTGTTATTTGGTTTGGCCGCTGCCGCAGTAACCTTTGCTATAGGCAGATTAATCGGCGTTTCAATCACAGGATAACGAAACATTCGCTTCACTCGGATTCGGAATATTCGAGATATGATTTATTAAATTGAGCAGGCAGGGTTGCGTTTTGATACGGATTCAAAGCATCAATTATGGGTTTCTAATTTAATCTCTCATATCTAATTATTTTTCGCCATTTTTGCCGACCTAAAAAAAAGGAGAACTAATTCATGAAGTTTATATCGTACGGTGCTGCTCAGCAGGTTACTGGAAGCATGCATCTATTGGAGCTGGATAATGGTTTCAAGGTTTTGATTGACTGTGGTTTGGATTACGAAACCAAGAAAAAATCGCTCACGGATAGCAATCGCTTTTTTGATTTTGATATTAAAAGCATCGATGTGGTGATTCTTACTCATGCCCATATCGACCATAGTGGCAATTTGCCCAACCTCATAAAACAAGGCTACGAGGGCCAAATTTTATGTACGACACCCACCTACGACTTTTGTACCCATCTGTTAATGGACAGTGTGAATGTTCAGATGTCGGAACTCAACAAAAACAACAGTCAAGGAAAACGACGGAAACCAAAAGCGACCAATGCTTCCGATTTGCTCTATACTCAAAAAGATGTGATGGAAACATTGCGCAGAATGGTTACTTTTAATTTTGAGAAGGAGGTGGAACTGGCAGAGAATATTCATTTTACTTTTATTCCTGCCGGACATATATTAGGAGCCGCCAGTGTTTTGTTTAAAGTGGTAGAAAACGGGAAAGAAACGCGTTTCGGTTTCACGGGCGACCTGGGTAGGAGAGACGCCAATTTGGTGGTGAACCCAATAGCCATG
>CAIUDH010000051.1 GCA_903897855.1 uncultured Bacteroidota bacterium | reverse complement strand
CTAATCTGCTGATGTGGATTTTTTCGACCCCAGTCGTTTTATGGTTTGGAAAAGAATTTTTCATGAATGCATGGAAACAGGCAAAACATCGCTCTGCCAATATGGATACATTGGTTGCACTAAGTACAGGTGTTGCCTATTTGTTTAGTGTTTTCAACACCCTGTTTTCCAGCTTTTGGCATTCGAGAGGGTTACATTCACATGTTTATTTTGAAGCTTCTGCGGTAGTTATTTCGTTTATACTATTAGGAAAACTATTGGAGGAAAAGGCCAAAGGCAACACCTCTACAGCCATTAAGAAACTGATGGGAATGCAACCCCAAACTCTCACCGTAGTAGACAAGGATGGCCAACAAAGAATAAGCCCGATAGAAAATTTGGTAGTAGGGGAAGTGGTTTTGGTGAAACCCGGCGAGAGAATAGCCGTTGATGGTATCGTTATTAATGGAACATCTTATGTTGATGAAAGCATGTTGAGTGGTGAAGCGATACCCGTATTGAAGAAAGAATTTGAAAGCGTTTTTGCAGGAACCATAAATCAAAAAGGGAGCTTTCAGTTTAGGGCCGAAAAGGTAGGTTCGGAAACCATGCTGGCACAAATTATACGTGCGGTGCAAGATGCTCAAGGCAGTAAGGCGCCGGTTCAAAAATTAGTCGATAAAATCGCAAGCATATTTGTGCCGGTAGTGATTTCAATCTCTATTATGTCCTTTATGTTATGGTTAATTTTTGGGGGTGAAAATGGTTTCACACAAGGTTTACTGGCCTTGGTAACGGTGCTTGTGATAGCTTGTCCTTGTGCCTTAGGATTAGCTACCCCAACGGCAATAATGGTGGGAGTGGGTAAAGCGGCACAGAACGGAATTTTAATTAAAGATGCTGAAAGCTTAGAATTGGCAAAAAAGATTAATGCAGTAGTCTTAGACAAAACAGGAACTATCACCGAAGGCAAACCAGCATTGACGGATATTGTTTGGCTCAACCATGACGACTCGAGGAAAGATGTTTTATTGAGCTTAGAAAAGCAATCAGAACACCCCTTGGCCGAAGCGATTGTAAATTACTATACTGGTTTGGAATCGATTCCAGTAAAGATGTTTGAGAGCACTTTAGGAAAAGGAGCAGAAGCAGAAATTGGAGGTGAAATATGGTTTGTTGGGAATAAGCTTTTTCTTGAAGAGAAGCATGTAGCGATTGCCGAAACACTGATGGAGAAAGCCAAGGAATGGAGTGAAGAAGCAAAAACTTTGGTCTGGTTTGCCAACGAGAAAAATGCGATTGCAATTATTGGAATAGCTGATAGCATCAAGACTACCTCTGAAGCCGCCGTCCGCAAACTAGAAACTCTGGGGATAGAAGTTTATATGCTCACTGGCGATAGCGAATCAACCGCCCAAGCCGTAGCGAAAAAAACAGGCATAACACATTACAGGGCAGAGGTGTTGCCCAATCAGAAAGCGGCATTTATAAAAGAATTACAAATGGAGGGTAAAATCGTGGCTATGGTGGGTGATGGTATTAATGACAGTGCCGCCTTGGCTCAGGCCGATGTTAGCATTGCGATGGGTAAAGGAAGTGATATAGCAATGGACGTGGCCAAGATGACGATTATTTCTTCCGACTTAAATAAGATTTCATTGGCCGTTCATCTTTCAAAACAAACTGTTGCCACGATCAAGCAAAACCTTTTTTGGGCCTTTATCTATAATATCATAGGTATACCTATTGCAGCAGGTATTCTTTATCCATTTAACGGGTTTTTACTTAACCCCATGATTGCCGGTGCTGCCATGGCTTTAAGCAGCATTAGTGTGGTAAGTAACAGCTTAAGATTGAAATGGGTGAAGGAATAATGTTAATGGCTAGAAGTCTTCGCATTATCATACGATACTCCCTGTTGTTGCAAAATTCCACGTACTTTCCAGGCGTAAAAAGCTAAGTAGGCAAAACAAAACACCCCGATGATATAGCTAAAGTGAATACTCGTTAAATCGGCAATATAACCCTGTAACCAACTTACAATACCTCCTCCCATAATCATCATAATTAAGAAACTACTTCCTTGGCTTGTGTGTTTACCCAGTCCGGCTATTGCTAAAGTAAATATGCAAGGCCATAATGTACTACAAAACAATCCGACACTTGTGAAAGCGTAAACACTGACGATTCCTTGGGTTAACATGCCAATTAAAAGAGCAGCTATTCCCAGGGTAGAAAAAATAAGTAACATGCTAGCCGGATTGCCTTTGCTTAAAAGATCTGCAGCAATCAACACAATAATTATTAAGCCATAGACATAAAATGGAGTTAAATCGTGTTTTGCTATCGCGTTTACTAATAAGAACACCCCAAATGCTAAGTAAGGGAGGATAAATTTCAATATTTTTTGGATATTGACTTTACCACTGAGAGCCTCCACGGCGCCTGTCCAGCGGCCAATCATTAAACTGGCCCAATATAAAGAAATATAGGGTGCAATAGCCTGAGTTGAAAATCCCAGATTGTTTTGCATATAAGCAGGTAAATTACTTGCGGTGGCCACCTCTACGCCTACATAAACAAAGATGGCGATCATACCCAACACAAGTTGAGGGTATTTTAAAGCAGATGTTTTTAAATTTTTCTCTTCGGCTACTTCTTCCACAATCGCTTTCGGCTTATCGGGCAATGACGACATTTTTAGGATCACAGCTACTAGAAGGAAAACCACTCCCAACACCAAATAGGGGATTTTCACACTTTCGATACTCATCTCAGTGTTGGTATTACTGCCTGCACCAAAAATGGCAAAGCTAACAACGAGGGGGCCGATTGTCGTACCTAAATTATTAATACCTCCCGCCATGATGAGTCGTTGTGATCCAGTGGCCACTGGTCCAAGTGCTATAGCCAATGGGTTGGCCACCGTTTGTTGTAATGAAAAGCCAAGAGCTACAATAAACAACCCCGATAACATGAGCGTAAATGAACCCGTATTTGCAGCAGGATAAAAAAGCAAGGTACCAAGGGCTGAAATTACCAAGCCTAATGCCAACCCGTTTTTATATCCAATTTTATTTACTATATCTTCTTTTAGCAAAAAAGAAATACCCATATAAATTAATGAACCCACGGTATAAGCAATATAGAAAGCCAGTGAAACCAACTGACTTTGTCCCTGGGTTAAATCAAATGCTTTTTTGAATACGGGGATTAATATGTCATTACTGGCGGCCACAAACCCCCAAAAAAAGAAGACGGTAATTAAGGTACTTAAGGCTCTATAATTGGTAGGTTCTTCAATAACTTTGGTTTGCATAATGGTTCTTTGATTGTTAAAATATTCTGAATGGTTTAAGTAAAAAACGAATGTTATCCTTGATTGCAAATCTTTTTAAGCAAGTTTTGCAACTTACACTAAAAATAATTATTCTGCAATTTTTATAATCAAACAAAGGGGAGGAGACCAAGTACAGTATCGTAAAAAAAAGAATTAAAGGAAAACGCCAAAATATATAATTAATGTCGTCATAGCGTTGGTTAGCTTTAAAATGACCATGATACAAAGCCAACGTTTCAGTTTCAAATTTACGAAACACAGAATTGATTTTTTTCTGGAGCACGGGTATTGTATACATGAAATTTTATTTAGTAAAAATCACGGCAGTATTATTTTTTTAAGAATTGAACCCAGACAACTTCTCGAATCATTCAAAATCAATTATTTTTACCGCAGAGTTATCTGGGAGCATTACTAATATGGACGCGCAACAAACAAATTACCACAATACATTTTCCATCGATAATATTATCTTCGGATTTGACCAAGGTGATTTAAAAATTTTGCTTATCGAACGTGCCGAAGAAGCATTTATCGGACAAATGGCTTTACCTGGAAACTTAGTAAGGGAAGATGAAAATTTGGATAACGGTGCGGCGCGTATTTTATTCGACCTTACGGGGCTCACCGATGCACATTTGGAACAATTATTTACCTTCGGAGACATTAACCGACATCCACTGGGGCGTGTCATTACCGTTGCGTATTATTCATTGATAAGAATCAAAAACCAAAAGCTTGAGCCGCGAATTTCGTTCGCTAAGCGCGCCTCGTGGGTTTCCATTTCTGAATTGCCACAACTACCCTTCGATCATAATATCATTGTGGATAAAGCATTACAGCGCTTGCGAGGAAAGTTGCGTTACAAACCAATTGGCTTTGAATTACTGCCCGAAAAATTTTCATTGCATCAGTTACAAAATTTGTATGAGTCGATCCTACAAATTGCAGTCGACACCCGTAATTTTAGAAAGAAAATTCTTAGTTATGATTTTTTGGTAGAGCTAGGAGAGAAGCAGAAAAAAGTTTCTCATCGCGCTGCAAAGCTTTACAAATTCGACAAAAAGAGATATCAGCAATTGGAAGAATTGGGATTCAATTTTGATA
This sequence comes from uncultured Bacteroidota bacterium, assembly GCA_903897855.1. Classification (GTDB taxonomy): domain Bacteria; phylum Bacteroidota; class Bacteroidia; order UKL13-3; family UKL13-3; genus CAINMV01. The sequence continues at coordinate 28,356 of CAIUDH010000051.1, read as the reverse complement.
TTTAATGTGAACTCTCATTCTTTGAATATTGTCTCGCTTTTTCAGGCCTCTCATTTTTTATTTTTTCGGGTCATCTAGTTTAGTAAAGGCACTTTCGTTGAATTAAATCTCAGCCACATGACAATATTATATCGCAGAAAATGAGACCATTATGAATTTTTAATAAAAAATTTACCCTTATTGTAAAAAATACAATAACTTGCATTTTTTGATTTCGATAAAAGTTTTTCACAGAACCTAGGTTTCATGCAAAAATCGATAAGCTCAAAATTCTTTTCACGGAAAAGCAAAGTAAGATATTTTTCAGATGGCCTCTTTTTACGGGCTGCTCATTTATGCATTGCTACAAACGTTATTAATACCCACCATCAACGTCTCATCTATCATGATTGAAGCAACACTGATAGACCGGCTAAAGCAAGGTAACAAGGGCGCATTTTGTGAGTTGGTGAGAGAGAACGGGAAGACGGTTTTTAATATTTGCTATCGCTTTTTAATGAATAAGGAAGATGCTGAAGATATGGCGCAGGAGGTTTTTATTGAAGTTTTTCATTCCATCAAACAGTTTAGGGGAGAGGCCAAATTAAGCACTTGGTTGTATCGCATCGCAGTAACAAAATCGTTGGATGAAATAAAAAGGCAAAAGCGAAAAAAACGTTTTTCATCAGGAGCGGGTTTATTAGGATTAGAATGTATAGCGCACTGTGTAGCGGGAAACGAACGACCCGATTATAAGCTGGAGCAAAAAGAGCATCATCGGTTACTGAGAAATGCGTTAAGCAAGTTGCCAGAAAACCAAAGGGTCGCTTTTACCTTAAGTAAGGTTCAGGGATTTAGTAATTCAGAAATTGCTGATATGATAGGCAATTCACTCACGGCGGTATACTCCTTGATTTACCGGGCCAGAAAAACGTTAAAAATGATTTTTGACAGTCAATTAACAGTCGCTTCTGCAAGTACGTTGATGGCTACAAATTATTCATCGGGTCTCTTTAAAAACAGTTCCAAAGCGGCTTAAACAATGATAATAATCAATACATATAAAAATTTGTTTTATTCTCTACACGGGAAAGCGAAGAAATTATGGTGTGAGCCCGCTGCCATTCAGGAGTTTTCGAGCTCATTATTTTCTTGTGAATTAAAACTTCATTCATTGGATTCTATCAGAACCGAATTCAGAGCACCGCTCCGCAACTATTTAAATATACTCTTGCTTTTGTTCACATTTTCGTTGGCAACGGCGCAAACCACCGTGGTTAAGAGCGGAGAAGCATATACCCTCATGCGCAATGGTTCTCCCTATTATGTGAAAGGATTGGGAGGGGAAGTAAATTTGGATAAGGTAGTTGAAATAGGAGGTAATTCGATCCGAACTTGGGGTGTCGATAATGCACAACAGGTATTGGATGAGGCGCAGAAAAAAGGGTTAACGGTGATGTTGGGATTTTGGCTTCAGCCTGAACGACACGGCTTTGATTATGATAATGGCGAGAAGGTGAAAAAACAATTCGAACATTTTAAAATGGTGGTGAATCAATTTAAAAACCATCCTGCTTTGTTAATGTGGGGTATTGGCAACGAACTGGATTTAGATTATAGCAATCCTAATTGCTGGGATGCCGTGCAGGATATAGCCAAGTATATTCATCAAACCGATCCTAATCATCCCACATCAACAGTAACAGCGGGGTTAGATTCAATGGAGGTGTTGCACATTAAAAAACGTTGCCCAGATATTGATATTTATTGTATTAACACGTACGGAGATATTGGAAACGTGCCTAAAAACATTTCAAACTATGGTTGGACTGGACCCTATATGATAACGGAGTGGGGGCCTAATGGACATTGGGAGTCGCCTCAAACAAGTTGGGGGGTCTCTCTTGAGCAGTCGAGTTCCGAAAAGAAGGAATCGTACTATACGAGGTATAAAAATTATATTGAACCGTATAAAAACCACTGCTTAGGTTCTTATGCCTTTTTATGGGGAGCAAAACAAGAATACACAGAAACGTGGTATGGTTTATTTTCAAAAGAGAATGTACCAACAGAACCAATCGATGCTTTAGAGGAGGTGTTTACAGGAAAAGCAATTACCAAACCGGCTCCTGCAATACTCAGATTTAGTATCCAAAACCAGACAGGAAAAGAAAATATTATATTAAAAGCGGAGGAAAAGTCGAATGCTTTTGTAAGCATACAGTTACTTGATTCGGCTACAAATAAATCCATTAAATACAAATGGCGAATTGTTGAGGAGAGTACCGATAAAAAATCGGGGGGTGATGTAGAAAATGAAGCGAGAGAGGTTTTGGGTTTAATTATAAAAGGCCGCGCTTCAAATAAAATAATTTTCAGGGCACCTGTGGAGCCTGGTTTGTATCGGCTATTTGTATCGGTCATGAGTAATGGAAAAATTGCCTATGCTAACATACCTTTTAAGGTAATTCCGAGAGAGCCGGGTGATAAACAAGCCAAATTAATTAAGATAAAACACACAGAGATGAAAGACTTTGAACTTTAATTAGAATTATAGATGAGAAAATATTTACTTGTTTTGTTTATAGCATTTTGTTTGATAGGCCTTCCGGTTTTAGCACAGGAAAGGTCTGATAAAACAGCTATTCCTTACGATTCGGTAGCCATTACGATAGAAAGGCTTGACAATACTCTGAGTAAACCACCAGTGACTCTTGAAAATTTAGAAATTAATGGATATTACCGGTTTATCGCAAACTACAGGCATCTAAATGATGCTTACAGTCATCTTGAAAATAACATCAACAATATTTTTATCGGTGATGATAGTCAGATTCCGCAGCTGATGCTTAATATAAAGGGATATGCCAGCAGTAGAACCTTTTTTGGTACCGATTTGTTTTTATGGTCACCGATGACCGGAGTTGGTGAAAAAGAAAATGTTAAAGGCTTAAATCTAGGGGTAAGTTTATTTGGAAATTTTAGTACCAATTATGGTAATTATAGTATTCGTGCAGGCGGTATTAATTGGTATTCACTTTCACCTTTCACCTTTCAAACAGCCAAGGGTTATAACAGATATAGTCTTTTCGAACGCAATCCATGGGATCCGAACACAGCGAAAGTCGACTCGAGGTATTCTGATTTTTATGCTTCAGGGGCTATTAATCAGGATCAGCGATGGGGTAACCAAGCATTTCAGGGATTAATACTTGAAGGGGAGCAGCTTCCAAAAAACTTTTCATTGAGTGTAATGTATGGCAAAACTCAACTTGATGGAGGTTTATCGCCTATACCCAACAACTCGTTTGGAGGAAAGATTCTGAAAACATATTCTAAGAACAATAATACAATTGCATTCAACACGTTTAATAATAAGAGTTTTCTTGATTCTCTTGGAAAAAACTCGGCTGGCTTTAACATCGCAACCATAGAATTAAAGCAACAGTTGAATAGATTTAAAATTTATGCAGAGATAGGTGCCGGCAAAAGATTTAGCTCCAACATTCAAGGGAATTGGGGAGAAGCCATCTCTGTAAAGGTTTCAAATGCGATAGCAGAGAAGTTCCCGACGGAATTGCATATTTATAGAATTAGTCCGGATGTCCTAAATAATAATGCGATTTTTATTAACTCTTCCATTCAACAAACCACTCAATTATCACCAGCACAAACGCAACCAGTATTATTGGCAGTATCAAGTGCGGTATTACCTATTGGTCAGCTCTCCAACAACAGGCAAGGGGTAGAGTTAAATTCACAAGTAAACACAGGTAAAATAAAAACATCCATTGGTTATTCAAATGGGGTAGAGCTTGAGGAACTTTCTCCTAAAATAACCTATGGCCACGCATTTAACACCTTGGCACTTTCCCGATTTTGGCGGTGGGATTTCCCAAGCGAGGTGGGTCCATATAAGAACCTGAGTAAAATTTATCGTTCCGTATATGAAACAGTTTATATCACCGAATTGGATTCTAATAACCTTCCGCTTTATAAAAAGCACTTTAACACGATTGAAATAAATGCAAAATATAATACGACCTTAGCAAATCGGGCGTTTTATGTTTTTTATCTCGGATCCTTCAATTCTGTTCAAAACGAATTTTCTCCATTGTTAAAACTTTCGGAGAAAGCCTTATTACGAGCCTACTATCATCAACTTGAAGGCTATTTAAAGTTGAATCCGCGGTTGGTGTGGACTAACTATGTAAGTTATGAGAGGATAATAGCGAACTATAAAACACAAACCGATAATGTAACAAGAAGACCCAAGAACCAGGTGGGTGTGAGTGTTGCTTCGGGTTTAGATATTGAATTGAGCAAAGGGGTGGGACTTTACATGAGAGAAAGGTGGATGAAGTATGAGGATACCAGTTTCAGGAACGATCATTATAGTGGCTTTGAAACCACGGTCGAATTAAAAATGTTTTTCTAGCTTTTTAGTTGCATCTAACGCGAAAGCTGGAATGGTTAATAAATTAAAAAAGCTGAGGGAACATGTCCTTTCAAAGGGTGGTCCAGAAAGTATGAGAGGACCCTTTAAATGGGTTTGAAATATTAAAAAGAGATTATAGTTTACAAATTTACAGTCATAAAATGTATCAAAGAATAATATTATTTTTCGCCGTAGTGCTTCTTGGAACCGCAGGTTTGAATGCGCAAAAAGAGCGTAAAGTAAGTTTTGTAGGTGGCGCACTATCTACCTTGAACAACAATACACTTATTGTGAGAGATTCTTTGCCCGACAGCACTACCGCAAAGCGAAATTCCGGCGGTTATGCGTTAATAGATTTAGGGGTGAACATCAAACCGAACAAGCACACGGAAATCATGGGGATGTTTCGAATTAAGAATAATTTTGGAGGATTTTGGGGTTCCGGTGTCAGTTTTGATGTCAGACAGCTTTGGGTAAAAGGGGTGGTTGCAAATGCTGTGAGGTATCAGATAGGTGACATCAACCTTAAACAAACACCATTTACCTTATTCAATCATCATGCAGATCAAATTGATTCTTTACCTTCTATTTTTAGCCTGCAACGGAATATTGTAAACGATGAGAAGTTCTATCTTGATAACCATAGTTGGCGCATGCAAGGAGCGAATGTCGACTTTGGATTCACCTTTTCGAAATATGTTAAGGAGGCGAATTTTAATGCCTTTATCACGCGACTCAACGCTACGAATTTTTCTACCATCCCTGACCGATTGATGGGCGGAATAAGTATTCAACTAATCCAAAGCAATAAATTCAGCATGAGTTATAATGGGAATTCGGTTTTTGATGTGAAGGGTACGATTATCGATAGTAATGTTTTCAAGAATGTGATTCATACAGTAGACTGGAAATATATCACTGCCGTTGGTAAAAACACACTTTCTTTCAATGGCGAATATGGCACCAGCAAATACCTATATACGGCCGATACCCTGGCCCCCAAACTCAATGATTATTTTATAAACATATTTACTCAACTAAGTGTTTCTAAGTTAAACTTGAAAGCCACTCTAGGGTATTTAAATGTTGGCCCCGACTTCAGGAGCATTGGCTCTCAAAGCAAGGATGTGAATTACAATGCACCTCCAGTATATTTTAACAGATATACCAATAGCCAACAAATACGGCCGATTACATTATTTGATATCATAAGCAATGAGAACATATACAATCACACCATAAGCAGCGCTTTGGCAAGCGAGAACCCGGCTTTTAATTATGTCTTACCTTATGGGATGGCAACATTTAATAGGGTTGGAGCATATGCTAAATTACAATACCTGAGTAAGAAATTATTGGCTGTTCATGCCGAATATTTTAATCTTTCCGAAATTAGAGGACAGGGTTCAAAAGAGTATAAACATTTTTCTATAGTGAAAGTGTTTTCGAATATCCCTATTAACTCGTTCTTTCATTACAAAAAAACAATAGCGTTTCAATTGGGCGTGAACTCACAATCGAGTAAGAGAACCTCTAACGAGGTGATAGAGAAAGTGGATCTAAAAATGATGCATCTTAATGCTGGTTTACGCTGGGAACTATTTACGAATTTTGAACTCTTAGCAGGATTCATTAGCCAGAGCACAAGAGGGTATGATTTTAGTGCTGATAGAAATTCATATGGAGAAGTTACTTACTTCAACCTAAATCATTATGATTTAAACCAAGAAATTAAAGCTTTGGGCATTCGTTATAATTTTAGTGAGAAGGCTTATTTATGTGCGCTCTATCAACAGTCAAGTTATCAAGATAAGTTGAAGAAAAATGCCGATTTTACAATGAACCAATTTGGAATAATATATAACATAACATTATAAATATGAGAAAGACCATTCTTCTTCTCCTCGCTCCAATTTTCTTTTTTATTTCCTGCAGGAAAGACAAAAGTACTTTTGATGGACCAAGCATTGCTGAAATATTTAGCGATTTTAAGGTTCTTGAAAATTTCAAAGCAAATAAAGACAGTGTTAATTTTAATTCCGGGGAATTGGTAACATTTTCGGCCGCCTTTAATAAAGTTGTATCCTGGACCATTACCGTTACGGGTTCAACCAGTAAGGCATCAAAAATAATTAAAGGAGAAGGGCGTACCATTTCGGTAGTGAATGGGCAATGGAATGGAAGCACTTCTATATTTCCACTTTTTGCCATCGAGAATTGTACCGCAAAGTTAAAAATCAAAGATGTTTTAGATTCGTTTTCGGTGAATATAAAAATTATTCAACCGAAAAAGATAGACGGTTTTTTGATTGCCGATTTTGAAAGTGGTCTCAATACGAAATGGACCAAATTTGTTCAGTCGGGGGCAAATATGGATTTTCAGGTTAAAACAGATTCATTCGCACCTGAAGGTAAGAAATACTTAAATATGGCAGGTACGGTAAACTGGGATTATCTAATTGGACTCATCGATTTCCCCGCCACGGCTTATGGGGCTAATGTAACCTTTCCATTATCAAGTAACGCCGATGCGGAGTATTTTAATTGTTTGATTTATGGTGTACCCAACACCAATCCATCCATTGTTTTGTTTCAGTTTAAAGAAGATGAAAATGGTGATGGAACCTTTAATGCCAATAATGAAGACGAATACGATTACGAAATCAAGGTGGATTGGGATGGTTGGAAATTAGTAAGTGTTAGATATACCGATATTGTGACATTGGTGAATGGCGTTCCTGCTGTTGCAAAAGGAAACGCATTACATAACCCTAATAAATTAGGCAAAATTTCAATGTTACATCTGGCCAATCCGGCGAACGGATTTGCAAGCTGTAAGTTGGATCTGGTCATGTTTACAACCAATAAACCACTCGAACCATAATGAAATCAGTACAATCATTGGCGTTAGTAATTATTTGTTTATGCGTTCTTGTTTCTTGTAAATCATGGGTAACGGTGCAGGAGAAAGATTTGTATGATCAAGCCGTTCTTTTGGATACCAATGAACTTGATGGATTTAAAGCCGTGAATATTTTTTATGATGATTACGATAAGAGTATTTGGGTATCGCCGGAGAAGCAGTGTGTTGAGCTTAAGACTGAAAAGAGAAATGTTTTTTCAGGCAGCAGTGCGCTAAATGTTAAATGGGATAAGATAGCCGGAGGTTGCAACTGGATTGGAATAGGCTTTGGTTGGAACAATTGGATGGCCAAGGATATTCTTGATTTAAGTACAACCGCTGCCATACAAATGCAGGTGAAATCGGTGCATGGTTCGTTTAAAAACTTACCTGTTGCCTTCGCACTTGAAGATTATTCTGGTATACAAACGTACTATGGCTTTAGGATGGAGCTGGCGTCAGGTGAATTTAACGATTCAAGTTGGACCAGCGTAACGATACCCTTATCTAAATTTAACTTTAAGTCACCCGAGTTCGATTTGGAGAAAGTAAAACAATTTATTATACAACTCGAAGGTGATGGAAACATTTATCTAGACAATATCAAATTCATAAAATTGCAGAAATGATGAGAGCCAAGTTTTTTGTTTTTTTTATATGCTTTGTTTCAAGTATTACCACTTTCTCGCAATCGAAAATGGTGAAAGTGAATATTGACTCCTTGATTGGAATCATGAGCATTGAAGAAAAGGTGGGTCAGATGACCCAGATTGATTTAGGCGTTGTGGCTCAAGGGGACATCTGTAAGCTTAAAAACCCTCAGGTTATTGATAACGATAAATTAAAGAATGCTATTTTAAAATATCATATTGGTTCTATACTTAATGTGGGTTGTGGTAGTGGTACCATCTCCATGGAAAACTGGCGTTTAATTTTAGGTCAAATTCATGCTGAGAATAAAAGGAGCAGTCGTTTAAATATTCCAATCGTGTATGGAATAGATGCTATACATGGTGCCAATTATACGATGGGTGCAACACTCTTTCCCCAGGAAATTGGTCAGGCGGCAACTTGGAATCCTTCACTGGTAGAAAAAGCATATAAAATCACAGCATACGAAACAAGGGCCAGTGGTTTACCATGGAATTTTTCGCCTGTTCTTGATTTGGGCAGACAACCATTATGGTCGAGGTTTTTTGAAACTTTCGGTGAAGATGTATTGCTATCGAAAAACATGGCGAAGGCAGCTATTCGTGGACTCGAAGGCGATAGTGTAAACTCTCCTTATCAGGTGGCAGCCTGCATGAAACATTTTCTTGGATATAGCATGCCTTTAAGTGGTAAGGACAGAACCCCTGCATGGATTTCAGAAAGGGAGTTGCGAGAATATTTTCTACCCTCATTTGAGGAAGCTATAAAACAAGGAGCTAAAACGGTAATGATTAATTCGGGAGAAATAAATGGCACTCCGGTTCATATTAATTATGACCTACTCACCAAACTTTTAAGAGAGGAGCTTGGATTTAAAGGTGTTGCGGTCACCGACTGGGAGGATATTTATAAACTAGTTTCTATACATCATGTTGCCGAAAATAAAAAAGAGGCAGTAAAAATGGCTATCCTGGCTGGTATCGATATGAGTATGACGCCTAACGACTTTGAATTTACAACGCTCTTAGTGGAGTTGGTAAAGGAAGGGTTGATCTCGGAAGAAAGGATTAATGAGTCGGTTAGAAGAATTCTACAGTTGAAATTAGATCTTGGGTTATTTACCCAAACGATGTTCGCCCCCAATCAGTATCCACTGTTTGGTTCAAAGCAGCATGCCGAAGTTAGTTATCAGGTAGCAGCCGAGAGCATGACATTACTGAAGAACAAGAATCATGTTTTACCACTCGGTCAAGAAAAAGAGAAAATATTTATATGCGGTCCTGCGGCGAAGAGTTTAAACTTACTCAATGGCGCTTGGACTCATACCTGGCAGGGAGTTGACACTACTTTTAACACGCCCCAAAAGTTTACCATTCTTAGTGCTATGCAAAAAAACTCGGTGAGTGTAACCTATGCCCCTGGCTGCACTGTTGATAGTATTCTTGATATTGAAAAGTGTTTTGAAAAAGCAAAACTGGCCGATAAAATTGTTATCTGTTTAGGCGAAACGCCAAGTACAGAAATGCCAGGCAATATTGACAACTTATATTTGACGGAAGCACAACAAAAGTTAGTGTTAAGATTAAGTGAAACAAAAAAACCAATCATCTTGGTGTGTTGTTTTAACAGACCTAGAATTATTCAAAACCTGGAATCAAAGGTGGATGGAATATTGTATGCCTACTTACCCGGCGATGAAGGGGGCAGAGCGATCTCCGATGTTTTGTTTGGAATTGTAAACCCTAGTGGCAAAATTCCTTTTACCTATCCATCTAACGCGAATGCGTTTATCCATTATGATCATAAAGGCTCCGAAGATTTAGCGGTTGATTTTTCGATGAAGGCCTATCAACCCCAATTTGATTTTGGAGTAGGATTAAGCTATACTAATTTTACGTATTCCGAATTCTCGATTTCAAACACGACCATGCAGAATGATGATTCTGTTATTATAAAAGTAAACGTAACCAATACAGGTAAAATAAAAGGACAGGAAGTAGTGCAGGTTTACTACCATGATATGGTTGCTTCGATAACGCCCGCTGTAAAGAAACTCTTGGGATTTAGAAAAATTAGTTTGAACCCTATGCAAACTACCGAAGTGAGTTTTTGTATACACAAGAACGATTTATCTTTTATTAATAAAGAGCTAAAAAGAGTTACAGAAAAGGGGGAGTTTGAGATTATTATTAACAGTCAAAAAAAATCATTGTATGTCAATTAACAAGTTGTTCTTTATTCTGTTTGCCGGATTGTTATGCATGATTTACTCTTGTAAGCAATCGCCACCTCCCGATCTGAATCTACCAGAGAAAGGAGATCTTTTTTTCTCAGGGTATTATTGGAACTACAAGGATAATGCTGACCCGGTAGGACCCGGGCCGAATCGGTTTTTGGGGACAAAGGAAAATGCATGGGTTGATAGTCTAGACAGATTGCATTTAAAAATCACTCAAAAAAACAATTTATGGTATTGTAGCGAAATCATAAGCTCTAGGGAGTTTAAGTACGGCACCTATATTTTCACTTGTGAGAGTGATATCAGAAATTTTGATCAGAAAGTGATCTTTGGTTTTTTCACCTGGGATAATTACTCATTTCAGAAACAAGCCAATAGCGAAATTGATGTAGAGTTTTCGAAATGGGATGTTGCCAGTGATTCTCTCTTGGTAACTTATAGCGTTCAACCCGTTTGGTTTAGTAACCCTACTCCTTATCAGGAAAGAAGCAGAAAGCCACCCATTGCCAGCAAGTATATTAGTAAATCGATGACGTATATGATGCGTTGGACGCCCGACAGTGTTGCATGGGAGAGTTATGAAGGGGACACGTACCCAGGAACCAATAAGACTTCAGAATGGAGTTTTAATAATACAAATCGTTCACGTAATAAAATTGAAGGCACACGCACCTCCGACCCCATCATTGTGCCCGCACCCTCCGATTCAACCAATGTGCGATTTAATTTTTGGCTCCTCAATGGGGTAGCTCCTAATAATGGTAAAAACCATGAAATCATCGTTAAAAACTTTAAATTCATTCCACTATAATTTTTTAATTCAATCATCTTAAATCAATCAACAAATGACACATTTACACACAGCACATTTAAAAGCAAAAATGCTTTTCGCTCTAATGCTTCTCTCCTTTTGGGGATTTTCACAAAACGTACCCATTACCTTTGAAACTGGCGGAAATGGGGCCACATGGACATGGACTACTTTCGAAAATGGAACTACCAGTGCACCGATGCAAATTCTTGCAAACCCCGTTTCGGGAGGTATTAACACGTCGGCCACGGTGGCAAAATTAACTCCTCTGATTGTAGGTCAACCATGGGCAGGGGTGGAATCGTTTCATGGCGCCGGTATAGGAACTTGGACAATTACCGCATCAAACTCTACCATTAAAATTATGGTTTACAAAACTGTTATAAGTGACGTAGGCATTAAGTTGGTTACTTCTACTGGAGGGTCGACAGGAGAAATAAAAAAACCAAATACTGTTATCAATCAGTGGGAAGAAATCACCTTCGATTTCTCAAGCAAAATCGGAGAGACCAATGATCAAATTGTTGTTTTCCCTGATTTCCAAGCAAGAACAACCGACAACGTTTGTTATTGGGACAATATTTCATTTTCCGGAACAACGCCTCCTCCATCTCCAGCAACAGCGGCTCCAACCCCTACCAAACCAGCTGCCGATGTAATTTCTATGTTTAGTAACGCATACACCAATGTAGCCGTTGATACCTGGCGTACAAGCTGGTCGGCAGCGACTTTAACCGATTTGCAAATTGTAGGAAATGACACCAAGAAATATTCCTCTTTGGATTTTGTAGGTATAGAAACAGTGGGAGCAAACATGATCAACGCTTCAGCTATGCTCTATTTTCATGTGGATGCTTGGACTTCAAATATGACCACTTTCCGTATTAAATTAGTTGATTTTGGCGCAGATGCAGCTTATGGAGGAGGAGATGATAAAGAACAAGAACTTTCATTTACCCCCACTCTAAATTCGTGGAATGGTTTCGAAATACCGATGACTGATTTTACAGGTTTAACCACAAAAGGCCATATCGCTCAGTTGATTTTTTCTGGTGCTCCAGCGGGTTCGGGTATTGTATATATTGATAATGTATACTTCCATAAAGTTCCTTTTGTTGATCCCAATATCCCTACGATTGCAGCACCAACACCTACCTGGCCAGCGGCTGATGTAATTTCAATGTTTAGTAACGCATATACCAATAAAACTGTTGACACATGGAGAACAAGCTGGTCAGCCGCTACCCTCACCGATTTAAAAATTGCAGGAAATGATACTAAAAAATACTCTTCTTTGGATTTTGTAGGGATAGAAACTACTGGTGCAAATCAAATCAATGCAACACCTATGAAATGGTTACACCTTGATGCCTGGACGCCTAACATGACCACTTTTAAAGTGAAGTTGGTTGATTTTGGAGCTGATGCTGCATTTGGAGGAGGTGATGATAAAGAGCATGAGTTAACACTTACGGCACCCACTCTAAAAGCTTGGAATAGCTACGATTTGCTACTTTCTGATTTCACAGGATTAACAACCAGAGCACATTTAGCGCAATATATTTTAGTTGGCGTTCCTACCGGTACTAGCACAGTTTACTTAGATAATGTATATTTTAGAAAATCCTCGATTGGTATTAATACTACCGAGGAGGGTGCAACCAAAATTTATCCAAATCCAGCCACCACCAGTTTAACAATTGAAGCCAGCCAGAGCATTACCCGTGTTTCATTGTTTAATGTTTTAGGACAGGAAGTATTAACCTCAATGCCAAACGCATCGTCTTTAACTTTGGATATTGCGAGCCTTCCAAAAGGGATTTATGTTGTTCAATCAATCATTGATGGTAATGTTTCAACATCCAGATTGATAAAAGAATAATCTATTCTCGTAGCCAAAAGGCAACGTTTTTTTGTCTTTTCTAAAATTACTCCTCTTCCCTTTTGTGTTAAGCAAAAGGGAAGAGGAGTTTTAGTTTATAGATGATATTAGCAAACTGATTTTTTTTTTCAATACTTTTCACTTTATTTGACCCAAAATTAAATCTATAAAATGATATCTCAGCCAAACAAACCAACCCGTGTATTAATTATTAGTCTTATACTTCTGATTACACTCACCCTAAATAGTTGTAAGAAGAAAATTCGAGGATGCATGGATCCGATGTCGACAAATTATAATGCAAAGGCAACAGAAGATGATGGCTCGTGTAGTTATTTAAGCATCGGTGGTAATTTTCAAGGGGGTAAAATAGCCTATATACTTAGTGCTGGCGATCCTGGTTACGATGCCAAAATTCATCATGGATTGATAGTCGCCCCTACCGATCAAAGCTCCGGAATTCAATGGTTTAACGGGTCGAACGTTACTACGGGAGCGGTGGCTCTTACCATTGGCTCAGGAAACGCAAATACCAATAGCATTGTGACTACTCAAAGTGCTGGAAGCTACGCTGCGAAAATCTGTGCTGATTTAAATTTAGGGGGATATAGCGATTGGTATTTACCAAGCCTTACCGAATTAAATAAAGTTTTCTTAAACAGAGCTGCCATCGGTGCTTTTGCCGATGATGGTTATTGGAGTTCGAGTGAAAAGAGCTTAAATACTGCCTGGGTGCAATATTTTTTTACTAGTGGTGCCCAAAGTGCCAATGACAAAAGCTATACCTATACGGTAAGAGCAGTGCGTTCTTTTTAACTACCGAAAGGTTTAACCACCATAGTTCACCCTTGAGGTTATAGCCCTCCCAAGAGTAATTTCGTCTGCGTATTCTAATTCGCCACCCACAGAGATGCCCCGGGAGATGGTAGAAATTTTAACATCATAAGGCTGGAGTTTTTTAGAGATATAAAAAGCCGTAGTGTCGCCTTCCATGGTGGCATTTAAAGCTAAAATAATTTCTTTTATCTCTCCTGTTTCTACTCTTTTTAAAAGGCTGTTTACATTTAGTGTATCAGGGCCAATTCCTTCCATAGGGGCAATCACACCGCCAAGCACATGATACACCCCAAAATATTGTTGGGTGTTCTCAATGGCCATAACATCGCGTAAATCTTCAACCACGCAGAGTTGCTCTTTTTTACGGGAGAAGCTACTACAAATTTCACAGAGGTTGGAATCGCTCACGTTGTGGCATAAAGTGCAGTAGCGTAGGTCGTTTGCAAGTTTTAGCAACGACTCACTAAAGAAAACGAGGTCGTTCTTCTTGCGTTTAATTAGATGTAATGCCAATCGCAAGGCCGTTTTTTTACCGATGCCGGGTAGCTTTGCAAATTCATTTACAACCAGTTCGAGTACTTGTGATGGATAATTCAAAAAAATTAATCAGTTAAAAGTTTAGCACTTAAAGCGTTACATTTAATGCGTTAAAACAAGCACATAAATATATCTTTGCAAAAATAACTAAAGTTAAGGGTTAAAATAATGTATAAAGTTGCGATTATTGGCGCTACCGGTTTAGTCGGTAGCAAAATGCTTGAAGTACTTGCAGAGCGAAATTTTCCAGTATCGGAATTAATTGTTGCTGCATCAGAAAACTCGGTGGGCAAAAATATAATGTATAGGAATAAGAGTTATACTCTGGTAAGCGTACAGGCTGCTGTTGATGCCAAACCACAGATTGCCATCTTCTCTGCTGGGGGGAGCACCTCGTTGGCTTGGGCCGAAAAGTTTGCTGCTAATGGCACGTTCGTCATCGACAATTCTTCTGCCTGGCGGATGAATGAAAAATGTCCATTGGTAGTGCCTGAAATAAATGCGGCTACCATCACTTCAGCAACTAAAATTATTGCTAATCCCAACTGCAGTACCATTCAAATGGTAGTGGCTTTGGCCGATTTAAACCATAAGTTTAAGATCAATCGCATTGTGGTGAGCACCTATCAGAGCGTTACTGGCACCGGCATGAAGGCGGTGAAGCAATTAATGGATGAGCGAAATAAAATTGAGAGCGATAAGGTATACCCACATCAAATCGATTTAAATTTACTGCCCCAAATTGATACTTTTTTAGAAAATGGATATACTAAAGAGGAAATGAAAATGGTGCATGAAACACAAAAAATATTAGGAGATCAGAATATTAAAGTGACGGCCACTTGCGTAAGGGTGCCAGTCATGGGAGGGCATAGTGAAAGTGTAAATGTTTCGTTTGAAAACGAATTCGACATTCGTGAGGTGAGAAGTATTTTACAAAAAACCAAAGGGGTGATTGTAACAGATGACATCGCTACATTGCAATATCCGATGCCGCTTCATGCGCATGAGAAGGATGAAGTTTTTGTAGGTCGCATACGTAGAGATGAAACCCAACCCAAAACCTTAAATCTGTGGATTGTAAGTGATAATTTAAGAAAAGGAGCCGCCACCAACGCCATTCAAATTGCGGAGTATTTAGCACAAGTTCACCTGATATAAAGGCAAGTCGAATAGCGGGTTATCCCACGTCAAAAAAAGCGTATTCTATATTGACTTATAACCATTGATTATTGAACACTAAAATGCATTTCGACCGAAAAGATTTATCCGACACCCAGTTACTGGAGCTTTACAAAGCCCTTGTAAAACCGCGCATGATTGAAGAGAAGATGCTTATCCTCTTGCGCCAAGGAAGGGTGAGTAAATGGTTCAGTGGTATCGGGCAAGAGGCCATTGCTGTTGGTTCTACGATGGCTTTGCAGAGCGATGAATATGTGTTGCCCTTACATCGCAATCTCGGTGTTTTTACCTCTCGAAAAATTCCATTCGAAAAATTATTCGCGCAATGGCAAGGTAAAAAGGAGGGGTTTAGCAAGGGTAGAGAACGATCGTTTCATTTTGGCACCAACGAGTTTCATATCGTTGGAATGATTTCACATTTGGGTGCCATGCTTGGCGTTGCCGACGGCATCGCACTCGCATCAAAACTTAAAAAAGAAAATAAGGTTACCATCGTTTATAGCGGCGATGGCGGTGCAAGTCAAGGCGATTTTCACGAAGCGATAAATATTGCTTCTGTCTGGGATTTGCCAGTCATTTTTTTAATCGAGAACAATGGCTATGGGTTATCAACGCCTTCAAACGAACAATATAAATTTAAGTATTTTATCGATAAAGCACTCGGCTATGGCATCGAAGCTTTTCAAATAGACGGCAATAATATTTTGGAGGTATATCATTCGGTAAGTAAAATAGCGGAGGATATTAGAAATAATCCAAGGCCGGTAATCCTAGAATGTATGACCTTTAGAATGCGTGGACATGAAGAAGCAAGTGGCACGAAGTATGTGCCGCAAGAGTTGTTTGATGCCTGGTCTCAAAAGGACCCTCTTAATAATTATGGAGCGTATTTGACTACCCTAAACATCCTTAACGAAAGTACCATTAATGAAATTAAGGAGGAGATCAAAAACGAAATTGATTTAGGCGTTGAAACGGTATTGGCGATGCCAGAAATTGAGCCGAGCACAAGCCTCGAAATAGCCGATGTGTATGCTACTCAAAAAACATATGAAAATGGGGTCTTCGAATACCAGGCAGCCTCCTCTTCAACGACGCCAAAGGAAACCAATAAACGATTTATTGATGCCCTGAGTGATGGGTTGGATATTGCTATGCGGACTTGGGATAACTTAATTTTAATGGGTCAGGATATTGCGGAATATGGAGGCGCATTTAAAATAACACAGGGTTTGGTGGAGAAATATGGCAAAGACCGAGTACGCAATACCCCTCTTTGTGAAAGTGCTATTGTAGGAGCTTCGTTGGGTTTAAGCATCAAGGGTTTTAAGACTATGATGGAGATGCAGTTTGCCGATTTTGTGACCTGTGGTTTTAATCAGATTATTAATAATCTTGCAAAAAACAATTATCGTTGGGCACAGTGCGCCGACGTGGTTATACGCATGCCTACTGGTGCGGGTGCTGCTGCCGGGCCCTTTCATAGCCAAAGCAATGAAGCCTGGTTTGTGCATACTCCTGGTTTAAAGGTAGTATATCCAAGCAATGCGTATGATGCGAAAGGGTTATTATTGGCTTCGTTAAACGACCCTAATCCGGTTTTATTTTTTGAGCATAAAGGTTTGTATAGAAGCAACGAAACGATGGTTCCTGATGGATATTTTGAAATAGAAATTGGGAAAGCAAAAATAGTAAACGAGGGCGACGACCTTACCATCATTACGTATGGTGCAGCCGTACATTGGGCCTTGGAGGCCGCCTTAAAATTCCCCGACAAGACCATAGAAATTTTAGACTTAAGAAGTTTGTTGCCCTGGGATAAAGAAGCGGTGAAAGCATCGGTAAAAAAAACGGGGAAAGTAATCGTGTTTCACGAAGACTGTTTAACGGGTGGTATGGGGGCCGAAATTGTGGCATGGATAAGCGAAAACTGTTTTGATTTTCTAGATGCACCCATAATGCGTGTAGCTTCATTGGATACACCGGTGCCGTTTAGTCCGCAACTGGAACAAAACTTTCTACCGAAGCATAGAATAGAAGATAACCTGAAAAAACTTTTAAATTATTAGATGTAAGATGAACAATCAACAAAATATTACAGTCATAGGAGGGGGAAGCTGGGCTACAGCACTGGTAAAAATATTGTGTGATAATAAATTACCGAAGAAAATTACTTGGTGGCTGCGTAAAGAGGAAACCATTGTTCATCTTAAAAAATTTAAGCATAATCCCAATTACCTGAGCGATGTTGAATTCGATCTAAAAAACATCACGCTCACAAAGGATGTAATAAAAGCAATTAAGTCGAGCGACATTATTGTATTGGCAGTCCCATCCGCTTTTTTACACGATATTTTAAAAGGGTGTACTTCGGCCATCTTTAAAAACAAAACCATTGTTTCTGCCATTAAAGGTGTTGTGCCTCAATATAATTTAGTGGTTGCCGATTATTTAAAGAAACAGTTCGGTGTTACCGAAAAGCAACAAGCCGTAATTGCAGGACCCTGTCATGCGGAAGAAGTGGCTCTTGAGCGTCTATCTTATTTAACCCTCTGTGGTGGCAGCAAACAAGCGGCCGAGGCGATCGCGATGAATCTAAAATGCATCTATATAAAAACCAATATTAATGTAGATATGGTAGGTGCAGAATATGGCGCAGTATTGAAAAACGTTTATGCTTTAGCGAGTGGCATTTGTCATGGGTTGGGTTATGGCGATAATTTTCAAGCGGTATTGGTAGCGAATGCTATTCGTGAAATGAAGCGTTTTATCGATGTTGTGAAACCGATTCACCGGGATGTTAAGGAAAGTGCTTATTTGGGCGACTTGTTAGTAACCGCATATTCTTTATATAGTCGTAATCGAATGTTTGGCACCATGATAGGAAAGGGCTTTTCGGTGAAGGTAGCGCAGCTAGAGATGAATATGATTGCCGAGGGGTATTATGCCAGCAAATGTATGTTTGAGATAAACAAGGTATATAAAGTAGACATGCCCATAATGACAGCGGTATATAAAATACTGTATCAAAAGAAATCGCCAAGCGTGGAGATAAAAAACATTACCGAAAATTTGAACTAAATACGTTTTTAAGTTTTCTGACAGAGGTTAATAATAAAGCCTAGTTCCATTGGCCTCCTCTTCTTTGTTTGGTTTCAGATTCTAAATTTAGAATTAAATTAAACGAGCGGTGCAGGAAAAAATCAGCATTTTTGCTAAGTTAAGTCTAATTATTTAACACCCCCTTCCTTTAATGAATCAAAACTAATTTCAGCTTATGAAAACAAGTGGGGTCATGGTCAAAACTAATGACGTCTGCTTTTCGTAGAACAAAACGAGTATTTTTGAGGTGTCTAATTCTTCAAAAAAAAGCAAAACAAGCATGGTTTAATTTAAACCGTGCTTGTTTTTTTATTCAATGTCGGTACTTAGTTTATACCTACAAATTCGATTGTTTTCTTTATCGGCCAGATATAATATTTTATTATAGTAGGCCACACCACTACACTTTTTAAAATGAAACAAATCAAAACCATGTCCGCCAAAAGAAGCGATGATTTGTTTTTTGTTGGCCGAAGTAGCCGGGGCATTTACCCCTTCATAGCCAGCTTGTGTAAAAACAAAGACAGAGTCTAATACATCATCCACAACAAATATATAGCCATTTTTATCGGGTGAAATACAAACATCAACAGGGTGTTTAAAATGGTAGGAGTCGTACAAAAAGCGGGAGGCTTTAGTGGTGTCCATATACAACAGATCGTTGTTTTGGCCATACGTTGTTTCACCTGTGCCGGCATCCAAATTATGCTTAATCCAAAGGGTTCGGAATTCAACAGGTTGCGATAAGTCGCCTTGAATAATTAAGAAGTCCTTGCTCTGGTTCATTCCAAATTGAACTTGCGGTGGAGCACAAAAAGAAGTGATTCCTGTTAGACCCAGAACAGACTTTAAGCTGCTATTGTTTGGGTTTAACTCCTTCGCATAGCTTGTATTAAGGCCACTAGCATCGAATATGAGTACGGCATTATCGGGAGCCGAAAATGCGGCTTGGTCGTTGCGTGGTCCCGAACGCGAGATATAGAGTGTGTTGTCGGAGGTTGTAGCCATGCCCGTAAATGAAATTTTTTCATCGTCGCTTCCTCTAAAGTTATTGCGAGAAGCGTCGCAATCGGGTTGAATGAGTGTATCGATAATGGTGTAAGCACTGCGGGTAGCGGCATTCATGATTTTATAAACGGCGGGGAGATTATAGGTTTGTCCGCTGCGTGTAACACTTACACGACCACATACATAGGTAAACAGCCTTCTGTCCTGCACAATTTTTGTGGCGTTAGGAATTGGTATCACACGATATTCTCTACCCGAAATATCACTCACATGCACACCCAAATCATCACATACATAGAGCATATTATCGAATCCAACATATACATCAACCGGATTAATGTAATGGGTAAAGAAGGGTAAAATAGGCACATACCCAACAGCGCTGGGTACCAGATTGGGATCGATTCTCCCTTGTTCAAAAACCTGATCCACCTCTTGATCTTTTTTACTTCCAAACAAAAAGGAGCAACTGTTTAATACTACTGATAGTAGCACTGCAAGCAAAAAATTTCTCGATTGATGAACCATTTTTATTTTAAAGAAGCTACTATTCCAATACGTTGTACATTACCAAATACTTTTTTATACTGCCATCCGTAGTCGAAGCGCAACCCCCCAAAACGTTTGGGTAGTTTGATGCCAAAACCAAGGGCGGGAAAACCTTTTTCATCAGCACCAAACTCATAGCCGGCGCGAGCAATCAAGAGTTTTAGATATTGGTATTCAAATCCTAGAGCGAACGTCTCGTTATTGTCGCCGGGGTGGTTTAACTGCAACGTGCCCATTAAAGTTTGCTCCTTCGTTCTAAACACGAGCGTAGATACGGCCACTCGAAATAAGCTGGGGGCACTATAGGCACTAAAATCACTCGTGGAGGACAAGCCTGAAAGCCTCAATGCTGTAACTTCTCCATGGGGCTTTACATTGATACCAAAATTACTTATTACCGCAGCGAATCGAGTATTTCGTAGGTGTACATCGTAGAACAAACCTAGATCAAATAGCATATTATTGGTAACGACGCCAGCAAAACTTTCATTCACATATTTGACGTTGAGTCCAAAACTAAAGTTATTGGTAAGCTGTTGTGCGTAGGTTATACCAATCAATACGTCAGAAAAGGCGAATGTTCTGCCGGTGCCTTCCGGTTGAAATTCAGTAGTCTCTTTCATGGAAGGAGAACGAAACGAGAGTAATTGAACCCCCCAATATCCATACTTGTGCTTGTAAACAAGAGCAGCTTGTTCAAGTTTTGTTTTCGCAAAGTAGCTGCAATGGTTTATGGCGATATTATATTTTGTGCCTGAATCTAATTGAGTACTTCCGGCCGGGTTCCAGTACATCGTACTGGCATCGTTAGGCGCTGAGATAACGGCACCAGCCATACCCATACTGCGCGCATCAACCCCGGTTTTTAAAAACTGCATGCCAGCAGTGCCTGTGCGACTATTACCAAAGGAAGGTAATAATTGCGCCATACCACCTTGATATAATACGCTGAAAAAGACGAATAAGAGGACTCTCATTTAGATGCGCAAAGTAAAGAATATAGTAGTAAAATAGAGAATGAAAATGCCTTTTTTTGGTTGAGAATTTCAAACTTGCATATTTTGAACGTATTTTGTAGTTTTGCACAGATGCTAAAAGGCAAACAATTAATATTGGCAACCCGTGAGTTTGCCAAAGAAGATAGAAAAAAAAGTTGGATTTTAACGATAACAGCTATGCTAATTCTGTGTACCAGTTTAGCTGGGACATTATTTAACTTTCATATTTCTTTAAAAATCATTTGCAGTATCTTTAGTGGATTTGCCTTTGCAAGGTTATTTGTTATTTATCACGATTTTTTACATGAAGCAATTTTACATCGGTCGCCCTTAGCGAAAGGCCTTTTCACTTTGTTTGGTCTGTATTTTTTAGCACCTAGGAGTATTTGGAAGCGCTCCCATGATTATCACCATAAAAACAATTCAAAACTTTTCAGTGCAAGTATAGGGTCGTATCCAGTTTTTACGAAAAAGAAATTCGAGAGAAGCTCAAAATCTGAACAAAGACTCTATCTCTTTATTCGTCATCCTTTAACCATATTATTCGGTTACATTTTCGCTTTTATGTACGGAATGTGTATTCAGTCGTTAATGAATAATTTTAAAAAACACTATGATTCTCTTTTCGCACTCCTTTTTCACTTCTCCGGACAGATTGCATTACTTTATTTTTTCGGCTGGCAAGGGTTGATTCTTTTTAGTATTGTACCCCATTTTATTTCAGGTGCGCTGGGTGCTTATTTGTTTTATGCCCAACATAATTTCCCGGGTGTTAAATTTGTAGGAAATGAAGACTGGACCTATGAAGGGGCTGCTTTGGATTCTTCTAGCTACATGAAATTAAACCCCTTTCTGCGATGGGCTACAGCGAATATAGGCTACCATCACATACATCATCTTAACGCACGTATTCCTTTTTACCGTTTACCCGAGGCGATGGCTCATTTTGAAGAGTTACAAGCTCCCAAGAAAACATCACTGAAGCCCAAAGACATTATTGCTTGTTTTAAGCTAAAGGTATGGGATCATGAGAAAGAAGAAATGGTAGGTGTTTAGTATCAGAAGGATTTTTTGAATCATTAATTTAATATCCCCTCATTCGTTCTTCTCTCCTCGAAATAGGTATTAAATAGTATATTCCTGATATTGTTTCCCAGAGTCGGAGATAAAAAAATTAACTTTACCCATTTAACGTAATACTTTATTAGAATGAAATTCGAAGAATATAGAATTAGCGCAGAAATAAAAAAAAGTATAGCAGAGCAGGGTTTTAAAAAGCCTACCGACATACAGTTTCGGGCTATACCCAACATTTTAAATGGAGAAGATGTATTGGCTATTGCACAAACAGGTACAGGAAAAACGGGAGCTTTTGCAATTCCTATTTTGCATTTAATGACGCTGGCACGTAATGATCGAGGGCTTAAAGTGGTGGTGATGGTTCCAACGCATGAGTTAGCCATACAAATTACGGAAGTCTTTCATGAACTAGGGAAGTATACCAAAGTGAAGACCCTAGGGATTTTTGGAGGTGTTGATCAGGCACCTCAAATAAAGCAATTGAATCATGGCGTTGACATTGTGATAGCCACTCCCGGTCGTTTATTTGACCTCGTGAGTCAGGGTCATCTGGTATTATCGGGCATTCAAATTCTGGTATTAGATGAAGCTGATTTGATGCTTGATTTAGGGTTTTATAAAGATATTAGAGATCTTATCAAGTTTTTGCCTCGTTTCCGTCAAACTCTTTTTTTCTCGGCAACAATCAATGAGAAGGTTAAAAAGATGGCGTATTCTATTGTTCGTAATCCGATACGAATTCAAATATCGCCCAAAGATCCTGTTTCTAAAAACGTAACGCACAGTGTTATGAGTGTGAATATGGACGACAAACGTTATTTTTTGGAACGTTTGGTGAAAGAGAATCCAGATAGTAAAATACTTGTATTTGTGCGTACAAAAGTACGTGCAGAGCGGGTGTTTCAGGCGATGGAGCGGGTGGGCATTAAAAGCCTTACCATGCATAGTGGGAAAGAGCAACAAGATAGATTAGAGGTGATGAATGATTTTAAGAGTGGCGTCTTCAAAATTTTGATTGCTACCGATGTGAGTTCAAGGGGTGTTGATATTCCTAACGTAGACTATGTGGTAAATTATGATTTACCTGATATTGCTGAAAACTATGTGCATCGTGTAGGTAGAACTGGGCGTGGAACCAATAAAGGGATTGCGGTATCATTTTGTGCACCGGAAGAAAAAATACTGCTCGAGCAGATAGAAGGCTTTATGGATAAAAAGGTGAATGTATCAGCGATCGGCAAATCGGAATATGAAGATACCTTAGCCTCGACCGAAGAGGTGAACACAAACTGGAAGCAGCTGATACGGGAAGCAGAAAGTGAAGCGGCTAAGAGAAAGAAGAATAATAAGAAAAAGTGACGTGCTTCATTCATTAAAGCATCTCAAATCTTTCGGCACGACTTAGGTTCTCCTGTCCTGAAATCCTTTTTCCTAATAAAACAACGCTCCGTTTTTTATTTCTTCTACAATGTTAGGGTCTAGGAGGGTAGAAATATCGCCAAAATTCGAGGTTTCCCCTTCTGCAATTTTTCGCAAAATACGTCGCATTATTTTACCGCTTCTAGTTTTAGGCAAACCGCTTACAAATTGAATTTGATCGGGTTTGGCAATGGCGCCAATAATTCTTGAAACCGTTTGAATAATATCTTGCCGAGAAAGGCTCTCACTTACGTGTTTACCATCAAAAATAACAAAGGCATAAATGCCTTGTCCTTTGATCTCGTGAGGATAACCCACCACCGCACTTTCAATAACTCCGGTATGCATATTGATTGCGTTTTCAACTTCAGCGGTTCCAATTCTATGTCCGCTTACATTTAACACATCGTCTACTCGGCCCGTGATTCTATAATTTCCATCTTCATCTCTAAGGCATCCATCACCTGTAAAATACATGTTTTCATAGGTGCTAAAATAAGTGGTTCTGCACCTTTCGTGGTCGGCATAAGTGGTGCGAATCATTCCAGGCCAAGCTTGTTTGATGCATAAATTCCCACTCACCGAATTGCCTATTATTTCTATTCCGTTTTCGTCGACCAAGCAAGGCAAAACACCAGGCATGGGCAAGGTCGCATGAGCCGGTTTTTGGGGCGTAATGCCAGCCAAACTGCTAATCATAACTCCACCAGTTTCAGTTTGCCACCAAGTGTCTACGATGGGGCATTTTTCTTTTCCAATATTTTTATAATACCATTGCCAAGCCTCTTCATTTATTGGTTCTCCAACTGAACCTAAAACTTTTAATGAGCTTAGATCTTTGTTTTTTACATAATGTAATCCATAGATCATTAAGCTCCGAATCGCTGTTGGGGCGGTATACAAAATATTTACTCGATGCTTCTCCACAATATCCCAAAAACGGCCGGCATCGGGCCAGGTAGGAATGCCTTCAAACATTAAGCTGGTTGCACCTGCGCTTAAGGGGCCATATAAAATATAACTATGACCGGTAATCCAACCAATATCGGCCGTACAAAAATGCACTTGTCCAGCTTGGTACTGAAAAGTATTGATAAAAGTGTAATTGGTCCATATCATGTAGCCGGCAGTGCTATGCACGACGCCCTTTGGTTTGCCGGTTGATCCTGAGGTATATAAAATAAATAAGGGGTCTTCCGAATCCATTTCTTCGGCTGGAAAACTTACTTTTCCATTTTGTTCCACTTGTTGTTCGGCGTGTTCCATTTCGTCCTCCCACCAAACATCGCGCCCTTTAATCATACTCACAGGAGTGCGGGTTCGGGTATAAACGATTACTTTTTTTATGGTTTTATTTCCAATCAAGGAATCATCAATAACACTTTTTAGCGGAATGTCTTTATTCCCTCTGAAAGCACCATCGCAAGTAATTATAAATTCAGCTTGTGCATCAAAAAGCCGATCGGCAATACTCTGTGCCGAAAAACCTCCAAAAATGACAGAATGAATGGCACCAATTCTTGCACAGCCTAATACAGCGTAGGTAAGTTCAGGAATCATTCCCATGTAAATGCAAACCCGATCTCCTTTTTTTACTCCTAAGTTTTTTAACATTTGAGCCACTTGGCAAACACGTTTGTGTAAGCGATTGTAGGTTACCACCCTGGTTTTTTCTTCTGGGTCATTAGGCTCCCATATGATGGCTGCTTGTTCGCCTTTGGTGGCTAAATGCCGGTCAATACAGTTTTCGGTAATGTTTAATTTTCCACCTTCAAACCATTTTATATTTGGTGTTTTAAATTCCCAATCGACAACGGTATCCCACTTTTTTTTCCAGGTAAAATTCTTGGCTATTTCACCCCAAAACGCGGCTGGGTTTTCAAGGCTTTTTTGGTAGGCTTCTTGGTATTCTTCGAAGCTTTTTATTTGATAGGAATACGACATTTTTGAAGGGGTTAATGAAACGAATGTAAATAATTAAGAAATGATGTAGGCTTTTTTCTATGAATAGATTTTAGTCCACTTTAAAAAAAACCGGACTAAGTTTATTTTCTTGTTCAGGGGTAAATATTTTAGAATGTATGATGAATCTTAATCCCAAAGGAATTTCTATTGAAAAACTGGAGCCTCTTCCTTGGGTAATATCGACCGTTAACTGGGTATGTTTCCAAACTTCAAATTGGTCTTTGCTCATCCAAAATTCACAGTCTTCTATTTCACCTAGGCAAACATCACTAGAACCAATAATAAAATCTCCTTTGGCAAAGCACATGGGCTGAGAACCGTCGCAACAGCCGCCACTCTGGTGAAACATTAAGGCCCCGAATGGTGCTTTAAGTTGCTTTATTATTTGTTTGGCATCAGGGCTGATTAATACTCTTACAATCATTTTTAATTTATAAAAATACCGATAAGAGTTAATATCTTATCGGTATTGTGTAAATAAAATTTTAGGCTAGACTAAAAGAAACCTAATTTCTTTTTGTCGTATGAAATTAACATATTTTTTGTTTGGCGATAATGTCCTAACATCATCAGATGGTTCTCTCTGCCAAATCCTGATTTTTTATAACCTCCAAATGGAGCATGTGCAGGATAAGCATGGTAACAATTTACCCAAACTCTACCCGCTTGAATGGCACGAGGTACTTGGTATATTTCATGGGCATCGCGTGTCCAAACGCCAGCACCCAATCCGTATAAAGTATCATTGGCAATTTCAATTGCCTCTTCAGTAGTTTTAAAAGTGGTAACACAAACTACGGGACCAAAAATTTCTTCTTGAAAAATCCTCATTTTGTTATTGCCCTTGAATAAGGTAGGTTGAATATAGTATCCCCCCGACAATTCCCCATTTAATTTTTGAATATCGCCACCACACAATAATTCAGCACCTTCTTCTTTTCCTAATTTCAAATAAGACTGAATTTTTTCATATTGGTCGATTGAGGCTTGTGCGCCCATCATGGTATTGCTATCCAAAGGGTTTCCCATTTTAATGGCCTTCGTTCTTTCAATTACTTTGCTCATGAATTTATCGTAAATGCTCTCATGAACTAAAATCCGAGAAGGACAAGTGCAAACTTCTCCTTGGTTTACGGCAAACAGTACAGCACCTTCAATGGCTTTGTCAAAGAAGTCGTCATCGTGATCGGCTATAGAGGGAAAGAATATATTGGGAGATTTTCCACCTAATTCCATAGTTACCGGAATTAAATTTTCAGAAGCATACTGCATGATTAATCTTCCAGTAGTCGTTTCTCCTGTAAAAGAAACTTTTGAAACCCTAGGCGATTGTGCCAATGGTTTTCCTGCTTCAGGACCAAAGCCTGTGATAATATTAATAACTCCTGCAGGAACTACCTCTTTTAATAATTCCATCAAACATAAAATTGAAGTCGGAGTTTGTTCAGCTGGTTTTACTACCACACAGCAGCCTGCAGCCAAAGCGGGAGCAATTTTCCAAGTGGCCATTAATAAGGGGAAATTCCAAGGAATAATTTGTGCCACAACGCCTAATGGCTCATGCAAACAAATACTAACGGTATTGGTATCATGTTCAGAAATAGAGCCTTCTTCTGCACGAATAACACCAGCGAAATAGCGAAAATGGTCAATACATAAAGGCAAATCTACGTTTACAGATTCTCTGATTGGCTTGCCATTGTCAATGGTTTCAACGGTGGCTAGATAATTCAAATTAGCTTCCATCACATCAGCTATTTTATTTAAAATACCTGAACGATAAGCCGCTGATGTTTTACTCCATGAAGCAAATGCAACATGCGCTGCATCTAATGCCAATTCCACATCAGCCTGGGTTGAACGTGCAGCTGTGGTAAAGGCTTTCCCATCAATGGGAGAAATGTTTTCAAAATAAGTTCCATTCACTGGTGGAACAAATTGTCCCCCTATGAAGTTTTCATATTGGGCTTTAAAAGTAGGTCGTTGTGTTAAGTTGGTCATAATTATCTTTTTTTGAATACGAACATAGATGTTGCTTCCGAACAAAAGGTAGTACAATCATATCATTTTGTAGCACAATCGTATCATTCGGTTTCCATCCAATTTCAGATGAGAATGTATAAAAAACAGATAAAAATTAGTTTTAAATTCAGTAAAAAGAATATATTTGATTTTGCTAAAATTGAATCAAGCCATGAAATTTAGCCTTAATCCAATTGCCTTATCAAAGCATTCGCAACTTAAAACGCTGATTGAAAACAGAACAGCCTATTCTTTAGATCAATGTGAGTTAAATGTTTTTGAAACTTACGAATCGTCCAATAGCATTCCTCTTACTTTTGATAGCCTGGTTATTACAAGTATGCTCAAAGGAAAAAAAGTCATGCATTTATTTGACCAAGATGGATTCGATTATTTGCCTGGCGAAAGTGTAATAGTTCCTGCAAATGTTACCATGACTATAGATTTTCCCGAAGCAAAAACGAATAATCCAACTCAATGCACGGCCTTGGCCATTGATAGCCAACATATAAACAATACCATTGATTATTTGAACGAGCAATTTCCCAAAGAAAACAACCAGAGTCCCTGGCAATTAAATTTTAGCCAATATCATTTTTACAATAATGAGGAAATAGCTCAGCTAACTAATAAACTGGTTAAAATATGTACAGGAAGTAAATTAAATAAAGATGTTTTTGCCGATTTAACCATCAAGGAACTTTTGGTAAGCATTATGCAAAATCAAAATTTAAATTACTTAAGAATTGGCAATG
>CAIUDH010000050.1 GCA_903897855.1 uncultured Bacteroidota bacterium | reverse complement strand
TTTACGCATACAATAAAAAAAGCCCTTCCATCATTGAAAGGGCTGTAAATTTATCAATTAAATCTTTAACGTATCGCGGCATTAAACTCCGGACTTTTCCAAAAGTTACGAAATTCGAGGTCGGCAAGGGCTTCGGTACGAAAACGAGGCTCTTTCTCGATGGCCATTCTTAAATTGGTTGCTAATGCATCTCCATCTCCTGAGCGGGCTCCAATAATAGCTTTAAGATAATAGCTGGTGGCGTTCTTTTCTTCTCTTTCTTGCGCATCAAGACTTTTGTTGGCCTCGGCATAATTTCCTAACATGGTATTCACTAAACCTGCATTATATGATTTTGTGTCGGTATCATAAAAGGCGAGTGCTTGTTGATAGTGACCTGCGCGAGCGTACAAATTACCCATATTATTATTTTCAGCAATGCCAAAAGTTTTCGCTTTGTTATAATAGAACTCCGACTTTTCGTAGTTTTTGAGATCTTTATGTACGACGCCTAAATTATTGTAAATAATACCGTTGTTGGGCGACAATCGGTCGGCTTTTTCCAAGTTGGTCAGGGCTTCCTTGGTGGCACCTAAACGGATCAGAATACTGGCTAAGTTGCTGTATCCTCTCCAATCGTTAGGATTAAGTTTAATAAATGAAGCATAGGCCTTCTGGCGTTCTTTCTCATCGGTAGTGGCCATGGCATAGTAGAGCAGCTCATTTTCGTTTAGTTCGGCGATATTGATTTTTGCTGCTTGCATTATTTCATCGGGTGTTTTGTTGGGTACGTATGCATTTACAGATACCACCGAGCGACGTAAGCGAGGCAAAATGTCTTCTTTCATTTGTTTATAAGAGTCGGCGTGTTTGGTTTTGATTCTCGCCTCTTTCTCTTCATCATTCAATCCACTTTCGATGATGGCAAGTAATTCGGCCTTATCGGCTAAATTGCTTGAAGTAACCCCACGTTTCCAACCTTCCCAATCTTCGAAGGTGGAGGTGCGTAAATAAAACTCATCATCATAAACTTTATCTACTCCGGCCTCTTTAAACTGTTTTTTTATTTGATTATAGGTGTTGGTTGTTCTCTCTTGTGCGAGGTTAAGATTTTGTGCGTAGGCTCCTTCAGGCGAAGCAAAAGAGTGGATTAAAATACCGTTCAGTTTATACTTAGAGTTGGAAGCAAATTTTGTTAATTCCAACAACTCTGGATTGTTTTTGTCGTAACTGTCACGGTAGTTCCAAGAATCGAGCACATAGTAAACAATGGCTGTTTTATTTACTTGTACAGGACCAATACTACTGGCACCGAAGTAATGTATGTTCTTTGCTTTTGTAGGATCGTATGTTGCATCAGTCTTTGTAGCCACACTTGATTTTGTGCC
Organism: uncultured Bacteroidota bacterium; assembly: GCA_903897855.1. Classification (GTDB taxonomy): domain Bacteria; phylum Bacteroidota; class Bacteroidia; order UKL13-3; family UKL13-3; genus CAINMV01. Next base: position 597 of record CAIUDH010000050.1, on the reverse strand, counting down.
TGTTGAAGAAGTGCCGGCCATAAATTTAGATCCGACTTTATACTTGTTCCCTAAGGCCGAATAGCCGTCTTTAGAGGGGGCGTTTTTTTTATTTGAAGCGGTGGCGGCGGCGGCGGCGTTAGCGGGGTCGAGGATTACATCAAGATTTGTGTTGTTGTTTTCATAATAGCCTTCAGGGCCTGTGGCTGATTCTTGGGGAATAATTTTATCCTCTTTCATGATGCCTGAAACAGCACTTGAAATGGTTGGATTGCCTTTTTCATCTACTCTTCCAGGTGCTTCATTGGCCGATTTGATCACATTTTTTTCTGAAGCAAATTTATCATTTGAGAAATAGGACTTCGGGTCGATATTAGTGGGTTCAAAATTCTCATTACTGATAATGATATCGTCTTTATCTTGTTGTGTAAGGGACGTTGTGATGGTGCCTCTTGATAATTGATTGTTGGGGGATCCGAGTTTAAAACAACGGTCTTGAACAACATCATCATATTTTATGCGAACAGAAGGATTTAATTTTAAATTAGACACCTTCATCTCGGGGGTATAGAGAATTTTCTCAATATAAGCATAGGTGCCTCCTTCCTTGAAGGGAAC
>CAIUDH010000049.1 GCA_903897855.1 uncultured Bacteroidota bacterium | reverse complement strand
CAAGAACAAAACCTTGCTCTTCCACATTTGAATGCGGGTGTTTATTTGGTAAAAATAACTTCTCAAGAGAAGGTAGCCACCCAGCGTTTAGTAATTCAATAGGCACGATTAAAAATGCACCATCGATATTAGATGGCAGTTTGTGATTTAATTAATTATTTGAAGGTCATTTGATTGCACGGGTGCACACTTTCCGTTCAGCTTAAGGTACAGGATCGTAGCCGTGTCCGCCCCAAGGGTGACATCTCAATATCCGTTTCATAGCCATGTATCCGCCTTTGATGGCTCCATGTTTTTTCACCGCTTCAATACCATATTGAGAGCAGGTAGGCGAATACCTGCACGCGTTGGGTAATAAGGGTGAGATAAGTAGCTGATACCCACGGAAAATAAAAATCAAAAGCTGTTTCATTTTTTGTTTAGCTCATGAGCGATTTTTATCAAACTGGTTACCATAGCCTCCTGTATCGCTTGAAATGCGAGTACTTTTGAAGCTATATAATTGATATGAACGATGATTTGCTTCCCTTCCAACTGATCATAGAGTAAATGCTTATTTAAGCGGTAAGCTTCGCGCAGCAAACGTTTAAGATGGTTTCTGTCGACAGCAAGTTTATACTTCTTCTTTGAAACAGAAATCATGACCTGAACTTTAATGGAGGGAGGCAGTGGCACTTCGTGCCATACAAAAACACAAGGGAAATTTAAAAAAGAAGGATTACTGCGTTGCATCAACACATCAATAAGCTTCTGGCTGCAAAGCCGTTCGTTTTTGGTGAATGTATAGCGCACTCTATTTTGCAAAAATAAAAAGGCAGTTAACATAAATGCTAACTGCCCTTTTTATATCTGTATATTAAACTTATCGTTTATGTGTTCCTTCGTCAGATACAGTAAGGCGTTTTCTGCCTCGGGCACGACGCGCTGCCAATACTTTTCTACCGTTTTTGGTGCTCATGCGTTCGCGAAATCCATGTTTGTTTCTGCGCTTACGGTTGGATGGTTGGAAGGTAATTGACATATATGTATTCTTTTATGTTGTTGTAAAAATAAAATTTGGGCTGCAAAGGTAGAAAAAATACTCAGATAATGAAATGCTAATAGAATTTAATTTTTCGGGCTGCAAAAGCACACATACGAAGTAGGATAAGCCCATGCTTAAAACGGCTGATATTGGTGCTTCCATAGGTTCGATCCTTATATCTGATGGGAACTTCAGTAATTTTCAGATTCAACTTGTAGGCTCCGAAAATGAGGTCGAAATCGCCAAAAGGATCGAATTCGCCGAAAAATTTACGGTTGGAAATCAGCCTTTCATAATCGTGCCTAAAAATAACCTTTGTGCCACAAAGGGTGTCCTTGAATGGCTGCCCTAAGAGCCAAGTGAAAGCCCAGCTAAAAAACTTATTCCCTAAAATATTTAAGAATCTCATGGCATTATTCTCCATCTGGTAAACTAAACGTGAACCATTGACAAAGTCGCCTTTGCCAGAGGCTATAACATCATAAAACTTAGGTAAATCTTCGGGGGGGACGGTTAAATCAGCATCTAAAATCATTAAAATGTCACCCGTTGCCATTTGAAAGCCCATTCTTACTGCATCTCCTTTACCCTTGCCCAACTGCCGACCTGTTTTAATATGGTGTGTCGATTTGTATTTTTCGGCAGCCCACAGAATTGTTTCCCAAGTATTGTCGGTACTATTACCTTCAATAAAGATAAGTTCTACGCCTTTGCCCAACTTAGGCAAGCGGAGTATCGAATTTTCAATATTGCCCGCCTCATTACGAGCTGGCACAATCACACTCACTGTAAACTCTTTCTCTTCCGGTTTTAGGTACTGTGTATTTTGATTGGCAAAAAGATAACGATTGATACAGAACAAATTAAACAACGGTAACTGGGCTAAGATTTTATTAAAAAACCAAGAAACGAGAGGAATATTTACCGGAATAATTTGCCTGTTGGCCGATTTGTAAACCTCAAATCCAGAGATGTGAAGTAGGTTTATTAAGTCGGCTTTGGTAAGCCAATTTTGATCGGGCGTTTTGAGTTTTAGTCCGATTTTCTCTGCGAACTTTAAAACCGGCTCCCACAAGTAATTATACGATGTAATTATCACTTTCGTGTTTCTATGGCAGAGTTGATGCAGGTTGGAGAAGCATTTTTGAATATCATCCAAATACCCGGTAAGATTGGAGACTAAGATGACATCAAATTTTTCATCCATAGAGAAATCCTCGGCATCCATCTCATGAAACTCGATATTCGGGAAGTCGATCTTGGCGTTATGGATCATGGCAGGGCTATGATCGATGCCTACTTTGCGCTTCCCTTTCAGCTCCTGAAGCATCTCGCCATTGCCACATCCTATTTCAATGACACTACTCTCGGAGTGAATGAAATAATTACAATAACGGGTAATATCATTCCAGTAATAGCTGTTTCTTCTTCGGATTAATTTGCGTTTATCCGCTACAGCATTAAAATACTTGATGCTTTTTTCTTTATTCATTCTTTTTCAATTACGATCGTTACAAACATGGCAAATTGTTTACTTATTCGAAGTAACAGAGAATCTAATAGTTTAAAAAAACCAAACGAGAAATCGGGTACCAACTGCTTTTTTGAAACACCCCCACTCAGCAAATAACGTAGTGGCGTATGATAATTCAGCTCTTTTATTTTCAGATTCGGAAATTTCATTTCAAAGGTCGGTCTGTCGCGAATAAAAACGATATAAGGCAACGCTTGATTCGACCCACTCATAGGCCCTGAAGGCGGTATAAACCAGTCGCCATGGGTATCGAAAGGTTCATGGTGAAAGGTTTTATAGATAAACTTCCCCCATATGGTATTGGCTGGTTCGCTCATCACAATCCTTCCGCCACTGACTAAAACCCGATCCGCCTCCCTTAAAAAGGCAGCACTGTCGGGAATATGATGAAAAACATCGGTCATAAAAATGCCCGCCATACTCTCCTTTTCGAAGGGCATTTGCTGCGCGTAAAATATCCGATCCACCATTTCAGGAATGTCCAACACATCGGAAGTAACCACTTCAGGTAAAATTTCTTTTAAGAAACCGGCTCCTGAGCCCAGTTCCAACAAAATACCTGGAGGCAATTGGGTGGCATGAATCTTAAAAACACCATACCACTCTTGGTATAGTTTTTTCAAAAAAGGTTTCGATAAAATAATGTCGCGATGCTGTAAAGTACGACGGGGATCGTCGAGTTCAAAGGTTACATCATGTTTTAAATCCAAAATACCCATGGCAGGCAAAAATAGAAAATGTATTTTTGGCAACTAGATTTTTATTTAACAAAGTGAAATTTAAAACTTCCTCATGGCTGTTGTTCTTATCAGGCTCGATTCTGTTTCTTTTCTTTTTTGTGGTAAAGTGTCTGCATTTCAAGCGCTGTGATTACACTTCAGATATTTTCACTCACTTTCAACTGAGCCATGATTGGCTTCTGGGCAAGCCTCTTTTCTATGAAAACAGTTTTGGGTTTCATAGCAAATTTCACAATTATTTTATTGATTTATGCATGGCTCCGTTCACCTATCTTTTTAGTGTTTACGGTTTGTTTATCGCCTTGTTTGGCTTCGTAATTGGTGCTTTGTATGCTGTTTTAAAGATGCTCGAAAATCAAGGTGTTTCGTTCCAAACAAAACTGCTCTTTGTTATTTTCTATGCCAGCCCACTCACCTATTTCACTTTGCATAACGAACATTACGGTTTTCATGTGGAAATGCTTTTAATTCCTTTATGCCTTCTTTTCACAGCTAGTTTTATTCAGCAAAATAAATGGTTTTGGCTTTGGGCATTCTTCATTGTACTGGTAAAAGAAGATGCGATAGCCGTTTTATGGTGCTGTATTTCGATGGTCTATCTTGGGCAATGGAATCAGAAAACCGAGAAGCCCCAATGGCTACTCAGAAACTTTGTGCGCTCTACCTTACTCTGTGTTTTAATTTTTATCGCTGGCTTTGTATGGCTAAAATACCAGAACAACTGGGGTGCAACTCGCTCGAGCATGCTTTTTGAAACTTTGAGATCACAATCCATAAAGCCCATTTTAACTTCATTACAGTATTTAACATTACTTCGAATTCAGCTCACGCTCTTTGTAATGTTTATTATATTTCTTTACGCCGGTTGGCGATTCACGCTCGGAGCAGTACTCCTTTCTGCACCCCTCTTAATATTGAACTTTTTGGCCGGAATACTTTATTCACTTGATGGTGCTTTGATGATAAAAAACTTCTTCTCTTTACTATGGGCTCCACGTTTAAGCATGTATTGGGGGTATTGGCTTAGTGCACTTACGGTTGCACTGATTCGTCAACCTCAGGTTAAAATCCACCCCAAACTGATGCGTACCTTGTCGTGCGTGCTTTTTGGAATCGTCCTGTTCAAATTCCAACTTTACTTTTTTTTAAATACTTATGTCACGCGTTTTGATATTAAAGAAAACATAAAAGAGGTTTTTGGGATCAATGTTGAATTTGAACTTAATCCCGAATTTAAGGACGCCGAAGCGATTGCTAAAGAATTGCCTTCAAATTATCCTGTGGCCCCTATGTATAGGGTATTTGGCGCTTTCCACCATCAAGATATTATTTGGCTAAACGCATTACAAAATGCCTATATACCCCCTCGAATGATTTTAGCTAGTTATAATCAGGATGAAGTGCCTGAGGTAACGAAAATTATGAAGCATCCGGTGTACCTGTTATACCGAGACAAACTTCATATCTATACTGAAATAGAAGACACCATTTATGTAATGAATGCCAAAATTAGTGGTCAATGGATACACTTAAAAAAGTAAAAAGCAGGAACGGAACTTAGGTGATATTTTATTTATCCTATAAACTCAACGCACTCATTGGCTCATCGCTTGGGCAGTAAGCCACATTTCTTCAAAGGTGTTATAAAGAGGCACAGGGCTCATGCGCAATACGTTCGGCTCACGCCAGTCGGCTAGGATATTATACCTTAGTAGTTTCTCAAATATTTGTTTCCCGTTATCTTTAAACAGCAAACTGAGCTGACAACCACGATCCACTTTGTTATTAGGGGTGATAATTTCAAAATCATTCTTATTATTTCCCTCCTGTAGTAGAAATTCAAGGTAGCCTGTTAGTTTCTCGCTCTTGGCTCGTAACCTATGCATACCAGCCCTTTCGAATATTTCAAGAGAAGCGTTATGAATTGCCATTGGAAAAACCTGTGCATTGCTCAACTGCCAACCTTCGGCACTTGGGGTTGGTTTGAAGCCTTTCAACATTTTAAAGCGCGTACTTTCCTCATGCCCCCACCAGCCGCCAAAACGAGGCAGTGTAATATCGGTGGCATTTCGTTCGTGAATAAACACGCCTGATGTCCCACCAGGGCCAGAGTTCAAATATTTATAACTACACCAACAAGCAAAGTCGATATTCCAGTCGTGTAATTGCAAATCTAAATTACCAGCGGCATGAGCCAAATCGAAACCGGCATAAGCACCCACCGCATGTGCCGCAGCAGCCAACCTTTCCATGTCGAATGCTTGACCAGTATAGTAATTTACCCCGCCCATCATCACCAATGCCAATGATTCGCCATGTTTTGCAATCGTAGCCAGTATATCCTCGGTTCGCAAGGTATGTTCGCCTTCTCTTGGCAAGAGCTCAATAATCGTTTCCTCCGGATTTAAGCCATGAAAGCGCACCTGCGTTTCCATCGCGTATTGGTCGGAAGGGAACGCCCCTCCTTCCATTATAATTTTAAACCTCGACTTTGTAGGACGATAGAATGATACCATCAGCAGGTGTAAGTTGGTGGTGAGATTATTCATCACCACCACTTCGACAGGCCTGGCACCCACTAAATGAGCTGTTTTTTCGGTGAGAAATTGATGGTAATAAAACCAAGGGTTTTTACCATCAAAATGAGCTTCGACTCCAAACTTCTCCCAATCGGAAAACTCCTGCTCAACAGCCGCCCTGGCCGCCTTAGGCTGCAAACCCAGAGAGTTACCGCACAAATAAATTTTATCTTTGATAAGATGAAATTCATTTCTAAAATGTGCTAAATTATCTTCTGCATCAAGTTGCCGAGCATACGTCAAATTGTTTTGAAACTCCATGACGCAAAAGTAACAAAAAAGAGAAGATTGGTTTTAAAATTACTCACCCCCGCCAACGACATCCTAACAGAGGAGACCCGCTTTCGAGAAGATCAATAACCTATAAGAAATCCAAATTCTGATATTGTATTTTCTTTCCTTATTTTCGCAACTGTAATATGAAAATTTTATCCTTAGACCCTCGTATAGCACGCACCGAATTGCCCGATGGCAGCGTAGAACTCAGTCCTCTTACAGAGTTTCAAACCTACGAAGTATTCCATCAAAAAAAACGTGGTGACCAACACGAGCACGTAGGCATTGTGCATGCTCCGAACGACGAGATGGCATTGCTTTTTGCGAAAGACCAATATGCCCGTAGGGGTGTTTGTGTTAATTTATGGGTAGTAAAAACCGAGAATGTCATCGCTACCAGCTACGATGATACCGACATCTTTCTGATTGCTCCTGAAAAAATATATCGTGAAGCCGGCGGCTATAAGGTGATGGACAAAATTAATAAATATAAAGGCAAGAAATAGTCAGATGGATAGTGCCGCTGGTTTAAATTTTAGTACTAATAAATTAGTTGTCATAAATAATATATGAGTTACGATTCAGCTTTAAAGAATTTTTTATATCGAATGGCAGATGACCACTTGATTCTAGGGCACCGCAATAGCGAATGGACCGGCCTAGGCCCCATGCTTGAAGAGGATTTGGCTTTTAGCAATATGGCTCAAGACAAATTGGGGCAATCGCTGGCGTTGTATGAAATACTACAATCATTAGGAGAACAACATCCCGATACCGTGGCCTTTACACGTAAGGTAGCAGAATATCATTGTTGTCAGTACGTGGAGTACCCGATAGGCGAATATGACTATTCTTTAATTCGGCATTTTTTATTCGACCATGCGGCCTATCTGCGTTTTGAAATGCTCACCCAGAGCAGTTGTGAACCTTTAGCTAAACTTGCCGCTAAGGTTAAGGGTGAAATTAAGTATCATGTGATGCATGCCAATATCTGGATTGACAAATTAGGTAATGGCAACGAAGAAAGTCATCGTAGATTACAAACGGTGATTGACAATAATTTCAATCTGGCCTTAGGAATATTTGAAACTGGGGAGGATGAGTCGGCGATTATAAACGAAAAGATATTTGATGGCGAGCAAGTATTGATGGAGAAATGGCTTAGCTCGATAGAACCAGTGCTAGCCAAAGCCAATCTTAAACTTCCTCCAAGAATAGAATGGAATCCGGCAGTAGGAGGCCGCAAAGGCAATCATACCGTACATTTACAACCGTTGCTCACCGAAATGCAAGAGGTGTTTAGCATCGATCCCAATGCCGAATGGTAAAAGCCCTCGGACCCTATGTTTTTTGTTTCTTCTTCTTCGCCGAAGGGAAGAGCACATTATTTAATATTAAGCGATACCCTGGAGAATTCGGGTAAAGTTTCAAATCTGTAGGCGGTTCACCTACCTGATGTTGATAGTCTTCCGGATCGTGACCACTAAAAAAAGTCCAGGTTCCTTTTCCAAAATCGCCGTGAAGATAACGCGCTTCACCCAAAGCTTTATTCTCTCCCATTACCAACACCCCCGTTTTTATTAAATTCGTTCTGAAGGCCGTAGTCTGGCCGTAGAATGCTTTTATGACACGGGTATGATCTTGGCATAACATAGCAGGAACAACGTCGTATTTAGCACTAAAATCGAATAACCCAAAAACATCATTTTCTTCCCTCACCTGACCTGCACGTTCTGCTGGAACATCGATGGTGCTGAACTCATACACCATAGGTTCCTTTATTAATTTAAAATCTTTGAAAGAAAAACAGTTGTCATAATTTATTTTTTGAGCCGAGTTCGGGTCGCTCCCATCTCCATCGAATACACTCTCGCATATATCCACTCCGTCGGCGGCTAAGGCAATATCATAGCTATCGGTGGCGCTGCACATCGCAAATAAATAACCACCCCCACTTACAAATTCGCGTATCTTTTTGGCCACTGCTAATTTCAGGAGTGACACTTTGCTAAACCCATGTTTAGCCGCCGTGGCTTCTGCTTCTTTTACCTCAGCTATATACCACGGAGCATTTCTATAGGTTCCATAGAATTTCCCGTATTGACCTGTAAAATCTTCATGATGTAGATGCAGCCAATCGTATTTTGCAAGGTCGCTATTTAAAACTTCATCATCAAAAACAACGGTATAGGGAATTTCAGCATAGGTTAAAACCATGGTCACGGCGTCGTCCCAGGGTTGTTTCGTTTTCGGTGAATAAACTGCAATCTTCGGTGCTTTTTGTAATTTAACGGTCTCCATATTCACTTCAGGCTGGGCTATTTGCGAATGGATATCGAACACCCTACTGTCGCTAATTTTTTCAAAAGTGATACCGCGTATCATGCACTCCTTTTCTATGTCGTTACTAAATGGCAAGAGAAAACTTCCACCTCTATAATTCAACAACCACTCTACTTCCAAATCTTTCTGTAAAATCCAATAGGTGATTCCATACGATTTCAAATGATCTTTTTGGGCTTCATCCATCGGTATTAAGATAGAGGTAGCCTTTGAAGAAAGCACCAGAGCAATAAAGAAAAGGAAAAGGAAAAACTTTTTCATGGGTGCTCAAATATAACAATTGTTCAAGACGAGAAAAACGGCATTAACAATTAATAAGCATCCCTATTGGGATTTGCGGGTTTGATGTATAAAAATTCAAGTAATCGGTGCGCTCTAATTCAAAGCATACACCTTTTCCTTGATCGTGATCTCCACATGATAACCTTCCTTAAGCAATGCCATCTGAAAAGCTTCCAGTGAGTTTTGTTCGCCATGCACCAAAAATATTTTTTTAAGCGTTGCCGGATCATACATTTTAACGTAGTCGACTAGCATTTGATGGCCGGGATGAGAGCTAAAAATATCAGTGCTCCCAATAGTACAGTATTTCGGTATTTGTTTGCCATGAATCGTAACAGAAGCCTCCGGTTGCTTTAACTTCCAACCAAGCGTGCCCTCAGCGCAATAGCCTGCAATTAATATGGCACTCTGCGGATTTTGCAAATTATTGTATACATGTTCCACAATTCGCCCCCCCTCTACCATGCCGGCAGCCGAAACGATGATACAAGGTTCATAGTTATTACTTATAGCTTCACTTTCTCTCATGTTTTCCACTTCAAACAAAAGTGGAAAATCAAACAAACTTCCGTTTTGCCGTAGAAACTCCCGTGCATCATCATTCAAATATTCGTGATATTTGGTGTATATAGAGGTACTCTCAATAGCCAACGGGCTATCCACATATACATTGATATGATTAAAACGTCCTTGTTTATACAATTTGTGAAGTGAGTATATAATAGCTTGTGTTCGGCCTACACTGAAAGCGGGAATGATGAGACGCCCCCGTTTATCGATGCAGGTGGCTTGTATATGCTCCATCAAAATATCTTCCGGACTTTTAGTATCATGATGAAGTTTGCCCCCATAAGTGCTCTCACATACCAGATAATCGATTCTTTCCATGGCTATTGGGTTCACCACCAAATTGGCGTCTCTCCTACCCAGGTCGCCCGTGAAACCGAAACGCGTTTCTTTCCCGTTTTCTACCACTTTAAACAAAACACTGGCGGCTCCTAATATATGTCCGGCAGGAATAAAAGT
>CAIUDH010000048.1 GCA_903897855.1 uncultured Bacteroidota bacterium | reverse complement strand
GCTATAAAATTCATAAAGGATTAAAATTCAGGTCAAAAACCTGAAAAATAATTTTTTTATTTAATAAATATATTTACATTTGCACAACATATCCACACCAAAGTGGGTTTAGATTAATCAAAAAAGTATAGTATCGTAAATTAATCCTTCCAAGAATTCTTTTCCCTACCGTTTATTTTTAGTCGTCTAAGTTCACCAAGTTTAAATATGTATTAATTTTTTTATTTTTTTATTTTTTTATTTTTTTATTTTTGTAAATATGAATATTTACGTAGCAAACATCAATTTTAAAGCCTCGGACGATCAATTACGCGAAGTATTTGAAGCCTATGGCGAGGTATCATCAGCCCGCATTATCATGGACAAAATGAGTGGCCGCAGCCGCGGTTTCGGTTTTGTAGAAATGCCAAACGACGAACATGCAAAAGAAGCCATCGAAAAACTTAACGGTTACGAAATGATGGAAAAAGTTCTTAGCGTAAACGAAGCACGCCCTAAAACCGACGATTACAAAAGCAGTAACAATCGTGGTGGAGGAAGTGGAAACGGAGGTGGCGGAAATCGTTACAATCGCGATGGAGGAAATGGCGGTTACAATAAAAGATATTAATATTTTTTCTTTGTAATTTAAAATCAACCCTGCTTTATTAAATAAGCAGGGTTTTTTTATGCCCATTTTTTTCTAATATTAACAATTGCGTAATATAAACGTAATATTGCCGTTGCATTATATTATCAGTTTTGCAACAAATGATTAGAAAACACAAAATATTGGTTGCTGATGACGATTTGGATATTTTAGAGATCATCAAGTTTAACCTCGAGCGTAATGGTTTTGAAGTTACCGTGACCAGCAAAAGCACCGAAACCTATGAGCTGGCATTAAAAATGAAACCCGATTTAATTCTTCATGATGTGATGATGCCAGATATGGATGGGTTTCAGGTATGTCGAAAGGTTAAGAACAGCGAAGTATTAAAAAACATCCCTTTTGTTTTTCTTACCGCTCGTAATGAAGAACATCACGAAGTGCAGGGTTTCGATTTAGGTGCCGAGGATTATATTGCTAAACCAATTAAGCCTGCAGCCTTAAGCACCCGCTTAAAAACAATCATCAAGCGATATGTTAAAGAAGAAATTCTTCCTAGTTTGAAGGTAGGAATTTTTAGAATTGATAGAGAAGGTTATGTAGTGTATAAGAATGATGAAGAAATATCATTACCTAAAAAAGAATTTGAGTTGCTATATCTATTGGCAAGTTCACCAGGTAAAGTGTTTAGCAGAGAAGATGTGTTATCGAGAGTGTGGGGGAATGATGTATATGTGGGCGAACGCACGGTGGATGTTCATATTCGTAAGATACGCGAAAAGATAGGGGAAGATTTTATCACCACCATTAAAGGGGTAGGTTATAAGTTTGTCGTTGCTTAAGGCTATAACACGTCGGAAATAATCTTTCTTTTATTTTCTGTCTCCTCCCATTCTGCCTCAGCCTTAGAAGCCATCGTAATACCAGCTCCCGCATATAATAGCGCGTATTCTGGCAACCACTGCATACAGCGTATATTCACATATAGATTCAATCCTTCTTTATTGATTGCCCCGATATAACCAGCATAAATTTCTCGGTCGTAATGCTCATTTTCTAAAATAAAGTCGATGGCGTTATTTTTGGGATACCCTCCAACCGCAGGCGTAGGATGAAGCGCTTCGGCGATCGTCAAACGTGAACTGGCAGGGGCTGTAAAGTAAATCGAAGTTTTTAAATGCGTCAGACCCCCGGTGTCAAAATCTTCTCTTGCCGAGGATTCGCTTTTGATGTTTTGAAAGGCGAGGCTATTTTCAATGTATTCCTTGATAATATTTTGTTCTTCTGCTTCCTTACTGGAGAACAGGGTTTCGTCACTCGATTTCTTCGTGCCTGCCAAGGCCACCGTAGTATAGTTTTCGGCTTGTTGATGCACTAGCACCTCTGGTGAAGCACCAAGCCAAGTGCCATAGTTTGCCGAAGAAATTAAGCTTATAAAAGCTTTGGGATACTTCGCGCAAAGCGAAAAGAAGAGGTCGATGACAGACGATGTTTGGGTATATTTAATTTTAGTGATTCTCGACAAAACAACTTTTTTGAAATGCCCGCGCTGCATCTCTAATTGCGATTTTTGTATGGCTTCAATATACTCCGTTTGACTCGCCTCATGCGATGCTGTCTTTTTATAATAGGTCGACGGATAGACCTCTGTTGGGGCATTTAAAAAGGAATGATAACTTTCAAGGAAGGCTTCAGTATAGTTGGTGGCATGAGGAATGTGGAGCGTCAACGCTGTCGAAAATTGAACCTCGATTTGATTTTCGATGAGTTGAGGTTTTAAGTTAGGGCCAAAAGGGCGAATTATAAATCCTTCTCCTGCGTCAGTGAGGGCGCTTAAATTTTGTGAAATTACACCGTGATATATATTTTGGAGGGGGTAGCGATAGAAAGCGGAATGACTATCTGTTTGCAATGAAGCATGATAAAGCGCTTTAAATTCATCGATCATAATTAGCTCAAATCGTGTTTCCTTTTTGTTTCAGGTGTGAGTGCGACAATTAACAACGTTAAGCGCGTGATGCAAACCAATTCATGGTCTTCGTTGGTTAATTTTATTTCCCATACCTGAGTTCTGCCTCCAATATGCACGGGTGTTGCCTTCGCATATACAAACCCATGACGTATCGGTTTTAAATGGTTGGCATTGATGTCTAAACCGATGGCCACAAGCTTTTCACGGTCGATGCATAAATTCGCTGCAACACTTCCTACTTGCTCTGCCAAAACACAACTTGCGCCTCCGTGTAACATCCCTAAACTTTGATGCGTACGTTCAGCAACAGGCATTCTTGCAATTAAATAATCATCTCCTGTTTCTACGAACTCTATCCCTAAAAAATCGGACATGGTATTTTTGCAATACTCGGTGATCTCTTGTGGAGAGGGTTTTATTTTAAAGTGCATATTAAATTTTAGATTTAAAGTGTTGCCATTATTTTTTTTACCCCCTCTTCAATGCCCAGTAATTCTCTTCCCAAAAGTTCTTTCATCCTTTTAATGTCGGGTAAACGGCGTGTCATGTCGCCTTCTTCAAGGGCAGGCAGATGTATGATTTTCGATTTGCTCTTGGTCAAAGCAATAATGGTATTGGCAAGCTGTAATACACTCATCTCATTGTCGTTTCCAATGTTTACAACATCGTTAATAACATCGTTGGTGATATAGGCACGATAGCACGCGTCAATATTATCGTCGACATAACAAAAGGTACGCGACTGCGAACCATCCCCATAAATAGTGATGTCTTGATGGTTCAACGCGGCCGTTAAAAATTTCTTCACCACAAAATCGGTACTTTGATTGGGGCCATAAGTGTTGAAGAAACGGAAAATCGTATAATCTAAATTATACTCTTTTTGAAACGATTTAAAATAGGCTTCACCGATGTTTTTTACAATGGCGTATGGCAGTTTGCTGTTTAAGGGAGTGGTCTTTTCATTTTGAGGAAACTCTACCGGCTCACCATATACTTCGCTTGAAGAAGAGTAAAAGACGCGCTTGACGCCGGTGTTTTTACTCAGATTTAAAATATTTTTGATGCCTTCTACATCATTCAATACCATGATGGGATTGGCCAAGGTACGCTTTACGCCAACCACGGCAGCATAATGAAAAACATAGTCGAATTGATACGCATAGAATACCGATCCTATATCATTGAAATTATTACAATCGGCTTTAATAAACTTTACATTATGATGTGGACTGTTAGGTATCTTACTGATATGGCCGGTAAGCAAATTATCAACTACAACCACAAAATTTTCGGGGTATGATGCAATTTTTTTAGCAATTTCACTTCCTACATTTCCGGCTCCTCCGGTAATCAAAAACTTCGGCATATTTTATCGTGTTTAGTTTATTATAATAACGCAAAAATACACAAAAACACTAAACTCCGGTACTGCCATAGCCTCCCGTGCCACGAACACTCTCGGCGAGTTCCGACACCGCTACCCAGGTGGCTGTTTCGTGATTGCAGATAATCATTTGAGCGATTCTATCGCCGGAGTTTACCTCAAAATCTTGCGACCCGAAATTGATTAAAAGAATTTTTATCTCCCCTCGATAGTCTGCATCAATAGTGCCGGGGCTATTTAATACGGTGATTCCGTGCTTTAATGCCAACCCACTTCTCGGCCGAATTTGAGCCTCATAGCCGGAAGGAAGTTCTAAAAAGAGTCCCGTGGCAATTAGAGCCCGTTGCATCGGTTTCAAAATAATAGGCGCTTCAATTGAAGCGGTTAAATCGACCCCGGCCGACTCGGGTGTTTGATAATGTGGTAAAGGGTTACCACTGATATTTTTTATCTTAACAAGGATAGGCATGGTATTACAAAAATACCATTCTTTACAATACTTTATCATCTATTTCCCGCATAACGTATTTCTTTTATTATTTTCGCAGTCTAAAAATCCTGAATGCTAGCATTGCCCACTACCTCAATAACCAACCGTAAATGCCAATAGATCAAGTAGACGTAGATGCTCCTGAGACGGAGATGAGTTTTTGGGAGCACCTGGAGGAATTGCGCTGGCACATCATCAGAATTTTAATCGTCCTATCTATAACGTCATCTGTAGCTTTCTTCTATCCGGAAATTGTTTACGACAAAATCATCTTAGGTCCCAAAAATCCTGATTTTATTACCTATAAACTGCTTTGCAAGGCTTCTCAGCACTTTCATTTCGACGATTCGTTCTGCAACATAAAGCTCGATTTTGAGATTGTAAGTCGTGAGTTGGGCGAACAGTTGAGCAACCAGTTTTGGATTTCATTTTGTGTGGGTCTCATTTTGGCGTTCCCTTATTTTATTTGGGAAGTGTGGCGTTTTGTACGCCCTGCCTTAAAATCAACCGAAAGAAAATACACTACCGGCGTCATCTTTTTCACGAGTATGTTTATGTTTATCGGGGTGTGTTTTGGCTATTTCGTGCTCACCCCCATGGCCGTTAATTTTTTAGGTAATTACAGCATCAGCGATCAGGTAAAACGGCTCATCTCACTGGAATCGTACATTAGTCTTGTTTCTACTCTTACCTTAGCTACCGGCCTTGTGTTTGAATTGCCTATGCTGGTTTATTTCTTGGCTAAAATAGGTATTCTCACCCCACAACTCATGAGAAAATATCGCCGATGGGCGATCATTATTATATTGATTGTGGCTGCTGCCATTACGCCACCCGACGTGGTGAGTCAAACGATTATGTCGATACCACTCTATGGTTTATTTGAACTGAGTATTTTTATTGCCGCCTTTGTTAAACGTAAGAAAGATATTGAAGAGCGAAAAACCGGACGGGCTTAAGATGAAGGTGTTTTACAAAACGCCCTTAAAGCGAGGCTCATATTAGATAATTTGGAATGCTAAAATTATAAAACACAAATTTCTCTAACCTTTTAACTAAACACACAAGATGAATATAGCAATTGGCGGCGATCATGCCGGATTAGAATACAAGGAGCAACTAATCTCGTTTTTGAAGCTTGAAGGATTCACTGTAAATGATTACGGGCCCTTTACAAATGAGAGTTGCGACTATCCCGATTTTGCACATGCTGTAGCATCCAACGTTGCAAATCACCAGAACAGTTTTGGAATTCTTATCTGTGGCAGCGGCAACGGAGTAGCTATAACAGCCAATAAACACCGAGGCATTCGGGCCGCCTTATGCTGGAATGCAGAGGTTGCTCAGCTCGCTCGGCAGCATAATGACGCAAACATTATTTGTATGCCGGCACGATTTGTAACTTACGAATCGGTACTGCAGATGACAGAAGTTTTTTTGGCAACTGCTTTTGAAGGGGGGCGGCATCAACGTAGGGTCGATAAAATAGATCTGGCGTAAAATTGGTTAGTTCAACTGCCAATGAATCATTTCAAGATGGTGATGTTTCAAGTACGCATTGGACTTAGAAAAGGGTCTGGATCCGAAAAACCCTGCATAGGCTGAAAAGGGTGATGGATGGGCAGCGCTAAGAATGCAGTGTTTTTCTGAATTTATTAATGGAGCTTTGCTCTGAGCAAACTTACCCCAGAGCAAAAAAACTAAATGCGTATGAGAGGCCTGTAGCTTTTTTATAACGGCATCAGTAAATAACTCCCACCCTTTATTTTGATGTGAAGCGGGCTCATTGGAGCGCACGGTTAATACCGTATTCAAGAGCAAGACTCCTTGATTGGCCCATGTTGTGAGGTTGCCATGAGACGGAATTTCAAACCCCAAATCTGATTTTAATTCTTTGAAAATGTTTTGAAGGGATGGAGGTATAGGCATCCCTTCTTTTACTGAAAAACTTAAGCCATGTGCCTGACCCTTGCCATGGTATGGGTCCTGACCCAAAATGACCACTTTTATTTTGGAGAGAGGGGTGGAGTTAAAGGCATTAAAAACTTCATCTGGAGGGGGATAAATTGTTACTCCCTCCGATTTTTCTTTTTCTAAAAAGGCTTTCAACTCCTGCATATAAGGCTGCGAAAACTCTTGAAACAGGAAATCTTTCCATTCTGATGGGGGTCCGAAATTTGAATTCTTCAACTTGCGTGAGTATGGAAATTTCCACAAAGTAAGTTAAATTCGCTCTTTTATTAAAATGCGAAAAATAATATTTCTAATATTTCTATCAGCTTTATTTTACTCGGCTAAAGCGGCAGTGAGTTTTAGTTATACCTCGCCTATCTGTGGTACACTCAATGCAAGTTTTACGAATACCTCCACCGGATTCAATTTGGGATACCTTTGGTTTTTCGATGATCCCGGATCCGGGGTGAATAATTATGTACTGAACTTAACAAAAATCACGCAATCGCATACCTTTACTTCCAATGGCACCTATAAAGTCAAACTCTATATTCTAAGTGCTGCCAGCCAGCCACTCGATAGTACAGAGCACACGATTAAAGTGGCCGATATTCCTTTCCTGTTTCTATCTCCTGATACTTTTCCTACCTACTGTATAGGCGATTCCATTAACACCTTTCTCACCGCGGCCAGCAATCCTGCCTATAAATATACCTGGAATCCTCTCCCCAGCTCCAGCTCTTCAAGCAATAGTGTAGAATACCGGTTTAAAAATACCCAAACCTATACCGTAACTGTACTTGACACCACAACCGGCTGCTCTAACTCAAAGTCGGCTACCGTCAGATTTGTGAATTGTGTACCCCTTACCTCTCAATTTTCATTTCCCACAGTTCTTTGTGGTGTTTTCACGGTTAATTTCAAAAACACCTCGCTCTCTTCTCATCATTGTAAATGGTATTTCGGTGATCTTGCCAGCGGCATTAACGACACCCTTAGTAAATTCGATACCTCTTCTGTTAATCACACCTTTAGCGATACAGGCACCTATTATGTGAGTTTAGTTGTGTTCGATTCGTTAGAAACCAAAAAGGATTCCTCCGTAAAGCAGGTGGTCATTTTTAAACTAGGATTGGCTACCATCGATAATAACGATACCACTATTTGCATGGGTACAAAGGTGTTGCTCACAGGTTCCGGAATGGGTACTGCCAGCTGGAGTCCGGCGCTGGGTTTAAGCACTACCTCAGGATATGCTACCATAGCTACACCCCAAAATACCATGGCGCCCACAACGTATTATTTATTTACAAACAATAATGGCTGCAACGCGGTCGACTCTGTGACGATCACCGTTTTAATGAAACCCGACCCACAATTTAGTACCGACACGCTTTGTATGAACGAGCTCTTTACTTTTAATGCCAACAGTTCGGGTTACCCTTCTTACCATTGGGATTTTGGAACGGGCGACACGGCAGCAGGGGCCTCTGCCTTATATAGTTTTGATACTTCAGGGGTTTTTAATGTAAAACTTTCTGTTTCTAATGGCCTCTGCGACTCTTCCATGGTTGCAAAAGTGGTGGTCATCAAAGATCCCATAGCCGATTTCGTGACGGATAAGAATAGAGCGGAAATAACGAAGGCCATATTTCAGTTTTCAAACAGAAGTCTTAATTCTAGTAGTTTTAGTTGGGATTTTGGAGATCTTACAACGTCTGTCGATTATTCACCCATGCACACCTTTTCCGATACGGGTTGGTTTAAAGTTACGCTAACGGCCTTCAATAGCCAAGGTTGTGTCGATACTTTTTCGCGCTGGATACGGGTCGATAACGCATATGTTTATTTTATTCCTTCCGCTTTTTCACCTAATCTTGGAGGGCCATACGAAAATGAAATTTTTAAGGCCCTAGGCCCGGAAGGGACTTCTAAATATGAGATGCTTATTTTTGACCGCTGGGGGCAGGAAGTTTTTAAATCGTTAAACGAGAAAACGCCATGGGATGGTAAATTTTCAAATGGAACAGCATGTCCGTTAGGCGATTATTTGTACATGATCACGTTTAAAGACCCAACAGGTAAGCGACTGTTTTTCAAGGGGATAGTCACTTTATGCCGTTAAATCAAATAAAATATAATTATTTTTTGCAACCCTTTTCATTTTTATTGTACTACTATTTAACTACACACTTGGAAACGTGCTAAAATCGGGGGCTGAACATATTGAAGGAATACAACGAGGAGACCGAAGCGTGATGCAGGAGGTTTATGAATTGTATCGTAGAAAGATGTTTGGAATTTGTTCGCGCTACAGCAGCAGTAAAGAAGAAGCAGCCGATTACATGCACGATGGTTTTTTGAAAGTTTTTACGGAGTTTGGAAAGTTTAAACAAGGAGCGCCTTTAGAGGCTTGGATTGCTACCGTCATCAGGAACAATACCATTAATCAGATTCGCAAGAAAATTCGCACCACAGAAACCTCTTTTGAGGAGGCGAATTATGAAACTGAAGAAGATATTGACCAAGATGAGCAAGACCATTGGATGCAAAACATCAGCTCAGAAGAGGTACTTGATTATGTGAGATTATTGCCATTAAAGTATCGTCTTATTTTAAACATGTATGCTATTGACGGGATGACACACCACGAAATTGCCACACAAACAGGCATGAGTGAAGGAACCTCTAAATCGCAGTTAAGCAGAGCACGAGTGAAGCTCATCCAAATGATTCGTACCGACCTTCAAAAAAAAAACGTAGTTAAAGAAATAGAGGCTCCTAAGCCTCAAAATATAGAAGTACAATATGAACAAATTAGATGATTTTTTAAGAAGCAAAATTAACAGCGCTTCGGACGATAGCCCATCCGGTTGGGATGCGCTGAATGATGCCCTCCCCGTACAAACTACCACAAGCATCGCGAAATGGGCTTTTGTGGTGTTATTACTTGGGGGCTTGGTTACCACGGGTATTGTTAAAAAATACCAGACAAGCAAGGGCCATATTTCAAAGGAAGAAGGCACTTTAGAACAAGTTTCCGCAAGCAACAAAGATGCTATCGAAGCAGTCTCTAGCCCCTTGACGGTGTCAAAACCGGTAGCGGTTGAGAATGAAAAGACGGTTACGAAAACCTTAAAGAATCATAGGAACCCAGTTCAAAACACGAAAGTGACGACCTCGGCGGCGGAGTCAAATAACATTCCGCCTCAGCAGATGGAGTTGGCAAGCAGCCCTACAAAAATAGAGCCTAACGTGAACACAAAAGGGCAGGAAGAAATTTTAAAAGCGGACGAAAAGGTAGCTCAAAACAACGAGGTTGCTGCGCTTCCTTCAAACACGGAGAAAGCGAAGGACAGCAAAAAAATTGCTATACACAAGATGGTTCGTAGCGATTTTCACCAGGGCAAAGTTTATGTAAGCGCCTCTTTTTCTACAATCCTTAGCTATCGAAGTTTTCAACTGAATGATGGAGCAGCGCCATTTGTAAACAAAAATTACGATCAAATTCGCCAAAACTCAGAAGCCATGAATTTGGGGGGTGGGGCCACCTTGGCATTAGAATATAAACTTTCAAAGAGCATCAGTTTACAAGGAGCTCTCTCATACAATAAACTTAGTTACAAAACGAGCTACAATTTTGAAATCAACGACAAGGCTCTTACCGATAATACCGGACGTGTTATCGGGTATGAAAGCCTTCCCAATTCGATTTACATTTCTACCAATAAGAGCACTAAAATAGAAGTGTTGCGTATTCCGGTAGGCATTAATTATAATCTTTTTTTGAGCCCCACGATGCTCTTCCATATTTATGTTGGAGGCTCACATAACATACTGTTATCGGCCAGTGGCGTTGGGGTAAACCAATTAAGTTTGGCGGAACAGAAAATAACCAAAGCCGACTTTTCGAATACGGCCAAAGAAATTTGTTTTGATCTAGGGGTCAATATTGCCATGTCGTCCAAATATGGATTGGGAGTGGACCTTTATTACAATAAGTGGTTAACAAATATTTCAACCAATAAACTCGAAAATGTAACCCCATTTTCACCAGGCATTAATTTTGTAATAAGTAGAAAACTATTTTAAATAGTGTATAGAGTTTGCAAGCTTTTTTGTAAATTGCAAAGCTAAGTTTAACCGATTGGCAAAAGAATAGCATAGGGATAATAAAAAATTAACATTAAATCATAGTCATAAATCAAAATATAATATCAGTAGTCATGAACAAGTTTTTACGAATCGCTTTTCTTTTTATATTTTTTACCCTCGCAGTAGGGATAAAGCAGGCCAAGGCTACCCACGTAATGGGATTGGATATGCAATGGAAATGTTTGGGTAATGATACCTTTCAAATAACGGTGGTGGCTTATCGCCGGTGTACTGATGGAGCCTCTACCATGGGGGGCCAAACGTTTACCATTTCAAGTGATTCTTGTACAGCGGGTAACTATAATGTGAGTTTAGGAAACCTTCTTTCCTATACCGTCGAAGATATTACCCCGGTTTGCGCCACACAGCAGAAACCCTGTCCGATGTCGGGTGGTAGTGGAGCATCCACAGCTCTAATTCCGGTGGGTGTGGAAAGACACACTTATGTTTATAAAGTATGGCTGGGCGGCAACTATAAAAACTGCTGTTGGTATAGAATGTATTGGGCGCTGTGCTGTAGAAATAGTAACATTTCTACCGGTTATGCCGATGCTGATTTTTATTCATATTCTTGGCTTAACCGTTGCGTTGCTCCTTGCGATAATGGTCCTGAATTTAAGAACACCCCGATTGCCATTAAATGCGCCGGACAAGATGTGTGTTTTAACCACGGAGTTTATGATCAGGACGGCGACTCCCTATCGTATGCGATGGCGCCACCGCTTGGAGGTTCTTATACAGGCGTTTGGAATTATAACTACCCACTCACTTGTTTAGGAAATAACAACCCTAACCCTACAGCCAATCCACCTACAGGTTTTAACCTTGATCCACGCACAGGTGACATGTGTTTTAGGCCAATGCAAGTGCAAATTACAGTGCTTAAAATTATGGTGACTGAGTGGAGAAAAGACACTGCAGGAGTTTATAGGGTCATAGGGAAAACGGCGCGAGACATGCAGTTTATTATTGTACAGAACTGTAATAATAAGCTTCCGAGTTTATCGGGCCCCTTTGCTTATGAGGCCTGTGTCGGGCAGCAAATTTGTATCACGATAAATACGAATGATCAGGACGCCTTGGATACAACACGAATATATTGGAATAAGGGAATACCCAATGCCACCTGGACCGACAATAACGGGACGGTGAAACGAGCCTCGGGCAACTTATGCTGGACGCCTTCTGAAGACGATGCCAGTACCTTGCCCTACTACTTTACAGCGACTGTAAATGACGACCATTGTCCATTGAATGGCTCTACCACAAGATCCTATGCTATTACCGTAAAACCAACACCCCAAAATACCCGCACCCTAACCAATTTGGGTTGCGGCCTATATGAGTTTGAGGCCACTCCAACAAGTACTTATTTTAATGGGTCAACGTACAAATGGTATGTACCTAAGCTGGTAGGTTCGGGAACCCCCAACACCATCTATGCCAGCACCGCTAAAACACAGTATCAATTTAGTCAAGGAGGGAAGTTTTTAGTGCGTAGTACCATGTTCTTTAATGGTTGCCTCAACACCTATTACGACACCTTACAAGTAGATACTCCGATAAGCGTCGTATGTATGCCTGATTCTCATATTTGTATTGGCAATAATATTACTCTTACCTGTGATGTTCATAGTGGAGTTACACCCTTTCGTTATCTTTGGAACAGCGGCCCTAACGATACCCTATCCTCGGTTAATGTAGCGCCTACTGCCTCTAGATATTACAAAGTTAAAGTAAGTGATTTTTATTCATGTACAGTATATGATTCGGTGTATATCACCGTGAAACCATTGCCGGTGGTTACCTTACCTGCAGATAAGCGATTGTGTTATGGAGAAGATTTTGATTTGGATGCGGGCAACCCAGGGTCGCAGTATATTTGGCGCCAGGATGGCAGTAGTGTGAGCACATCGAAGATACTAAATGTTAGAGACAGCGGACAGTATGTTGTTCAGGTTATTGATAGTTTTGGATGTGAAAATTACGATACGTTTAATTTATATGTTAACCCTGAGGTTATTGTAGGCCCTATATCCGACGTGTTAATTTGTTTAGGAGATACCGTTACACTTTCAGAAACAGGTGCCGACAGTTATGAGTGGAAGAATAATAAAAATGGAACCACCATTACAAGTAACAGTATTAGTGTGAATCCTATGGTTGCCACAACCTACTATATTATGGGTACAAAAACAGAGCAAGGGAAAACCTGTTATGGATATGATACCGTTGATGTGATTGTGAATTCAATACCAACCATCACTTTTCCGACCTTTCCAAAACGATGTATTAATGGAGGTTATATTGCCTTATCTGCCACCCTTAAAGTAAATGGTTCCAATGTGCCGCCAGTATTTACAAATTGGTTCTGCTCATCTCAACCCAATGCCATCTTGTTTGATGCAAATACCGGAGCGTATAATTTCGACCCAGTTCAAACGCCTTTAACGGGAGGAATTTACTACGTGTCGATGGAAGCCATCGCACCGAATGGATGTAAAATTACAGACTCTACCACGGTAAATATTGTAGCACCACCGATAGTGCTTGCCGGAACGAATAAAACATTTTGCGCAAATTATGCCAATTGCTATAGTCTGGATACGATGGGGTTGCCCTATGGAGGTAGATGGTATGTTTTGGATGCAACCAACGCAATAACCTATCCTTTAGACAGTTTTGCGATAGGAGGGGGTAAATATAGCTATTGCTTTAATTCTCTTAATGCCGGCGACGGGTCACTTCATCTAGGAGAAACGTACAAACTAATTTATTGGTATAAAGAATTGCTTTCTCCTGCTTGTGAGAATAGCGACACTGTGGATTTTTCGGTTACCCCTATACCCGTGGTGAATGCCGGAAGGGATACTGCCATTTGTGTGGGTAGTGGAATATTACAACTCACCAATAGTGTACAAAGTTTCCCTTATGATGGAAAGTGGTGGGGCCCAGGAGTTTTGGGTGATAGCGCCAATTTTAATCCGAATTACAACACCACCGGTACCACTCAGACGTATACCCTTTATTATAAAGTGTCGCGTATTGGTTGTAGTGATATGGATTCGATTCAGCTTACCGTGCATCCAATACCACAACCTACAATAACAGCGTCTAATTATAAGATATGTAAAACCGACCCTGCCATACAACTTACTCCTATCCCGGGAGGTAATGGTAGCAGATACTTTCTAGACGGCAATGAAATATTTAGCAATAGTGTGAACCCTGCCGTAACAGATACTGGATGGCATGTGGTAAGATACAGTTATACCAATCCGGCTACCTTTTGTTCGAAAGACACTTCGTTAAGGCTTTATATTGAAATGCCACCTCATGTAAGTATTGATCCTATTGGTGGATTATGTGCTAAGAAATCGCAAGATTCAGGGGTTGTTATTCGTGGTCATACCTTCGCACCTTATGGATTTAAATGGGTGAATATTGGAGGCGGAACATTAAAAAATTCAACCTGGAATGATTCTGTCATCACCTATGTTCCATCCTTAGCGGAAGTGTTAGCTGAAAAAATGAGAATCGTGCTTTTAAGTGTGGGTAATACTTACTGCCATTACGACTCAGCCTATGCAGAATCGCCCATCTATGCAACCCCTGTGGTAAGTTTCACCTCTCCGGTTACAGTTGGATGCGTTCCATTTACAACGAGTTTCCAAGATACGAATGTGTTACGTGATAATGTGTCGTATCTATGGGATTTTGGAGATCCATCAAGTGGAGCTCTAAATACCGACACCACTCGCAACCCTACACATATATTTAATGCCGTTGGAAAGTTTAACGTAAAACTCACGGTAGTGAGTAAGGAAGGTTGTGACGAAACAGCGACGATCGTTCAGATGATCGAAGTTTATCCTATACCGAAGGTCGACTTTAGCTGGGATCCTCATGCCCCTGATTGGGCTACTGTGGCTTTACCTAAATACAAGTTTACCGATTTGACAGATAATAACGGGTTCCCGATTAAATCGTGGGATTGGGATTTTGGTGATGGCGTCGGCACTTCCATAATACAAAATCCAGAATATTTGTACAAAATTAACGATCCGGTGGCCGATACGGGTTGGAGAACAGTAACCTTAAAAGTGGTTTCTGAGAAAGGCGACTGTTCGTCTGAAATGAAACATAATATCTATATCGGGCCCGATTTAACAGTGTTTATTCCCAATGCATTTTCGCCGGATGATAATGGTCCATCAACCAATGAAAAATTCAAAGTAGTAGCCACCGGAATAAAGGCATTCGAGATCGTGATATACAATCGTTGGGGAGAAGAGCTTTACCGCTGTGGTGATTATAAGACGCATGGATGGGATGGTACTTTTAAAGCCAAACCGGTTCAAATGGACGTTTATATCTACAAAGTAGTAGTAACTTCATATGATGATAATGTTTATGAATACGATGGAACGGTGCATGTAATTCGCTAAGCACCTTTAGTAAGTATGACTTTTTTCAAGCCACAAATAATTATTGTGGCTTGAATTATTTTTCGGTACCATGAAAAAGTTATTTTTTTTAACCATTACCCTTGGTGCATTACTGTTTAGCAAAAGCGCCTCTGCCGACCACGTAATGGGTGCCGATATTCAATGGAAATGTTTAGGGAATGACACTTTTAAGATCATTTTCAAATTTTATCGCGACTGTAGGGGGATTTCCAGATGGTCAACAGCGTCATTATCTTTTTATAGTGATTCGTGTGCTTCAAGCCTTTCGGGTACTTTAAACTGTAATCGGGTTTCTATTGTGGATATCACGCCAGTTTGCAACGCAGATAAACCCTGTGACCCTTCCAATACGATGCTTCCTGCGATACCTTATGGAATTGAAGAACATACCTATGAAGGAAAAATTTTTCTTGGAGGAAATTATGCAAACTGTTGCTGGTATAAATTTTCTTTCAGTGAATGCTGCCGAAGTGGTCCAATTAATACGGGATATAGCTGGGCTAACTTTAGCACAGAGCTATGGCTGAATCGTTGTATTGTGCCCTGCGATAATGGTCCGGAGTTTAGAAACCCTCCTGTGGCCATCAAATGTGCTGGACAGGATGTTGTTTATAACCATGGTGTTGTTGATATAGATGGAGATTCGCTGGTTTATAAAAAGGCAATTCCCAATGGCGCAAATTATGGTGCACCATGGAGTGTTAATTATCCATTAACCTGTTTCCCAGGTACGAACCCTAATGCTACCCCTTGCCCTACATGCACTCCACCGATTGGGTTTTATTTAGATCCACAAACAGGTGATTTGATTTTTAGGCCCATGCAACAGCAGGAAACGGTAATGAAAATTCAAGTGGAAGAGTGGAGGAAGGTGAATGGAGTATATAAACTCATTGGAATTGCCACGCGAGACATGCATTTTATAATTTTGTCAAGCTGTAATAACAAAAACCCAACCATCAGTGCCTTACAACCGTATCAGGTTTGCGCTGGAACGACACTCTGTTTTAATATCAATACCAACGATCAGGATGCGGCCGACTCCACCCGAATTTATTGGGATAACTCCATCCCAGCAGCATCATGGAGTAGTAATAACGGCACCGTGAAAAAAGCTCAAGGGCAGTTTTGTTGGACACCTTCGGAGGCCGATGCCAGTACTTTACCTTACTATTTTAGAGCCACTGTAGAGGATAACCATTGCCCATTGAATGGCCGAGCCACAAGAGCGTATACGATTACCGTGAAGCCAATACCTCATGCCGATCGCTATTATACTGATTTAGGTTGTGGCAAGTATCGATGTGTTTCAGTACCTAAAGGTAATTATATTAGCCCTACGTTTGAATTCAAAATATTAAATGTAAAGTATACAGACGATACCGTTATCTATCAATTTCCAGCGGGAGGCGTTTATGTTATAAAGCATACGATAACGTCAAACCTTTGCAGTGATGTTTATTTTGATACTATTAAGGTTGACACTTTTGTTCAGGCATTCGCCACTAAAGATACTTTAGTATGTATGGGAAAGTCGATTACACTAAGTGGCTCAGCCAAGTGGGGTACCTTACCGTATCATTATTCTTGGAGCCCAGTTGATACCTATGCGTCTGTAACAATTTACCCCATCACCGACACAATATTGGTTTTTACCGTTACCGATAATATTGGATGTATTTCTTTCGATTCGGTGCGAGTGTTGGCTAAAAACCTACCGTCTATTCCTCCGAATTCCGATAAACGAATATGTTATGGCTTTAACACCACGTTTGATGCTGGAAATGCAAATACAGGAATGCAATATCGATGGTATAAAAATGGAAGCTATTTTGACAATACCCAAACTATTATTGCGATGGATTCAGGCGAATACATTGTTCAGATGATTGATAGCTTTGGATGTGATGCATTCGATACCATGAATTTGTTTGTGAATGACGAAGTGATTGTAGGCCCTTTACAGGATGTATCTATTTGTAAGTTTGATACCATAACCTTACAAACCAACGGAGCACAGCTTTATGAGTGGCGAGAACTCGGCTCAAGTACGATTCTTAGTTCAACCTATTTTTTAATAGCGGCTCCGCTTGCAAGCATCACCTATATCATCAAAGGCACCGTTACTTACAAAAACGTGTCCTGCGTAAACTACGACACGGTATATGTTGAAGTCAAAGAGCATCCCGTTATCACATTCCCTGTGTTGCCCAATAGGTGTGTCGATGGCACCTTAATTAATTTACTATGTACAGTGAAGTATAACGGAACCGTTATTTCCCCCAATAGTTTAACCTGGAGCTGTCCGGCATTACCTGGGGCCATCGTGAATGGTTCGCAGTTCGATCCATTTAGCACAATACCCACAGGCGGAACTTTTGTTGTTTATGCTACCGCCGAATATAATGGTTGTTCTGCAGTCGACTCTACAGTAGTAAAAATAAATCCATTACCCATAGTGTCGGCGGGTAAAGACAAAGTGCTATGCGAGAATGTGGGAAGCTTTTTCTTGGATACCATGGCGGCTCCTCAAAATGTGAAATTTGGCGAATGGAGTATCTTAGGTACATCTACCCCGGCGAATGCATTAAGTAAGGTAAACAACCCTCCTGGATTCTCGTATTATTTTAATACAACCAATGCTGGTATTGGTTACCACCAGCTTATTTATAAGTTCACCGACGTTGCTACAAACTGTGAAAATACCGATACTGTCGTATTTCAAGTTATTGCCATACCGGTTGCAAATGCAGGCACACTGCCCGATGTATGCGCCGACCATGGACTCAT
>CAIUDH010000047.1 GCA_903897855.1 uncultured Bacteroidota bacterium | reverse complement strand
GAGATCTTAGGGATGTAAATAAACCATCGACAACGTTCGAAATAATAGAGGTTACTTCCATCGAAGTAGCCTCTTTTTTTTTGACGATTTGTGCCATGGATGGAATTTGTTTTCTCAGCAAAAACGCAAATCAGAGATTTGCGTACGCCACAGTGTCGGAGACATACACCAATCCGGAGAATGAGGTTTTGTATGTCAATAATGAAAAGATCTGAGGCATCCGTTTCTTGATTTTAATTTTATGTTTACAATTATTTTTTATTTAGATCGCTTTTCAAGTGAACCGTATTTAATTCCCAATTTATAATGAAATTTTAATACGATTTATTAAAATATTATAATAAATTCACGCATTTAAATTATTAATTATGCATAAACTAACAGTAATCACATTACTCCTTTCATTTCTGCTTTTTGGCTGTAAGAAGAAAACAAACTCTTCCACTCCAACATCTGTAACTGTTTATGTCTCCGGATATGAAAAGGTTGGTGCTAGCTATATTGCAAAATATTGGAAAAATGGGGTTGAGAATATTCTTGCCGGTGGTGGCGTTGCTAACGGAATTTTTGTATCCGGATCGGATATTTATGTTTGCGGTCAACAGTTTAATGGTGCTATCACTACCGCCAAATACTGGAAAAATGGAACAGCGATCAACCTTACCAATGGCACAAATTCAGCAGTTGCCAATGCCATCACCGTCGTCAATAATAACATTTATGTTGCTGGCTGGGAACAAATTGGAGGTGTAAAAATTGGTAAATATTGGAAGAATGGAGTGGAAACAATAATCGCAAATAACAATGAAGATTTGGAAGTTAATTCTATTTTCGTTACCCCTACTAACGATATTTATATTGCAGGGGTAACCTATAATAATGCAACCTATCATAGTAAAATTTTCAAGAATGGAACCGGTACTCAACTAGAAAGTTCAAGTAAAAGTTCTTCTGCTTATTCTGTTTTTGTTAATGGAAGTGATGTTTATGTGGCGGGACGAAACACCCTCGTTACTCAGGGATTAGCATCTTATTGGAAAAATGGCTCAGCTACATCCTTAACCACCGATACCAGACCAGAAACAGTTAGAAGTGTCATAGTTTCTGGTGCAGATGTATACGCTTGTGGATCACGTTTAAATGCATCAGGAAACTACGAAACAAGATATTGGAAAAATGGATTGGCCACTAGCCTCACCACTGGCGCAACGGATGCTGAAGCATTCTCAATTGCATTAAATGGAAGCGATATTTATTTAGCGGGTTATGAAAACTCTGGTTCTACTGCAGTGGCAAAATTCTGGAAAAATGGAACCGCTACAAACCTGTCAACTGGCGCCAACCTATCGAAGGCAACAGGAATTGTTGTGAATTAGTGAAGTCCTCATTCGAAAAATGTTTCACTTTAGTTTGAAGCCTAATTGTGTGCTTAACGTTTTTTAGTTCGCAGTAATTTATTGATTTTATTGACGCAATGCTTTCAAATATCCCTTTTTAAAAAATCGTTCTTTGAATCCTATATTTATTCTGATGGCTATTCTGTTAATCAACATAAATTATCGAGCCAAAAGTGCAAAGCTATTTAAGGGAAGATATTTAATCGTATGAAAGCTACCGGATTTTTTTTCTTTGCTTGTATTTCCATCTCTAACCACACCGCAGATTGGTATTGCAAGAAGGCTTGATGCAGGGCTTTACCCATGGCCCGATCCAGTATTTCTGCCCAACATTCATCCTCAAGAAATAGTTTCAAAGATTTCTATAACTTTAAATATTTCATACCTTTGCATCAAAAAAGGAAATCATGAAATTAGAAGAAGCAAAAGAAAAATTTGTGAATGCCTGGGGAACTTTAGGCAGCAACTGGGGTATCAATCGAACCATGGCCCAAGTACATGCCTTGCTACTCGTAAGCAGCAACCCCATGAGTGCTGAAGATATCATGGCAGAACTTAACATCAGCCGAGGGAATGCCAATATGACGGTACGCGAATTGATTAATTGGGGACTGGTATTTAGGGTGAATGTGAAAGGCGAACGTAAAGAATTTTTCGAAGGCGAAAAAGATATTTATAAAGTGGCTAAACGCGTACTCATTGAACGTAAGAAAAGAGAGTTAGACCCCATCTTTAAAATTTTATCGGAAGTGAAAACAATCGATGAAAACAAAAAAGATCCAGAAGTAAAAGCATTCATCGATACCATTGAAGACATCAATGGCCTTGTAAATAAAGCCGACACCTTTGCTAATATCATCGTAAAGTCGGATGAACATTGGTTTATGAACAGTCTCATGAAAATGATGAAATAAGACCGAATAATGACCTATGGAAAGGCTACGATAAATTATACTGCTTCATGCTGAAGTAAAAACTCCTTCGATTTCTTCATCCATTCATACATCACCACATCTTCTTTTATTTGTGGGATTTGTTCTCGAAACTTGTTATGGATATTTCGAAGTAACGGAGACGTATTCTCTACCCCACGATACTCAATTGCCTGAGCGGCACATAAGAGCTCTATTCCGAGCACCTGCAATACATTTTGAACCACGGCATAACATTTCGTTGCTGCATTGGCTCCCATGCTCACATGGTCTTCCTGCCCGTTGCTGCTGATAATACTATCGACACTGGCCGGAGTACATAGCTGTTTGTTTTGTGATACAATACCGGCAGCCGTATATTGCGTTATCATAAAGCCCGAGTTCAATCCCCCGTTGGGTGTGAGATAGGCTGGCAAATCTCTTTCACCCCCCATTAATTTATAAATTCTTCTTTCGCTGATGCTGGCTATTTCACTTAATGCAATAGCTAAAAAGTCGAGATGCATGGCTAACGTTTGTCCATGAAAATTACCCCCACTAATAATTAAATCTTCATCCGCAAAAATATTTGGGTTGTCGGTAACCGAATTAATTTCCGTCTCAAAAGTTCGCTGCACCTGGGCTATTACATCGCGTGTAGCGCCGTGTACCTGAGGAATACAACGAAAGCTATAGGCATCTTGCACCTGTACTTTTTGTTGTGCCATCAGCTTACTTCCTTCAAGCCAATGCATCATATTTTTAGCAACGGCCATTTGCCCTTCATGAGGCCTGATGGCGTGTGTATGGTGCCAAAATGCATCCTCTCTGCAAAGGAAAGCATCCGCGCTGAGTGCGGCAATCGCATCGGCCCAGGCCGAAATCTTATGAGCCATCAATAAATTCCACACCCCGTAAGCGCTCATAAATTGTGTACCATTGAGCAGTGCAAGACCTTCTTTGGCCTGTAGCTTCATAGGCTTCAACCGTAATCCAGGCCACACTTCTTCCATACGATATGTTTTCCCTTCCACCTTTACTTCTCCAAGCCCGAGTAAGGGTAAACTTAGATGTGCTAACGGTGCTAAATCGCCACTGGCACCCAAACTACCCTGCTGATAAACGACTGGGAGTATGTTAAGGTTAAACATATCGACCAAACGCCATACCGTTTCTAGCTGCACCCCGCTGTAACCGTAGCTCAGCGACTGTACTTTAAATAATAACATCAACTTCACAATCTCCTCAGGAACTTCAGCCCCAGTACCGCAGGCATGGCTTTTAACTAAATTTTCTTGCAGCTGCTCGAGTTGAGACGTATCGATGACGGTATTGCAGAATGAACCAAAACCGGTGTTTATTCCGTAATAAATTTTACCTGTTTCCGCAACCTTGGTGTCGAGAAATTTTTTCGCTTTTACAATGGCATCCTTTGACTCTGGAGAGAGTTCAATGCGTAAGTTATTACTTCTGATTTGGAGTATATCCTCAAAAGTAATATGCTGTGAAATCTTATAATATTTTTCCATAAAAAGAGTTGCAATTTAGGTAACGAATGAGTAACAACAATTGATAGTTTACAAATTAAGTTCGCGCATTTTTTTTGCCTTTACCGAAGTGAAGGCAACAACGAATAAAGAGATGACACCACCAACCACGATGCTTGGGCCAATACCAAGCCACTGTGCCATCATACCGCTTTCAAATGCCCCTAGTTCGTTACTGCTTCCAATAAAGATATTATTCACCGACGACACTCTGCCCTTCATGTTTTCGGGAGTAAAGAGTTGCATGATACTCCCGCGAATGACCACACTGATGCCGTCGAAGGCTCCACTTAAAAAAAGCAAGGCAAAGGAAACCCAAAAGATATTACTAAATCCAAAACCAATGATACATAAGGCAAAACCGGCAACAGCCCAGAGCAAAATTTTACCTGCCTGTTTTTGCAATGGAATAAAGGCCAATGTTAATGTTGTGA
The DNA here is from genome assembly GCA_903897855.1 of uncultured Bacteroidota bacterium. Taxonomy (GTDB): domain Bacteria; phylum Bacteroidota; class Bacteroidia; order UKL13-3; family UKL13-3; genus CAINMV01. The sequence continues at coordinate 18,251 of CAIUDH010000047.1, read as the reverse complement.
TCATGGTTCCTACCCCTGTGGCGGCTTTCAGTAAGCCAAATTCAAATGAGCCCACATGCAAAATATCGCTACAGATGGCGGGTAATAAAGCGACCGCACCACCAAAAAAAACAGCAAATAAATCAAGTGAAATAGAACCGATAATGAGCTCATTTTTAAATACAAATCGTATGCCTTCAGTAATTTTAGGCCAGAGGGCCTCATCCCCTTTAGCCACACTAGGCGTATGTTCATAGGGGATGGTTCGATAAAATACAAAGGAAGCCAAGAGCAAGGAAGCATCAATCAAAAACACTTTGTCGATACCCAACGGTTGTAATAATAGGCCACCAATAGCAGGGCCAATACTCGCCGAGAGTTGCCAAAGTGTGCTATTCCAAGTTACGGCATTCTTGATCTGCTTCTTGTCGGGGATGAGCATGGGCCAAAACCCGAACATTGCCGGCCAAATTACACCTCGAAGTAATCCGGTTATAAATATAATTAGATAGATGGGTAACACACCAAAGTCGGTGAATACTCCAAGCGTATCTCTGGCGATAAAAAAAAACAATAAAGAGCAAATGGCCAACCCCACACAAACAGTGGTGATGATTTTTTTTCGATTGAGCACATCGGCTAAATGTCCTCCATAAAGTGCAATAAGTATATATGGCACTGCTTCAGCAAGTCCAACGATACCGAGTGATAACGGTTGTTTGGTGTATTGATAAATTTGCCAAGCTACCGTAACACTTTGTATTTGAATAGAAGCGTTAAGTAGAAAACGAGCTAACGAATATCTCCGAAAATGAGGAATACGCAAAGCTGCAATGGCATCGTGTTCCGTACGCATCAATATTATTTTTTAGATTTTACTCGGCCTAGCTCAATACTCATCATTTTTGTTTTGTAATTAATGATGGCTTGCAAATCTATTAAAATATCATTGCCAATGATAAAATGAAATTTCTTCATTCCATGCATCTCATATAATTGGTGAATATGGGAGAAGTCGATGAGAGCCACTGTTTGATTGAGATTTTTTTCACCTATTTTAAATTTTAATTCTGTGGCAAACATCACCATGTCGGTGGTGCCGAGGCCTCCAGCCGAATTCTCCAGAAGTTGCAGATGCTGATCGCCGATATGATCCTTTACAAAATCAAGATCGAAGGCGGTTGATGTGGCACCCGTATCGATAAGAGCAATATATGTTTTTTTGAATATTTTAATCGATATAAAGATGTGAGCCCCGTTATCTTTTGATTGAAATTTTAATTTTAATTGAGTGCGCATCGGATGTAATTGGATGATTAAAAAAAATGCTGCCACTTATTCAAATGACAGCATTTTAAAAGTTACTACTTAAAAATTATAAGGTGTCTAAAACGGCATTCATGCTTCTCACCGCTTCTGCACTTTTATTAAACTCTGCTTGCTCTTCTGCATTCAATTTATAATCCACAATTTTCTCCCATCCGTTTTTTCCTACTACTACCGGAACTCCAAGGCAGATATCGCTTTGTCCGTATTCGCCGTTGAGCGATACACAACAAGGGAATACCTTTTTCTGGTCTTTAACGATGCTTTCAACTAAAGCGGCAACAGCCGCTCCAGGAGCATACCAAGCAGAAGTACCCAGTAATTTTGTTAAAGTAGCGCCACCAACCATAGTATCGGCCGCCACTTTTTTCAATTCGTCGGAACTTAAAATATTACTCACAGGATTGCTATTCAAGGTAGCCAATCGGGTTAATGGAATCATTGTTGTATCGCCATGACCTCCAATTACGGTGCCATGCAAGTCGGATGGAGAGCAGTTTAATGCGAACGATAAATAAGTCTTAAAACGAGCACTATCAAGAATTCCGCCCATTCCAATAATTTTGTGTTTGTCGAGTCCTGATGTTTTTAATGATAAATAGGTCATCGTATCCATGGGATTGCTTACGATGATAATAATGGCAGCAGGAGAAAACTTCAGAATATTCTCAGTCACCCCTTTTACAATATTGGCATTGGTACCTATCAGTTCTTCTCGGGTCATTCCCGGCTTACGTGGTATACCTGAAGTAATTACTACCACATCGCTACCGGCAGTTTTGCTATAATCATTGGTGCTTCCCGAAATTCGAGTATCAAAGCCAAGTAAGGAGGCCGTTTGAAAGATATCTAAAGCTTTCCCTTCAGCGAGTCCTTCTTTGATATCGAGTAAAACCAGCTCATGGGCAATGCCTCTGCGGGTTATGTTATCTGCGCAAGTAGCTCCTACGGCACCTGCTCCAACAATGGTAACTTTCATGGTGTAATATATATTATTAGAATATTTGGGCAAAGATACAAACCTCTAATTCCTTTACCAATGATTTCAATAAATAAATCAGAGCCCTAAGGTGAAAAATAGCTATTCAGAATAATTAAAAATAACAAAACAAACCAAGCTCTCCTGCTTCATGAATCGCCTCATCACGAATTAAACCCCAGCTCTCAACATTTCGGCATAGGCGTTCGGCAAAATACTGCTTTCGATGGCTTTAGCTGCCTTTTCCACATCATAATTAAAACGAATAAATTCAATTTCGAGGCTTTCTTTTTCATATTTCGAACTCCTGTCGTTGATGTTGAGCATCACATAACAGCCACGCGAGTCGCCGTCTTTGGGTTTCCCCACTGAACCTAAATTGATGGCGTGTCGGTAGGCTTTTCTCCCTTGGTGTTCGTATTCAAAAGTTTTATGGTAGGGCTTGTGGGTATGACCAAAAAAAAGCATATCGGCTTGGGCCGATTCGAAAATTCTTAACATGCTTTTCTCCTCCCTGTCTTCAAACAAATATTCGTTAATTCGTCGTGGGCTTCCATGCACCAGGAGTAAAAACAAAGGATCGTTATGGAGTTGATATTCGAGTTGGATATGAGAAGGGAGTGTTCTTAGATAGTTTCTCTCGGTCTCGTTTATGACCTTATTGGTGAAGGCAATCGATTGGGCACCCATCGCCTTATCTTCATCTGTTTTATAAGCACAACCACAATCATCGGAGTTTCTTCCGACACCAAAATCATAATTTCCTGCAATGGTTGAAATACCTCGTTTTCTGATTTCATTCACTACTTCATTGGGCCAAATATTATAGCCTACTAGGTCGCCGAGGCAATAAATGGCATCAGGCTTTTTCGACTCAATATCTTCAAACATCGCTTCCAATGCTGGAAGGTTGGAGTGGATATCACTGAATAATGCAATTTTCATTTTCGTTTACTTTTGTGTTTGAATATTTTCAGGGCTTGGATTGAAATATTTTTTTCTAAACCAAAAAGCCACGTTCACTAAAGCGATAAGTGCTGGCACCTCCACCAACGGGCCAATCACCCCTGCAAATGCTTGCCCGCTATTGATTCCGAAAACGCCAATAGCTACGGCGATGGCCAATTCGAAGTTATTACCTGTGGCCGTAAAGGCAATGGACGCACTTTTCGAATAATCAGCTCCAAAATATTTTCCTGCAAAGAAACTCACCACAAACATCACAGTAAAATAGATTACCAATGGGATGGCAATGCGAACCACATCGAGCGGTATTTGAATAATTAATTCACCTTTGAGACTAAACATAATAACAATGGTGAACAAGAGTGATATCAATGTAATAGGGGAAATTACTGGCACATATTTAGTTTGAAACCATGCTTCTCCTTTTAGTTTGATAAGGCCATACCTGCTTACAATTCCAAGTGCAAAAGGGATGCCTAAATAGATCCCTACACTGTGAGCAATTTGCGCAATACTGATATCCACCACAAACCCTTTGTATCCAAAATAAGGTGGCAGTATGGTTATAAAAACATAGGCGTATACGCTGTAAAGAAGCACCTGGAAAATACTATTCAGTGCAATTAAGCCAGCTGCATATTCTCTATTCCCGTCGGCCAAATCGTTCCACACCACAACCATCGCGATACAACGGGCCAAGCCAATCAGAATTAATCCAATCATATATTCTGGATAACCGTTCAAAAAAACAAGGGCTAAAATGAACATTAATACAGGCCCTACAATCCAATTGAGAATTAGGGATGCACTGAGCACTTTAGTGTTTTTAAACACCTCCCCCATTTGCTCATATTTCACCTTGGCCAAGGGCGGATACATCATCAGTATTAATCCAATGGCAATGGGAATGTTGGTGGTGCCACTCGAGAAAGAGTTAATAAATCCACTACTTGCTGGAATAAAATATCCGATAGCAACGCCCAGAGCCATGGCGAGGAAAATCCAAAGTGTTAAAAAGCGATCGAGAAAGCCTAATTTCTTTCTCTCTACAATAGGGGTGCAGTTATTTGATGACATAGATTATGTTATTTAGCAGCATCCTCCTCCCGGAGTACAAAAGTTTTGGTCTTTTAAATCGGACAGGCGCACTTTCAATTTCTCCTTCGGTATACCACATTTGTCTTGGGCTAAGCAGTCGGTGGTTTTCGCTATCAATACAAAGTTTTCGCCATTGAAACTTAAGTCATACTTCCCAATTGTGGTTGATTGGTATTCTACTTCAATATCTAAATCTTCGATGCCCAGCATCTTTTCTGAGAGTGATATAATCCCTAGTAATTTTGCTGCTTTCAATCGATGTTCAAAATCGTTGGCTTCCCATAGTTGAAAGTTTACCACCTTTTCATGCCGCACTGTGCCACCGCAATCGATAAAGTGTTTCGTTACTACGCCAACCTCTGTAACGTGGAAGTGGGCAGGAACCAAGGTGCCGTTTTGCAATTGAAAATTCACTGCGTCGGCGTTGCTCAGAAGCGTTTTAATTTCAGATAATTTCATGATTCTTTTAAATTTAACAACAAATATTTTTCTTGATATTTAGATTATTGGATATTTCCTCAAAATACTTTTGAATTTCGAGTATGGCTAGTTCGTCTATACAATAACAAATTGAAGTGCCATCAATACTTCCTTTAATGATACCGGCCTCTTTAAGTTCTTTAAGATGTTGTGATACTGTGGGTTGAGCTAGTGGCAATTCATTTACAATATCTCCACAAATACAGGTATCGACCGATAGTAGGTAATCGATGATCGCTACTCGGGCAGGATGTGCCATCGCCTTAGCCAGTTTTGCAATGGCATTTTGTTTATCGGTGAAGTGTTCGGTTTTCGTAGCGCCCATAGACTATATCATTTTATTGCAATATTACGATAAATATATGATTATCAAAAAAATTGACACTCTCAACTTAAAAAAGTCTAGAGAGACCAACCTTTTACTTAATTTAGCCAAATCTTTAAGATAACGACAACCCGTAACTTAACATTCTCTTGACAATAAATTTCCTTTATTCGCTTTTAAAACTAAACTCATAATGGCTTCACTAAACTCAATTTTTTCATACTTTGTTCCAAAAGACAGGATCTTCTTTTTGTTATTTGAACAGGCTGCAACCAATCTATCTAAAATGGGTGAAACCCTGGTAGAAGCGGTGAATACAAGTAACATTGAAGATCGTAACATAAAAATAAAAGAATTAGAGGATTTAGAGCATACGGGTGACGATATTACCCACCAAATATTTTTGGAGCTTAGCAAAAACTTTATCACGCCATTCGACCGTGAGGATATCCATTACTTGGCATCCGCTATTGATGATGTGGCCGATTATATTCACGGGAGCACCAATCGTATCCTCTATTATAAAGTTGAATACATCTCGGAGTATGTTAAAAAGTTAGCTGAGCTAATTAATCAAAGCACCAAAGAGCTTGAGACTGCTGTAAGGGAGCTTCGCGACATGAAAAACCTACGCAAAATAACAGATGCTTGTGTGAGAATTAACAGTATAGAAAACCAAAGCGACTATGTTTTTGACACTGCCGTGGCCTACTTGTTTGAATTCGAAACGAACGCTATTGAACTCATAAAACAAAAAGAAGTACTGAGTACCTTGGAAAAAGCAACGGATAAATGTGAAGACGCTGCGAACGTTATCGAATCAATCATTGTGAAATACGCATAGTAACTACAGCTCACTTAACAAAGAACAAGCGATGTCATTTATATTTATTATCATAGTTTTAGCTTTAGTATTCGATTACATCAATGGCTTTCATGATGCAGCAAATTCGATAGCAACCATTGTTTCGACCAAAGTGCTAACGCCTGTTCAAGCGGTACTTTGGGCTGCTTTTTTCAACTTCGTTGCCTTTTCTATATTTAAAGATCATGCCGTAGCGAACACCATTGGGAAAACCGTACGAAGTGAGTTTGTTACCTTACCTGTTATTTTTAGCGGACTCATTGCCGCCATCATTTGGAACCTTCTAACCTGGTGGTATGGTATTCCATCGTCGTCGTCACATACGCTTATTGGCGGTTTTGCAGGTGCTGCAATTTGTTATGCTCTGCTAAGTAAAGGCTTGACTCCGATTTTTAAAATTGTTGATAGTGATAAAATTTCGAAAACTTTGCTCTTTATATTCTTAGCGCCACTCATTGGCATGATCATATCGATGTTTTTTACTTTTGTCACCATCAGTCGAAATACTTGGCTAAAAAGTAGCATCCTTATTGTCTCTTCCATTGCGATCTGGTTTGTGTTTGTAAATTTTCAAGAAACTAAAATCAATGAAAATATTGGCAAATATTTCAAGGCCGACAAGTACCAAGTGGAAATCGATAATTTAACCTATGATTTGTCGCAAAAGCCGGATAGTGCAACCAAGATAAAACTTGAAGAAACCAAACATAAACTCGAAAAGGCGAAGTTCAGTGTTGCTTCGTGCACCTCGTATACTGGGCAGTATGAGAGTCTTGGTGCGGAAGTGGTTTCCACCGATATCATCAATAATGTGAATATTAAAGATATTGAAGTAAGTAAGGTAAAAGATAAAATCAACGCCTATTTCAAGGTTGATCAATTGAAAATCTTGTGCAAAAATGATCCTTCAAAAACAGAAGAATATACAATCGCTAAAAGCAGCGCCGACAGTTTGATTTTAATCTCCAAAAAATATCATGAGATTGGTTTCGAAGCCATGATTTCAGCCATGATCGTGAAGGTACCGATGGGGGCCAGCGAAATTGCGAGTTTTACGAAGAAAATCAGAGTTGATGTAAAAAGTGATTTGAAAAAGGAAATTGAAAAAGCCGATAATAAAATACTTCGTTATGGTTTAATTTCCATGATCATGCTTTTTGTATTTGCTTTCATCTATAATGAAAAACTAAACGAACCCAAGGTAAGTCGCACAGCCAATATGTTCAAACGCCTTCAGTTAGTTTCATCGGCAGCATTCAGTATCGGACACGGAGGCAATGATGCGCAAAAGGTGATGGGTATTATCGCAGCTGCTTTTGTAGCCAATGGCACCATCCTCGACATTAAGGCGATGCCCGATTGGGTTCCGCTTGCCTGTTATTCGGCCATTAGTTTAGGCACCTTAAGCGGTGGTTGGAAAATTGTGAAAACCATGGGAACTAAAATCACAAAGGTAACACCCCTTGAAGGCGTTTGCGCAGAGACCGCAGGAGCAACAACCTTGTTTTTAACCGAACAAATGGGTATTCCTGTTTCAACAACACATACGATAACAGGGGCTATTATTGGGGTGGGGGCTACAAAAAGATTAAGTGCTGTTCGCTGGGGAGTTACTTACCAACTACTGTGGGCTTGGGTTTTAACAATTCCTATTTCTAGCTTGCTGGCTGCCTTCGTTTATTATATCGTTCATTTTTTCGTTTAGGCAACCCTAAAAACAAAGAATTGAATTGAAAACGTTTGCCTTCGAACGATATTCGTTTTTAGCTTATTTCGCCATTTTCTTTACCGCTTCACTTTTCTTTACCTTATCCATAAAGGTTTTAGCTGGCTTGAATTTCGGAATAAAATGTTCCTCAATAACCATGGCGGTGTTTTTAGAAATGTTACGAGCAATTTTTTGTGCTCGTTTCTTTAAAATAAAACTTCCAAAACCCCTGAAATAGATATTTTTGCCCTCAACCATATTAATTTTAACTTGTCGTAAAAAAACTTCAATGGTATTTTGGACATCAGTTTTGTCAAGACTTGTTTTAGAAACAACTTCATTGACGATATCGGCTTTAGTCATATAACTGGTATTTAGATAAATACAAATATTGCAAGGATAATTGATATGAACAATTTTATTTTATAAAATACACGTATAATGCTACAAAATATTTCTAACTCATTGATTCACTGGTTTATACAAAACAAGCGGGAGCTTCCTTGGCGAAAAACCAAGGATCCTTATAAAATTTGGCTTTCTGAAATAATTTTGCAACAAACGAGAGTCGACCAAGGATTACCCTATTATAATCGATTCGTAAAAAAATATCCTACCCTAAATAGTTTGGCAAAAGCTCCTGATGATGAAGTGATGAAGCTATGGCAAGGGCTTGGATATTACTCTAGGGCACGGAATCTGCTTTTTACAGCGCGGCAGATTAAGCTTCAGTATAAAGGCAAATTTCCAAACACCTTAGTTGAGCTAAAAAAGCTAAAAGGGATCGGCGATTACACCGCAGCGGCCATTGCTAGTTTTGCTTTCAACCTCAAACATCCCGTATTAGATGGCAATGTTTACCGTTTTATGACTCGGCTTTTTGGCATTGAAACCCCCATCGATAAATTGGAAACGAAGACTGCTATCATGGCTATTTTGACGGAGCTAATCACCGAGGTGAATGATCCGGCAACCTTCAATCAAGCCATCATGGAATTTGGTGCCCTGCATTGCACCCCTCAAACGCCCCAATGCTCCACCTGCCCTTTTAACCAAGCCTGCTATGCCTTTAAGGAGAATAAAATTAAGGCCATCCCAGTGAAGGGGAAATCGGTTGTAGTAAGAGATCGTTATTTTAATTATTTTGTGTTTGTCACGAAAAAAGATAGCCTCTATATCAAAAAACGCACAGAGAAAGATGTGTGGCACAATCTATTCGATTTCCCCCTCATTGAAACGACGAAACCTCTGGCTCCAAAAAAATTATGGCTAGACCCCATTTTTCTAGAATGGACTTCCAAAACAAAAATATCAAAAATCAGCATTCAAAAGCCGGTATTGCATAAACTCACCCACCAAAATTTATATGTGACATTTTATATTGTTAACATTACAAAATTTTTAAATTTGAAAAAATCTCCTATATTTGAAATTGAAAAAAACATAATAAATTCATTTGCTGTGCCAAAAATAATTGATTTGTTTTTGCATAGCTTTATTTCTTAAACAGTATTAAAAACCTTTAAATTAAACACATTATGGCCTCATTAAACAAAGTTATGCTCATCGGGCACTTAGGAAAAGACCCGGTAGTAACCACCTTCGAGAGTGGTACCAAAATTGCAAAAGTAACACTTGCAACCAGCGAAAAATTCAAAGACAAAAATGGCAACCCCCAGGAATCAACTGAATGGCACAACCTAGAGATTTGGGGTGATCAGGCTAAAATTGCAGAACAGTATCTGCGAAAAGGGAAATTGATTTATGTGGAGGGAAAAATTAAAACCGACTCTTGGGAAGATAATGGAATCAAGAAATACCGTACTTTTATTCGTGTTTCTGGTTTTACCATGTTGGGCAGTGCGGGTGAACAAAAGAGTCCAAACACGGGTGAAGAGAAATCAGAAGGAACACCCAACCCCGACGATTTCATTAACACGAACTCTATAGATGACCTACCCTTTTAACAACATCTATTAATAGTGCCCCCCGAACACACAAATATATTTTTTTTAGCCATTATTAATTCCCATATGGAACTTAGTGATAGCGGCGTTATTATCGCTTGTGTTTTTTTCATTATATTTTGTGTGTTTTTGGGTGCATTGATTGCTGGAAGTGAAAATGCGCTCTTCTCGTTATCACCTACGCAGCTTCACACCCTGGCCGAAGAGCAATCGCCAAAATCGAAAACAATTTTATGGCTTATCAGCAAGCATAAAACACTTATTGCCACCATCCTCATCGCCGGTAACTTCATTAATGTTACGGTGATTATGCTTAGCACATACCTAATCAACTTAGTTTTCGATTTCTCGCAATATCCTATAGGTAGAATTTTTTTCGAAGCCATTATTGTAACTTTTGTGATTGTTTTGTTTGGTGAAATATTACCCAAATTATATGCTTCCCAAAACGCCTACAAAGTGAGTAAAATCATGGCATTGCCCATGTTGCGATTAAGCCAGTTCTTAAAACCATTGGTATGGCTTTTGTCGCGCACTTCGGCCATCATCGATAAACGAATCACTAAAAAAGGTCATACCGTTTCGGTCGATGAATTGAATTATGCCATAGACATTACCAGCGACAAAGACACTCCCAAAGAAGAAAAATTAATTCTAAAGAATATAGTAAACTTCGGTGAAACCGATGTGAAGCAAGTGATGAAGCCCCGTATTGATGTTGCTTACTTGGAGAACAACATGAAATTTACTGAAGTGATTCAGCGTATTAAGCAGTGGGGGTTTTCGAGATTCCCAGTCACCAATAAAGGTTTCGATAATGTAGAGGGGATCTTATTCATCAAAGATGTACTGCCTCATATCAATGAAAATGATGAATTTCCTTGGCAAAACTTATGTAAGCCTGCTAAGTTTGTTCCCGAGAACAAAAAAATTGATGACTTATTAAAAGATTTTCAAGAAGAAAAAATACATATGGCCGTGGTGGTGGATGAATATGGTGGTGGATTAGGAATTGTAACCATGGACGACATCATAGAAGAGGTTTTTGGAGAAATGAACGATGAATTTGATGTGGAGGAATTACCCTATAGTAAGCTCGATGAGCATAGTTTTGTATTTGAAGGTAAGACAACCATCATCGACATGTGTCGTGTGCTCCAACTCAACGACGACTATTTCGACGTTTTTAAAGGTGAATCGGAAACCATCAACGGATTGATAACAGAAGTTTTTGAAAAAATCCCAAATGTGGGCCAGAAATTAGATATCGCCCAGATTGAATTTAAAATTGAAACCGTAGATAAGCGAAAAATAACCAGGGTGAAAATTACCCTACCGAACACCTTACATCGCTCCAAAAGTTGAGTCTGGAAAACTTAGAACGGTTTAGAAAATGACTAACAAAAAATCTCCCAATAAACTTCTTCGTTTTTGGAGACTTCTAGGCCCTGGCCTCATTACTGGCGCCAGCGATGACGATCCCTCCGGAATCGCTACCTACTCGCAGGCAGGCGCAAGTTACGGACTTTCAACGCTCTGGACGGCCTTATTAACCTTTCCTCTGATGGCATCCATCCAGGAAATATGTGCACGAATTGGTCTCATTACCTCACAAGGTTTAACAGGCACGTTGAAAACAAATTATACAAAGCCCGTTTTGTACTTAATGGTGCTCTTTAGTTTCCCAGCCATCATCATGAATATCGGTGCCGATATTGCCGGTATGGGCGCGGTTGGCAATTTATTATTCCCTTCTATTGAGGCCACCTATTTCAGTGTTGTTTTTACTTGTTTATTACTCGTTCTCATTATTTATTTACCCTATCAAAAAATAGCCGCCATCCTAAAATATTTATGCATCGTGTTATTGGTTTATTTGGTGATTCCTTTTCTCTATAAGCAAGACTGGTTGGCCATATTAAAGGCAACCGTGATTCCTGAAATAAAGTTCGATAAAAAATTTCTTAGCATTTTAGTGGGCATTTTGGGAACCACAATCTCACCCTATCTATTCTTCTGGCAGGCCAATATGGAAGTAGAGGAAATGAAACAACGAAAAAAACATCTGGTCGTAAATAAAAAAGTTTTAAGCGACATGAAACGGGATATCGACTTTGGAATGTTGTTCTCTAATGTGGTGATGTATTTTATTATACTAGCCACTGGAACTGTTTTGTTTAATGGAAATATTCATCAAATTGACACCGTTGATCAGGCAGCCGAGGCGCTCAAACCGTTGGCCGGAAATTCGGCTTATCTTCTTTTTGCTGTAGGAGTTATAGGCACTGGGCTTTTAGCCATTCCGGTATTGAGTGGCTCACTCTCTTATATCATTAGTGAAACCTTCGGATGGGAGCAAGGACTTGATAAAAAATTTCATGAAGCCAAAGCTTTTTATCTTGTCATTGCGGCCTCGCTTATTTTGGGGTTGTCGCTAAATTATGTTGGAATTTCTCCGGTTCAGGCCCTCATTTATTCCGCTATCTTGTATGGATTAACAGCCCCCGTTTTAATAGCCATCATCTTGCATATCTCAAACAATAAAAAAATCATGGGAAAACACGCCAATGGCCGACGTTCCAATATTCTTGGCTTCAGCACCTTAATATTAATGACCGTCGCAGCAGTGATGCTAATCTATTTTCAATTCGCTTCGTAAGAAATTTAGCAGAAAGGAAGGCAAAAAGACATTTGGTTTCGAACCATCGATGGTAGTTGATTCCGAATCACCTCGGCAGCAATTCACATTTTAATGATACGGCCATCCTCCATCTCAATCGTGTGGTTGGTGCGTTTGGCGAACTCATTATCGTGTGTTACAATTAATAACGCTTGGTTGTATACTTCGGCGAGTTCTTTAAAGATATCGAACACTATTTCACTATTCTTCTTATCCAGATTACCCGTAGGTTCGTCGCCCATAATAATGAGTGGGTCGTTAATGAGAGCTCTCGCAATAGCGACCCGTTGCTTCTGGCCTCCGGAGAGTTGATTCGGTAATTTTAATGCCTCCACTTCAATGCCCAGCATTTTTAACTTTTCGTATGCCCGCTGCTCTAATTCTTTCTCCGGATATTTTGCCAGTTTTAAGCCCGGTAGCATCACATTTTTCAGTACCGAAAACTCATTCAAGAGATAATGAAACTGAAATACAAAGCCTATTTTTTCATTTCTCACTTTGGCTAATTCGGCTTCCTTCCGATGTCGCATTTCAACACCCCCAATTAATAATTCACCTTCATAATCCGTATCCATGGTCGATAAGATGTAGAGTAGGGTTGATTTTCCACAACCCGATCTGCCCGTAATGGAAACAAACTCACCTCTGTTAATGGAGAAATTAATTTCCTTCAACACCTGAATGGTGCTAGGGTCGTGGAAATATTTGGAAATATTTATGGCCTCAATGATTTTTTCTTTCATCTTATTTTCCTCGTATAATGATGACCGGATCAATTTTACTTGCCTTTCGTGAAGGGAAATACCCTGCAAAATAGGTTGTAACAAGAGAGAAGACTCCGCCAATGATATAGAATTTAGGATTGTAATTTATGGGGTAAGTCTTCACGGTTGGTAAGGCGGCCGTTATAAATGGAATTTGGTCGATGATCGCCGACAAAGCGAATCCGAAAAGCAGTCCAAGTAGCCCACCGAAAATGCCAATACTCAATGCAATAGTGGTGAAGATGAAGTTTACGTCGCGACCCGAAAAACCTGTTGCTTTTAGTATTGCAATCGAATCCATCTTCTCATAAATCATCATATTGAGAATATTGTAAATGCCAAATCCAGCCACGATAAGCAAGGTGATTCCGACTGCATAAGAAATTAGCGTACGCACGAAACTTCCTGTTTCAAACTGCGAATTGGCTGTTTGGATATCGAGTGCTTCAACATTAAAAAGGCTTTGATATTCTTTGGCAAGCTTGGGCGCGAGCAGTATATCTTTCAATTTAATCTGTATGTCGGTAATATAATTATTCGACTCTCCAAGCAACTTTTGAACGGTATTGATGGAGGCGTAACTCTGTACCTTGTCAATATCTTGCAATCCCGATTGGAAATAACCCACCACTTTTAATGAGATCCGCTCCCCTTTCGTGGTCGTTACTTGTATGACATCGCCAATATTCGTCAACATTTTTTCGGCGGCTCCCTTGCCCAGTATGATACTATTGGGGGTATTCTTCAAGTCGATGTAATTGCCCGCAGTAACATAGTCTTTAAATAAAAAGAGGCGATTCTCTGCTTCCACTTCAATACCATTAATTACCCCCGTTAAGTCGATGGAGCCTACATTATAAAAAACCTGCGCCGTAATTTTTGGAGCTACGCCTAGCACCCTTGAATCCTTCTTTAAGGCACTCATAATGGCAGCATTATTATAAATTTGTAAGCGTTCATTTTTGGGCTTGATAGAACTCACAAAATTATAAGAACCTTTAAATTGATCAGAGGCGTCAATCGGTTGTTGTTTCGAGGGCTGAATCTCGTTATAGAGCCGTACATGGGGGGTACGATTAATAACCAGACCATCCAGCAAATCATTTAATCCCGACATAAAACTAAGTAGGGCAATAAACATGGTAATACTAAAGGTAACTCCTATAGCGGCAACCAAGGTCTGTTTCCAGCGTGCCAGCAGCAGAGATCCTGAGATACTTGCGATTAATTTAATCTTCATTGCAATGGTTTGATCAATTCGTCTTCAGCAGAAATTCCGGAAAGGATCTCTATTTTTTGATAATCTTTCAATCCTGTTTTGACAATTACCCTATCGCCGTTGGCTTTAACTGCAATAGAATCATTGATGAGATAATTTCTCGGCAGTATGAGTGCCTTGCTTTTACTATCAATCACAATATTCGCTTCAAAAGTGATGTTGGGATAGAGCACCTCAGGCATGAGATAAAACTCCGCTTCCACTAAAAATGTTTTGCTTCGCTCATTCATCTGTGGGATAATTTTAGTCACCTTCGCTTCAAAAACTTTTCCCTTATAACTGTCGAGTGTTACCATCACCGTGAGCCCTTTTCGTATCCTGAAAATGTCATACTCATCCACCTGCATTTCAAGTATAAAGTTAGACGCATCGCCAACTAAGGCAAGCGCTGTTTGAGGGTTTACAATTTCGCCCAGCGTTTTATTGAGACGATAAACAACCCCATCTATTTCACTTCGCAAGGTATAGTCACTTTCGACTTTACTCGAAATCATTAGATTTTTTCTCGATTGAGAAGCAGCGAAATCAAGCTGTCGTTTTAAGTTATCATAATTTACGACGGCAGAAAAATGCGATAATTTCGCATTCTGGTAAGCCAAGTCGCGCAGTTCTAATTCATTCTTAGTGCCTATTTGCTGGGCGTAGAGTGCCTTCTGACGAAAATATAATGCGGAGTCATTCTTTCGTTTGTTCTCGGTGAGTTCAATCATTAATTTTGCTTCGTTGAGCTTGCCTTGATACGAACTCACCGCGGCATAGTTCGCAGCCAATTCGGCATTCTCCTTGGCTAAACGTTGTACATCGCTCGTTATCGATAATATTGGAGCGCCTTTCAGAATGGTATCCCCTTCGACAAGGAAGATTTCATTGATGATGCCATTCACACTCGCGTATGCCTGATATTGATGCTTGCTCTTTATAATTCCGGATGCATAGATAGATTCCGAGATGGATTCAACAGCAGGCCTAATCTTTTCCACCTTACTCTTACATGAAAAGAGTAATACTAACGCGATAAGGAAGATATTCTTATTCATAAAAATCAAAGGTACTACTCTAATGGTGGTTCGCATCATTTATTGGTAAATAGTCTACTGTTTCTCGCCAACGTTCATCTTTACACACAATAGAATTATTAGCAGTAATCAACAAACTTGAAGCTCCAGAATCAACACACTAAAACTCCAAAATATACCACTGACAAGTGATTAGAATCATTGACCCTAATGACTAAAATCATTGGTTTCGTCCTGCCCGTAAAGTAGCTTTGCGCCTTTAAGCAATCGGTCAATTCAAAGGTCTGCTAGAATAAGAATACTACAGTATCATTCCATCTTTTTAATTCCAAATAAGCATGAAAAAATTAGAAAATAAAACAGCCATTATTACCGGTGCGGCTTCCGGCATGGGCAAAGCCATTGCGCAGCTCTTTGCACAAGAAGGAGCGAATGTAGTTTTGGCCGACCTGCACCAAAATGAGGTCGACGCTGTTGTGAAAAATATCGTCGAAGCAGGAGGCCATGCCATCGGCCTAGAATGCAATGTATCGCATGAAAATGAGATCAAAAATTTAATCGACAAGGCCTTGTCGGAATATCATACCCTTGACGTATTAGTAAACAATGCTGGAACCTTGGACAACTTCGAGCCTGTTGATCAAGTATCCAATGAACAGTGGAAAAGAGTTATCGGTGTTAATGTTGACGGCCCCTTCTTTGCCTGCCGATTGGCTGTTCCGATTATGCTGAAACAAGGCAGTGGATCCATTATAAACATTGCTTCTATTGGAGGTCTCTTTGGAGCTCGGGCTGGCACGGCCTACACGGTTTCAAAGCATGCCCTCATTGGATTAACCAAAAATATTGGATTTATGTATGCCTTGAATGGCATTCGATGTAATGCCATTGCTCCAGGGGGTGTAAATACAAATATTGGAAAGGATTTAAAACCCAACTCTTTCGGTTATCAACGATGTACTATTGGAGGAACGAGTATGCCTCGTATGGGAGAGGCGATAGAAATAGCCAATACAGCCTTATTTCTGGCTAGCAGCGACGCTAGTTTAATTAATGGCGCAGTTATTACCGCTGATGCTGGCTGGACTGCTTATTAAGCAAAAAATGGATTCGTGTACTTAAGAGGTACTCATTATTCATTGCCTGAGGCATGCTTTGCTTCCATACGCATTTGCGGGAAGAACAAAACATCTTGAATCGAATGTTGATTTGTCATATACATGGTTAACCGATCAATGCCAATTCCGATGCCACTTGTAGGGGGCATACCATATTCGAGCGCACGCAAGAAATCATGATCGATAAACATGGCTTCATCGTCGCCACGTTCCATTAAAGCAACCTGATCTTCAAATCGTTTGCGTTGATCGATCGGGTCGTTCAATTCGCTATAGGCATTGGCCAATTCTTTACCATTGACAATGAGCTCAAACCGTTCCACCAGCCCTTTTTTCGTGCGATGTTTTTTTGTGAGCGGACTCATTTCTTCAGGATAATCAATAATATAGGTTGGTTGAATATAGGATGCTTCACATTTTTCGCCAAAAAGCTCATCTATCATTTTCCCTTTGCCCATGGTAGCATCTGCATGAATTCCAAGCTGAAGGCAAGTATTGCGCAACTCTGATTCATCCATTTCGGAGATATCTATTCCGGTATGCTCTTTTATTGAATCGTACATTGTAATGCGTTTGAAAGGAGCTTTGAAGTTGATCGTATGTGAACCTACCTGTACCTCTGTGGTGGCATGCAATTCGAAGGCGATTTTTTCCAATAACTGCTCCGTTTGATCCATCATCCAGAAGTAATCTTTATAAGCGGCATACATCTCCATCACCGTAAACTCTGGGTTATGGGTGCGGTCCATTCCTTCATTTCTGAAATCTTTAGCAAACTCATAAACCCCATCGAACCCTCCAACAATAAGGCGTTTCAAATAAAGTTCATTCGCGATACGCAGATACAAAGGCATATCCAAGGCATTATGGTGTGTTGTAAAAGGTCGGGCTGCAGCACCTCCAGGAATCGGTTGAAGTATGGGGGTATCCACTTCCAACATCCCTAAATCGTTGTAAAAATTGCGTATGATCTGAATAATCTTCGTCCTGCTCTTAAACACTTCGCGTACCTCTGGGTTGATAATTAAATCGGCATATCGCTGGCGGTAGCGGAACTCCGGGTCGGTAACAGCATCAAAGGTTTCACCTTCTTTTTCTTTAACAATGGGAAGTGGTTTTAACGACTTCGACAGGAGCACAAATTCAGTAGCATGCACAGAAGTCTCTCCTGTTTTGGTAATAAATCCATACCCTTTCACGCCAACAATATCGCCAATGTCAATTAATTTTTTAAATACAAGATCATAAAGTGATTTATCTTCCTGCGGACAAATATCATCTCTACGAATATAAATTTGAATCTTTCCAGTTGCATCCTGAAGTACCACAAAGGCCGCTTTGCCCATATCGCGAACACTCATAATACGACCCGCAAGACATATATCTTTATACTGCTCGGCAGTCTCTAATGAAAAACTATTTTTTATTTCTGTAGCCTTATGTGTGACCGGGTACAAGGCTGCCGGATAGGCATCAATACCCAATTTTCCTAACTCTTCCAACTTTGTTCTGCGTAGTAACTCTTGCTCACTTAGTTCCATATAACTTATTTTTAAACTATTTTTTTGAAGCACGAAGATAATTGTTAATTGCTAATTGTAGATGTTTTATTGAGAATACAAAGGAAAGGACCACCCTCTTGCAATTCTAAATACAAGCTGATTCTAAGATTTACCCAAATCAAATGGCAGAAACAAATTT
>CAIUDH010000046.1 GCA_903897855.1 uncultured Bacteroidota bacterium | reverse complement strand
CGGATTCATTATTTAATATTGAAAAGGTGGGAAAATACTGCGGTTCATCCTCTTGTTGTTGGTGACGCTGAACCCCTGCCTTGGCCAACACCGAACAACGGCGGCGGGGATGGTGGCGGGAAATTGCATCACAACCCCAACGGGGTTGAACAATAATAGCCATAGGTGTAAACCTATGGTAAGGTGTAAACCTATGGTAAGGTGGCAACCTATGGTAAGGTGTACAATTGTATTACAACCCCAACGGGGTTGAACAACGGCACGACGTCGTAGGAGATCCCCTGAATTTAATTCTTGCATTGGCCCCTCTTCCTTCATTCTTTTTGCTTAATTTCGCGCTCCAATAATGAAAATTCTTTCTAAACTCCCGGCATTATTGGTTTTGGCCGATGGTACCGTTTTTAAAGGTAGCGCCATAGGCAAAATTGGCACTACCTCAGGTGAACTATGTTTCAATACCGGCCTCACCGGCTATCAGGAAATCTTCACCGACCCCAGCTATTACAAGCAAATTTTAATCTCCACCAACGTGCATGTGGGCAACTACGGCACTCTCAACGCCGATGTGGAAAGCGATGGAATAAAAATTGCAGGCTTGGTATGCAAAAGTTTCAGCGATGTATTTAGTCGCCACGATGCGCACGTTTCGTTGCAAGACTATTTTATTGAGAATAACCTCTGCGGCATCGCCGATATCGACACCCGTGAACTCGTGCGTCATATACGCGACAAAGGGGCCATGAATGCAATCATCTCTTCTGAGATTCTGGATGTGCCAACACTGCAACAACAACTGGCATTGGTGCCTTCGATGGCCGGATTAGAATTAAGCTCTCAGGTAAGCACCGCCGAAGCGTATGAAAGTGGCGATGAGCTTGCCAAATACCGTGTAGCCCTGCTCGATTTCGGTGTCAAAAATAATATTGTACGATGCCTCGTTGATCGTGGCTGTCACGTGAAAATATTTCCCGCGAGGACACCCGTTGCTGAAATGCTCAAATTCAAACCTCATGGTTTCATGCTTAGCAACGGTCCCGGCGACCCCTCGTCGATGGATTATGCCATACAAACGGTGAAAGAAATTTTGACTCTCGACCTCCCTGTTTTTGGTATCTGTTTAGGGCACCAACTGCTGGCTTTGGCCTGTGATATCAACACCTATAAAATGCACTGCGGTCATCGCGGATTAAACCATCCGATCTTAAATTTAGAAACAGGTTTAAGTGAGATCACCAGTCAGAATCATGGCTTTAGTGTGGTGGCCGAAGAGATCAGAAAATCGGATAAAGTTACCGTCACCCATGTGAACCTCAACGATAACACCATCGAAGGATTACGTGTAAATAACAAACCCGCTTTCAGTGTTCAATATCATCCGGAAGCCTTTCCAGGACCGCATGATAGCCGTTACCTCTTCGATAATTTTATGGCGTTGATGGCGTAGCACGCTCGACGATATTCGTCATTCAAAATTCGTCATTCGTAAACAGCGGGGATCATTGTATTCAGCCTCTTTTATTGCCTTACAAATCAAAATTTCGGATCAAGCACAAAAGTTGTGGCGTAAGAAATAATTTCTGCTCGTGTTGCAAGTGCAAAAAAAGAGGGCAACAAAAAAGAGGGAATCAATCCCTCTTTAATGAATAAAAACTTATGAAAAAAACAGTGTTAAGCTTGCGCTTAACGATACAAATATACAATATTTTTTTTTATGCAAAATAATTTAATTTATTCCAAACAAATTTTTATTGGCCACCGACCTATTGCTCCGATGGAGCAAAATACAACGTTATCTGCAATGGCTACCGACTACCGACCTGTCGCTCCGATGGAGCGAAATAGAAGGGATACCATGTTCAATATTGGTTTGATATGCAATTGCATTACAACCCTAACAGGGTTGAACAACGGCGGTGGGAAAATACAGGGGTGTTGTTTTGTTCGTGCGTATCCCTCATGTTGTTGGTGACGCTCAACCTCCGCCTTGGCAAACACCAAACAACGGCGGCGGGAACGGTGGCGGGAAATTGCATTACAACCCTTACAGGGTTGAACAATAATAGCCATAGGTGTAAACCTATGGTAAGGTGTCAACCTATGGTAAGATGTGCATTTGTATTACAACCCTAACGGGGTTGAACAACGGCGGTGGGAAAATACAGGGGTGTTGTTTTGTTCGTGCGTATCCCTCATGTTGTTGGTGACGCTGAACATCTGCCTTGGCCAACACCGAACAACGGCGGCGGGAAATTGCATTACAACCCCAACGGGGTTGGAAGTGTAAGAGGTTTGTGCTTTCTGAAATTAACCAGTATTCGTCGGGTATTGATCGTTGCGAGATAATATTTATTTGCTGTCTGCGATTAGCGCTACTATCAGATGAATGATTATTTCCTTTTCATCAGGCTTGCTTTGAGCTACGAGCAATGTAATCGCTGTAAGTCCGTTGTCGTTAATTTTTAGCTCGCCACTACTTTTGAAACGGTGCTTGTTTTTTTCCAGAAACCAGACAAACAAAAATGCACCGATACGTTTATTGCCATCGCTGAATGAATGATTTTTAACAACGAAGTAAAGTAAATGTGCTGCCTGCTCTTCAATACTTGGATACAAATATTGCCCGTCAAAAGTTTGCACTATACTCAGCAATGAACTTTGGAAACTTTCATCTTTTTCTTTACCAAATAATTCTGTTGCCTCCTTTTTTGCAATCAATTGTTTCTTCAGTTCGACAATCGCAGTTTTTGCCTCATCACATTTAATTTCATAGGTAATATCCTCACTCAACTTTCCGGTTTGAAGGTTTTGGCTGTCGTATTGATTGAGTAATACAAAACTTTTTGTGTAATTACCTAAAATCTCCAGCAATCCTTTTGCTTCATTTAATTGTAATGTTTCCGTTTTACCTGATTGTTCTATCAGCTGAATCATTCTACCCAATTCGTCCAATCGTTTTTGGTTAAGGGCGTATCCTTTCATCAAATAGTCTTTAAGCCGTTGAGTTGCCCACTGCCGGAATTGTGTTCCCTGTTTTGATTTTACACGATAGCCTACAGAGATAATTATATCAAGGTTGTAAAATAGAACCTTCCGGGTAACCGGACGTTTGCCTTCTATTTGAACTATGCGGAATTCCCTTATAGTTGGATTCTCATCCAATTCTCCTTCCTGATAAATGTTTTTGATATGTTCATTTATGGTCATAAGGTTTTTATTAAACAATAATGACATTTGTTTTTGAGAAAGCCATACCGTTTCCGCTTCAAACGTCACCTCAACCTGAGTTTGATGGTCGATACTTTCGTAAATAAGTATTTCACCTTTGTTTTCCATAAATCGAACTTGTAAGCAATCCTTATAAGTTGCAGCGAAGTGTTCGGTCAAATATATGAAACTAAATTGATTATAATAAAATTAAAATCTGTTCCAAAATTGAAATAAAAAGTTTTCCGATTCATAAAATTCCATATTCTCTGGCAATTGTTTTTAGGTTAATTGGTTATTCATTTTCTTTTCCACCTCTTTCATATCTCTTCCACAAAGAAACTGCGACTCTGGAATTAACCCTGGTTTTTCATAAACTTGTACCTTATTTGTGCCTCCACCCACTGAAACCCTATGAAATAAATGAATGTTACTTATTACCATGGGGTAGAACAACGACGGTGAAAAATACAGGGGTGTTGTTTTGTTCGTGCGTATCCCTCTTGTTGTTGGTGACGCTGAACCTCTGCCTTGGCCAACACCAAACAACGGCGGCGGGAACGGTGGCGGGAAATTGCATTACAACCCTAACAGGG